>NZ_JBICMV010000036.1:0-293956 GCF_043106745.1 Vibrio sp. CJQ_6 | reverse complement strand
CGTTTAGAAAACGCACCGAATCTTCATCCTTTATTTCCTTTATTCCTGAACTCTCTTGTTTATCCCTTTACGTGCTCCAAATTTTTCCTCTTACTCTTTGTAATTTTGGTGCGCACCGTTCGTGCTCGACATCTTGACTGGTTCTCAATGGGTGAATGACGGTCACGATGACGTTGTTTATTGACACAGGCGAAGCTGCGCTCGAACAGCCGAGAATAAAAAAGCCGATGCGATAGGCATCGGCTTCAACAGAAGAGAGTTTCTACGTTACACGCGCTGAGCGACTTTGGCTTTGAGGGTCTGTTTGTCAGATTCGGAAAGAAAAGCCAGCTCCAGACCATTGATCTGTGCCTGATGAATCTGTTCTTGGCTCAGTCCGGCTTGAGGTGCGGCTACTTCATACTCGTAAGGCAGCTCAATGCCTTCGACTGCTGGATCGTCGGTATTCAGGCATGCAAGTACACCATGCTCCAAGAAACGCTTGAGAGGGTGTTGTGCGAAGCTTTCTACTGTACTGGTTTGAATGTTGGAGGTGAGACAAGACTCGATACCAATACGATGTTTGGCTAAATAATCCATCAACTCCGGATCGTGAATGGCTTTCACACCATGACCAATACGAGTGGCTCCCAAATCACGAATCGCCTGCCACATGCTTTCTGGACCTGCGGCTTCCCCTGCATGCACAGTGATGTGTAAACCGGCATCACGCACCTGTTTAAAGTGGCTGACAAAGCGATCGCCAGGCTGGCCCAGTTCATCACCGGCCAGATCGACGGCCACAATATGATCTTTCTGGCTCAAAATTGCGTCCAGTTCTTGCTGACAAGCGTCTGTGCCAAAAGTACGGCTCATAATCCCAATCAGGTTCGCTTGAACGCCAAAATCGCGTACGCCGGCTTGAACGCCATCGACGACCGCTTCAACCACACCCGCTACGGGTAGGTTGTGTTTCATCGCCATGTAGTACGGGGAAAAACGCAGTTCTGCGTAATCAATTTGAGCATGCAGTGCGTCCTCCACGTTTTCATACGCAACGCGGCGACACGCATCCAAATCGCCCAGTACGGCCACGCCCCAATCCAGTTTAGACAGGAAGGCCACCAGTGAAGGTTCAGCTTCCACAATTTGTACATGTGGCGTGAGTGCCTCTATTGTGTTGGCGGGCAAAGCAATACCAAATTTTTGACCGAGGTCGAGAATAGTTTGAGTGCGAATGTTCCCGTCGAGGTGACGGTGCAAATCGGTGAGTGGAATAGTTTTCGTAATCATGTTCATCTACCAAGTCAAAATCTGCGCTAAGTATAAAAACCAAACCGTGAAGTGTCAGTAGTGAGAAAGTGGAAATCGTCGCTATTTTGCCGATATTCTCTTCATGTTCACTAGATCTGTTGGCCATTCGTGATAAGACATTGGCTTGTTAAATAGGAAGCCTTGTCCTTGTGGGCAATGTAATTGTGCCAACAACTCTGCTTGTTCCGGCGTTTCAATGCCTTCGGCGACGATGTTGACTTTAAAACTGTTGGCCAGTGTGATGATGGTGGCGGCGATGCTGGTTTCAAAATGCGTTGGGTTGAGTAACGAAACAAACGCACGATCGATCTTCAGACAGTCGAATGGCAATTTATACAAGTAGGCCAACGAGCTATATCCCGTACCGAAGTCGTCGATGGCCAAACGGATGCCCAGTTGTTTAATGGCTTGCATGGTATTGAGAATGACGGGGTCGTTGTTGACGATGCGCGATTCGGTGATCTCCAAGGTGAGGTTATTGGGCTGCATCCCGGTGTCGCGTAATGTCTCTCGCAACTGCGGTAAGAACTCTGGGTGAGACAATTGATTGACTGATAAATTCACGTGCATTTGGAAGTCCGCCGACCACTTGCCTTGTTCAATGCCTTGCACGGTGTCCCAGCAGGCTTGGCGCAGCATGTGTTCACCAATGGCGTTGATCAGGCCGCTTTCTTCGGCGATTGGAATGAAATCCATTGGCGGTACGAGGCCAAACTCCGGCGATAACCAGCGTGCTAACGCTTCCGCCCCCAGTACTTCACCGCTGTGGAGATCCACAATGGGTTGATAGAACGGTACAAACTCTCGGTTCTCTAGTGCCAGCTTAATGTGCGTGACCATTTGAGTCCGTTTGCGCGAAATATCGGCCATTTCTGGAACGTAATAACTGATGCGAGTTGAGTCCTGCTTGGCGTTGCTGAGCGCAATGCTACCGTTGCGTAGCCAAACCGTCATACTGGCGGAAGGTAGATGATGCACGATGCCGATGGAGATGTTCACGGCGATGTTTTCGTTTGGCATATGAAATGGTGTCGCAAACAGCTGTAGCAATTGCTGAGCAAAGTGCTTCACCTGTTGTTCCTCCACACAATGCGGCCGATAAATCGCGAATTCATCGCCCCCGATACGGGCGATGTATGTCTCTTCGTTATTCACGGTTTTGAGGCGTTGGGCGATCAACACCAATAGTTGGTCGGCCTGGTGATGGCCGAGGCTGTCATTGATGTCTCGAAACTTATCGATGCCGATGAGAAATAAGCTACCGTGCAGCACAGGCATCTGGCTACAGCAATCGATGATGCCTTCACGGCTGTATACCTTGGTCAACGAGTCATAAATCAATTGTTCGCGCAGTGCTTTGAAGGACGCCTTTAAGTTGTTGGCCATTTCGGTAAAGGCGTACACCATCATGCTGGTTTCGTAGATTTTGCCGGGTTTGGGCATGGCACTGTTCCAGTCGCCCTGTGCCAGATGTTTTGCGGCCACGGCGGTGGAGGTGATAGGCGCCGTGACTCGGTTGAATGTGATAAAACCAATCCCGATGCCGAATAAGCTCACGAGCAACCCCAGTAACCAGCTATTACGCTGGTTTTGTGGTAGCGAACCCAAGAGGTCGGCTTCAGAGATGGTGACGTTGATATACCATTGAAGCCCGTATTCATCCCTAACCGCGGCGACTTGGTTGAAATAGCGCGCGCCATCGACGCTGGTGCTAAACACTTGGCTGGGAACGGCATGTTCGGTATGCAGTGAATGCGCGATGTGTGTCGCGCTGGCTTTGAGCACGGGGTTCGGGGTTTCTTGTGTCGTGAGTCGTTCTCCTTTGGGAGACGACTCGGTTCCCCAAGAGACCACGCCCGTCGGCACCGTGTGTGCAATCAAGCGTTGGTCACCATCAAAGATATAGACATCAGCGTTGGTTTCACGCTTTAACTGGTGCAGGAACGCGTTGAAGGTGCTGATCTTCACGTCGGTGACCATGACGCCAACAAACTGCTGTTGTTGCATGACGGGCGTGAGCGCGGACAGGGTGATGTCCTGACGTTCATCCATGTTGGTGTATACCGATGACCACATCGGGCGCGGATTGGCAGCGACTGGTGTGTAAAATGGGCGAGTGCGAGGGTCATAGTGATTGATAACGGAACGGACTTCACCATTCACCGAGTCACCGTGATAGATCATCAACTGCTGCTGAGTGCGCGCATCTTTGAGCATCAGCGTAAAGTCTTGATTGTCCTCTTTGCGAAAACCGACAAATTCGCCGTGAATGCCGGCAAAGCTCATCACATCGATTTGCGAAATCGGCCGATACAGCTCATCAAACCCTGAGTGAAGAAAGCGCTCGATCACCTGCGCTTGGTGGGGTTGATACAACTGATGGAAGCCAATGCCATAACTCATGCTTTGGTTGGCGCGAAATGGCTCATCCAGAAAGGTATGCAGCCGTTGGTCGACATTGCTGGACAGGAACGTGAGCTGCTTGCGGCTCACGTCCTGAACCATCTGTTCGTAGCTGTATTTTTGCACCGCGCCGATGACTCCAATGGTGACCAAAATAATGATCACAAAAGGAAACAACACTGCAGTTTTTAAAGTCATCTGTTGTCTGAACGGCATATCCTGATTCTGCGCTAATGGCCGGTATTAGGATTGGCAGCGGGAGACAACCTACATGCTAATACAGCTCTTTCAGTTTCCGTGTGAGCGTATTGCGTCCCCAACCTAATACTTTGGCGGCGTCCTGCTTATGGCCATTGGTGTGATTGAGTGCTGCCTCTAAAAGTATACGTTCAAATTCTGGGAGTGCGTACGAAAGTATCTCGGTTTCTCCCGAGGCCAACGCCGATTTCGCCCACGCTTCAAGCTGTTTTTGCCAACTGGCATCGCTGTCAAAGTCGACGCTTTTCTTTTCAGCCAACAGTTCAGAAGGTAGATCGCTCGGGAGCACTTCAGTGCCGCTGGCCATCACGGTTAACCAACGGCACATGTTTTCCAATTGACGCACGTTCCCGGGCCAGTCGAGGCGGTTGAGTATCTCAATCGTCTTGGGGTGCAGCGTTTTCATCTCCACACCTAACTCTTTGGCGGCCAAAGCGAGGAAATGTTTAGTCAGCTTATCAATATCCTGACGGCGCTCACGTAATGACGGGATTTGAATGCGAATGACGTTCAGACGGTGAAATAAGTCCTCACGGAATTTACCTTGATGTACCAGTTTTTCTAGGTTCTGGTGGGTTGCAGCCACGATGCGCACATCGACTTTGATCGCTGAATGGCCACCCACGCGATAAAACTGTCCGTCTGCAAGCACGCGCAGCAGACGGGTTTGAATATCGAGTGGCATATCGCCAATTTCATCCAGAAACAGTGTGCCGCCATTGGCCTGTTCGAAACGGCCTTGGCGCACGTTGTTGGCGCCGGTAAACGCCCCTTTTTCGTGACCAAACAGCTCTGATTCAATCAAATCCTTGGGAATCGCGGCCATGTTCAACGCGATGAACGGCTTTTGCGCGCGCGGGCTGTGACGATGCAGTGCATGTGCTACCAATTCTTTACCCGTGCCGGATTCACCGTTGATCAGTACTGAAATAGAGGAGCGAGAGAGGCGGCCGATAGCGCGAAACACCTCTTGCATCGCGGGAGCTTCACCGATGATTTCTGGTGCATCGTAGGTGGGAACCAAATGCTGCGATTGTTCTTTACGCTGCTCCTGACCATGCGCAATGGCGCGCTCAACGAGGGTTAACGTTTCATCGACATCAAATGGCTTCGGCAAATATTCGAATGCCCCCTTTTGGTAGGCGTTGACTGCGGCATCCAAGTCGGAGTGCGCGGTCATGATGATCACCGGCAATTCCGGTGAGCGTGAATGCACTTGGTGCAATAGCTCAATCCCATCAATGCCGGGCATACGAATATCGGAAACTAAGACGTCAGGGGTTTCTCGTTCGAGTGCCATCAACACACTTTCTGCATCAGAAAAGGTTTCACACTTAATATTGGCTGACGACAGGGTTTTCTCCATCACCCAGCGAATCGAGCTGTCGTCATCGACAACCCATACGTATCCTTTACTCATAGTCTGGTTTCCTCAACAGCAGCCTCCATTCTCCAAGCGAGAATGGTCACGTCGTTCAAATCGGTAAATAAATCGTAAATGTGGTTCTACCTGGCCAGCTTTCTACATCTATTTTTCCATTGTGCTGGTCAATCAGGTTTTGCGAAATCGATAAGCCAAGTCCGGTGCCGCCCTCACGACCGCTGACCATGGGGTAAAACAGCGTGTCTTGAAGTTCGAGCGGAATGCCCGGACCGTTATCGATGATTTCGATTCTGGCCACCAACTTATGTCGTTGGCCGTGAATATTGGCTTGGTGCACCGTTCTGGTGCGGAGTGTGATCACGCCATGTGGCTGGTTGGCCAAAATTTGCGCTGCATTGCTGACAATGTTCAGCAGGGCTTGCTCGATCTGATCGGTGTCCATCAGGATGTTGGGCAAACTGGGGTCGTAATCGCGCTCAATTGTGAGATCGGCGCGGCCTTCCAGTTCCACCAACTGACGAACTTTTTCCAAAATCAGGTGCAGGTTCTCGGAGGTTTTCTTGCCCGGCTTTTGGGGGCCGAGCAGGCGATCCACGAGCGCGCGTAGGCGGTCCGCCTGTTCAATGATGATTTGGGTGTATTCAGTCAGGCTCTGATCGGGCAGCATGCGCTCGAGAAGTTGCGCTGCGCCGCGTAACCCACCCAGTGGATTTTTGATCTCATGGGCCAAGCCACGCACTAGCAGTTTGGCCGCTTGTTGTTGTGCATGTTGGTTAAGCTCTTGCGTCAGGCGACGCTGTTGCCCTATTTTGCGCATTTCGACCAACAGCATCAGCTCTTTTTGCCATGATAGCGGGCTGACGGTCACTTCCAGCATGAGGGGTTTGCCATCGACCACGAAGGTGACGTCACTGTCGGTGATGCTCTGACCGCTTTGCAGCGGCTGTGAGAGCAGCGCCAGATCCATCGACGCATGTTGAATCAGTTTAGACAGCGGCTGATTGATGATGCGTTTGGCACTTTGTGAAAACAGCTGTTCGGCTGCGGGGTTGGCATAGCGCACGCACAGGGTTTCATCCAACATCAAAGTGGCGGTCACAACGTTGTTCAGTATGGTTTCGCTTAGCTCTGCACTCACAGGTTCATCCTTGTCCGTGTTCCAAAATAATGCAATGCACAAAAATGGTGCATCGAATTGTCAAGTATGGCGCAACGGAGCACAAAGAAAAAGCCAGACACTGCCTGAAATCGAGCAAATTAGTGTGGATATCGCCTAATTCACGGACGCTCGATGTAAATGCACCGTTACAAACTTAGATGATGCAATAACCTTGCCGAATCCAAATGCCTGAATTGAAAAGGTATGAGACCCGCGTTCAATATTGTTCAGGTGCCACACCGTTTTGGTGCTGGGTGCGCCGTAAGGCTTGCCATCCATCAGCAATTGCAGGTGTTCACCAACGCCCAGCGGGCGATTGAGCTCAACCTCAAGGGTCATTCGGCCGCGATTGTCGCGAATGGTTTGGTCATGGTGGGGGGCGCTCAGGGTCACTTGCAGCGCGATGTGCGGTTCGGTGGTCGATTTTGGTGCAGGTGGATCGATTGGTTGGGCGGGGGTATAACTGGGAGCGGGGGGCGTTGCATCCACATCGGGTAGGTGAATGGCTTGGGCCTGATCGTCGGCTGGCGCATCGCTAAAGTGCACCACGCCTTGTTCATCTTCCCAAGTATAAACACTTTGTGCGCTCAACTTCAGCGGCAGTGTGAGCAACAGGAGTAACCCCAAAAACACAATACGAATCATCGTTCACCTCACTCATGGTGGTGGCCAAAACGGCAGCGTCGAAGACGCTAGATTATGTAACGTTCATGTTAAATTGCCGATGATAAACGCCAAATATGAAAAAGGCCCGCCTGCGAGGCGAGCCTGATTTTCTGGTGTAAGCCCGTGAAGGTTACACGAAATGAAACTTATACAGAGTAGTACAGTTCGAATTCCAGTGGGTGTACAGCGGTGTTGATGCGCTCAACATCTTTCGTTTTCAGATCGATGTAAGAGTTGATGAAGTCATCAGAGAATACGCCGCCTGCGGTCAGGAATTCACGGTCAGCATCTAGGCTTTCTAGCGCTTGTTTCAGTGATTCTGCAACCTTAGGAATTTCTGCTGCTTCTTCTGCTGGCAGATCGTACAGGTCTTTGTCCATCGCTTCGCCTGGGTGGATCTTGTTCTTGATACCGTCAAGACCAGCCATCAGCATCGCGGCAAACGCAAGGTATGGGTTTGCTGCTGGATCTGGGAAGCGAACTTCTATACGACGCGCTTTCGGGCTTGGTACCACTGGGATACGGATTGACGCAGAACGGTTACGCGCTGAGTAAGCCAGCATCACAGGTGCTTCGTAGTGAGGTACCAGACGCTTGTATGAGTTGGTTGACGGGTTGGTCAAGGCGTTCAGTGCACGTGCGTGCTTGATGATACCACCGATGTAGTAGATCGCCATTTCAGACAGGCCGCCGTACTTGTCGCCAGCAAACAGGTTCACACCGTCTTTTGCCAGAGATTGGTGTACGTGCATGCCAGAACCGTTGTCGCCAACCAGTGGTTTAGGCATGAAAGTCGCTGTTTTACCGAATGCGTGAGCAACGTTATGAACAACGTACTTGTAGATTTGGATTTCGTCCGCTTTGGTTGTCAACGTGTTGAAACGTGTTGCGATTTCGTTCTGACCTGCAGTTGCAACTTCGTGGTGGTGCGCTTCAACAACCAGACCCATCTCTTCCATGATCAAACACATGGCTGAACGGATGTCTTGTGATGAGTCGACTGGTGCGACTGGGAAGTAACCCCCTTTCACGCCTGGACGGTGACCTTTGTTGCCGTCTTCGTAGTCAGTACCTGTGTTCCAAGCGGCTTCAACGTCATCGATCTTGAAGAAAGAGCCGGACATGTCAGTTGAGAATTTTACGTCATCAAACAGGAAGAACTCTGGCTCTGGACCGATCAGGACCGTATCTGCGATGCCAGTTGAACGCATGTAGTCTTCTGCACGTTTTGCGATAGAGCGTGGGTCGCGATCGTAGCCTTGCATGGTTGCAGGCTCAAGAATGTCACAACGGATGTTCAGCGTTGAGTCTTCTGTGAATGGGTCAAGCACAGCAGATGATGCATCAGGCATCATGACCATGTCTGATTCGTTGATACCTTTCCAGCCAGCAACTGATGAACCATCGAACATTTTACCTTCTTCGAAGAAGTCTGCATCGATTTGGTGAGCAGGGATAGAGATGTGCTGCTCTTTACCTTTTGTGTCTGTGAAGCGTAGGTCAACAAACTTAACTTCGTTTTCTTGGATCAGCGATAGTACGTTTTCTACTGACATCTTGGATAACCTCCAGTGTTAATAAAGCGGTTTGGGCTCGAATCAAAAATGAATTCCAGCATCGATTAATGTCTGAACTGCTACTTAATCTGTGCTGAAATCATATTAGCTAAAATCGTGCCAATTTCTTAAGTTCCATAAATTCAATGCCTTGCATAGGTTTGGTTCGTTTTGGTGCTTACTACTGCACCAAGAAGATCCTTTGTTGCACCTTATTGGTGCAAATTAATGTTGACTGCACCAATATCTGTCAAAGCGAACACTATTCAGCCGCTAATTTGCAGGGATGTCAATTGCCATTTCCGACCAGTATGTCTCGGTTTGTTTTAAATCAATTTGACAACTAGGCTCTAAAGGAGCGAAATTCAGCGTGACAGATCACATATTCCTAGGTTTTTCGCCAAAATCTGGTACATTATTGGCCGTTTTTTGAACCAAACTCAGGTGCCGATTTCGCCTACGCGCGAAAGCGGACCATTTTGTGTAAATAAGTGAAGCAAAACTCCATGGCTACTCCACAGATTGATAAATTAAGAAACATCGCGATTATCGCGCACGTTGACCACGGCAAAACGACCCTGGTGGATAAACTACTCCAGCAATCAGGCACGTTAGAGTCGCGCGGTGATGTTGAAGAGCGAGTCATGGACTCGAACGACATTGAAAAAGAGCGCGGCATTACCATCCTAGCGAAAAACACTGCGATTAACTGGCATGACTACCGTATCAACATCGTAGACACCCCAGGACACGCGGACTTCGGTGGTGAAGTTGAACGTATCATGTCAATGGTTGACTGCGTATGTCTAATCGTTGATGCCGTTGACGGCCCAATGCCACAAACTCGTTTCGTGACTCAAAAAGCGTTTGCTCACGGTCTGAAACCAATCGTTGTGATCAACAAAATCGACCGCCCTGGCGCGCGTCCTGACTGGGTTATGGATCAGGTTTTTGACCTGTTCGACAACCTGGGTGCAACGGATGAACAGCTGGACTTCCAAGTGGTTTACGCATCAGCGCTGAACGGCTGGGCAACGCTGGAAGAAGGCGAAACGGGCGAGAACATGGAACCGCTGTTCCAAGCGATCGTGGATAACGTTGAACCACCTCAAGTTGACCTTGAAGGTCCGCTGCAAATGCAAATTTCTCAGCTGGACTACAGCTCATACGTTGGTGTTATCGGTGTTGGCCGCGTAACTCGCGGTACGGTAAAACCGAACCAGCAAGTGACTGTCGTGAGCGCTGATGGTAAAAAACGTAACGGCAAAGTGGGTACTGTTCTGGGTTACCTGGGTCTGCAACGTTCTGAAACTGAACAAGCAACTGCGGGTGACATCGTTGCGATCACGGGTCTTGGCGAACTGAAAATTTCAGACACCATCTGTGACGTGAACTGCATCGAAGCGCTGCCACCGCTGAGCGTTGACGAACCAACCGTTACCATGACTTTCCAGGTCAACACTTCTCCGTTCGCGGGTAAAGAAGGTAAGTTTGTAACCTCACGTAACATCCTTGAGCGTCTGGAAAAAGAACTGGTTCACAACGTTGCACTGCGTGTTGAGCAAACTGACGATCCAGATAAATTCCGCGTATCAGGCCGTGGTGAACTTCACCTGTCTATCCTGATCGAAAACATGCGCCGTGAAGGGTTCGAACTGGCAGTATCTCGTCCAGAAGTAATCCTGAAAGAAGAAAACGGCCAACTGATGGAACCGTTTGAAACCGTGACCATCGACGTGTTGGAAGAGCACCAAGGTGGCATCATGGAGAAAATCGGTTTGCGTAAAGGCGAACTGAAAGATATGTCTCCAGATGGCAAAGGTCGTGTACGTCTAGACTTCGTGATGCCATCACGTGGCCTGATCGGCTTCCAAACTGAGTTCATGACACTGACTTCAGGTTCTGGTCTGCTGTACCATACATTCGACCACTACGGTCCACACAAAGGCGGCAACATCGGCCAACGTGTGAACGGCGTACTGATTTCGAACGCAACTGGTAAAGCACTGACTTACGCACTGTTTAACCTGCAAGAACGTGGCCGTCTGTTCACTGAACACGCGGACGAAGTTTACGAAGGTCAAATCGTGGGTATTCACAACCGTTCGAACGACCTGACTGTCAACTGTCTGAAAGGCAAACAGCTGACCAACGTACGTGCTTCTGGTACGGACGAAGCTCAAGTTCTGACTCCAGCAATCAAATACACGCTAGAGCAAGCGCTTGAGTTTATCGATGACGATGAACTGGTTGAAGTAACACCACAAAGCATCCGTATTCGTAAACGTCACCTGACTGAAAACGATCGTAAACGCGCTGCTCGCGACGCAAAATAATCGTTGAATGAATCGTGTGAAGCCCTCAGCATCTGCTGGGGGCTTTTTTTCGCCCTGAGAAAAGGAGTGAGAGTGAAACCGATCATCATCACCGGCGGTCCGGGCGCCGGAAAAACCACCTTGATAGAGGCGTTCGCGCAAGCAGGTATGGCAACGTTTCCCGAGGTGTCGAGAGGCTTGATTGAGCAGGAGCGTGCCAAGCCTCAGGGCATTTTGCCTTGGCACGATCTGCCGGGATTTGCTCAGTTGTGTTTGGTGGCAATGCGCGAGCAAAAGCGCTGTGCGGAAAACGAACCTTTGGCGTTTTTGGACCGTGCGATTCCGGACATTTGTGGTTATCTGCATGAAGCGGGGATTGCGCCGAACGCTGAGCTGCAAGCCGAAAGCCAAGGGTATTTCCCTTTGGTCTTTGTCTGTCGGCCTCATGCGGCGATTTATGTGCAAGATGAGGTGCGACCGTATCCGTTTGCACAAGCGCTAGCCATTCATGAGCAGTTGCTCACTACATACACCCAATTGGGCTATCACTGTGTGGATGTCCCATTTGGCCCGGTGGCGGCGCGGGTTGAATTTGTGCTGCGTACGCTAGAGCGTGAGCACGCAGCACGATAAGGCATTACTGTTTCAACTGATTGAGGAATTGATTTGATTCTTCAATTGCCGCGTTCATTTGCGTGATCGCGGTGCGAATATCTTGTTCCAGCGTCGCAAATTCACCTTGCAGCGATCCTACCGCACTGGCATTGAGGTTATGCTTCAAGAAGAGCGTATTGTCTCGCAGCGTGTTGAGCACCGGCGTCATTTTTTGCTCGGCGCGCTTCATCGCTTTGAGCATCGTCTGATATGACGCTTTGGTGGTGTTGAGTTTTTGTTCGCTGGCGCGGCGCAGTTTGCTGCTGGTGTAGAGTTTCAGTTCGCCTTGCCATTCATCAAAGAGCGCCTCGGCAACGTCTTCAATCGCGGCAATGCGCTCACGAACGTCAGCGGCGGCGTCTTCACTGTGTTGATACTGGTCGTTGATACGCTCGTAAGCGCTTTCGAGTTCGCCGCCATCAAACTGCGTGAATGCCGACAAGGCGTCTAACGCGCTGGTCAGTTCTTGTTGTGCGTCTTTCTGGGCGTCCTGAGCGGCCTCGACGCGGTCAACCATGATGTCACGTTTGTGGACGCCGACTTTTTCCATCGCCGAGTAGTAGGCGCTTTGACAGCCCGTTAGAGTAAAGATCGATAAGAAGATGGCCAACAGGTAAGGCATCATGCGCTCCTTTCAATTAAAATGAAGGCGTTAGCATGGCTTAGTCGCATGGGAGAGACAAGTTGAAAATCCAAACTTTGGTAAAGCAGAGCGTATTATTTGGTCGTTACTTATTGAGTCGAATGGTGCACGACCGAGTGAACGTTAACGCCGGGTATCTGGCGTACATCACGCTGTTGTCGTTAGTGCCCATGCTGACCGTGTTGTTGTCGATCCTCTCGTCGTTCTCGATTTTTGAAAATGTCGGTGACGTGGTACAAGACTATGTGATTACCCACTTCGTCCCTGCGGCTGGCGATGCGGTGCGCCATGCTTTGAGCGAGTTTGTGACCAATACGGGCAAGATGACGGCGGTCGGCGGGATGTTCCTGTTTGTCGCCGCGTTAACATTGATCTCAAATATCGATAAAAACCTCAACTACATCTGGCGGGTACGCAAAAAACGTCGCATGGTGTTTTCGTTTTCGATGTATTGGATGATTCTGACGCTCGGCCCGATTTTGGTGGGGGCCAGCATTGCGCTGACGTCCTATATCACGTCGCTCAAGCTGCTCGACAGTGAAGCGCTCACGGGAGCCTTCAACTTCTTCCTACGTCGTCTGCCGCTGCTGTTGTCATTCTTTGCGTTTGCGGGTTTATACCTGCTGGTGCCGAATAAAAAAGTCCACTTTTTGCATGCCATTGCTGGCGCGTTTGTCGCGGCATTGTTATTTGAACTGAGTAAAAAGGCCTTTGCCGCCTACATCACTCAGTTCCCTTCTTATCAGTTGATATACGGGGCACTCGCCGCGATTCCTATTTTGTTTGTTTGGGTGTATTTGTGTTGGTTGATTGTGTTGATTGGGGCCGAAGTTACGGCGGCGCTCGGTGAGCGTGAAGACTGGAGTGAGTCCCCAGACGTGATACACTCATTGCCTCAAACTCAGCACAAACAAGAAGGAAACCAAAGTGATAGCCTTGATTCAACGGGTGAGTGAAGCGGCCGTTCGTGTCGACGGTGAGACCATCGGTGAAATCAACCGGGGTCTGTTGGTGCTGTTGGGGGTAGAACGCGACGACGATGAAGCCAAAGCCAAACGCTTGGTGGAGCGTGTCACCACCTATCGTGTGTTTGAAGACGACGCCGGTAAAATGAATCTCAGCGTCAAAGACGTTGGGGGCAGTGTGCTGGTGGTCTCGCAGTTTACCTTGCCAGCCGACACCAAAAAGGGCACGCGCGCTGGGTTTTCACGCGGTGCACACCCGCAAGAGGCCGAGCGCCTTTACGATTATTTTTCTGATGTGTGTGCCGAGGTGTTGCCGACAGAACGTGGACGTTTTGCGGCCGACATGAAAGTATCACTCGTCAACGATGGCCCAGTAACCTTCTGGTTGCAGGTATAAATTTCGGCTCCTCGTGAGCCTTCGGGAACGGACGCTATGTTTAAACTTATTACGCCGAAAACGGATAATCAGCTCAATAAGTATTACCACTTTCGTTGGCAATTGCTGCGCGAGCCGTGGCGAATGCCGATTGGTTCGGAGCGCGACGAATACGACGCCATGAGCCATCACCGCATGATTGTCGACGGACGAGGACGCCCGATCGCCATCGGCCGGTTGTACATTACACCGGACAGCGAAGGCCAGATTCGCTTTATGGCGGTCAAATCCACACGGCGAGCCAAAGGGATGGGATCGCTGGTGCTGGTGGCTCTGGAGTCTCTGGCGCGCCAGGAAGGGGCCAAGCGTCTGGTGTGCAATGCTCGAGAAGATGCGATTAAGTTCTACGAGAAAAACGGATTTGAACGCCGTGGTGAGTTGACCGATGAACGCGGCCCTGTGCGCCACCAACAGATGGTGAAACCGCTCGACCCGATGGCCAATGTGCTACGTAAACCGGAGTGGTGTACTGAGCTTCAGGAGCGCTGGGCGGCGCACATTCCGATCAGCGAGAAAATGGGCATCAAAGTACTGCAGTACACGGGCTATCAATTTCAATGTGGCGCGCAGCTCAATCCCAACCTCAACCCGCACAATACGCTGTTTGCTGGCTCGGCCTTTACCTTGGCGACCTTAACCGGCTGGGGCATGGCGTGGCTGCTGATGCGTGAGCGCAATTTGGATGGAGACATTGTGCTGGTCGACAGTCGCATTCGTTATCGTCATCCGGTGGTGCACAACCCGGTGGCGTCGACGTCTCTGGATGGTATCAGCGGCGATTTGGATCGCCTCGAATCTGGGCGCAAAGCGCGTATTGTGGTCAATGTGAACATTGCCAGTGGTGACGTCGATGCCGTGACGTTTATTGGCACCTACATGCTGATTCCGAATTATCAAGCCATCTTGGAAAGTGCGCGCGACTAAGGGGTTGGCGCGCACATCATCTCAGGATTTGCCTCAGTGCGCTGTTGATTGCGCAGCAGATCAAAATGCTGCGTTGTGCAGCGCTGCTTCACCTTCAATTCCAGCACGCCCTGCTTGGGCTCGACCAGATCGATTGCGCCATGCACGTGCGCATTCAGCGTTGGGCCAGACAGCGGCGTCGCGTCCACGGACAAGCGCCCACGATCGGCGCTGAGTGTGAGCCCATCGAGGGCGAAAGGTTGCACCACCAAAGCATCTGCCGATTGGGTGACCATCACCCCATCGCGCAGGTTGAGGTTGAGTGTGCCACTGAGTGAATGCGCCAGCATCGGATAATCGCCCGCAAGGCCGTCGGCGGTGACATCCAGTTCAGCCAATGCGTCGACTTTCAGCGGGAGCGGCCACCATGTGTGCATCGGCGCCAGTGGGATACCATCCCCATGCAGATTCACGCGCCACGGCGCGCTCGGTGCGTTAAACGCCCAATCGGCAGTGGCATCCACATAACCGTTCTCAAGGGGCAGGAACGCGCGCTCAAGCTGCCAATGGCCCTCTTTGCTGCTCATGTCCACCACGCCTTGCATGCTGAGTAGGGAATCGATACTGGCGCTGTTGGCACTGATATGGAGTTGACCATTCCACAGCCCCCAGCGACCCGCGCGATTGAGCTCGGTATTGCGTCCTTCGACATTGACCCCAGAGAGCTGCCAGAATGGTTTGTGTGTCAGTTGGATCAATTGCAAGTTGTGGAGATCCCAACGATCGATGGTCAGATTGTTCAGCTCGGGAAGATCGCCCTCCAACCAAGCCCAATCGTGTGGCTGCTCAGCAAACCATTTGATGCCACTGGCGCTGAGTTGCTGCAGATGGATGCCTGAAGGTTGAAGGTCACCACGAAGCTGAATGCTGCCTTGCAGCAGTTCGGTGGCAAAGTCGCTGATGGTGATGCGGCCGGGACGCAGTGCCAGCTTCAGCGTCGGGTCTATCCATTGCAAACCGTGCCAGTCGACCGACTCGGCATTGAGCGACACATACCCGTCCTCTTGTTGCCACAGTGAGTGATCTAACGTCAGGTTTTCCAGCGACAGCGCAACGTTGGTTAGCCGAGTACCAGCCAGTTGTAGATTGCTGTTGAGCACATCCAGGCTGTTGATGTGATGAAGATAAGGCTTGGCCAGTTGCCACCACGGCGCGCTCAGCGTCGACAGATCGTCTTTTAGGTCGAGCTTGCTCAAGGTGACGTTAACCAACGACCAGCCCGCCGGATACTGCTCTGCCTGACCCGAAAACTCGCCGCCGCGCCACTGAAATGAGGCGCCAAAGATGGTGCTGTCTTGCGCTTGGTAGTTGGCATCAATCAACACGTTATTGAGCGCTTCGCCTTGCCAGTAAAATTGCTCAGCAGAGAGTTGTAGTTCGCCATAAGGCAGCCATTGTTGGGCGTGGGTCCAGACGGGATTTTTGACTTGCATGTTGACGCCACGAGCGATCAAGCCGTGGTCGGCGAAATCAATGTTGTGTAGCGCCAGTTGATGGAGTTGCAGCTGAGCGATAAAGTCGTTGCTTGGCAGGCCGTCGGCAAAATTGGCGCCATCAAGCAGCACGCTGTCGATCACCCATTTGTCGTCTTGGAACAGTTGTGGACTGAGCCAAACATCCACCTGTTGAAAACTCAGTGGGGTTGCGTTGGTTTCTAGTGTCACATTGTGCAGGCGAAAATGGAGTGGATATTCGTAATAGAGGGCGCTAAACGTCAGTTTTTCAGGCCACAGATGGTCGGTCAGCCACTGCGCAGACGGGGTGAGATAACGGGTGTGCATGATGCCAAATGCGACCAGCATGAGTGCCAGCAGCAGCGCAATCAAACCAACTCCCAGAGCAAGCAGCTTTTTCATAATTCCCTGATGCGATGATCGTCCTGAAAGCTCACAGCTTGGAGTAAATTGGCGTCGGCTTCAACTAAAAAAGCCCCTCAAAAGAGGGGCTTGCTACTGAGTTATCAGTTTTAGTCTAGCTGTGGACCTGCCGCAACCAACGCTTTACCTTCCGCGTTGTCGGTGTACTTATCAAAGTTATTGATAAAGCGAGACGCTAAATCTTTGGCTTTGCTTTCCCATTGTAGTGGGTCAGTGTATGTGTCACGTGGGTCCAAGATGGCTGAATCAACGCCTGGCAGCGCGACTGGCACTTCGAGGTTGAAGATCGGAATGTGTTTGGTTTCCGCTTGTTCAATCGAGCCATCCAGAATCGCATCAATGATGCCACGGGTATCTTTGATCGAGATACGTTTGCCAGTGCCGTTCCAGCCCGTGTTCACGAGGTACGCTTCCGCACCTGCAGCTTCCATGCGTTTCACCAGCACTTCAGCGTATTTGGTTGGGTGAAGCGTGAGGAATGCTGCACCGAAACACGCGGAGAAGGTTGGCGTTGGCTCGGTAATACCACGCTCAGTACCCGCCAGTTTGGCCGTAAAGCCTGACAGGAAGTGGTACTTGGTTTGTTCTGGCGTCAGTTTAGACACCGGAGGCAGCACGCCGAATGCATCAGCAGACAGGAAAATCACTTTGTTTGCGTGACCGCCTTTGGAGACCGGTTTCACGATGTTGTCGATGTGGTAAATCGGGTACGACACACGGGTGTTTTCGGTTTTTGAACCGTCATCGAAATCGATCGAGCCATCCGCACGAACCGTCACGTTTTCCAGCAGCGCATCACGACGAATCGCGTTGTAGATGTCTGGTTCCGCTTCTTTTGAGAGCTTGATGGTTTTCGCGTAACAACCGCCTTCGAAGTTGAACACGCCATCGTCATCCCAGCCGTGCTCGTCGTCGCCAATCAGTGCGCGTTTTGGATCGGTCGACAGGGTTGTTTTACCAGTACCAGACAGACCAAAGAAGATCGCAACGTCGCCATCTTTGCTCATGTTGGCACTACAGTGCATGGATGCGATGCCTTGCAGCGGCAGGAAGTAGTTCATCATCGCGAACATACCTTTTTTCATCTCGCCGCCGTACCACGTCCCGCCAATCAGTTGCATTTTTTCGGTCAGGTTGAAGACCGTGAAGTTTTCTGAGTTCAGGCCGTGTTCTTGCCATTTGTCGTTGGTGCATTTGGCGCCATTCATGACCACGAAATCAGGCTTAAAGGTTGCCAGTTCTTCGTCTGATGGACGGATAAACATGTTTTTCACGAAGTGCGCTTGCCATGCCACTTCAGTAATAAAGCGCACGCACAGACGGGTATCGGCGTTCGCGCCGCAGTATCCGTCCACCACAAACAGACGCTTGCCAGACAATTGCTTGCCGACCAGCGCTTTCAAATCGTTCCAAACCGCTTGGTTAATGGGTTTGTTGTCGTTTTTCGCCTGTTCAGAGGTCCACCACATGTTCTCTTCGGTGGTGGCGTCTTTGACGATGAATTTATCTTTTGGTGAGCGGCCAGTGAAGATGCCGGTGTCCACGGCAACTGCACCCAGTTCAGTGACGACGCCTTTTTCGTAGCCTTCCAGATCTGAGCGAGTTTCTTCTTCGAATAACAATTCGTAACTTGGGTTGCGCACCACTTCAGTTACATCGGTTATTCCGTATTGGGTAAGATCTAATTGTGCAGCCTTCGTATGTTCCATAACGGTCATAGGTGCTCCTTATGAGGATTTTGTAGGGATTTTTAAAAGTTTGTAATTGTTATCTGCTCACCATGCTAGCAACGGGAGGGGGAAAAAACAGGGAGATAGTTCAAAAATTACCCACGCATTCCCTGTGGTTTTAGGTGACCCGTCACATATTGTGGCTTGGGTATTTTATCGTGCGCGCAAACCATTGCGCCAGATCAAAAGGATTATTATTCCAAAGAAATTAAGTACGGCGTACGGTGAGTGTAACTATTGATTTTATTGGGTTTTGATCACAAAAAAAGCCAGCATAATGCTGGCTGTAGCGGTAAATCTTCGTGCTTGTTAAGCCCGATGAATTAATGCAGGGTTTTGTTCTCGCCCGCTTGATGTGCGAACAATTCAGCCACTTGCGCCGAATCGAACGAGTAGGTGGTGCCGCAGTAGTCACAATGCAGTGCCACAAATCCCTCTTCAGCAAGGATTTCGTTGATGTCGTCGCGAGCCAGGGTGATGATCGCCGCTGCGCTGCGTTCTCGTGAGCAGCCACATTGGAATGCCACCGGTTGCGGTTCGAACACGTTCACTTTTTCTTGGTTGTACAGGCGGTACAGCAGCTCATTGGCTTCCAACGTAAACAGTTCTTCATCTTTCACGGTATTGGTCAGCTGTTCAAGGTGCTCGAAATCTTCCGGCGTGCCTGTGCCATCAGGCATCACTTGCAGCAGCATACCTGCGGCGTGCGGTTTGCCTTCGTGTTCACCCACGCGAATCCATAGGCGCGTTTTGAGCTGCTCTGAACGCAGGAAGTAGCCTTCCAGCACGTCAGCCAAGTTATCCCCTTCCAGGCCCACCACGCCTTGGTAGCGTTCGCCCTGCTTCGGTTCAATGGTGATCACCAGGTAGCCTTTGCCCATCATGTCATGCAGATTGGCGTTGTCGGCGATATCGCCGTCCCAACGTGCCACACCGCGGACTTGTTGATTGTTGTCGCCGTTAATGACGGCCAGGGAAACCGGGCCGTCCCCTTGCAGTTGCAGGGTAATTGAGCCTTCGAATTTTAGCGTCGCGGTCAACAGTGACGTCGCGACCAATAGCTCACCTAACAGCGTCTGAATCGGCGCGGGGTATTCCTTGCTGGTAATGATGTGCTGGTACGTTTCATCCAGTTGTACCAACTCGCCACGTACTGAAAGGTCTTCAAATAGGTAGCGGTTTAATGTGTTGTTTGACACTGAACGTGTAGTCATAAGGAATAGTCCGGCTCGTTATTGATGTTTAAATTTTAGAAGATCGCGACGCTGTTTTTTATCTGGGCGGCGATCTGGGGCTGGGTTGATGGCGTTGAGTTTACGTGCCAGCGCCATGCGCTCGCGTTTTTCGACGCTTTCAGCCGTTTCTGAATACAGGGTCTGAGCTTCCGGTGCGCCACGTCTCTGCTGCGACACGTGTTCGATGACCACGGTTTTCTCTTCGTTGCCTTGGCGCAGGGTAATGATCGCACCGATTTCGACCAGCTTACTTGGCTTTGTTCGCTGGCCATTATAGTGAACTTTGCCACCATCGACCATATTCCGCGCCAGCGAGCGAGTTTTATAGAATCTTGCGGCCCATAACCATTTATCGAGTCGAACCGCTTCAGAATGGGAACTCATGCTGGCAAATTACCTCTAATGTGATGATTTAGCGTTTTGCTTACCGCTTACAATGGTGATTGATCGCCGATAATTCAACTCATCACAAACGTTAACTTTATGTGTAAGAACACCGTAAAGCTTGTGATATATTGCTATATTTTGTATAAGGCCCTGAATTAAAAAGGCTCCTACTGAGAAAAAACACGACGTTAGCGGAAGAATTAGGAATAAAGGACACAAAGTGGAGCGTATCAATTTTCAGCAGTTGACATCCGGCGATTGGATGCAACACCTCGCACGTTGGCAAAAACCAATGAGTGTGTGGGTGGCTTTGATTTGTATCGCGTGGTCTGCCTGGATTGTCGGTCAGATGGTGTGGATGCTGCCGGCAGAGCAAACGGCGGTTGGCGGTTGGGTTGCCAGCACCACGACGCAAACGCAGACACAAAGCGGCATGGACATCAGCGGATTGCAACAAGGCGATCTGTTTGGGCAGTACAACGAGCAAGCGCCGGCAGTGGTGAAAACGGTCAAAGTGGATGCACCGAAAACGCGCTTGAACTTAGAGCTGGTGGGCGTAGTTGCGAGTTCTGAACCGCGTTTGAGCTTGGCGGTGATCGCAAACCGGGGCTCGCAAGCGACGTATGGTCTCAACGAAGTGATTGAAGGCACGCGGGTCAAACTCAAAGCCGTGCTGCCGGATCGCGTCATCATCGATAACTCTGGCCGGGATGAAACCCTGATGCTGGAAGGGATCGACTACTCAAAAATGAGCGCTCAGCCTGCGCCAGCCCCTTCACGTACCGCTCAGTCAGCCTCTGTGGATGACAAACTGGATGCCATTCGCGCCGCCGTGGCGAAAAATCCGCGCGAAATTTTCCAATATGTCACGCTCTCCCAGTTGAAGCAGGATGACAAAATTCTGGGCTATCGTGTCAGCCCGGGCAAAGATTCAGCGTTGTTTGAATCGGTTGGCTTACAAAACGGCGACATCGCCACACAATTAAATGGTTTGGATCTGACCGATCCAGACGTGATGAGTAAAGTCTTTGAGTCGATCAGCGATCTGACCGAGATCAATCTCACCGTAGAACGAGATGGACAGCAACATGACATCTATATTCAGTTTTAACCGCAAAATGTCAGCAAAGTTTGAGGGAGTATTCTGTGAAGCATTGGCTTAAAAAAAGTGCATGGCTGTTGGCCGGAAGTTTATTGGCGACGCCGTTAGCACTGGCGAATGAATTCAGCGCCAGCTTTAAAGGCACGGATATTCAGGAATTCATCAACATTGTTGGCCGCAACCTCGAGAAAACCATTATTGTTGACCCTTCTGTTCGAGGCAAAGTGGATGTGCGCAGCTACGACACGCTGAACGAAAAGCAGTACTACAGCTTTTTCCTCAATGTGCTGGAAGTGTACGGCTTTGCGGTGGTTGAGATGGACAACGGCGTGCTGAAAGTCATCAAAGCCAAAGACGCCAAAACCTCAGCCATTCCAGTGTTGGGCGATCATGACCGTGCCAACGGCGACAATGTGATCACCCAAGTGGTGGCGGTGAAAAATGTTTCTGTGCGCGAACTGTCGCCGCTGCTGCGCCAACTGATTGATAACGCGGGCGCGGGCAACGTGGTGCATTACGACCCGGCAAACATCATTTTGATCACGGGCCGTGCGGCGGTGGTCAACCGTTTGGCAGATATCATTCGTCGCGTCGACCAAGCGGGCAATAAAGACATCGAAGTGGTGGAGCTGAAAAATGCCTCCGCTTCGGAAATGGTGCGTATCGTGGAAGCTTTGAACAAAGCTAATGATGCCAAGAATACCCCTGAATTCCTGCAGCCGAAGTTTGTCGCCGATGAGCGCACCAATTCGATTCTGATTTCTGGTGACCCGAAAGTGCGTGAACGCCTCAAACGCTTGATCAGACAGCTTGACGTGGAGATGGCGACCAAAGGCAATAACCGTGTGGTGTACCTCAAATACGCCAAAGCCGAAGATTTGGTCGACGTGCTCAAAGGGGTGTCGGACAACTTGCAAGCGGACAAGCAAACGGGTCAGAAAAGCTCGAGCGGTGCAGCGCAGCGCAACGAGGTGATGATTGCCGCGCACGCCGATACCAACTCGCTGGTGATCACCGCGCCACAAGACATCATGAACGCGATTTTGGATGTGGTTGCGCAGTTGGATATTCGCCGTGCGCAGGTGTTGATTGAAGCGTTGATTGTTGAAATGTCGGAAGCTGACGGGATCAACCTTGGCGTGCAATGGGGCTCGCTAGAGAGTGGCTCCGTGATTCAGTACAGCAACAGCGGCGCATCGATTGGCAGCGTGATGGTGGGACTGGAAGAAGCCAAAGACCAGACCACGACCGAATACTACTACGACTCGAGCGGTAACCGACGCCCATACACCAGCACCGAATCGGGCGACTATTCAAGCTTGGCCTCCGCCCTGTCGGGCATCAACGGCGCGGCCGTAAGCGTTTTGATGGGCGACTGGACGGCGCTGATCAGCGCGGTATCCAGCAACTCCAATACCAATATTCTCTCCTCACCGAGCATTACCGTGATGGATAACGGCGAAGCGTCGTTCATCGTCGGTGAAGAAGTGCCGGTGATTACCGGTTCGACCTCTAGCTCCAACAACGACAACCCGTTCCAAACGGTGGATCGCAAAGAGGTGGGTATCAAACTCAAAGTGGTCCCGCAAATCAACGAAGGGGATTCGGTGCAACTGGCGATTGAGCAAGAAGTGTCGAACGTGTTGGGGGCCAATGGTGCCGTCGACGTGCGCTTTGCCAAACGTCAGCTCAACACCTCGGTGATGGTGCAAGACGGTCAGATGCTGGTACTTGGGGGCTTGATTGATGAACGCACGGCAGAGAGTGAATCGAAAGTGCCGCTGCTGGGGGACATTCCGATCATCGGGCATCTGTTCTCATCAACCAGTACGCAGGTTGAGAAGAAAAACCTGATGGTGTTCATCAAGCCGACCATCATTCGCAATGGCGTGACCGCCGATGGGATTACGCAGCGTAAGTACAACTACATTCGCGCGGAGCAGTTATTCAAAGCCGATAAAGGCCTGAAATTGATGGAAGACAGCAACATTCCGGTGTTGCCGAAATACGGTCAAGATCGTCTTCATCCACCAGAAATTCAAGCCTTTCTCGATCAAATGGAAGAGAAGTAATGACGGACGTAGTGGCAGCGCAGGCGGTTCGCAATTTAGTCCGCCGATTGCCGTTCAGTTTTGCCAATCGCTATAAACTGGTGCTCGAGTGGCAGGATGCAGAGGCCGCGCCAACGGTGTATTACGTGGCGCCGATGTCGGTGACCTCCTTGGCGGAAGTGCGCCGCGTGGTCAAAGGAAGCCTGAATCTGATTGAACTGCAGCCGAATGAGTTTGAAAGCAAGCTCACCCAAGTGTATCAGCGTGACTCCTCGGAAGCGCGTCAACTGATGGAAGACATCGGCGCTGACAGCGACGATTTCTTCTCGATTGTAGAAGAGTTGCCACAAAATGAGGACTTGCTCGAATCGGAAGACGACGCGCCCATCATCAAATTGATCAACGCCATGCTCGGCGAAGCGATCAAAGAAGGCGCGTCTGACATTCATATTGAGACGTTTGAGAAAGTGCTGTCGATTCGTTTTCGCGTTGATGGCGTGTTGCGTGAAGTGCTGTCGCCAAGTCGGAAGCTGTCCCCGCTGTTGGTGTCGCGGGTTAAAGTGATGGCTAAGCTCGACATTGCAGAAAAACGCGTGCCGCAGGATGGCCGCATTTCGCTGCGTATCGGAGGACGTTCGGTGGATGTGCGGGTGTCGACCATGCCATCGTCGCATGGGGAGCGCGTGGTGATGCGTCTGCTCGATAAAAACGCCACGCGATTGGATCTGCACAGCTTGGGCATGACGGCGCACAACCACGATAACTTCCGCCATTTGATTGAGCGTCCGCACGGCATTTTGCTGGTCACCGGACCGACTGGTTCGGGGAAATCGACCACGCTGTATGCGGGCCTGCAAGAACTCAATAGCAACGAACGCAATATTCTGACCGTTGAAGATCCGATCGAATTTGATATCGATGGTATCGGTCAAACGCAAGTGAACCCCAAAGTCGACATGACCTTTGCCCGTGGCCTGCGCGCGATTTTGCGTCAGGATCCAGATGTGGTGATGGTGGGTGAGATTCGTGACTTAGAAACCGCGCAGATTGCGGTTCAGGCCTCGTTGACCGGTCACTTGGTGATGTCGACGCTGCACACCAACACGGCGATTGGTGCGGTGACGCGCCTGCGTGATATGGGCATTGAACCCTTTTTGATCTCCTCGTCGCTGCTGGGCGTGCTGGCGCAGCGTTTGGTGCGGACCTTGTGTCCGGACTGCAAAGAACCTTACGAAGCCGACAAAGAGCAACGCAAGCTGTTTGATGTGAAGAAAAAGGACCCACTGACGCTGTACAAGGCGCATGGTTGTGAGAAATGTAACTTTAAAGGCTATCGCGGCCGAACCGGGATTCATGAGTTGGTGCTGGTGACAGAAGAAGTACAAGCATTGATCCACGCCGAAGCCGGTGAGCAGGCGATGGAAAAAGCGGTGCGTGAAACCACGCCAAGCATTCGCGATGACGGGCTGGAAAAAGTGCGCCAAGGCTTGACGTCGCTTGAAGAAGTGATGCGTGTGACCAAGGAGTCCTGATGGCAGCGTTTGAATATAAGGCGCTGGATGCCCGTGGCAAACAGAAAAAAGGTGTGCTGGAAAGCGATAACGCGCGGCAGGCACGTCTGCGTCTTAAAGAACAAGGCTTGGTACCGATTGAAGTGGTGGAAACCAAAGTCAAAGCGGCCAAAGACCAAAGCCGCAGCTTGGGGTTATCACGTCGTGGTATCAGCACGCCGGACTTGGCGCTCCTGACGCGCCAATTGTCGACGCTGGTACAATCGGGCATGCCACTGGAAGAGTGTTTGCGCGCGGTGTCCGAGCAATCGGAAAAGCCGCGCATTCGAAACATGCTGGCGGCCGTGCGCTCCAAAGTCACGGAAGGGTACACCCTGTCAGACAGTATGGCAGATTACCCGCAGGTGTTTGATGAACTCTTTCGTTCCATGGTGGCGGCAGGTGAAAAGTCAGGTCACCTCGATGCGGTGTTGGAGCGGTTGGCGGATTACGCGGAAAACCGCCAGAAAATGCGCTCTAAATTGTTGCAAGCGATGCTCTATCCGATCGTACTGGTGGTGTTTGCCGTTGCGATTGTCGCGTTTTTGCTCGCGGCAGTGGTGCCTAAAATCGTCGGTCAGTTTGTACAAATGGGGCAGGAATTGCCGAAATCGACGCAGTTTTTGCTGTCATCCAGCGATTTCATTCAACACTGGGGCATTCAATTGCTGCTCGCGCTGCTGGTGATCATCTACGTGTGCCGCTGGTTACTGCGTAAACCGGATGTGCGTCTGAACTGGGATCGCCGCGTGATTCATATGCCGATGATTGGCAAAATCGCGCGCGGCCTCAATACCTCACGTTTTGCGCGCACCTTATCGATCTGTACCTCCAGTGCCATTCCGATCCTCGATGGTATGCGAGTCGCTGTCGATGTCATGACCAACCAATATGTGAAACAACAAGTGTTGGCGGCGGCAGAAAATGTGCGTGAAGGCTCCAGCCTGCGTAAAGCGCTCGACCAAACCAAGCTGTTTCCACCGATGATGCTACACATGATCGCCAGTGGCGAGCAGAGTGGCGAGTTGGAAAGCATGCTCACGCGCGCAGCCGATAACCAAGACACCAGTTTTGAATCGACCGTGAATATTGCGCTGGGTATTTTTACACCCGCCTTGATCGCGTTGATGGCCGGGCTGGTGCTGTTTATCGTGATGGCGACCCTGATGCCCATCCTCGAAATGAATAACTTAATGAGTCGTTAATTCGGCTCAATTTCGCCTTGTTTAACATGGAGTCTCTATGAACAAAAAAGTAAACAAACAGTCTGGTTTTACCCTGCTGGAAGTGATGGTCGTGGTGGTCATTCTGGGTATTCTGGCCAGTTTTGTTGTGCCTAACTTGCTGGGTAACAAAGAAAAAGCCGATCAACAAAAAGCGATTACCGATATCGTCGCGCTGGAAAATGCGCTCGATATGTACAAATTAGACAACAATGTTTACCCAACCACCGACCAAGGCTTGGATGCGCTGGTCAGCAAACCGTCTAGCCCTGAGCCGCGCAACTACCGCACTGGGGGCTACATTAAGCGTCTGCCTAAAGACCCTTGGGGCAATGACTACCAATACCTGAGCCCAGGCGATAAAGGCACCATTGATGTGTTTACCTTGGGGGCAGATGGTCAAGAAGGCGGCGAAGGCACCAGTACCGACATCGGCAACTGGAACCTGCAGGACTTCCAATAAGGTGGATTGGGCGGTGAGACCGCCCATGATTTGAGATGAGTTGCGGCGAAGTCATGAAGTACAAACGCGGGTTTACCCTGCTGGAAATTCTGTTGGTGCTGGTGTTGTTGTCGATGAGTGCGGTGGCGGTGATTGCCACCTTACCGGATCGACCCAATGACGAGGCCAACCGCTTTGCCGAAAGCCTATATCAGCGTTTGCAACTGATCAACGAAGAAGCGATTTTGAGCGGGATGGATTACGGGTTGCGTGTGGATGAAAAAACGCGCCGCGCTACATTTCTTCGCCTCAATGAAACTGGCTGGCAACGGCTGAATAAGCCGGGGTTTAGCGCGCAGTTACAGGCCGAAGAAGGGCTGGTGCTGCAATTTCGGGCCGGCGGCGATGTGTGGCAAGACAAGGATCGATTGTTCAAGCCGGGCAGCTTGTTTGATGACGAGATGTTTGCCGAGCAAGATGACGCCAAGAAAACGCGTCCGCCGCAAGTGTTTATTTTATCCAGTGGCGAGCTGACGCCATTTACGCTCGACGTCTACGTTAAATCGGAGACGCCGGAGCATGGCTGGCAAGTCAACGTGCAAGAGAACGGGGCGATCCAACTGCTCGCTCCGGGAGAACGTCATGCGCAGCGCTAAACATGGGTTTACCTTGTTGGAAGTGCTGGTGGCACTGGCAATTTTTGCCACCGCGGCCATCAGTGTGATGCGCGCGGTGAGCCAGCACATCAACACCATCAGCTATTTGGAAGAGAAAACCTTTGCCGCACTGGTGGTGGATAACCAGATGGCCAGCGTGATGCTCAATCCGCAGGGACTCAGCGCGCGGCAAGGGACGCAGACAATGGCGGGTCGCACGTGGTATTGGAAAGTGACGCCGGTGAAAACCGGTAACGATATTCTGGCGGCGTTTGATGTCAGTGTCGCGATAGAGAAAAAAGCCGCTCCGGTGGTGACGGTGAGAAGTTATGTGGCGAAATAACGCTGGGCGTCAGCGCCGCACACGCGGTTTCACCCTGATCGAAGTGCTGGTGGCGATGGCCATTTTTGCCAGCTTAAGCTTGGCGGCTTATCAGGTGCTCAATCAAGTACAACGCAGCAACAGTTTGTCGGCTGAACGGGAAGCGCGCCTGAGTGAACTGCAACGCGCCATCGTGATCATGGATGCTGATTTTCGCCAAATGGCGCTGCGTCGTTTTCGCACCAATGGCGAAGAGCCGGGCGACACGATGCTGCTGTGGCGCGATTACTTGCTTGATTCTGATAGCAAAGGCGTGCTGTTTGTGCGTTTGGGCTGGCACAACCCGCAGCAACAGTTCCCGCGTGGCGAAGTGGCGAAGGTTGGCTATCGTTTAAAAGATGACGTGCTAGAGCGCGTGTGGTGGCGCTATGCTGATACGCCGGTGGCTCAAGCGCCAGTGGTGATGCCACTGCTGACGCAAGTCACATCGTGGTCGATGAAGTTCTATTTTCAAGGCCAGTGGCTGGACGAGTGGACGTCGAAACAGTCGCTGCCACAGGCCGTATCGGTGACGCTGACCTTGAAAGATTACGGTGAGGTTGAACGTATTTATTTGACCTCAGGCGGCACGCTGGGAGACAGCAATGATTCGTAACCAGCGACAGCGCGGTGTGGCGTTGATCATTGTTTTGCTGCTGCTGGCGATCATGGTGTCGATTGCGGCCACGATGTCGCAGCGCATGTTTACTCAGTTTCAGCGCGCTAGCCATCAACTCAATTACCAACAAGCGTATTGGTACAGTTTGGGGGTGGAAGCCTTAGCGAAAGCGGCGATTGAGCAGAGTTACAAAGACAACGATGTGATCAGCTTGAATCAGCCTTGGTCACAGAAAGATCGCAGCTATCCGCTCGATTATGGTCAGGTGACCGGCAGCATCATCGACCGACAGGCGTGTTTTAATCTCAATGTGTTTGCCAATGTGCCAGCGACCAGCACAGGCACCACGCAAGCTTACGTATACCGCGTTTGGCGAGCGTTGCTCGATGATCTCGACATCGACAATTACCAAGCGGAAAGCATTGCTGGGGCGACGTGGGATTACATCGACAGCAATGACAGTGTGAACTCGGTCGGTGGGGTTGAAGACAGTTACTACGAGTCGATGTCGCCGGCCTATTTGGCGGCCAATACGCTGCTCGCTGACAGCAGCGAACTGCGCGCCGTCAATCAGGTGAGTGGCGAGGTGATGCAAAAACTCGCGCCTTACGTGTGCGCACTGCCGATGGATGACTGGCGACTCAATATTAATACGTTGGCACCGGAGCAAGCCAAGTTGCTGGCGGCAATGTTTACGCCCGCACTCAGTGAAGCCAACGCCAAAACGGTGCTGGAAAATCGCCCGTTTGATGGTTGGAGCAGCGTGAATAATTTTATGGCAGAAGCTCAGATCGCCGAGCTGGATAGCACCTTACGCGATGATGCGCGTGGCTATTTGTCGGTCGACAGCCAATATTTTGAACTGGACGCACAGGTGAAAGTGGATGAATCCCGCGTGCGCGTTCGGAGTCTGTTTTTTAGTAGCAATAAAGAAACTGCAACGGTGATACGCCGTCGCTTTGGAGGAATCAGTGAGCGAGTTTCTGACCGTTCGGCTGAGTAGTCAACAAAATGCCGCCATTCCTTGGCTGGTGTGGTCGCCGCAACAGCAGGCGGTGATCGCCAGTGGTGAAGTGGCCGGAATCGAGCAGCTGGATGAGCTGGCGCCGTATGCTGCGCAGCGGTCAACGCTGGTGCTGCTGGCCGCCAGTGATGTGGTGCTGACGCAGGTCGAGATTCCTTCTGGTGCCAGTCGCCAGTTGGAGAGCATGCTGCCATATTTGGTGGAAGATGAAATTGCGCAAGATGTCGAAGAGCTGCATTTTAGCGTGTTGAGCAAAAGCGGCGGTGTGGCGCACGTGGCCGGCGTGGATCGCCAATGGTTGCAATCGTGCTTGGATACGCTCAAAGCATTGCAGTTCGACGTCAAACGCGTGCTGCCCGATGTCCTGGCTGTACCGCAAGCCGATGGCCTCGCGGCATTGCAATTGGGCGACGAATGGTTGGTGCGCAAAGGGGACTTGGCGGGCTTAAGCGTCGAAACGCAGTGGCTGCCGCTATTTAGCCAATCCGATTGGGTACGAGAGGGTGAGGCTTGGTTACCGCTCACAGCTTACACGCCGCTGCCTGAACTGGCATTGGCTGAAGGGCAGGTGTGGCACACCGAAGCGGCAGATCTGGTGATGCAACAGCTGACCCAAGAGGCGTTGCGCAGCAAAATCACGCTACTGACCGGTGAATTTGCGCCGAAATCCTCGTGGTCCAAACATTGGGGCGTGTGGCGTAAGGCGGCAATCGCAGCCGGTTTGTTGCTGGTGGTCGCGATGGGATACCGCTTTGTGGAAGCTTATCAATACGAAACTCAGGCGCAGCGGTATCGCGCGGAGAGTGAACGCATTTTTCGAACCATTTTTCCTGATAAGCAGCGCATTCCGACCGTCAGTTATCTCAAACGTCAGATGAGTGATGAATTGGCGGTGTTGTCGGGTGGCGGCAGTGGAGAGCATGTCCTGGGCTGGCTGAGCAAGTTGCCCGACACTCTGCGTAGCGTGCGCGCACTGCAAGTGCAGAGCCTGCGATTTGATGGCAACCGCGGCGAAGTGCGTTTGGAAGCGAGCAGCAAAGATTTTCAAACCTTTGAGCAAGCGCGCGTCAAACTTGAAGCGCACTTTACGGTTGAGCAGGGCCAGTTAAGCAAAAATGGTGATTTGGTGGTGGGGTCGTATGTCCTCAAACGCAAATAAGGGCAGAACATGAAGAATTTACTCGGCCCACTTCAAGCGTCGCTGCAGACTTGGTGGAGTGGCATCAGCCAACGCGAACAGCGTTTGGTGCTGATGTGTGGCGGCCTGCTATTCCTAGGGGTTTTATACTGGGGCATTCTCCAGCCGCTACAACAGCGCAGTGACGCGGCCAAAGCACGCATCGTGTCTGAGCAGCAGTTACTGCAATGGGTTCAATCCACGGCGGATGACATCGTGGCGTTGCGGGGTCAAGGCGGTGTGGCGCGCACGTCGCAAACACTCAATCAGGTGATCACTAACTCCACGCGTCAGTTCAACATTGAGTTGATTCGAGTTCAGCCTCGCGGTGACATGATGCAAGTGTGGGTTCAGCCGCTGCCGTTTTCTCAATTGGTGGCGTGGATTGCGTACCTCAAAGAGAAACAGGGTGTGGATGTTGAATATATGGATCTCGACCGTGGCAAAGTGTCCGGTGTGGTTGAGGTTAAACGGCTGCAATTAAAACGGGGCACGTCATGAAACAAGGATTAAGCTTTGTCGCCCTATTTGTGGTGGTCTTTGTGGTGAGTGCCATTGTGCATTTGCCAGCCGCGGTGGTGATCAAAGCGGTTCCCCTGCCTGCAGGGCTGGAACTGCAAGGTGTGCAGGGCCGTTGGTGGCAGGGCAGCGCGACTCAGGTGCGTTGGCAACGCAATCAGCTTGGTGCGTTGAGCTGGCAGTTGCAGTGGTCGTCATTGCTGAGCGCGAAAGCGAAGGTGGCGGTGCGTTTTGGTCGCGGAAGCGATTTGGATGTGCGCGGCAAAGGCGTGATCGGTTACGGCATGTCTGGGCCGTTTGCCGAGGATGTGGTGCTCTCGGCCCCGGCGACAACCCTCATGCAGACGCTTGCGCTGCCGCTGCCAATCAGCGCGCAGGGCCAAGTGGAACTGACCGTGCGTGATTACCAATACGCGGCGCCGTGGTGCGGTGCGGCCAACGGCACATTGGTATGGGCGCAAAGCATGATGGGGTCACCGTTGGGGGATCTCAGCATGGGGCCGGTGATGGCCGATGTCACGTGTGACAATAACGTGGTGACAGTGAAAGGGGGCCAGCAGAGCGCGCAGGTCAGTAGCGAATTCAGCGCAGAGTTGAATGCCAAACGCCGATTTAATGCGCAAGCTTGGTTTAAGCCGGGGGCCGAGTTCCCCGCCGCGATGGCGGAGCAGTTGAAGTACCTGCCGCGTCCCGATGGTCAAGGCCGCTTTCAATTTTCCCGCCAAGGGCAGTTATAACCGTGCAAACAATATAACCGTACAAACAAAAGGGCGAGTTCATCTCGCCCTTTTTGCTCGTTAATCTTTCACCTTGAGAATCTGATCCCACGGTAAGTTGGCATCGCCCAGTACAATAAAGTTCGGATTTTCCAGCGTATCCCGCTCATTGTAGGACAACGGTTCTAACTGCGTGCTGAGAATGCGCCCGCCCGCTTCTTCGACGATGCACTGTGTCGCTGCGGTGTCCCATTCTCCCGTTGGCCCTAGGCGCAAGTAGCAGTCCACGGCGCCTTCGGCGACCAGACACGCTTTGAGCGCTGCCGAGCCTAGTGGCACCAACTCATAGTTCCATTGGCTGCTTAAACGACTGGTGATGCGGTTGATGTCCTGACGGCGGCTGATGGCAATTGCAATCGACTGCCCCGGCAGCTCATGCGTGTGGGTTTCAATACGCAGGCTTTCCGACATGTCCGGAATCTTCCACGCCCCTTTGCCGCTATACGCGTAGTACGTGACGCCAGAGACCGGGCCGTACACCACGCCCATCACCGGACGGTTATTCTCAACCAACGCGATAATGGTGGCGAAATCGCCGCTACGGGCAATGAATTCTTGTGTGCCATCGAGCGGGTCCACCAACCAGTAGCGTTGCCACGTTTCACGCGTGGTGAGGCTGATATTGGCGGCTTCTTCAGATAGCACCGGAATGTCCGGTGTCAGTTCACTCAGGCGTTCGACCACCAGTTTGTGCGCCGCCAAATCGGCGCTGGTGACGGGGGTTTCGTCGCTTTTGGTGAACGCTTCGTAAGATTTTTTCTCGTAAATTTCGAGGATCAATTGCCCAGCGGAACGCGCGATGCTAATCACATCGGGCAATAAGTGAGACAGATCTTTGGCGGTAGGCATACTCTTTCCTTTAGCGCTGCGGGTCAGGATTGCAAGTGGCGCAGCGCGAGCAATAGTGCAGTGATGCTGCGAGCTTCGCTAAAATCTAAGTGAGTCAGCAACTCTTCGGCTTGAGCGAGGGGCCAGCGCACGAGTTCCAGCGGCTCTGGCTCATCGCCTTCCAATTGTTCTGAGTATAGATCCTGAGCGATGAAGAGGGTCATGCGGCTGGAAAAATACGATGGCGCCAACACCACATCTTTCAGCGGCGTCAGCGAGTGCGCGCCAAACCCGATCTCTTCTTTGAGTTCGCGCACAGCAGCTTCTTGCGCCGATTCGCCCGGGTCAATCAGCCCTTTGGGAAACCCCAGTTCATAGTTTTCAGTGCCTGCGGCGTATTCGCGCACCAGCAGGAGATCGCCGTTCTCGGTGATGGGCACCATCATCACGGCGTTGCGGCCACTGGGCTTCATGCGTTCGTAGGTACGTTGCTCACCATTCGAAAAACGGAGGTCGAGCGCCTCGATGGCAAATAGTCTCGATTTGGCAACCGTATTACGGGCCAAAATCTCCGGTAATGATTTAGATGGCATACGTTAACTCCTTCGCATTCAAATGTTTTCCTACTATATGAGAAAAACGGATGAGTGAACATATTACTCTTTATCTGCAACCCTGCGTACAGGCGCAGAAAATAAAAAAAGCTGATGCACGCATCAGCTTTTTTCGGTTGGGGACTCAGTAGTATGAGTGCTCGCCTCGATCGTGTTCGGTGGAATCGCGCACCGCGGTCAGCTCACCTTCGAACTGCGCCAGCAGTTCTTTTTCAATGCCTTCTTTGAGCGTGACGTCGACCATCGAACAGCCGTTACAACCGCCGCCGAACTGAACCAGTGCTACGCCGTCGTCTGAGATTTCTAGCAGTTGGACGTGACCACCGTGGCCTGCAAGCTGTGGGTTCACTTGAGTTTGAATCGCGTATTCCACGCGCTCCATCAGTGGCGCATCGTCAGCCACTTTACGCATTTTGGCGTTCGGGGCTTTCAGCGTCAGTTGTGAGCCCATTTTATCTGTCACGAAGTCGATCACGGCTTCTTCCAAAAATGGCAGGCTCAGCTCATCCACATACGCAGAAAAATCGCTGTATGTGATTTCTGTATCGGTAGCTTCCACAGCCTCAGGCGGGCAGTACGACACGCCACATTCCGCATTTTGAGTGCCCGGGTTAACCACGAACACACGAATGTTAGTACCGTCTGGTTGCTGAGCAAGCAGCTTAGCAAAGTGAGACTGGGCAGATTCTGTAATAGTAATAGGATTTGACACGACGAATACCTGAGTAAAATTGTAGGCTATTTAGTCACCATTCTACTCCTGTCGAGCCGAGGATCCAGCCCTTTTTTGTGCACAGGGTGTTGTGCTCGGGCTAGTCGCTTGGTTCAGGAGTGCGGCAGATACAGTAAATATCGAGGCTTTTGACGCCCACTTCAAGTAGTAAATTGCATAATTGCCGTACGGTGCTGCCAGTGGTGACGACATCGTCGACAATCGCTACGTGTTGCTGGCACGGCTCGTGGTTTAACACAAAGGCACGGTTGAGGTTGCGTCGCCGCTGCGCTTTGTCCAAGCCGTGTTGTGGCACCGTGGCGTGCGGGCGAGAAAACAGCTGCGGGTCATACTCGCTGCCCAAATGCTGGGCGAGCTGACGTGCCAACACATCACTTTGATTGAAGCCGCGCCGCAGTTGGCGACGCCAATGCAACGGTACGCACGTGATCAGCGGCGCAGGCGTGGTGATTCTGGGCGCGAGTAATGCAGCCAGGGGCCGCGCTTGCCAAAACTGGCGCTGATACTTGAGCTGATGCACGCTGTGGCTGAGAGGAAAGCGGTAATCGCCCACACAGACCAGCTGATGCCACGGCGGCGGCGTGCTCAGGCACTGGCCGCACTGCGCGGTGGCACTTTCACAAGGCAGGCCGCAGCGAGCGCAGCGCGGTGTGGGGGCATACCACGCCAGACATGCCGCACACAGCCTGGGTTTGGTCGGCGCGTGTAGCGCTAAGCCGCACAGTTGGCAGGCGGGCGCCAGCCAGGAAAACATGGTTTTTTGAAAGCGATTGGTTAACATAGCAGACCAAATTGACAAGGCGTGTCGCTATCATCGCGACAGGCCAAGGCACAGTGTGCATGGAATAAGTAGGAGAGCATGTGACGATGGCAGCGGCGTTGTATTGGCAGGTCACCGGCAGTGGCCCGGATCTGGTGTTGGTGCACGGTTGGGGCATGAACGGAGCGGTATGGCAACAAACGGCAGACGCGCTGGCCGCGCATTTTCGCGTGCATGTGGTCGATTTGCCGGGCTATGGACACAGCGCCGAGCAACACGCCGACTCGCTCGACGCCATTGCGCAGCGCTTGTTGGAGCATGCGCCCAAGCAAGCGATTTGGGTCGGTTGGTCGCTCGGCGGGTTAGTGGCCACACACATGGCGCTACATCATCGCGAGTACGTGGCCAAATTGGTCACGGTGGCCTCGTCTCCGAAATTTGCCGCCGAACGCCCTTGGCGCGGTATTCAACCTCAAGTGCTGAGTGCGTTTACTGATCAGCTGGTGGACGATTTCCAAGCCACGATCGAACGCTTTATGGCGCTGCAAGCGATGGGCAGTCCCTCGGCACGTCAAGATGTGAAAACCCTCAAGCATGCGGTGTTATCGCGCCCGAGCCCGAATCCGCAGTCTCTGCTGGCGGGGTTGCACATGCTGGCCGAAGTCGACCTGCGTGATCAACTGCCGCATTTGTCGATGCCGCTGCTGCGTTTGTATGGCCGTTTGGATGGGTTGGTGCCAGTCAAAGTAGCGCACGATATAGCCCACGTGGTGCCGCACAGTCAGCAGTACATTTTTACCGAATCATCCCATGCGCCGTTTATGACCGAACTCGAAGCGTTTTGTCAGCAACTGGTGGCGTTTAGCAGAGAAATGTAAATTTTGGCGCAAAAGCGACGATGGCATTGAAATAACGCTAAACGTTTGCGGTGATTGGTCGATAAATAAGCTAACCCAGACGCGTGAACGCGCCGACCGGGCCGGGCGATACTGAGGAGGTTTCGGCTATGATCGTGTCACCGACAAATGTCAGCGTGCCACTTATCGCCCCATCAGTTAACGTGCCGACAGAGCAGGCTGCGCGTGACAACCGAGTCCGTGAACCTGTGATGCCGACGGTAGAGCTGACCAAACCCAATGCTGAGCGTAAGGTCAAAGGCGATGACAAACGGCGCAAGCAGTCGTCTTGGGATCCGTCTGAACACCCCGGCTATGAGCTGGATCAGGAGGCCGAGACCACGGTACGCCCGTATGACGAGCCGAAAAGTGAGTTGGAGCGATTATTCGACCTGCTGGCTTTGTCGACTTACAGCAACGCGCAGGGCAAAGGTTATGCAATGCGGTTTCGGTTGCCGAAACGCGTGATTGATGCTGCGATAACTGAAGGCAAAATGGCCAAGCGGCGCACCGTGATCAAATTCCATTACGGCCATGCCGTGGCGCCCAATACGCCCTCAGAAGTGATTGCGGTCTTGTAGTCATCGCTTGCGATGAGACACGCACAAAAAAATCCCCAGCAGCGTACGCCGTTGGGGATTTTCTTTTTCAGCGCAATGGCGCTTATTTCTTCGCTTTGGCAAAGGCCGCCGCAAAGGCGCCACTCATGGCACCCCCGGCGTTGGCGGGTTCATCACGACGACGCGGTGCACGCTCTTGACGCGGCTGGCTGCTGCGTGCTGGGCGGCTTTCCTGACCCGGTTCATCGTTCAAACGCATAGACAGAGCGATGCGTTTGCGCTGCACGTCGACTTCCATCACTTTGACTTTCACGATGTCGCCCGCTTTGACCACGTCGCGAGGATCGGAAACAAAACGATCGGTCAGCGCAGAGATGTGCACCAAACCGTCCTGATGCACGCCGATGTCGACAAACGCGCCAAAGTTGGCGACGTTCGACACCACACCTTCCAGCACCATGCCGATTTCGAGATCCGACACTTCATTCACGCCTTCGGCGAAGGTCGCGGTTTTGAACTCAGGACGCGGGTCACGGCCCGGCTTGTCGAGCTCTTTGATGATGTCGCTCACGGTCGGCACCCCAAAGTGTTCGTCGGTGTAATCGACCGCGCGCAGGTTGCGCAGAAACTCGCTGTTCCCAATCAGCGCTTGGATCGCTTTTTGGTTTTTCTCGGCGATGTTTTTCACCACAGGGTACGCTTCCGGGTGCACCGCAGAGGCATCGAGCGGGTTTTTACCACCCATGATGCGCAGGAAGCCGGCACACTGTTCAAACGCTTTGGGCCCCAAACGTGCGACTTTTTTCAGCGCGCTGCGTGAATCAAAGCGACCGTTCTCATCGCGGTAGTCGACGATGTTTTGTGCCAGCGTGCTCGACAGACCTGCGACACGCGTGAGCAGCGCCGGAGAGGCGGTGTTGACATCCACACCCACGGCGTTCACACAGTCTTCCACCACGGCATCGAGTCGTTTGGCGAGCATTGATTGGCTCACGTCATGTTGATATTGGCCCACACCGATGGATTTCGGATCGATTTTCACCAGCTCGGCCAATGGGTCTTGCAGGCGGCGGGCGATGGATACTGCGCCGCGCAGCGACACATCCAGATGAGGGAATTCGTTGGCTGCCAACTCAGACGCCGAGTACACCGAGGCGCCCGCTTCACTCACGATGACTTTTTGCACGTTGAGGTTGCCACGCTTGATGAGGTCGGCGGTAAATGCGTCGGTTTCACGCGAGGCGGTGCCGTTTCCGATCGCAATCAGATCGACATGGTGTTGCTTCACCAGCGCCGTCACGCTCGCCATCGCGCGGTCATATTGATTGTGCGGTTGGTGCGGGTAGATGGTGTCGGTTGCCAGCACTTTACCCGTGGCATCCACCACGGCGACTTTACAGCCGGTGCGCAGGCCGGGGTCGAGGCCAAGGGTGGCACGCGGGCCTGCCGGCGCCGCCATCAGCAAATCTTTCAGGTTGGTGGCGAACACGTCGATGGCGTCGATTTCAGCCCGCTCTTTCATCGCGCCCATCAGTTCAGTTTCCATGTGCATCGACACTTTGATGCGCCATGACCAACTGATCACCTGTTTGCGCCAGGCATCGGCTGCCGCTTGGCTGAGGTGAATGCCGTAATGCTCGGCAATCAGGGTTTCACAGTAGGACTGACGTGCGGTCTCTTCCAATTCAGGATCGGCGTTGAGCGTTAGGGTCAGGAAGCCTTCATTGCGGCCGCGCAGCATCGCCAACGCGCGGTGCGACGGCACTTTGCTGATGGGTTCGTGGTGGTCGAAATAATCTTTGAATTTCTCGCCGTCCCGTTCTTTTCCTTCTACGACGCGCGAGACGATTTCAGCGTTGCGTGTCAGGTGCTGACGGATTTTTTCCAGCAGGTTCGCATCTTCAGCGATGCGTTCCATCACGATGGCGCGTGCGCCGTCGAGTGCGGCTTTGGTGTCGTCGATGCCTTTGTCGGCGGCGATGTAACGTGCGGCTTCGCGCTCTGGATCCGTTTCCGGCTGCGTCCACAGTTGATCGGCCAGCGGCTCTAGGCCCGCTTCAATCGCGATTTGACCTTTGGTGCGACGTTTGGGTTTGTACGGCAGATATAGATCTTCCAGACGGGTTTTGCTGTCGGCGTCTTGAATCGCTTGTTCCAGCTCAGGAGTCAGTTTGCCCTGATCCTGAATCGATTTCAGAATGGTTTGGCGGCGGTCGTCCATTTCGCGCAAATACGCGAGGCGGCTGTCCAGCGTCCGCAATTGAGTGTCGTCCAGACCGCCGGTGACCTCTTTACGGTAACGGGCAATGAATGGCACGGTGTTGCCGTCGTCAATCAGTTTGACGGCGGCGATGACTTGCTCTGAGCGAACGTTCAGCTCTTTGGCAATCGATTGACAGATAGCTAAGCTCATGGTTGATATCACTTTTTACAACAGAATCTCTGAAGTGGGGGCTCCAGAGTCTATTTTAAACGTCTATCAGCCTTGTCAGAGAAGATTGAATTTCGTCGGTCTGAGTTTGGCGACGCCAACAGTGGTAGTAGGCCGCGTAACTCATCCACGTATAGCCCAGCAGTTCGAGACCTTCCTGCAAGGCGCTTTTGAATACAAAATTATACTCTTGGCCCATGATGTGTTCCCACAGCAGGCGTCCGCTTCCGAACACACGGCTAAAGACCAGCACCATCAGCAATCCGCCGATCATATACACATACTCTCTTTGCTTTGTAAAGGCAGCCATGGGCACCCACACGGAGTCACTGCAATAGAGCACGGTATAGCCGATACTGGCCATTGCGACCAGCAGCGCCGGGATCAGCCAGAAGCCGTGGTAAACTACATCAAATAGTTGGTCGAGTTCGCGGATCAGCACACAGCTGAAGAAGCCGGCCGCCAGCAGATAAAAACCGCGGGCTTGTGGTGTGCGCTTGGCGGCAAGCGCGAACATCAGGGCCGCAAAGGCAATCAGCGCTTCTTGGGAAATTTCAGTGACCGAGATTTCACCGATGTCATTGTGCAGCAGGGTGAGATCAACATACAGCGCAAGCGGTGCAAGCAGCAGCATAGCAATCAAGACCAGCAGCTCTTTGCCGCTGGAGAGAATTTGGAGTTTTGCATCGTGAGTGGACATAATATTGAGACTCGCTAGTGATTCACAATCTTACTATGTTATTAAAACAGTGTTTTTTATGGCACTAAAACAACCTAAAATGATGTGATTTTAGGGTTAACTTGATGATTGATAGAGTATTTAGGTGTAAATGAAGACCAAACTGATCACCCGTGAAGGGTATGAGAAACTCAAAAAAGAGCACGACTATTTGTGGCATGAACGCCGTCCGGAAGTGACTAAAATTGTCACCTGGGCTGCCAGCCTTGGCGATCGTTCTGAGAATGCTGACTACACCTTTAACAAGCGCCTGCTGCGTCAAATCGACCGCCGAGTGCGTTTTCTGCGCAAGCTGCTCCCAGAGCTGAAAATCGTCGATTATTCGCCGCAGCAGGAAGGCAAAGTGTTCTTTGGCGCTTGGGTTGAGATTGAAAACAGCGCGGGCGACGTGAAGCGATTTCGCATCGTCGGCCCCGAAGAAATCTACGGCGATGACGTGAAAGAGTATATCTCTATCGACTCGCCGATGGCGCGGGCGCTGCTGAAAAAAGAGGTCGATGACGAATTTGTGGTTCGCACACCTAGCGGCGAAAAAGAGTGGTTCATCAACCGCATCGAATACGAAAAAAATGCGTAAATGCGCATGCGATCGCTCAGTTGGTGCGCTTTTGTGAAAAGTTGGCGTAGTTTCAGTTACGGCCTTGTTTTATCATAGCCCGCCGACAGCGAAGTCGTGACAGGGCGGCTCCGGCCGCACCGATTAGGATAACTATGCAGCGAAAAACCAGACCGACATTACAAGACATTGCCGACCAAGTGGGCATCACCAAGATGACCGTTTCGCGCTACTTGCGTGACCCCAATTCAGTGGCCCAAAAGACCCAGGAAAAAATCGCGGCAGTGATTGAAGAGCTCGGCTACATTCAGAACCGCGTGCCGGCGATTCTGTCCAAATCATCCAGCCGCGCGATTGGCATCATTCTGCCCTCGCTCTCGAACCAAGTGTTTGCTCACTTGGTGCAGGGCATTGAAGCGGTGACCAAAGCGGCTGGTTACGACACGCTGATCGCGCACACCGGCTACAGTGCCAAAGAAGAAGAAGAGAAGATCGCGGCGCTGCTGTCGTATCGTGTGGATGGGCTGATTCTCACCGAAACCAATCATACGGATCGCACCTTGCAGATGCTCAACTCCGCAGGCATTCCGGTGGTGGAAACCATGGAAATCCCCGAGCGCCCGATCGACATGGCGGTTGGGCTTGATCACGAGCAAACCTCGTACGAGGTGGTGCAGGCCATGATTGCACGCGGCAAAACACACATCGTGTACTTAGGCGCGCGTCTCGATACGCGAACCCGTTTGCGGATGAAAGGTTATGAGCGCGCGATGTACGATGCGGGGCTCACCCCGCTGCAAGTCTCCACGGGTGAGCATTCGAGCTTTACGCTTGGGGGTGCGCTGCTAGAAAAAGCCCTGCGAGACGAGCCGCAACTGGATGCCATTTTTTGTACCAACGATGACGTGGCGATTGGTGCCATGATGTACTGCGCGCACAAAGGCATTGCGGTGCCCGAGCAAATTGGCGTGGTGGGTTACAACGCGCTAGATATCGGTCAGGCGATCATTCCGAAATTGACCAGTGTGGAAACGCCGCGTTATGACATAGGGAAGAAGAGTGCAGAGCTGCTGCTGGCTGCACTCGCCGGTGACGTGGTCGAGCAGAAAGTGTTTGATCTCGGCTATCGCCTCACCGAAGGCGACAGCCTGTAATCCTGACTTTACTGCGCGTCGAACAAAAACGTCGCGCCTTGATCCGCCGCCGTCACCAGATGGCGCGCTTGAGCAAACAACTCTCGGCCCCAACTGTGTTGCGTGGCTTCGCTATCGGGCAAGGTCGCGGTGCGGCCCGTCAAATCCGTTAAGCAGGTCAGTTGACCGTGGGTGGCATCGAGACGAAGACGATCGCCATCTTGTAGCAGGCCAATCGCACCGCCGCGCAAGGCTTCTGGAGAGACGTGAATCGCCGCGGGAATCTTCCCCGATGCGCCTGATAAACGGCCGTCGGTGACCAGCGCCACGTGATAGCCCGCTTTTTGTACGTTGCCCAGAATGGGCATCAGTTTGTGCAGCTCTGGCATACCGTTGGCCGCCGGGCCGCTATAACGCACCACCACCACACAATCCTGATTGAGTTCGCCGCGATGATAAGCCGCTTCGACATCGTGCTGCGACTCGAACACTTTCGCCGGCGCTTCAATCACGTGATGCTGCGCTTTGACCGCCGAAATCTTGATCACGCTTTGTCCCAAGTTACCTTGCAGCACCTTAATGCCGCCACTGGTTTGAAACACCTCGCCTTGCGGCGCAATCACGCTCGGGTTGAGCGTGTCGTGGCATGTATGCCACTGCAGTTGGCCATCTTGCAGTTGGGGACGTTGCAGTTGCTGTTCAAAACTGCCGATGGCAGGGGTCACATTCTGATGCAGCAGGCCGCGCTCATTGAGGCGCGTCATCAGCATTGGGACGCCGCCGGCGGCTTCAAACGCGTTGATGTCGGCGGTGCCGTTCGGATAAACGTTGACCAGCAGCGGGACGACATCGGACAAGTCGCTGATGTCTTGCCACGTTAAAATCAGCCCCGCAGCGCGCGCCACCGCCACCATGTGAATGGTGTGGTTGGTGCTGCCCCCGGAAGCCAGCAAGGCGACCACGCCATTGACCAAGCTCTCTTCGGTCACCACGTCGCTGAGTGGACGATACCCCGGCGTGCCCGGTGCTTGTGCGGCAATCGCTTGAGCGGCGTAATCGGTCAAGGCATGACGCAGCGCGCAGTGCGGTGGCACGAATGCTGAGCCCGGTAGCATCAAGCCCATGGCTTCAAACACCAATTGGTTGGTGTTGGCCGTGCCATAAAAGGTGCAGGTGCCCGGTGAGTGATATGAACTGCATTCCATGTCCAGCAGTGCGTCGCGTCCCACTTGACCGGCGGTGTATTTCTGGCGCACATCGACTTTTTCTTCGTTGCTGATCCCGGTGGCCATGGGGCCGGCGGGAATAAACGCGGTCGGCAAATGCGCATAGGCGAGGGCGCCCATCAGCTGCCCGGGGGCGATTTTGTCGCAGATGCCCAGCAGCAGCGTGCCATCAAACATATTGTGACTCAGCGACAGCGCCGTGGTTTGCGCAATCAAATCGCGTGAAAACAGCGACATGTCCATGCCCGGTTGACCTTGGGTCACGCCATCGCACATTGCGGGGACGCCGCCGGCCACTTGCGCGGTGTGACCGAGTGGTGCCAACGTGGCTTTGATTTGGTCTGGGTAGGTTTTGTACACCTGATGCGCGCTGAGCATGTCGTTGTATGCGGTGATGATCGCCAGATTGGAGCGTGTGAGATCCAAAATATGCGACTTTTCGTGACTACACGAGGCCGCGATGGCGTGCGCCAAGTTACCGCACGACAAGCTGGCTTTGCCCTTCCCGGCGGCAAGTTGCGCGGCGGTTTTGGCGAGAAACTGTTGGCGCAGCGGTGCGCTGCGTTGACGAATGCGCTCGGTGACCTGCGCGATGAGTGTTTGAGTCATGCCACGGCCTCCAACTGATTCAGGGCGGCGACGGCGCGTGTCACCACCTCGTCAATGCTGCAATCGATGGGGATGATGAGCACATCGCGCTCGTCGGCGTTTGGGCGTTCTAGCGTGGCGAATTGGCTGTCGAGCATGTCGGTTTTCATGAAATGGCCCTGACGCGCTCGCATGCGTTCTAGAATCAGCGACTTATCGCCATCGAGAAACACAAACGTCACGTGCTGGTTGCCGTCACGAATTTGGTCGCGATAGCACTTTTTCAGCGCCGAGCAGACAATCACACCGCGCTCGCTTTTGTTTTCCAAACTGAAAGCGGCGTCGCGAATGCGTTCCAGCCAAGGCGCGCGGTCCGCGTCGTTGAGTGGTTCGCCGCGGCTCATTTTCTGAATGTTGGCGCGTGGATGTAGGTCATCACCATCGATAAATTTTGCGTTGAGACGTTGGGCGATATTGGCACCAATGGTGCTTTTGCCAGAGCCACTTACACCCATAACGATAATGCTGCTACCCGTCATACAGACTCCTTAATCACGAGATCTGAGCGAGATCTCAATTTCGAAAATTGCTCTAAGAATTGACTTTATCTTATCGGTGTTATCGGTAACATGTTACCCGTAACTTAAAGATTTGTGACCCAATACACAAACATCCAATCCTTGATAAAGGTGAACAAAATGGAATCAATAGCACATAGCCCAGACCCTACCTATCTGTTGCTGATCGCTGCCTGTGCCATCGCAGCGCTGCTTGTTTTAATCATGAAATTGAAGGTGCATGCCTTTGCCTCACTGACGTTGGTGAGCTTTGGTACTGCACTCGCCACGGGCATGCCCAGTGAGCAAGTTGTTCCGACCATGATGTCGGGATTTGGCGGCACGCTGGCCTCGGTGGCGCTGCTGGTTGGCCTTGGGGCCATGATTGGTAAAATTCTTGAAGTGACCGGCGGGGCGAAAGTGCTGGCGGATACTTTGATTGGCCGCTTTGGTGAACACCGCGCGCCGTTGGCACTCGGGGTGGCGTCCTTGATGTTCGGTTTCCCGATCTTCTTTGATGCCGGCTTAATTGTGATGATGCCGATCCTGTTTAGTGTCGCGAAACGCTTTGGCGGTTCACCGCTCAAATACGCGTTGCCAGCGGCGGGTGCGTTTGCGGTGATGCACGCGTTTGTACCACCACATCCGGGCCCGGTGGCTGCGTCGGATCTGCTTGGTGCGGACTTGGGTCTGCTGCTGATTGTCGGTATTTTGGTCGCGATTCCTACGTGGTATTTCGGTGCGTACTTGTTCGGTTTGTATGCTGGGAATAAATTCAACATTCCGCTCTCTAAAGCGTTTTTGAACACTGAAGTGATGTTCAAAGACAAAACCGATTTGCCGAAGTTCTCGACCGTCCTGCTGATCCTACTGCTGCCTGTGCTGCTGATTTTCATGGATACCGGCCTCAACACATTGACGGTGGCAGGCATCATTGATGGCCAGCAACCCATCATTGAATTCTTGCGAATGCTGGGTAAAACCCCGATTGCGTTGCTGATCACCTTGTTGGTGTGTCTGAGCGTGTTTGCCGGCAAATACGGCATGGGCAAATTGGAAAAATTGTGTACCGACGCGTTGGCCCCGATTTGCGCCGTGATTCTGGTGACGGGTGCGGGTGGGATGTTTGGTGGCGTGTTGCGCTCAAGCGGCATCGGCCAAGCGCTAGCGGATGTGTTGGCTGACACCGGTATGCCTGTGATTTTGGCCGCGTTCGTGATTTCAACCTGTTTGCGCGTGGCGCAAGGCTCGGCAACCGTGGCGCTGACAACAACTGCCGCACTGATGGCGCCGATTGTGTCACAGACCGTCGGTCTGACTGAACTGGACCTGTGCTTTATCGTGATTGCGATTGCCGGTGGTGCGACGGTGTTGTCACACTTCAACGATTCGGGTTTCTGGTTGGTGTCTCGCCTGCTGGAAATGGATGAGAAGACCACACTGAAAACTTGGACAGTGATGGAAACGCTGCTGGGCACAATTGCTTTTGCGATTGTCGCACTGCTTAGCTTTATTTTATAAGGTGGACTGAGAATGACGCTTGAACAACGACTGCAACACATCAAAATTGTCCCGGTCATTGCGATCAATGATGCGGCGCACGCGGTGCCGCTGGCGAAAGTGCTGGTGGAAAACGGCTTGCCGTGTGCTGAAGTCACGTTTCGTACCGACGCAGCGCAGGAATCGATTCGCTTGATGCGCGACGCCTACCCAGAGCTGTTGATTGGTGCGGGCACCGTACTGACCACGCAGCAAGTGGATCAAGCGATCAGTGCGGGGGCTGATTTCATCGTCAGCCCAGGGTTGAACCCCACCACGGTGAAATACTGTCAGCAACGGGGCATTGCGATTGTTCCGGGCGTGAACAACCCAAGCTTGGTGGAGCAAGCCATGGAACTGGGTCTTCGCACGGTGAAGTTTTTCCCGGCGGAGCCGTCGGGTGGTGTGGCGATGCTCAAAGCGCTGTGCGCCGTGTACCCCGTGCAGTTTATGCCAACGGGCGGCGTAAATCCGCGCAATGTGGCTGAGTATTTGTCGATTCCGGCCGTGGTTGCCTGTGGCGGAACGTGGATGGTGCCCACCGACTTGATGGACCGCGGCGACTGGGATGCGATCGCGCGTTTAGTCCGTGACCTGTAAGCCAGTGTGCTCATGAATGAGAAAGTCAGCCCATGTGGCTGGCTTTTTGTTTTGTGCAGTATGAAACGAGTTGTTCCCCTGCGATGGACTATGATAAAAGCAAATTGGTGCATCGCGAGCGCGGCAAGTCGCATCACGCAAGCTGCCATGCGGCGTAAGCGGAAATAAACATTAACAATTCTTTGAATCTTACTGCGCATAACAGTGTTACATTTTACTCGCCCCCGTCTTTTCGGGGGCAGTCACTTAATTAGTGGGATCAGGACACATGCAAGAAAACTACAAAATTTTAGTCGTCGACGATGACGCGCGTTTGCGTGCATTGCTGGAGCGTTATTTATCTGAACAAGGCTTTCAGGTGCGCAGCGTCGCAAACAGTGAGCAGATGGACCGCCTGTTAACCCGTGAAACGTTTCACCTGATGGTACTGGATTTGATGCTACCGGGTGAAGATGGTCTGTCGATTTGTCGTCGTCTACGCAATGCCAACAACGCCATTCCGATTCTGATGTTGACCGCTAAAGGCGATGAAATTGATCGTATCGTCGGCCTAGAAGTGGGCGCCGATGACTACCTGCCAAAACCGTTTAACCCACGTGAACTGCTGGCACGCATTAAAGCGGTGCTGCGTCGTCAGGTGATTGAAGCCCCGGGTGCGCCAAGCGCAGACGATACCGTGGTCGAGTTTGGTGAATTCCGCTTAAACCTTGGCACGCGTGAAATGTTCCGCGGCGAAGAGGCGATGCCGCTGACGTCGGGTGAATTTGCTGTGCTCAAAGCCCTAGTGACCAACGCGCGTGAGCCGTTGTCGCGTGACAAACTGATGAACATGGCACGTGGCCGCGAATATTCCGCGATGGAACGTTCGATTGACGTGCAAATTTCCCGCCTGCGCCGCATGCTGGAAGTGGATCCAAGCAAACCGCGTTACATCCAGACCGTGTGGGGTCTGGGATACGTGTTTGTTCCCGATGGCAAAGCCGCCAGCTAATCTGACGCCCCTTGCAGCACCAGTGTCGCCCTGATATTGGTGCTGAATTTTCCCTTGCCCCAAAAGGTGTCGCATGCGTATTCGCAGCTCATTTACTCAAACCATTCTGTTGTTTTTCACCCTGCTGATCGCCAGCCAAGCGTACTCCTATTACGCGTTGTTTAATTACGCGCTGATGCCGAGTTTGCAGCAGTTCAACAAAATCCTCAGCCATGAAATCAGCCTGATGCTCGATGATTCCCTGACCCCAGCGGATGACAGCTTGGCGATGGATGTCCCGATGCGTCGCCGCGTGTTGGAGCAGCTTGGCGTGAGTATTTTTAACGAAAACAGCCCACTGGCGGATGGCTTTAACCATTCGGTCAGCATAGATTTGATGAGTGAGGAGATGTCGCAAGAACTCGGTTCGCCGACGGAAGTGCGCATGGGCGTTGGGCCAGACAGTTACGTGCTGTGGATGAAGATCGATCTGCTGCCGGGGCAAGTGCTGCGCATTCCGCTGTCGGAGTTGCAGGAAGAGGACTTTGCGCCGCTGTTTCGCAATAGCATTGTGATGGCGGTGTTGATTCTGGTTGGCGGTTGGCTGTTTATTCGTTTACAGAACCGGCCGTTGATCGCGCTGGAAAAAGCGGCCAAAGCGGTGGGGCGTGGGGAAATTCCGCCGCCACTGCCAGAAAAAGGGGCCAGTGAAATTCGCTCGGTCACTCGGGCGTTTAATCAGATGTCTAAGGGCATTCAAGCGCTGGAGGCCGACCGCGCGCTGTTGATGGCGGGCATCAGTCATGATTTGCGCACGCCGCTGACCCGCATTCGCCTCGCGACCGAAATGATGTCCCCGGAAGAGAGCTACCTTGCCGAAGGTATTATCAGCGACACCGAAGAGTGCAACGAGATCATCAGCCAGTTCATGGACTACCTCAAACCGGTCAATAAACAGAGCTTTGAACAAGTCGACCTCAATGAAATTGCCAACGATGTGGCGACTTCGGAAGGCGGCTACGAAGTGCAAGTCGACGTGAGTTTGCACCCTGAATTTGTGCCAGCCTTTGGTAATCCGATCGCCATCAAGCGGGCGGTGAGCAACTTGGTTGTGAACGCGCTGCGTTACGGCAATGGCTGGGTCAAAGTGAGTACCGGCCTGACTGTGGATAAAAAAATGGCGTGGGTGTGTGTGGAAGACAATGGCCCGGGCATCGAGCCGTCGCAGGTCAATAAGTTGTTTGAACCGTTTACTCGGGGCGATACCGCCCGCGGCAGTGAAGGCACGGGATTGGGGCTGGCCATTGTGAAGCGCATCATCAGCCAACATCACGGCTCGGTGGCGGTGAACAATCGCAGCGAGGGTGGTTTGAAAGCACAAATCAGTTTCCCGACACGCTGATACGGATACGTCGATACGAACGAAAATGATGCGTTCCTGACGTGCCAAAGTGCGGCCAGCTGACGCAGGTTGGCCATCATTAGCGTTGGGCCATCAAGTAAACATCACCCACAAAAAAGCTCGCCATCTGGCGAGCTTTTTTCGTCTCAATTGTGCATGCAGTGCATACACATGGCTTACGCTTCTTTCACGTCGTCTTGCGCGTCTTCGCGTGTGACATGCGTTTCTGGCAACAGCAGGTTGAGCAGAATCGCGGTGATCCCACCGGCTGCGACACCTGAAGAGAAAATGCTCTTAATGAAGTCGGGCATAAATTGCAGGATTTCTGGTTTTTGCGCGATGCCCAGGCCCATCGAGAACGACAGCGCCATGATCAGAATGGCGCGGCGGTCGAGGTCGACGCGAGAAATGATGCGCACACCCGCTGCAGCGATGGTACCGAACATCACGATGGTTGCGCCGCCCAGCACTGGTTCCGGAATCAGCTGAACAAAGCTCGCCACACCCGGGAACAGGCCCAGCAGGACCAACATGCCGGAAATGAAGTAACCGACATAACGGCTGGCGACACCGGTCAGCATGATCACGCCGTTGTTCTGGCTGAAGGTGGAGTTCGGGAAGCTGTTGAACACCGCTGCCAGCGCGGAGTTGATGCCGTCTGCCAGCACGCCGCCTTTAATGCGTTTCATGTAGACCGGGCCTTTCACTGGCTCACCTGACACTTCAGACGTCGCGGTGATATCGCCGATCGCTTCCAGTGCCGTGATAAGGAAAATCAGTACCAGCGGAATAAACAGTGACCAGTCAAAGCCGAGGCCGTATTGCATCGGAATCGGCAGGGCAATCATCTCAGTGGCGCCCAGTTGGCTGGTGTCGACCATGCCCATCAGGTACGCCATGATGTAACCGACCAGCATGGCAATCACAATGGATGCCACACGCACGTAAGGGTTGCGTGAACGGTTGAGTAGCACGATCAGCCCCAACACGGTGCCAGCCAGTGCCAGTTTATCCAGACTCCCGAAGGTGCCGTCGCCCAGTGCCGCATAGCCGCCACCCATCGACACCAAGCCCACTTGCACCAGCGTCAAGCCAATCAGCGTCACCACAATGCCAGAGACCAGCGGGGTGATGATGCGCTGGGCAAATTCCAGGACGCGCGAGAGCAGAATTTCGGCGAAAGACGCCACAAGGATGGTGCCAAAAATCGCCGCCATCATGGTGGCGATGTCTGCGCCACCCGCTTTCAGTGCCAAACCTGCGCCAATGATGGGGCCAAGGAAGTTAAAGCTGGTGCCTTGAATCGACAGCAAACCGGAGCCAATGGGGCCGATGGTGCGAATTTGAATGAATGAAGACAGACCGGAGGCAAACAGCGACATGCTGATGATGGTATTGGTCTGATCGGCCGGCACACCCAGTGACTGACAGATGATCAGGGATGGGGTGATCACGGCAACAAACATCGCCAGCAGGTGCTGCAAAGCGGCAAAAAACGTTTGTGGCAGTGGCGGACGGTCATTGAGCTGGTAAACCAGATCGGACTTACGCGTGTTTTGGGTTGTCATGGCAGTTTCCTAATGTGTCATGTCACTTCGTATGCGCTGAGTGGGCATTGGAAGCGGAACGCGGACGTTATCTGTGATTGCTGTTAATCAGGTCCGGCTCAGGATATGGGGATTCTTCCCAAGGTAAACGTTTGCGTTTACTCAAATTTGGCGGCGATTATAGAGGTTTTACTCAAGAAAGCAAACGTTTGCCAGGAGGTTGAGGCTCGTGATTGATCGGCGTCAATTGGCAAGGCTTGAGGACGCCGCTTGAGGAAAAGCGGCGAAGGCGATCTCGCGCGTTTTAGGCTTTGGCGTACACGTCGCGTTCACCCAACCAGCGATCGATGATTGCGACCGCATTGTCGGGGTATTGTTGGTGAATGTGGCGGGCGATGCGTTGCACTTCGGGGATCAGGCGCTGGTCTCGCACCAGATCGGCGATTTTGAAATCGGCCAAACCGGTCTGCTTGGTGCCCAGCAGTTCGCCGGGGCCGCGAATTTCTAAATCGCGCTGCGCAATCACGAAGCCATCATTGCTCTCGCGCAGGACGCCGAGGCGTTTTTGCGCTGTTTTTGACAGCGGCGCATGGTAGAGCAGGACACAATGGCTGGCCACCGAGCCGCGACCCACCCGGCCACGCAACTGGTGCAACTGCGCCAGTCCCAAACGTTCTGGGTTTTCGATGATCATCAGGCTGGCGTTGGGCACATCCACCCCGACTTCAATCACCGTGGTGGCGACCAATAAATGCAGCTGGTTGTCTTTAAATGCTTGCATCACGGCCTGCTTTTCGGCCGGTTTCATGCGCCCGTGCACCAAACCAATGTTGAGGTCTGGCAGTTTGCGTTGCAGCTCTTCGGCGGTGTCTGCCGCCGCTTGCGCTTCGAGCACTTCGGACTCATCAATCAGGGTGCAGACCCAATACGCTTGCTTGCCTTCAGTCAGGCACGCATGGCGCACGCGTTCAATGATGTCGGCGCGCTTGGTGTCGGGAATGGCCACGGTTTGAATCGGTGTGCGGCCTGGAGGTAATTCGTCGATGATGGAGGTTTCCAAATCGGCATAGGCGGTCATGGCCAAGGTGCGCGGAATCGGCGTGGCAGTCATGATCAGTTGATGTGGGTACGTGCCTTGTTTGGCGCCTTTTTCACGCAGTTCTAAACGTTGGTGAACCCCAAAGCGGTGCTGCTCATCAATGATCACCAGCGACAGGTGATCAAACACCACATGCTCTTGAAACAGTGCATGCGTCCCGACCACCATTTTGACTTCGCCACTGGCGATGCGCGCCAGTTCCGCTTCTTTGGCTTTGCCTTTGAGTTTCCCAGCTAACCAACCAACGGGAATGCCCATGCGCTCAAACCAGTTGGCAAAGTTGAGGGCGTGCTGCTCAGCCAAGAGTTCGGTCGGTGCCATCAGCGCAACCTGATAGCCGTGTTCGAGTGCGCGCACGGCCGCCAGTGCCGCCACCAAGGTTTTGCCTGAACCCACATCGCCTTGCACCAGTCGCATCATCGGGTGGGGCTTGGCGAGGTCGGCTTCGATTTCACGCACCACGCGTGCTTGCGCTTGGGTGGGCGAGAAAGGCAGTTGTGCCAGCAGTTGTTGTTTGAGCTGATGGGTCTCCGGCAGCGGCAGCGCGACGTCTTGCTGACCTTTGCTGCGCACCGCGAGCATCGACAAGTTTTGCGCCAGCAGCTCTTCCATGATCAGGCGAATCTGCGCTGGATGACGGCCTTCGTCAAACAGACTTAAGTCAATGTCTGCCGGTGGGCGGTGAATGGTGTGCAGCGCTTGGGCGAGGGTAATTTGGTGGTCATACAGCCCAGAGGGCAGTAACTCTTGTACTGCGGCTTTGTCGAGTAGCGCCAACGCTTGATCGGTGAGGTTACGCAGCGTGAGCTGGCGCAGGCCATCGGTGGTCGGGTAAACCGGGGTCAAGTTGGGTTCGACATCGGGGTTTTGCGCTGGCGCGAAAAACTTGTAATCCGGGTGGATGATTTCCAGCCCGCCATTACCACGTTTAATTTCGCCGTAAGCGTGTACTAACTTACCGTCGGCGAAGTTGTTCTTCATGCCTGCGGTGAAGTTGAAAAAACGCAGCGTGAGCGTGCCGTTGCCATCGCTGATTTTGACCGTCAGCATTTTACGGCGACCAAAGGTGGTATCGACCGCCATCACTTTGCCTTGCACCGCGGCCCACAGCCCCGGATGCAGTTTGATGATGGGGTAGACGCGCGTGCGATCTTCATAGCGCAGCGGCAAGTGAAACAGCAAATCTTGAACGCTGTTCAAGCCAATTTTTTCCAGCTTTTCGGCCACCTTGGCACCGACGCCGGACAGGGAGCTTAATGGAATTGCTGAAAGAAGTTGCGACATAAATTCAACCACATAACCAATGGACGGAGTCACGTGTGACCCCTCAAATCCCGACGTAAACTCGGCGTGACGATTCAAACATCAAATTGCTATTCAAACACTGAGCTGTCTATTTGTACAGGGGTAAATCGGCACGAAGGGCCAATTACGCGCTCTGCATCGCTTTCCACCATGCTTCGTCGGCCACGATCTGACCTGCGTCATCCAATGATGGGTAGGCAAGCTTTTTGCGTTTGGCGACTTTCGCCAGCACCGGATGGCCGCGTTCAAACAGAATGCGGTTGATGGTGTCTGCGGGCAGCGGACTTTCGTCTCGCTCATACATGCCCGCTTGCTGACGTTGGCGCTGCGCTTCATACAAGATCAACGCGCTGGCCACCGACACATTGAGCGATTGCACCATGCCGACCATGGGAATCACGATGTCTTGGTCGGCCAGTGCCAAGGCTTGCTTGGAGATGCCGACTTTTTCACTGCCCACGATGATCGCCGTGGGTTGGGTGTAGTCGATGTCACGAAAGTCGACCGCGTCGTCTGACAGGTTGGTCACCAGCACTTGCATGCCTTGCGCTTTCAGGGTTTTGATCGCGTCCAGCGTGCTGTTGTGTGTTTCCACTTCCACCCAGTTGCGCGCGCCCGCTGAGGTGTGCGTGAGGGTGCGCATTTGCTCGTTTGGCCACACGGCGTGAATCTTGTGCAGGCCGACGGCATCAGCGGTGCGAATCACGGCGGAGACATTGTTGGGTTTGTGCACTTCTTCCAGACACACGGTTAAGTCGGTTTGACGGGCTTTCAGGACTTCCTGAATTCGGGCGTAACGATCTAAATTCATGGTGAGGACTCTTGGGGGACCCACATGCTGGCAAATGGCGGCACGATTTGGGTCTCTCGTAAAATAAAAAAGCCCTTGATAGGTGGCTATCAAGGGCAGTGTACAGTGTGAGTTAGTACTTTCTGCGCCTGACTTTCAGCGCATTGGGCATCGCACGAATTTTACGCATGATGCCCGCCAGATGGACGCGATCTTTGGTGGTCAGCGAGACCGTCACGGTGTAGAGGCGACCATCTCGTTCTTCGGTCGACAAGCCATGAATGTTCGATCCGGTATTGGAGATCACGTTGGTCAGCTCAGCGAGTGCGCCTTGACGGTTTTGCATGTCCACACGCAGATCGGCAATGAACTCTTGCTCGTAATCTCGGCTCCATTCCACGGCCATGTACTTATCCGGTTCACGTTGATAACCGCGCACGTTCGGGCAGGTTTCGCGGTGGACCACCAAACCTCGGCCCGGTGACACATGGGCAATGATCGAATCGCCTGGAATTGGATGACAGCAGTTGGCGAACGTCAGCAGAATGCCTTCCGCGCCGCGAATCGGCAGTTTCTTCTTCGGTTTGCTGTCTTTGGTTTCCAGTTCCGTCAGTTCGTCAGCATCGCCGAGGAGACGACGTGCAATGACGATACTCATCAGTTCGCCCAGACCAATTGCGGCCAGCAGATCGTTTTCAGACGCGATCTTGAGATCACTGAGCACATGTTTGATGTTGTCTTCACTGATGTCACTCAGAGACAAGTCGCCCAGCGCATGGTTGAGCAGACGGCGGCCTAAGGTGATCGACTCTTCACGGCGCATGGTTTTCAGCACTTGACGAATCTTGGTGCGCGCACGTGAGGTGACCACATAGTTGAGCCATGCTGCGTTCGGGCGAGCGCCCGGCGCGCTGATGATTTCAACGGTTTGGCCGTTTTTCAGCGGTTTGCTCAGTGGGTACGGCGTGCGATCAACACGCGCGCCGACACAAGTGTTGCCCACATCGGTGTGCACCGCATACGCAAAGTCAACCGCGGTGGCGCCGACAGGCAGTTCCACAATGCGGCCTTTGGGCGTGAAGACGTAAATCTCATCTGGGAACAGATCGGATTTGACGTTTTCAATAAATTCGAACGAGTTACCGGCGCTTTGTTGTAGCTCAAGCAGGCTTTGCATCCAGCGCTGCGCTTTAATCTGCGCGGTGGTGCCAGCGCGATCGCCGTTGGCTTTGTAAGACCAGTGTGCCGCGACCCCTTTGTCTGCCATTTGATCCATGTCTTCGGTACGGATCTGTACTTCCACCGGCACGCCGTGCGGGCCGACCATGGAGGTGTGTATGGATTGGTAACCGTTGGCTTTGGGGACGGCGATGTAATCTTTCATACGCCCCGGACGCGGCTTGTACAGGCTGTGTACCTGACCGAGCACGCGATAACAGGTATCGGCAGTGTCGACCACCACGCGGAACGCGTAAATATCCATAATGGTGTGGAACCGCTGTTCTTTGGTTTTCATCTTGTTGTAGATGGAGAACAGGTTCTTTTCGCGGCCCACCACACGAGCAGGCAAGCCCACTTCTTGCAAACGGCCTTCGATTTCACTATGAATGCGCTGAATCATCTCTTTCCGGTTACCGCGCGCGGCTTTCACCACTTCTTTCAGAACGCGATAACGGTTGGGATACAGGGCTTCAAAGCCCAGCTCTTCAAGCTCGGTTTTGATGTTGTGAATGCCGAGGCGGTGTGCCAACGGGGCGTAGATTTCTAGTGTTTCACGGGCAATGCGACGTTTTTTATCTGGGCGAAGGGCGCCCAACGTGCGCATGTTGTGAGTCCGGTCTGACAGCTTGATCAGGATGACGCGAATGTCCTGCACCATGGCCAGGACCATTTTTCGAAAGTTCTCAGCCTGTGCTTCTTTGCGATCGCGGAATTTGAGTTTGTCGAGCTTCGAAACGCCGTCCACCAGTTCTGCCACGGCATGGCCAAACTGAGCTTCGAGGTCTTCTTTGGTGACGTCACAATCTTCGATAACATCATGCAGGAGGGCGGCTTGCAGCGTTTCTAAATCCAAACGCATTTCTGCCAGAATTCGAGCTACGGCAACAGGGTGGATAATGTAAGGTTCGCCGCTGGAGCGGGTTTGCCCTTCATGGGCATCTCGTGCCACCACATAAGATTGGCGCAGAGCCTCAATTTGAGGCTCTGTGAGATATTCCTGGGCAACATCTTTGAGGCTATCGAATAGATACAAATTTCAGGCCCGAGTGTTGATTAATTCCTGATGCAGAATTAACGGTTGTGCACGATGCTGCTCACCGCTGCCAATTCTGCTGCTTCTTGCTCTTGCTGCTCTTGGCGTTCACGTGCGTCTAGCACATCTTTCGTGATAAGACCTTCTTCGATTTCGCGTAGAGCGATAACCGTTGGCTTATCGTTCTCTTCAGGCACCAGTGAGTCTTTACCACCAGTTTGCATTTGACGAGCGCGGCGAGCCGCAATCAGAACTAGGTCGAAACGGTTGCCAACTTTTTCAACAGCGTCTTGAACAGTTACGCGTGCCATGAGAACTCCAAATAGTTAACTAAAATGTTGAATGACGAGAAAGTATACAGCCTAACGCGTTGAGATACTAGCGACAGGCTGGCCAATTTCATGGTGGCGGGCTTAGTCCGCCAGAAGTGCAGCCAGCATACTGCTATATTTAGCAGCTTGCTTATCCTGCTTCAATCTTTCTGCACGCATGATGGCTTTAAAATCCATCAGTGCGACATCGAAATCGTCGTTGATGATCACGTAGTCGTATTCGCTGTAGTGCGAAATTTCTGACTGCGCTTCACTCATCCGTTTTGCAATCACTGCTTCGCTATCCTGGCCGCGCGTGTTTAAACGACGTTCCAGCTCTTCTTTGGATGGCGGCAGAATAAAGATGCTTTTTGATGCTGGCATCTGTTCGCGGATTTGACGCGCACCTTGCCAGTCAATGTCCAAAAAGACATCAATACCTTTATTTAGTGTGTCCTCAATCCAAACACGGGATGTGCCGTAGTAGTTTCCGAACACTTCGGCGTACTCCAAAAACTCGCCTTTTCCAATCAAGTCTTCGAAGTGCTCCTTCTGAACGAAGTGATAGTGCACGCCGTCTTGTTCGCCCGGGCGCATGCCGCGCGTGGTGTGCGAAACGGACACTTTCATCGCGTACGTTGGATTGCGTTCCAACAGCGCCGCGATCAAGCTCGATTTGCCTGCGCCACTTGGTGCAGAGACGATGTATAGAGTACCTTTGCCCATCTGTTCGGTTCCACTTTGGGTTGGGATTGTGTGCTCACGCATGTGCGTGCAACACCCTAAAAGATAGCACTGGCCCGCATTTGTTCATTCAGAGGATGAATTTTAGGCCAGAAAAATGGAGGCGAAGATTAGCACGATCCTTTGGATCTTCTCAAGCAAAAGGTCACCGAATGAGATCGGTTTCGTGGTGGGCGTGATCGGAGCAAAACACAATCATTTGAGGATAAAAACGTTTGCTATTTTTTGCTCACTTGCAGGGCGAATTGATTACGGTATAATCGCCGCCCTTGACGCTGGCTGCGAGCCAGAACGACGTCAACATGAACATTGATGCGTGAAGCTGCGGCTTCCATTTGGGTTCCCTCGCCCCCAAAACAAACTAAAAAGGTACACAATGAGTAACTTTACCCCTGCGCAGCAGCGCAAAGCTTTATCCTATCTCGTTCTATTTCACCTGGTGATCATTGCCTCGAGCAACTATCTGGTGCAGATTCCATTTACCGTGTTTGGCTTCCACACCACGTGGGGCGCTTTCACGTTCCCGTTTATTTTTCTGGCAACCGACCTAACGGTACGTATCTTTGGGGCGCCGATGGCCCGCAAAATCATCTTTTTGGTGATGTTGCCGGCGCTTTTGGTGTCGTATGGGTTGTCGGTGGTGTTCTTTGAAGGTCAATTTCAGGGTGTGGCGCCGCTGAGTGAATTCAACCTGTTTGTCGCGCGTATTGCGGCTGCAAGCTTTATGGCATATCTGCTCGGCCAAATCATGGACGTGCATGTGTTTAACCGCCTGCGCCAATTGAAGCAGTGGTGGGTCGCGCCTACGGCATCTACGCTGTTTGGGAATGCGCTCGATACCATCGCGTTCTTTGCGATTGCTTTTTATCAAAGTCCCGATCCGTTTATGGCGCAGCACTGGACGGAAATCGCGCTGGTGGATTACAGCTTTAAATTGATCATCAGTTTGGGGCTATTCGTGCCAATGTACGGTGTGCTGCTTAACTACCTGATCCGCAAACTGACGGCGGTGAATCCGAATTTTTCGGTTGCCAAAGCGTAGACAAAACGTGGTGAATTGCCAAAGAAAAGCCCGGGACATGTGCCCGGGCTTTTTTGTGGAGAGAATCCCTACAATTCGCTCCTCTGGAGAGGATTAATGGTCGTGAGCAGCACCGGCACCTTTCGGATAACGGATAGACTCCACCATGTCTTGAACTTCATTCGGGACTTCGGCGGTGAACTTGTTCACGACGATTGAGACCACAAAGTTCAGACACATACCCAGTGTACCGATGCCTTCTGGGCTGATGCCGAAGAACCAGTTGTCTGGCGTGCTTGCCGCTGGGTTAATGAACTTGAAGTAGATGATGTACGCTGCGGTGAAGACAATACCTGCGACCATACCGGCAATCGCCCCTTCTTTGTTCATCTTCTTGTAGAAAATACCCAAGATGATGGCTGGGAAGAAGGAGGCGGCAGCCAAGCCGAAGGCGAACGCAACCACCTGCGCCACAAATCCGGGCGGGTTAATCCCCAAGTAACCAGCACCGATGATGGCCACGATGGCCGCCAAACGCGCCGCGAGCAGCTCTTGTTTGTCGGTCATATTGGGTCGGAAGCCTTTTTTCAACAAGTCATGTGAAATCGAGGTTGAGATCACCAGCAGCAGACCTGCTGCAGTTGACAGTGCTGCGGCTAAGCCACCCGCAGCCAGTAGGCCGACGACCCAGTTTGGCAATTTGGCCAGCTCTGGCGATGCCAGAACGATGATGTCACGGTTGATGCTCATCTCGTTGCGTTCGTCGCCCGAGTAGAACATGCGGCCATCGCCGTTCTTATCTTCCCAGCCGACTAGGCCAGTGCTTTCCCAGTTCTTATACCAGCTTGGTGCTTGATCTCCCGGCACGCCTTGCATGTCCGGACCGTTGATGGTGTCGATCATGTTGACGCGAGCAAACGCAGCCACACCCGGTGCGGTGGTGTACAGCAATGAGATGAACAGCAATGCCCAACCTGCCGAGATACGCGCATCACGGACTTTCGGCACGGTGAAGAAACGGATGATGACGTGGGGGAGACCCGCGGTCCCCACCATCAGCGCGGCGGTGATGAAGAACACATCCACCATGCTCTTGTTCCCTTGGGTATACGCGGTAAATCCGAGTTCTTGGGTTAAGCCATCCAGTTTATCCAGCAAGTACACATCGCTACCGGCAACGGTGGAACCCATGCCCAGTTGAGGCAGCGGATTACCCGTCATCATGATTGAGGTAAAGATGGCGGGCACAAGGAAGGCGAAAATGAGCACACAGAATTGAGCCACCTGCGTATAAGTGATGCCTTTCATGCCACCCAGTACGGCGTAGAAGAACACGATCGCCATACCAATGATGATGCCCATGTTGATGTCAACTTCGAGGAAACGAGAGAACACCACACCCACACCACGCATCTGTCCGGCCACGTAAGTGAACGAGACGAAAATCGCACAGAATACCGCAACCATACGGGCGGTTTTGGAGTAGTAACGCTCACCAATGAAGTCAGGCACGGTGAACTGGCCGAACTTACGCAAGTAAGGTGCTAAACACAGTGCCAACAGCACGTAGCCGCCCGTCCAACCCATCAGGTAAACCGCGCCATCGTAACCGATGAAAGAGATGATCCCGGCCATGGAGATAAAAGAAGCCGCTGACATCCAGTCGGCTGCCGTGGCCATGCCGTTTGCCACCGGGTGAACCCCACCGCCGGCGACATAAAACTCACTGGTGGATCCCGCACGTGCCCAAATCGCGATACCGATGTACAGCGCAAATGAGAGACCAACCAGAATAAACGTCCAAGTTTGAATATCCATTTCTAAACCCTCTTAGTCTTCATGTACGTTATATTTCTTGTCGAGCGCATTCATGCGCGCAACGTAAATAAAGATTAGGGCGACAAAGGTGTAGATAGAGCCTTGCTGGGCAAACCAAAAGCCGAGTTTAAAGCCGCCAATTTGAATGGTGTCCAGCGCATCGACAAACAGCACGCCGGCCCCGTATGACACAAGGAACCACACTGCGAGCAGTGCGCCCATAATTCCCAAGTTTTCCTTCCAGTAGGCTTGAGCATGTTCTGTTGATTCGAACGCCATGGCCTTCTCCTTCCGTTTCTATTCCTGATGAGATGTTGTGTTAACGCAATGTTACGATTTGTAATCTAGCAGTGTTTTGGCAAGGGATCTGTGCAACTTTAGTCGTGACGTTTTTTGTTTAAAACGCTTTAAAATCAAAGCGTGTCTGCGAGTTTGTGATGTGTGCTTTATGTTAAGGTGGTGTTAAATTAGCCAAAGGTCTAACACCAGAACGTCATAAAATTGTGTTCAGATAACGTTTTGATGCGAAATTGGTGTCATGAGCGTGAGGGCAAGATCGGCGCAAGTCTTATGCCATGAGAACTTGGTGGTATTTGTTTACACAAACTTTTCGTAAAAGTGGGGAGTTTTCGTGCACAATAGGCGAGCAGCGGGCGGTGGGGTTCCACCGTATAATAACAACAATTTAATCAAGGGAGCTAAAGAGTGGACGCGATCACCATCAACAGCTTTTTTCTGATTGGCGCATTACTTATCGCGCTTAGCGTACTCTTAAGCCCTGTATCCTCAAAATTGGGTATTCCAATTCTTTTGGTGTTTCTTGCCGTCGGTATGGTGGCTGGGGAAGATGGGCTCGGGGGCATTTTATTTGATAATTATCCGGTTGCGTATTTGGTGAGTAACCTCGCGCTGGCGGTGATATTGCTCGACGGCGGTATGCGCACTCGGGTGGCAAGTTTTCGAGTGGCATTTTGGCCCTCGGTATCGCTTGCGACCGTGGGGGTGGCGATTACCACCATGTTAACGGGATTGATGGCGGCATGGCTATTTGATCTCGATTTGATGCAAGGGATTTTGGTTGGCGCGATTGTTGGTTCGACCGATGCGGCAGCGGTATTCTCGCTGCTGAAAGGACGCAGCCTGAACGAACGTGTCGGCGCTACACTGGAAATTGAATCGGGGACCAACGACCCGATGGCGGTCTTTTTGACCGTGACAATGATTGCCGTGCTGGGTAGCCAAGGCACCGATCTGAGCGCAGGTTTTCTGGCGCTGAGTTTTGTGAAGCAGTTCGGTTTGGGGGCGTTGCTCGGCCTGTGTGGCGGTTGGCTACTGTGGAAACTGATTAACCGCAGCCAATTGCCAGAAGGGCTGTATTCGATTCTGACCATCAGCGGTGGTTTGATCATTTTTGCGTTGTCGAATGCGCTGGGCGGCAGTGGCATTTTGTCGATTTATTTGGTGGGGTTACTGATTGGTAACCGTCCAACGCGCAGCCGCCACTCGATTTTGAACGTGCTGGATGGCATGACGTGGTTGTCGCAAATCGGCATGTTCTTGGTGCTGGGGCTGCTGGTGACGCCGTCGAATCTGGTGTCGATCATGCTACCGGGTCTGGCATTGGCGTTTGGGATGATCTTGTTTGCGCGTCCTATTTCGGTTTGGATTGGCCTGTTGCCATTCAAGAGCTTTACCGCGCGTGAAAAATGGTTCATCTCTTGGGTGGGTCTGCGCGGCGCTGTGCCGATCATCCTGGCGGTATTCCCGATGATGGCCGGTCTGCCGGGCGCGCAGCTCTACTTTAACTTGGCGTTTTTCGTGGTCATGGTATCGCTGATTGTGCAGGGCGGAACGCTGACCAAAGCGATGTCACTGGCGAAAGTGGAATTGCCATCTAAACCGGAGCCGATGTCTCGCACGGGCGTGGAAATTTTCCCGACCAGCGAGTGGGAACTGTTCATCTATAAGCTGAAACAGGAAAAATGGTGTATTGGCGAGCCACTGCGTAATCTCTTCATGCCTGAGGGCACGCGGATTGCGGCGCTCTTCCGTCAGCAGCAGTTGCTTCACCCATCGGGCAGTACCAAGCTGGAAGAAGGCGATACGCTGTGTGTGTTGGCGCAGGAAAAAGATCTGGAAGCCTTGAGTCAGTTGTTTAGTGAAGCGCCTGAAAAAGCGTCATTGGCGCGATTCTTTGGTGACTTCTTCCTGGATATCGATGCGAAGTTGTCCGATGTGGCGATGATTTACGGTTTGGATCTCGGCGAACTCAATGATGAGAAAACACTGAAGGACTTGGTGACCGAACACCTTGGCACCACGCCGGTTCTTGGTGACCATTTTGAGTGGCACGGCCTGTATTGGGTTGTGGCGGATGTGGTGGACTGGCAGGTGGTGAAAGTGGGTCTGCGTCTGCCAGCCGAGAAAGATATTCAGGAAGTGAGCGAGTAAATTTACTCGCTGATCTCCTTCAACAGGATCACCGCCTGCGTGCGGTTTTTCACCCCAAGTTTTCGGAAGATCGCCGTCATGTGTGCTTTGATGGTGGCTTCCGAAACATTCAACTCATAAGCAATCTGCTTATTCAATAAACCGTCCGATAACATGCCCAGAACCTTGTATTGTTGGGGGGTGAGGGCGGCTATTTTTTCCGCCAGATCGTTGCACGCGCCTGCATTTGCGATCAGCCCTTCCGGAAAGTATGGTTCGCCGTTCAACACCTGATTAATCGCACTGATTAAGCTGCGCATGTCGCTCGATTTGGGAATGAAGCCAAACGCGCCGTGGCTTTTAACTTGTGACACCACCGACGGCTCTTCACTGGCCGACACGACCACAATCGGCAAATCCGGGTGTTCGGCGCGCAGGTGAATTAGCCCAGACATGCCATTGGCACCGGGCATTTTCAAATCCAGTAGTAATAGGTCCGGCTCCGATCCTTTGTCGAGCAATGCGAGCAGCGCTTCGAGCGAATCGGCTTCAAGAAGGTTCGCCCCACTGACTGCCATGTGCACCGATTGGAACAAGGCATTGCGAAATAGCGGATGATCATCGGCGATGATGATGGTGTAGGTCGAGTCCATGACGTTAAACACTTTGAACAAATAAGTTAATGAAATTATTGTCCGCTTTGAAAATATGGACAATGCTCACACACTAAAAGTCTGAACTGTATCCCTATTTTGGGTCAGATCGCTGCAACAAAAAAAAGCGCTGAGCGTCGTATGCTACGCTCAGCGCAAAGGTTATGGACAATGTGTGATGACTTAATTCGTGATTGGGGCTTCAAAAACGGCGACAGACCAAGCCGGAACGGACAGCTTGCCGTCGTCTACGCTGGCACCAAAGCCGATTGAATCACTGCCCGCCTGTTGTTGAATGCTATGCAGCTGATAGCCACTGGCATCCACGCCGGCGAAATTGCTAACCGCGGTCGGTGATGCGTTGAGAACCACGATCAGGCCACTGCGCTCAGCATCGATGGTTGAATCGAACACGTCGGTGCTGTTGTTGATGCTCATCACGATCAAGCCAGGAATTTGAGTGCTTCCGGTGTTGTGGAAGGCAACGCGTTTGATGATCTCGCTGCCTTTGCCTAACGTCAGCAAACCGGATGAGGCGCGCAATTGGGCCATCTCCATAAAGTAGCGGTTCATCGCTGCGATGTTGTCTGCGCCTGGATTCGCCGCTTCCCCTGCACCGGTGATCACTTGGGTGATGATGTCCCAGTTGTCGCCATCTTTATCAGAACGAGGCAAGCCCACATCCCAGTTGTTGCCTTGCATGCTAAAGTCGACGCGGTTGAACCAGTCGCCCGAGTCGTACGAGTCGCGCTGCATGGATTTCGAACGTAGCAGTTCGCTGCCCATGTGGATAAACGGCACCCCTTGCCCTAGCATGGCGGATGCGAGACTGACGGCTTGCATGCGGACACGCGTTTCGACGGGGGCGTCATAGGCGATTTTGTACTGGTTGTTGTCCCACAGCGTTTGGTTATCGTGTTTCGAGACGTAGTTTTGGATTTCCCACGCATCTTCCGCATAACCGGCGGGTTGACCGTTGTAGTCCAGTTCTTCACCCGTGATGGTGTTGCCTTGACTGTCGATAAAGGTAAACGCTTTGAGGTTACCGGCCATGCCAAGGCGAACCAAATCAGACAGATGCAGCGCGCTGGCCAGAGTGTCGCTCGACGCTAAGTCATTGGGCTGCACGTAAATGCCGTTGCCGAAGCCTTGATTTGAACGCAGAGCGTCTTGACTATCGAATGGGCCGCCGCCACGCACCGCATCACGCAAGCGATCCGAGAAGGATCCAATCCCGGTGCCGCCTAAGTTGGATTGGCTGGCTTGGGTAAACATACGATCGCCGACCACTTCACCAAAATCCCAACCCTCACCATAGAAGTAGACTTGAGGATCAATCGCTTGTGCGACTTGCAGTGTGTGCTGAATCTGTGCCAAGGGGTGATGGCCCATCAAATCCCAACGGAAGGCATCGATTTTGTAGTCGCGGACCCACGTGGCGATGGAGTCGTCAATCAACTTGGCAAACATGCGGTTTTCTGGCGCGGTGTTGGAACAACAGGTGGAGTTCTCAACGCTGCCGGAATATTCATTCAAGCGTTGGTAATACCAAGGCACGATGCGGTCGAGTACCGATTTTGAAGAGGTGCCCGACTCATTGGTGTGGTTGTACACCACGTCCATGACCACATTGAGGCCGACGTCTTGCTTGATCGCCATGACCATCTGACGGAATTCAAGAATCCGCGCTAGGCCATCCGGATCGCTGGCATAAGAGCCTTCCGGCACCGTGTAATGGAATGGGTCGTAGCCCCAGTTGAAGCTGTCCACATCACGCACAAACGCGTTCAGGCGTTGCACGGCCTGCGTCTGTTTGTCGTCGCTTTGCAGCGCGCTAAACACATCGGCAATGGTTTGGCTGCTACTACAGTAGGCGCCAAAGGCGCTGTCGGCACTGACCGTCGGCTGCAGTTCACACAGCTTGCTGAATGGCTGGTCGATATCGGCCACTTGATCGGGGTCTTCATTGATGGTGGCAATGTCAAACACCGGCAGCAGGTGCAGGTGCGTGACGCCAGAATCCGCCAGCGCTTTCAGATGGCTGACCGCCACGGAATCGCTTTGTGTAAAGGCGGCAAACTTGCCACGGTATTGCGCGGCCATGCTGCTGTCTGATGAGGAGAAATCGCGCACGTGCGCTTCGTACAAGACGAATTGAGAGGGGTTGTCTTGTGTATGCGGTGCACTTAAGGTGCCCCAACCGGTTGGCGTCACCTCGCTGCTGTCGAGGTTCACGACCTGACTGTATTCCGAGTTGCGGGCCAAGCTGTGAGAGTATGGGTCGGTGACTTCATACTCTTCCACCTGATCGGTCGCAGGGTGGTACACCTTCACGCGGTAGCGGTAAAAATCGCCATGCGCCAGCGCCGTCTCGGCGGCATACCAACTACCGGACGTGTTGTCCCAGTTCATCGTAATGGTTTCTTTGAGCTGTTTGTCGGCATCATAGGCAACCAAATCGACCGATTGCGCGGTCGGGGCCCAGAGACGGAAGCTGGTGGTGTTCCCACTGACGATCGCACCATATTGCAACTGACTGGCGGTATCGGCGTAGAGGGCATCCAAAGCGCTGGCAGGTTGCACTTCGGTCGCCAGAATCACGCCGCTGCTGTCACTTGCGACCAACCACAGCTGGCCTTTGAGCATGGTTTTTAAATCGTGTTGCGCGGTGGAAAAATCAAATTGAAACGCCTTGAAGGCATCGACTAGGTGCGGTTTGCTGCTCTTCCAATCATCACTGCCCGCTTGGCTGGTGGTGATGAGGTCATCAAAACCGGTCACGGTTTTACTGCTGCTGTCAAACGCCAGATCGCCGGTTTCGGAGTAGTACAGCGACAGCGATGTGGCATCGAGGCTAGCCACCAGCAGCGTGCTGGCATCGGCAAAAATGGCGCTGGCGCCGCTCAGGGTGACTTGCGTTTGCGGTAACCGGGTTAAAGGTTCGTAATAAACTTTGTCGATGCCTTTAAACACAAATCCAATCGGGCCAATGACGCTTTGCTTGGCAAAATCAAAACTCAAGTCGGCGGTTTTATAGTCGCCGTTGTCGTTAGGAAGGATGTAGATGCAGGTGTTGTCATCATTGGTTGGCAGATCCCAATACGCGCCGTACGCGGCGCTAAAGCCGGTGGGGGCCATCCCCGGCCACGTGGTATTGCTGTCATCAAAACTGGTGCAGGCTTCTTTATTCCACACGTGCAGATAAAATGTGTCGAGATCACCGTCGGTGCTATTGAAGTAAATACGTGTGGTGTTGGCCGCCAAGTCACTGGTTGGAATCAATTCCGGATACACCGCTGCAACCCCTTGCTGGGTGTAGGCGCTGTCGTTTTCTCCCAGTTGGGTCAGATCGATTTTGCCATCGTATTCTCCCAGCACTTTGTTGCCGTCGACACGCGGGATGAAGTTAATACACTGCGTGCTGTCTTGGTTGTAGCTGAGCGTCCAGTAGGCACCAAATTCAGGATCAACACCGTCTGCGGGGAGCCCTTGGTTCCAATCCGAGGCGGCACTGGTATCCCCAGCAAAGGCGTTACAGTTGCTGTCGTTCCAGATGTATAAGGTCGCATTGTCGTAGGCCGTACTGTCGGCGCTCAATGTTGTCACGGTGTCGTTGGCTTTGTAGTAGACCGTGACCGTTTGCGTGCCGGTGTCGACGTCATCATCGTCAGACGATGAATTACAGCCGACCAACACACCCGCGGCGATGATTGGCAACATCGCCTGCCAAAGTACCGAATGAGGCAGAGTAGGTTTGTTCACGTTTGTAGACTCCTGATTGTTATGATCGCCTGGCCATGCTTAGCCCGGCTCTTTTTGCAATCGATATGCTAAAAGCCGGCTGGGGCTACAAAGTGTGAGTCAGTGCCGCAAAGATAATTTGGTGACAGAAAAAATCTCGGCTTGGAGTCCGCGTCACCAAATGTGGTATGAGTTGTAGTGAGCGTTGGCACATATTGAAGGGGGAGGCGCGGGGTGGAGCGGGGGCGGAGGTGTCGCACGGCGCACACAATGTTGTTAGGCAGTGGTTGCATTGCACGATCGCTGGTCGTGTGTGCCTGTGGGAGCGTGAAAATTAGGCAGATATTTCAGTCACTTCCTTCATTGACTAAAATATCTGCCATGCCAAAACGGTGACCCGTTATAGCTGATGGTTTTTGAGATGTTGTAAAAATTGCTCGGCGGGCTGAAAGCCAGTGATGCGCGCGTTTGAAACGCGTTCGCCCTGCGCATTCCAGAACTCGATAGTCGGCAAGCCGAGCACTTGCATTTGTTTCAGTAATTCAATGTCTTGCGGTTGATTTCGTGTTACATCGGCTTGAAGTAAGACAAAGTTTTTCAATTTCTGCTCTACATCCGGATGGTGGAAGGTGTACTTATCAAACTCCTTACACGCCACACACCAGTCGGCGTAGAAATCGAGCATCACTGGTTTGCCCGCCGCTTTGGCGTTGGCTAATTCACGGTTGAGGTCGTCAACATTCGCAATTCGGGTGAACGCAATCGCTGGCTGTGCCTGCGTGGCTGCGTGTTCTGGCAGCAGCCAATGGTTCAGGAGCGGCTGGGCAGAGGCCAGCAGGCCGAGCATGGCGATGATGCCCAGCAGGCTCTGCTTCCAGCCCGCAAACGGCAGGCTGTTTTTAACATGGTACAACCAACCAAATGCGGCGATGCCAAGCAGAGACCACAGCGCGGTGGCCCAGAATTCAGGCAGCAGGCGCTCCAAAAGGAAAATCGGCGCGGCGAGCAGAATAAAGCCAAACAGCGTTTTGACGCGTTCCATCCACATGCCTGCGCGGGGCAGCAGACGGTTACCAAACACCGCCACCAGAATCAGCGGAATGCCCATGCCGAGAGCCAGTGCGTAGAGCGCCACGCCACCGGTGAGCAAATCGCCACTTTGCGCCACATACAGCAATGCGCCGGACAGCGGCGCTGTGGTGCAAGGGGAACACACCAAACCGGAAATCGCCCCCATGGCAAACACGCCCGCGAGGCTGCCGCCTTGTTGTTGGTTACTGAGGTTGTTCAGCCAAGTCTGGACGCGGCTGGGCAGTTGTAAGGTGTAAAGGCCGAACATGGAGGCGGCGAGCAGCACAAACAGCGCGCTGAGGCCGATCAGCACGTACGGATGCTGTAAGGCGGCCTGAAATTGCAATCCGGCTGAAGCGACCACCAACCCGAGGAGGGTGTAGGTCAGCGCCATGCCTTGTACATACACAACACTGAGCAGCAGTGCGCGGCGGTGCGACAACTGGCCGCCACCGAGCACAATGCTGGTTAGGATCGGATACATGGGCAGCACGCATGGGGTAAACGCCAGCCCGATGCCGAGCAGCAAAAACAGCAGTGGCGTCCACCAAGCATCGGCCAGTTGTGATGCCAGAGAATCCTGTTGAGACGCTGGTGCGTTGCCTGTGGTGACGGCTGCGCTGTTCGTCGAGGCCGATGGTGCGGGCGTGACTTCGGCTGGCTGATCAAAACTGAAACTGTCGAGCGTAATCACGCGGGTTTCCGGCGGATAACAGAAGCCGGCTTTGGCACAGCCCTGATACTGCACAATCAGTCGCGCACCGTCCTGATAGTCGCGCAGTGGCAGCGTGACAGACAGCGGTGTGGTGTAAATGGTGACATCCCCAAAGAATTCATCGTGATACGGCTGGCCCTGCTGCAACTGATAGTCGCCGAGTGTGACGTTGTCTGCACTGATGCTGATGCGATCCTGATACAGGTAGTAGCCGTCTTTGACCTGCCAATCGAGATAGACCTGATTGCCTTGCTGGAAATAGCTGAACGGAAAGGCTTCATCGACGGTGACAAAACGCGAGTGACTGCCCAGCGCCAGCGGATTGCTGTTGCCAAAGGCGGCCAGTGCGGGCTGGCTGAGTGCGGCACACAGCAGCAGAAAAAAAGACAAAAATATACGCATTATCGAGACATTCTGAAAAAGTGGACGGTCATACTATACCCAAAAAATCCGCGACTGCGTTTGTTGGTGTCAAATTCTGTGCAACATCAGGCGCACCCATGGTGTTTGGGGGGGTTGTTTGATGAGACCGGTGGAAAGGGGATTTGGTTTCATGTTGGGTCGCAAATGGCGTCAATTTGCTGAAAAACCGTGGGCAAACACCCGCACAGGGCGGGTGCTTGAGTTAGGCCACGCCGAGGCGGGTTTTGACGATGTGTTCGCACGCTTCCACATTGTTGGCGTCGCGCGGGATCACCAGTACGGTGTCATTGCCGCCCACGGTGCCAAGAATTTCGCTGTGCGGGTCGATGTCCACTAATCGCGCCACCAACTGCGCGCTACCGGGATGGGTTTTGACCACCACAATCGCTTGGTTGTGAGTGATAAATTCAATCTGCGAGGCGATGGAGGATTCCACGCGCACCGGCGCGGTTTCCACCGTGATGCAATAAACTTTCTTACCGCAGGCATTTTGTACTTTCACCACGCCAAGCTGTGACAGCAGGCGCGACACCGTCGATTGACTGATGCCCTCAAAGCCCAGTTCGATGAGTTTTTCACGCAGTTCATTTTGATTGGCAAAGCTCTGCTGTTGAAGCAGGCGTTTGCACGCCGCCGCCAGAGATTCATCCTCATACGTGAGTGCACTGTGAGGCATTTTTCTGTTCACGGGTAACTCCTTATCCAGTCACGCCTAGGCGCGAGACAATCTGGTATTCCATACCCTGTCAGCACACTCCCAAAGCCTTAGAGTGCGACATCCACCCACGATGCACATCGCAGCATGGGCGGGAAACCTGTGTTGAGCACTGGGATCATTATCGTTGATGGCAGCAGCTTACCATTATTCACAATGTGGCTTTTTGAATAGGATCACCAAACAATAATTCGGATAAATATGTCATGCTTGGTATTTTATGTTGAAGTGATGTAACTTTATGCAATATTGCGTGCGGTGAGCGGGGAGCCACTCAGCGCCAACGTAGGCGGCTGAGTGGCTGGCGGTGAATCAGTTCTCGGTCATGATTTCGCGCGAGAATACTTTTTCACAGTAGTGGCATTTGAGCTGCACATTTTCTTGTTTCAGAATCACGCGAAAGCGGCTGTTGACCGGCTCGCCGTGTGAGATGCAGTTGCTGTTCGGGCAAGCAAACACGCCGTCGATGCGCTCAGGCAGTGCCAGCGTCAGTTTATTCACCACCTGATACTCTTCAATTTGGTTCACGGTCGCATTCGGTGCGTACAGCGCCAGTTGGTTGGCCTGCTCTTTGCTCAGGTAGACGTTCTCAATCTTAATCAAATCTTTATGACCCAGCGCAGACGAGGGCAGGTTGAGGCCGATGGTGATGCGTTGATTGGTTTCATGCAGTTTGAACAGCGACAGAATCTTGATGCCGAGGTTGGCAGGAACGTGGTCAATCACTGAGCCGTTGCGGATCGCTTCTACCTGTAGTTGGTTCTCTTTTACCATGATGACATCTCCTGCTTATAGATTTGGGTTCAGAACAAGGGCGAGTAGGGCTTGGCGGGCATAAACGCCGTTCTCGGCCTGTTGGAAATAGTAGGCGTAAGGGGTGTGATCCACGTCGGTGGTGATTTCGTCCACGCGGGGTAGCGGGTGGAGCACTTTCAGGTTCGCGCGCGCTGCTTTGAGTGTGTCGGCCGAGAGGACGTACGCCGATTTCATGTGCGCGTATTCGGACTCGTCAAAGCGCTCTTTTTGCACGCGAGTCATGTACAGAATATCCAGCTCCGGCACCACTTCCTCAATGCTGGCGTGAGTGCTGAACGCGATGCCTGCTTCTTCCAGTTCTTGGCACAGGTAATCGGGCATCGCCAAGACCTCGGGGGCGATGAAGAAGAAGCGAATGTTGTTGAATTTCGCCAGTGCTTGCGTCAGCGAATGCACGGTGCGGCCATATTTCAAATCACCGACGAATGCGACGTTGAGGTTATCCAGCGTGCCTTGTGTTTCGTAAATCGAGAACAGATCGAGCAAGGTTTGCGTCGGGTGCTGGTTGGCGCCGTCACCGCCGTTGACCACTGGCACGCCGTTGGAGAACTCGGAAGCGAGACGCGCGGCACCTTCTTGCGGGTGGCGCATCACGAACGCGTCGACGTACGAGGAAATCACTTGCACTGAATCGGCTAGCGTTTCGCCTTTCTTCGCCAGCGAGGTGTTGCCGCCGTTGTCAAAGCCAATCACGGTGCCACCGAGGCGTTGTACTGCGGTTTCAAACGACAGGCGGGTGCGGGTGGAGGGTTCAAAGAAACAGCTCGCCACCACTTTGTTTTTCAGCAGCTCAGGGTTAGGTTCCGCTTTGAGGCGGGCGGCCGTATCGACGATAAGTTCCAGTTCATGGCGTGTGAATTCTGGAATCGAAATGATGTGTCGGTTAAACAGCGAGTGTGCCATAACGTCTCTTCCTTTTGTGTGGGTTCATGGCTCGGCCGATGGGCTGAGGACGAAAAAAACTCAAAAAAAAGCCCCCTGAAATAGGAGGCTTTAACAACGATCACCACAGCAAAACAAAACGGCGTGACACGCCCAATACGGACGGCTTTTCAAACGCGATGCTCGATTGAATACGCTCATTTTTTGTTCCCTGTAGACAAATTGCGGAGGATTATACGGACAAAAATCACCGGTGCAATAGCTTTTGAAAAATATTCAAGTTATGGATTTTTATGCGAATTTTACCCAAATGTTCTGCATTTTACCCGCCAGTTTATGCGTCTGGCTTGGTGGTGGTTTTTGCCGAAAAAGCGTTGAAAAAAGGCTGAAAAAAAATGCGGGCTTTATTCAGCCCGCATTGGTCGGTAGGTAAAGGAAGTTTTGGTTTTTGGCTTAGTCGCCGAGTGTTGCCACCATGATTGCTTTGATGGTGTGCATGCGGTTTTCCGCTTCATCGAACACGATGGAGTAGTCGGATTCGATCACTTCGTCAGTCACTTCGCAGCCGTCTTTCAGCACTGGGTAGTCGTGTGCCAGTTGTTTGCCCACGGTGGTGTCTTCGCCATGGAATGCTGGCAGGCAGTGCATGAATTTCACATGCGGGTTGCCGGTTGCTTTAATGACGTTCATGTTGACTTGGTAAGGCAGCATCAAGTTAATGCGCTCTGCCCACGCTTCTTTCGCTTCGCCCATAGACACCCACACGTCGGTGTAGAGGAAGTCACAGCCAATCACACCTTCTTGCACATCGTCAGTCAGGGTAATTTTACCGCCGGTTTGTTTGGCGATTTCGCGGCAAGTCGCAACCAATTCTTCAGTCGGCCAGAATTGTTTAGGTGCCACGAGGCGAATGTCCATGCCCATTTTAGCGGCGCCGACCATCAATGAGTTGCCCATGTTGTTGCGCGCATCACCAAGGTAAGCGAATTTGATTTCGTGCAGTTGTTTGCCACGGCTGTGTTCCATCATGGTCAGGAAGTCAGCGAGGATTTGCGTTGGGTGGAATTCGTCAGTCAGGCCGTTCCATACCGGTACACCGGCATGTGCACCCAGCTCTTCAACGATCGCTTGACCGAAACCGCGGTATTCAATGCCGTCGTACATACGACCCAGCACGCGGGCGGTGTCTTTCATCGATTCTTTGTGACCAATTTGAGAGCCTGAGGGGCCAAGGTAAGACACTTGCGCGCCTTGGTCGAATGCCGCCACTTCAAATGCACAACGGGTACGAGTGGAGGTTTTTTCAAAGATCAGTGCAATGTTTTTGCCAGTCAGGCGTGGCTGTTCATAGCCGTTGTATTTGGCTTTTTTCAGTTCAGCGGCAAGATCCAACATGTGTTGAATTTCGCGTGGTGTGAAGTCGAGTAGTTTCAGGAAATTACGGTTACGTAGGTTAAAAGCCATGATCTTATCCTCATCTGGGAAGCGCTTACGCCATCTTGCCTAAGCGCTGAAAATTCAATGTTTGATTACCAGTGACGCTGCACGGGTGATTACTGATCGCGAGTGATGTTGGTGCCTGCTTGGCCTTCCAGAATGCGCAAGCCATCTTGTAGCGCGCCAATGCCAACCACGGTGCCGCCTTTGCGAATGAATTCGCAGGACGCTTCGATTTTTGGCCCCATGGAGCCTGCATCAAATTGGTATTTCGCCAGCTCAGACGGGGTGGTGTTGCGCAGTGCAGTTTGAGTTGGTTTGCCCCAGTCGAGGTACACCGCATCAGCATCGGTCAGGATCAGCAGTGCATCGGCGCCGATCTGTTTGGCAAGGAACGCGGCTGACATGTCTTTGTCGATCACCGCTTCCACACCGACCAGTTTGCCGTTTTCACGTTTGACTGGGATGCCGCCACCGCCAGTACAGATCACCAAGTGACCTTCATCGATGAGCTTAGTGATCGCTTCATGTTCGATGATGCCGGTGGGTTGTGGGCTTGGCACCACGCGGCGGAAGTATTTGCCGTCCGGTTTCACCGTCCAGTGGTACTTCTCGGCCATTTCACGCGCTTCGGCTTCTTCGTAGACTGGACCAATCGGTTTGGTCGGGTCGGCAAAGGCCGGGTCGTTCGGATCGACCGACATTTGAGTCAGCATGCAAGTCACGTTGCGTTCTGGCAGCAGGTTTTTGAATTCCTGCATCAGCATGTAACCGATCATGCCTTGAGTTTCGCTACCCAACACGTCAAGTGGGTAAGGGCTTACTTTCTTGTATTCCAAACCTTGCAGCGCGAGCAATCCCACTTGTGGACCATTACCGTGCACCAACACCACGTTGTACGCTTTGGCAATTTCAGAAATGGTTTTGGCTGCAATTTCAATGTTGTGGCGTTGAACATCCGCTTCTAACGGTTCACCGCGACGAAGCAATGCGTTACCACCTAATGCGACGACTACTGTTTGTTTAGTCATGGTTATATCTCTTATTATGTGGGCCGAAGCTGGCAGAGGAAGGTCAGCCCCGGCCCGAGTTAGTCACTAGATGTCATCACGTTCAATTGGGCAGCTCATGCAGCGAGCACCGCCACGGCCGCGGCCCAGTTCATCACCCGGAATTGGCAGAACGGTGATGCCGGCTTTGTCGTATTTTTCGTTGGTGTAGGTGTTACGTTCGTAACCAATCACCACGCCAGGACGAACGGTCAACACGTTGTTGGCATCGTTCCACTGTTCACGTTCGGCTTCGAAACTGTCACCGCCGGTGGTGATCATGTTCAGTTTGTCGACGCCCAATGCGTTTTCGATGGTGTGAATGTAAGACGCTTGTTGGGTCGCTTTCACGCGGCCAGATTCATCACCGGTCAGGCTCCAGCAGTTCACATCATCTGGAATCACGTTTGGATACACAGAGAAGGTGTCTTCACGCATGTGTGTCATCACCGTATCCAAGTGCATGCAAGAACGATCTTTTGGCAGTTCCAGTGCGATCACTTGTTTGGCTTGGCCATGTTTGAACAGAGAAGAAGCCAACTGCTCAACCCCTTGTGGCGTGGTACGTTCTGACATACCAATCAGCACAGCGCCGCGACCAATTACCAGAACGTCACCGCCTTCAATGGTGGATTTGTCGTAGTTGCGTTCTTCGTCGCCGAAGTACTTGATGAAGTCTTGGCCGGCGAATGTTGGGTGCCAGCGGTAAATTGCACGCAGGTGGTTGGTTTCACGTTGGCGTGCCACTTTCGCCATTGGGTTGATGGATACACCCCCGTAAACCCAGCATGAGGTGTCACGAGTGAACAGGTGGTTTGGCAACGGTTTGATGATGAAATCGTTCGCCTTGTTCATGGTTTGTAAAATAGAAGACGATTTGATGGGTAGCTGACCGTAAGACAGACCGCCGGTCAGAATTTTCGCCAATTCCATGTGGGGTTGATCTGCAAGGTAGCAGCGCAGATCGTTGGCGAACGTTGGACCAAAACGGTTATCAGAAATTTGCGTATTCAGCAGCCATTCTTTGGCTTCCGGCACATCCAGTGTTTCTGCAAGCAAATTGGTGAGCAGCAATACTTCCACACCTTGGTCGCGAAGTGTTTGGGCAAACACATCGTGTTCTTTGCCCGCACGTTCGATATCCAAAACGTCATCAAATAACAGGTCGTGACAGTTTGATGGCGTCAGGTGGGTGAGTGCGCGACGTGGACGGTGAATTAAAACGCGACGTAATTGACCGATTTCAGAACCTACGTATAACTTACTCATAATCGTATCTCTCTTATTTTCTGTGTATTTCTTAATTTGAAATACATATTTATTTGTAGGGTTAGGTAATGAATTTAAATTAGCTTTTAATTAATTCATTGTTTCGTTCTGATATTCATATTACCCAGTGAGAGAGGCCTTTCTTAGAGAACGATCACAGTTCGATTTTTAATAAATGACCGCCAAAAATAGTCCTTTTTAACAATGTTTATTCATCGAATAGGGATTGATACGCTTGGGTGAATGCGCGTCATTTACGGAAATTTAATCGAGCAAAATAAAGAATATTCATGAAATGAGTGAGATGAATTGATAGTTGGGGAAGTTTATGCAATTTAATTTGATTTATTCGGCTTGTTGAACGACCGAAGTATGCATTTCTAAAGGGTAGATAGTGACTTTAACCGCCGCGAATGGCCGTGTTGTAACAAAAATATCGTGCAAAATATTGATCTGAGACAATTGAAAATACACGTCCAAAGTTTGGGGTGATGATAAAAAACGTCGCATTTTGAATCCGAATATTGTGCATCACGCGCGCATGAAAAAATGCGGCAGAATAATATTTCCGCGTTTGGCACTAATTATCCACGCGTTGAACCGACTGGATTCAAGACGGCGGCATGGATGCGCCGAACTGTGTAGTCGAGGCGTATTTGCTGTTGAAAGGCGAGCAGCAAAAGCTGGTGTCGAAAGATTGAGGCCGAATGATTGGAGGCCGAAGCTGGGTCGCAGAAGATGGGGAACGGACGACTGAGGCGACAAATCGCGGACAAAAGATAAAGGACGAAAGAGAAACGGCGTCCTGATGGCGTCTCTTGCTCCGTCATGGCGCAGAACCCTGTGCCATGGATCATGAGATGGCGGGCAGAAAAAAGCCGCGCTGAGCGCGGCTTGGTGAGCCGTAGAGGCTTTGGTGTGACAGGCCTCGGGGGCACGAACTCGGTTACATAAAGGCACCGACACTGAGCATGATCATGATCAGCACACACAGAATGCCCAGTAGCGGGGCGACCCATTTTAGCCAGCGCACGTAAGGGACACGGGCAATCGCTAAGCCACCCATCACCACTGCTGAAGTGGGCGTGATGAGGTTGACGATACCGGACGCAGATTGGTAAGCGGTCACCACCAGTTCACGACCCACGCCTGCAAAGTCGGCCAATGGTGCCATGATCGGCATGGTCAGGACGGCCAAACCAGATGAAGAAGGCACCAAGAACGACAACAGGATTTCCAACCAGTACATCACGTTGATGAAAATCACCGATGACAGGCCAGTCACCAGTTGTTCGGCTGAATTCAGAATGGTGTCGGTGATCATGCCGCGGTCCATGACCACCACGATACCGCGTGCAATCCCGATGATCAGAGCCACACCCAGTAGGTCACGGGCGCCATCAATAAAGCTTGAGGTAAACTCTTCTTCGCTCATGCGAGCGACCAAACCGATGATGATGGTCGCGCCAAGGAACATGGCCGAGATTTCCGCCATCCACCATCCGGCGACGGAGACCCCGTAAATCATCACGGCAAACGCAGCCGCGAAAATAGTCAGAATCACTTTACGCGTGCCAGTGAACTCCAAGGTTTCACCACTGCGGCTGCCCAGGAAGTGCGCTTTGTTCTCTTCGTATTTATCAAACACGATGGATTTGCTTTGGTCGGCACGCACCATTTTGGCGTAGCGCATGACGTACATGACACAGATGATCCAACCCACAATCAGCATCGCCACGCGTAACCAGATGCCATCGGTGAAGGGAATGCCCGCCGCATTGGCCGCGATGACGGTTGCAAACGGGTTGATGGTGGAACCAAGGGTACCAATGCCTGCGCCGAGCAAAACGGTCGCAGCGGCCACCACAGGGTCAAAACGAGCGGCCATCATCACCGGCACCAACAAGGTGTAGAACGGCAGGGATTCTTCCGCCATGCCATACACAGTCCCGCCGGTGGCAAACAGCGCCATCAGAATGGGAATCATCAACTCTTCGCGGCCTTCCAAGCGTGCGGTGACACGTTCAATACCGGCGTCAATCGCTCCGGTTTTGGTCACCAAACCAAGGAAGCCACCAATCACCAGAATGAATAGCGACACGTCAATCGCCGCCGCTTCATAGCTGTTGTGATCGTAGAAGCCGTCAATCGGCGCAAGCAAAACATCAATCACGCCTTGTGGGTTGCCTTCGGTGGCGTGGTAGGTGCCAGCAACGGGCACTTCACGGCCGAGATCTTCGTTCATGGCACGGTCGTACTGACCGGCGGGCACGATCCAGGTGAGCATCGCCACCAGGGCGATCAACACAAAGAGAATGGTGTAGGCGGAGGGGAACTTAAAGTTGGCCAGAAAGCCGCCTTTACGTTCTGTGGGTGCAGTTTGGGTTGTCATAGCTGTCTCCTTACATTCAGAAAATAGAACGCTCTGAACGCGTTTGGTGGCTAATATTCTCTATTCACCGGATTGTTTTCTCAGGCCCGTTTTGAGCGGGGCGATGCATACCTATATTGGCGCGAAAACAAAAATAGATAGGTTACATCGTCCAACCGGCATCTCAAATCAGTAACTTAGAAAACCTTAATTGCAATATTATCGAATATGGCAACGTATTAAGTGAAATAAAGCTTAAGGAAAATTAATAAATATGGCAAAAAATCTTATTTTTATTCATGGTGATGAAGTGAATAACGCTTCATCGTTAAATAAATTCTAAAGAGGCTGGTGGGGATTATCTTAGCGGTGGTTCACAAATTATTGAGTGGTGATTCGTGGCCAAAATTAGACTCAAAATAAGTCAGGGTAATTGTGTATAAATAATGGAATTCTATTCTTGATTAATTCAGGTTGTTCGCGAATATAAGCGATATTTTATTTCGTCTATTTCAAACAGGGGAATTTTATTCAGTTGAAAATTCAGCGGGTAAAAAATAACTTTTGCACTAATGCTTGATTTAAATCAAGTCGCTTGAGCGCACCGATTCGTGGATTCGATAGGCAACCGGTGGTGGCGTAAAAAGAGGCGGGTCGCGCGGGCAGTCTCGAGTCATAAAAAAAGGGAGCCGAAGCTCCCCTTGATTGCACTTTATTCTCTAGATGAACAGGCCACCGAACAGGAAGCCAAAGGCCACTGCCGATGCAATGGTCACCACGCCTGGAATAAAGAATGCGTGGTTAAACACATATTTACCAATGCGAGTTGAACCGGTGTCATCCATTTCGACTGCCGCCAACAGGGTTGGGTAAGTTGGCAGTACAAACAGCGCGCTCACGGCTGCAAAAGATGCAACTGCAGTCAGCGGTGCCACACCAATCGCCAATGCTGCAGGCATCAGCGCAACCGTGGTTGCCCCTTGTGAGTAAAGCAGCATCGACGCAAAGAACAACACCAATGCCAGCATCCATGGGTAGTCCGCCAACAGGGCACCAGCCACTTCTTTGATGCCATCTACGTGCGCGTTCACAAAGGTTGAACCCAACCATGCCACACCCAGAACGCACACACATGCGGTCATACCAGAGCGGAAGGTGGCAGCAGATGCAATTTTAGACGCGTCGATTTTGGTCACCATCACGATGGCTGCCGCAGCGGCAAGCATCACAGTCATGATCGCTTCGTTACGACCAAGCGCTGGGTTTTCAATCAGACCGACAGAAGACGAAATTGCAGCGGCGTAACACACCACAAACGCAATCGCAGCAAGGAAGATGTAAGTTGCTGGTTTGGCCGTTGGTAGAATTTCACGCTTGTGGTCGTTGTCTAGTTTCACCAAACCTTTGGCGAGGTTTTCTTGGTAAACCGGATCGTCTTTCAGCTCACAACCCATGAAGTTCGCCACAAACGCACCGACCATACAGGCCGCGAATGTGGTTGGAATACAGATGGCCAGCAGGGTTAAGTAGTCCACGCCAAATGGTACCAGCATCGCGGCAAAAGCAACCACGGCAGCAGAAATTGGCGAGGCGGTGATCGCGATTTGTGAGGCGACCACCGCGATAGACAGCGGACGTGATGGGCGTACGCCTTGGCCTTTCGCCACTTCAGCAATCACAGGTAGTGTTGAGAATGCAGTGTGGCCAGTACCCGCCATCAGTGTCATGAAGAATGTCACGATTGGGGCGTAGAAGGTGATGCGTTCAGGGTGTTTACGTAAAAAGTTTTCCGCGATCTGTACAAGCCAATCCATCCCACCAGCAACCTGCATGGCAGCAATCGCTGTGATCACGGACATGATAATCAGAATAACGTCGACGGGAATGAAAGCTTGACTGGTCGGAACGCCCAGAACAAGAGACAGGACAATGACACCAGCGCCACCGGCAAAACCGATCCCGATACCGCCGATACGTGCTCCCAAAAAGATAAAGAGCAGAACAACTAACAGTTCAACCCAAACCATAGTGATACCTCGTTTAATATTATTAATTTAATTATCTGAGAACTCAGGGGGATAAATCCTCAGATAATTAAAACAGGGGCGGTTGGAGCAGGTCCGTTGCGTATCACCAAAAATACGAACAAAACAGGCCCCGGAAAGGGGCCTGATCGAGAAGTGCTTATTCGTAGCGTTTTGCTTTGTATTGTGGGTGCATCAGGTTTTCTACTGAGAAGATGTCATCCAGTTCTTCTTCAGTCAGTAGGCCGCGCTCAAGCACAACTTCGCGTACGCTCTTACCGGTTTCAGCACAGATTTTACCCACGATGTCACCTTCATGGTGGCCAATGTATGGGTTCAGGTAAGTGACGATACCGATTGAGTTGAACACGTAGCCTTCACAGATTTCTTTGTTCACTGTGATGCCATCGATACATTTGTCACGCAGGTTCACACACGCGTTAGACAGCAGTGAAATGGATTCAAACATCGCTTGACCGATCACAGGTTCCATCACGTTCAGCTGTAGCTGACCGCCTTCGGCTGCGAACGATACAGTGTTGTCGTTACCAAGCACTTTAAAGCACACTTGGTTGACCACTTCTGGCACAACTGGGTTTACTTTTGCTGGCATGATAGAAGAACCTGCTTGAAGCTCAGGTAGGTTCAGTTCGTTCAGACCTGCACGTGGGCCAGAAGACAGCAGACGTAGGTCGTTACAGATTTTAGACAGTTTCACCGCAAGGCGTTTCAGTGCACCGTGAGTCATCACGTACGCACCACAGTCAGATGTTGCTTCGATCAAGTCTTCTGCTGGAACCACTTCAAGGCCAGTCACTTCAGCCAAGTGTTTGATCGCAGCCGCTTGGTAACCTGGTGCCGCGTTCAGACCAGTACCGATCGCAGTTGCACCGATGTTCACTTCAAGCAGCAGTTTTGAGGTGTATTGCAGGGCACGAATTTCTTCGTTCAGTGTTACTGCCCAAGCGTGGAATTCTTGGCCAACAGTCATTGGAACAGCGTCTTGAAGCTGAGTACGACCCATTTTCAGGATAGTTTTGAACTCAACGCTTTTCAGTTCGAATGCGCCTTTGAGGTATTCAATCGCGTCAATCAGTTTCAGCACGCTGTTGTATACCGCAATACGGAAACCGGTTGGGTATGCACAGTTAGTGGATTGGCTCTTGTTCACATGGTCATTCGGGTTCACGAACTCGTATTGACCTTTTTCTTTGCCCATGAGCTCAAGCGCAACGTTCGCAATCACTTCGTTCGCATTCATGTTCACAGAAGTGCCTGCGCCGCCTTGGAAGACGTCTGAAGGGAACTGGTCCATACATTTGCCAGTTTCCAGAATCAAGTCACACGCTTGAATGATGTAATTCGCCACATCCTTAGGAATTACGCTCAGTTCTTTGTTTGCGAGTGCAGCTGCTTTTTTGGTCATCACCATACCGCGCACTAACTCTGGTACATCTGAAATGGTGACATTCGAGATGTTAAAGTTTTCCATTGCGCGCAGGGTGTGAATGCCGTAGTAAGCGTCGGCCGGTACGTGACGTTGACCTAATAGATCTTCTTCGATGCGAGTGGCTGTGGTGGATGTCATTGGAGCATCAGATAGGGTAGCCATAACAGGATCCTTAAGATAATTATTCTGATTAGATTTAAAATGCTTAGCCATTTCTGCCTTAAGAATCCATTCATCAGAATTATTGGCTGGAAAATCCGTCCTGACTTCTGTGGCACATAATACTTGAGTAGTATTTAAAAAATAGGAACTGGATCACTTTTTAGTTCAATTTTCAGAAAAGAATTACACGCGATGTGACTCAACTACCGTCAAATTTTCAAAACCATGTGCCGAGACGCAATTTTTGCCTTTGCGCTTGGAGCGGTACATGGCTTTGTCGGCATTGGTGCAGGTTTGCGGGGCTTCGGCGGTCACTTCGGCAACGCCGACACTGACCGTGACTTTGTGCTGTGGCCACGACGAAATGGCGGTGCAGACGCGCTGCATCAGCTTCACCGCTTGGTGAATATCCGTGTGCTGAATGATGACTGCAAACTCATCACCGCCGATGCGCGCGATGAAGTCGGTATCACGCAGCAGTGATTGCAATTGAATCGCGACATACAAGATCACTTCGTCACCGACGGTGTGGCCGAGCGAGTCGTTGATCGCTTTGAATGAATCGATATCGATGATGGCGAGGCAGGTGGGCGGTTGATTGGGGTAACGCTGTTTCAGGCGGGCGTAATACTGCAAGGTGTGCTCGAATTTCTTCTTGTTCCACAGCGAGGTCGCGGGGTCGCGTTCGCTGCGTTCTTTGAGTTCGACAATCGCATTGTAATGTTCGGAGATGTCGGTAAATGAATACACGTAGTACTGCACTTTGGCGATTTTCCCCGCCAATGCCCGCACTTCCGTTTTACACATCACCTCGTGACCATCGGGATCTTGCAGGCTGTATTGGCCTTTCCATTCGCCATGTTGCGCCAGTTGATTGAGCATCAATTTCTGCTTGTGGCGCGAGGGGAGAATGTCCAACACACTGCGCCCATGCAGCAGGTGCAGATCAATGCCCACCAGCTCGCTAAAGCGAGCATTGGCGCGCAAAATGCGGTGCTCGCGATTGGCAAATGCGATGGCGACGCCATTGTCCATCACAAACTGAGCGTAGGTTTGATCCATGCGCACCATGTGAAACGCTTCCCACAACATGCCCAGCACCACAGATGCTAAGCCCAAACACAACCAGATGGTGATCGCGTCGGATCGAATTTGCTCATCGCGGGTTTGAAAGATCTGTTGCAAGGTGGCGGGATCGTAATGCGTCAGCATCATCAACCCGCCAACGGATCCAAAGAGTTGATTTTCAAAGGGTTGGTAAATGAAAAAACCATCTTGGGTCAACAAGGTGCCGCGTTGATTGGGATGCTGCTGAATTGCGCGCCACACGTCGGGGTATTCGCGTGGCAGGTTGTTGAATGCGCGCGTTTGAATTAAATCACCAAATAGTTTGTTGTCGTCACTGCTGACAATGAAATATCCCTGTGCGTCGACAAAGTCGATCGACAGGTTCTGTGTGTTCTCCGTGATTTGATGAATCACCTCCATTACGTCGAGGTTGGCAATGAAATAGCCTTGCCGCCCCGCCAGTGTGTCAATCGGATAGAGAATGCGAAAACCGGGTTTATAGGGGATCACCGGCAGGCCATGTTCGTATTCCAAATCGATGCCGAAGTAGCCTTGTTCGCCGGGGGTTAATTGCTGCGCGTAATGGAAATAGTCACGATGTCCTTTCTCTTGCAGTTGGCTGATGGGGACGATAAACGGGTGGGTCATCTGCGGCGTGTAATCGACTCGAATCACCTCGGTACCGGCTTGGTCTAAATAGCGTAATTGGTAAAACAAACCGGAATTAAACGAGGTGAGATACCACTGGCTTTCGAGGTAGCCCCGGTATTGTGGGTTGTTGCTGAGCGCGAAATCCAACAGCAGTGGGGAGTGGCTCATTTCATAAAAGGATTTTTGAATTTGGGCGTGCGTGCGGCTGGCCTTGGCATCGACAAACGACAGGAACTGTGAACCCTGCACTTCCAATCGGTCGAGCAAGAACTGATGCGCTTTGTCAGATAAATGGTAATAGTAGCCCAGCGGAATCAACGACAGCCCTAGCCACAGAATCACCGTTTTTTTTAGCGTATTGGCAACCCGTTTCATTATGATACATGTTGAGTGAAATCTGTGTTTAAAAGGTAGTTGAGCCTTTGCTAATTTGCCAACGCTGAGGCCAGTGAATTCGGGCGTTTCGAGCTATCCACTTGATTTTCATTTAGAGAAATTTTCCTCTCAGGCAATAATTCGCTACATTTTTGCCTCGTGTTGAGCGCTTGAAGTGCCTAGCGCTTGGCGCTAAGGTTGTAGCCGATAATAAGGAGGGACTGTGTTTCCGATACTACTGATTTTATTTATTGCAGTGCCAGTGATCGAAATCGGCCTGTTTATTCAGGTGGGTGGCGTGCTGGGGCTGTGGCCGACGATTGCGTTGGTGTTGATCACTGCGTTTGTCGGCGCGTCGCTGGTGCGCAGCCAAGGACTCAATACCTTGATGACGGTGCAGCAACGTATGCAGCGCGGCGAGATGCCAGCGCAGCAGATTGTGGAAGGCGTATTGTTGGCGATGGCTGGCGTGTTGCTGGTGGTGCCGGGGTTTATGACCGATGTGCTCGGCATGGTGATTCTGCTGCCCGCGCCTCGTGCCAAGCTGGCGCACTCTCTGATGAGCAAAATGGTGGTGACCCCTATGGCATCCGGATTTCAGTCCAGTCACTTTGAGCGTGATGGCGAGACGCACTCGTCGTCGCATCACGGCCAAACATTTGATGGTGAATTTGAGCGCAAGCAGGATGATCAGGACAAGCTCAATCGTCCTTAAACCAGCTTCCTATAACGAAAAAGCTCTCCATGGGAGAGCTTTTTTATTGCCGATGATTCGGTGTTCATGCGCGGGTTGGAGGCCCTGTTTCGCGTGATTTAACGTGCGCCTTCAAACCCCATTTGACGCCACGCCTCAAACGCGATGATCGCCACCGCGTTGGACAAGTTCAGGCTGCGCGCTTCGGGCATCATTGGAATGCGAATGCGCTGCGCCATCGGCAGGCTTTCAATCAGGTCTGCGGGCAAGCCACGGGTTTCCGGGCCAAACAGCAACACGTCACCACGTTGGAACTGCGCATCGACATGATGGCCGGTGGTTTTGGTGGTGCAGGCAAAAATGCGGTAATCGCCCCGCGCTTCCAGAAATGCGATGAACGCCTGATAATCTTTGTGGCGAGTCACGCGCGCCAGATCGTGATAATCCAGCCCGGCACGGCGCACTTTCTTCTCTTCGAGATCAAACCCCAGCGGCTCAATCAGATGCAGGTTGGCACCGCAGTTGGCACACAAACGAATGATGTTGCCGGTGTTCGGCGCAATCTCGGGTTCATACAGGGCGATATCAAACATGACGCGTTCATTCCTCTCTTGCTGAGCGACGGAGTATATACCCAAGTCACGGCAAGATGCGAGCAAGGGACGGACGCCGCTTAGGCCGAGAGCGCTTTGGCGACTGCGTAGTTTTCGCCCACCGCTTCCCAGTCAACCACATGCCACCACGCATCTATGTATTCCGGGCGGCGGTTTTGGTCGCTGATGTAATAAGCGTGTTCCCACACATCCAGTGCCAGAATCGGTTCACCGCGCACGCTGGCGACATCCATCAGCGGGTTATCCTGATTGCTGGTGGCGCTGATGTGCAGCGAGCCCTCATTCACCACTAACCAGGCAAAGCCCGACCCGAAGGTGTTGACCGCCGCTTGGGCAAACTGTTCTTTGAACGCCTCAAAACTGCCAAAGGTGGCGCAAATGGCTTCGCCAAGCTCCCCTTGGGGTTCACCGCCGCCGTGGGGCGCCATGCAGTTCCAGTACAGAATGTGGTTGTAGTAGCCACCACCATTGTTGCGCAGTGCAGGGGGCAGGGTGGAGATTTGGGCAAACAATTCCGTGAGCGGGGTGTGTTCGTGCGCGGTGCCTTTGAGGGCAGTGATGAATTTGTCGTAATAAGTCCGGTGGTGCTTACTGTAATGGACTTCCATGGTTTTCGCGTCGATGTACGGTTCCAGTGCATCGTAGGCGTATGGCAACTCTGGGAAAATATGAGACATAGTTGATCCTCCGTTTGATTAACTTAACGTTACTGATAATCAATCTCATTATCAACTATGTCTTTTGTAAGGTCTTTCGTTACGCATCCAAGGGCAGCGTAAACTGCACTTTCAAGCCGCCAAGCTGGCTACGGCTGGCGGTGATTTGGCCGCTGTGTTGGCGAATTGCACTTTCGGTGATCGCCAGCCCCAATCCCGTGCCACCGCTGTGGCGATCGCGCGCAGTTGACACGCGATAGAAGGGGCGGAAAATCTCAGCCAGTTCGCTGTCGGGCACGCCTTCGCCGTTGTCTTCAACGGTGACGGTCAGCTGCTGCGCGGTGGCAGCAAAGTGCACTTCAATTTTGTCCTGCCCATAATGAATGGCGTTGCGTACGATGTTTTCCAGCGCGCTCATCAGCAAGGTGGGGTTGCCGGAAATGTTGCATTCTGGGATCGGATCCTGCGTCAGGGTTTTGTGCATCTGTTCGGCTTCAAACTGCGCGTCGCACAATAGCTCTTCCCACAAGCTGCTCAGCGGCTGCACTTCGCGGCTCAAGTGGCTGTTGATCTGCATGCGCGATACTTCGAGCAGTTCGCCAATCATGCGTTCAAGGCGCTGCGCTTCGGTGTCGATGCGTTCCAGTTCGCTGCTGGAGCCCTGTTTGCGCGTTGCTAGTGCGCTGGCCATACGCAGGCGGGTTAAGGGCGAACGGAGTTCGTGCGAGATGTCGGACAGCAGGCGTTGCTGGCCAGAAATCATCTGATTCACCGCTTCGACCATCTGGTTGAAACTGCGCCCGGCTTGGCGAAACTCGGTGGTGCCTTTTTCCAAACTGGGGTCGACCACAAATTCGCCGCGCGCGACGCGTTGGGCTGCCAATGCCAAACGTTGTGCCGGTTTACTCAGGGCCCATGCCAGCCACAGCAGCAAAGGCGTGCTGACCACCATGACGGCCAGCAGCAGTTGCAGCGGGCGGTCAAACAGACGCAATAAAAACGGTGGTGGCTCATCCCAGCGCAAACCGACGTAAAGCAGCAAATCGCGCTGCGCAAGTTGGATTGGCAGGGGGCCGGCAATCATGTAGCGGCCATACAAACGCTGCTGCGGTTTTTCAATCGATTCAATGCTGGTGGTAAAGTTTTGCAGCGCTTTGAGTTTGAAATCCGCATGTTTTTTGGTGGTGAGAATGTTGCCGTCGAGATCAGTCAGGAAGAAACGCGAGCGTTCTTCATTTTTGTGTCCGCCATTCTCTTCCAGCCGCATCAGAATGCGCGCTAAGCTTTCTTCGCGCCCAAAGCGGTTTTCAATCGCGTTGCGGTATTCCAGCAGGCGTTGGTAACCTTCGGGCGGAATGTCGCGCGTTTTTCGCGGATCGAGGTGCGGCAGCGTCAAGACGGCGACCAACACCAACATCATGGTGAACCAGAAGATGGCAAAGATACGGCCGTAGAGGCTATTGATCTTCGGTAGACGCATTAATCCTCCACAATCATCAAGTAACCGCGGCCGCGCAGTGTTTTAATGCGGGGTTTGCCATCACTGCGTTCCGGGAGTTTTTTACGCAGGTTCGACACGTGCATATCAATCGCACGGTCAAATGCCGCCAGTCGTTTCCCCAGCACATCGAGGCTCAGCATCTCTTTGGTCAGGGTTTCGCCCGGGTTTTGCACAAAGTGGGTCAACAGGGCAAATTCGGTGGTGGTGAGATCGAGCAATTGCCCTTGGCAATACGCTTCCTGCTTGCCCGGATACAGTTGTAAATCCTGACACTCAATCATATCGGTTGGCTTGCTTTGCGTGTGGTTGCCCGTGCGGCGCAAAATAGCGCGAATGCGCGCCAGCAACTCGCGGTCGCTGAACGGTTTTGGCAGGTAATCGTCGGCGCCCAGTTCTAGGCCAATCACGCGGTCAATCTCTTCGCCTTTGGCGGTCAACATCAAGACCGGCGTTTGCCATTTCTCACGCAACTTTTTCAGCGTTTCCATGCCATTGAGTTTGGGCATCATCACATCAAGCAGAATCAGATCCACGCTGTCGTTGACGGCGTGTAAGCCAGCTTCACCATCGTTCGCTTCGGAGACCTCAAAGCCTTCGTAGCTCAGGACCTCTTTCAGTAGACCAGTGAGTTCGGTGTCGTCATCAATAAGAAGAATGTGCGCCATATCTGCCTCTTAAACATCGGGGGATTCTCTGTAGTTTACTGTGAAAGTTTGCGCGCAATTAGCGCTAATTGCACTCTTTACGATTCTTTACGCTGCCTAAACACCACTTTACTTAGCAGGTCGTATTCTACACTCAAGCGCTGCAAGGGCAGCCCGTAAGTCAGAATGCAACGATTGAGGATATGATGATGAAAATGGCGAAAAAATTGATGCTTACCGCTGTGGTTCTACCGATGGTGCTGGGTTCAGCGAGTGTGCTGGCCGCTGGCGGCAAAAACAAAGGCCCCGACGATGAGATGTGCGGTCCACGCGGTGAGCGTGGGATTTTCAAACAGCTGAATCTCAGCGCGGAGCAGCAGGCTCAACTGCGTCAGATGCGTGAAGATGGCCGTGCGCAGATGCAACAAAAACGTCAGGCAGGGCCGTCTGAACAGATGAAGGCGATGCGTGACAAAGAACGTGCGCTGATGCTGGCGCCTAACTTCGATAAAGCGCAAGCGACTGAGCTGGCGAAACAGATGGTTGATATGCAAGTGGAACGTCGCGTACAGATGATGGAAAAACGTCATCACATGTTGAGCGTGTTAACGCCAGCGCAAAAAGCGCAGTTCCAGACTCTGCAACAAGAGCGCATGGATCAATGTTGGGAACACGGCCCTCGTGGCGGTCATCACGATGGCAAGGGGTCAAAAGGTCAACGCATGATGCCACCTGCGCCACCAGCTGGTGAATAATGGTGACTCGCATTTTAGGCAGCTTCGGCTGCCTTTTTTACGTTTTTTGACTGGATGTCGGATGAGATTTAACGCACATCAAACGGCCTTTTGCGTATAATTACGTCATTGATTTGCATGGATAACAGACTATGAAACAGGAATACGCCAGATTGGTGACCCTCGCCGCTTGGACCGCGACCACGGTCGCCACGTTGCTGCTGATCGTGAAAATCGCCGCGTGGTGGGTGACCGGCTCGGTCAGCTTGCTGGCATCGCTCATTGACTCGCTGCTCGACATCGCCGCGTCGGTGGTCAACTTGATTGTGGTGCGCTATTCGCTGCAACCGGCAGACCGAGAACACACCTTTGGTCACGGCAAAGCGGAATCCTTGGCGGCGCTGGCGCAAGCGATGTTCATCTCCGGCTCTGCTTGCTTTTTGATCCTCAACGGCATTGACCGTTTCTTCCGCCCCCATGAATTGCAATCGCCAGAGTACGGGATTTACGTCAGTGGGTTTGCCATGGTGGTGACGTTTGCCTTGGTGATGTTCCAGCGCCACGTGGTGCAGAAAACTGGCAGTCAGGCCATCGCGGCCGACTCACTGCATTATCAGTCGGATTTATTTATGAACGGCGCGATCATGGTGGCGCTCGGACTGAGTTGGTTTGGCATCAAACAGGCCGATGCGGTGTTTGCGGTTGGGATTGGGGTGTACATTCTCTACAGCGCTTATCGCATGGCGCATAGCGCAGTCCAAACGCTGCTGGATCGCAAATTGCCTGATGATGAGCTGATGCAGATTCGCACCTTGTCGCTTTCGGTCGATGGGGTGATGGGCGTGCATCAACTGCGCACACGCATGTCCGGCCCGGTGCGTTTCATTCAGCTCCATTTGGAATTGGATGACAACATTCCGTTAATTGAAGCACATCGCATCTCGGATATTGTGGAAGCGAAGCTGCGCAAAACTTTTCCCGGTGCCGATGTTTTAATCCATCAGGATCCGTATTCTGTGGTCTTCGGTCCAGAGCGAAAGCAAAAATTCCAAGGGTGGTGAGGCAAAAGTGGTCGAGGTTGGCTATCTTTTCCCCAATTGAACTAAAAAACCTGATCCTGATGTGAATCAACAACGCTGTGGGTCGAAACTGTAATACTCTTACATAAGTAGCAAACTTACAGAATTTCGTGCAAATAACAGTAGTATTCCTAATTAGGAAATGTAACATAACGCACAGATATAGAATGCTTTTGCTGCCTGCCAATCCAGGGCGGGCGGCGCGAAAAATATTATATTAAGTTCCCAAAAATCGAGGGTGAGCATGATTAAGAAGATCGGTATTTTGACAAGTGGCGGCGACGCCCCAGGCATGAATGCTGCGATTCGCGGCGTGGTTCGTACGGCGTTGGGCGCAGGTCTTGAAGTATTCGGCATCTACGATGGCTATCAAGGCCTGTACGAAGGTCGTATCAAGCAGCTAGACCGTTCAAGCGTGTCTGATGTGATTAACCGTGGTGGTACATTCCTGGGTTCTGCGCGTTTCCCGCAGTTCCGTGAAGAAGCAGTGCGTGAAAAAGCGATCGAAAACCTGAAAACACACGGCATCGATGCATTGGTTGTGATCGGCGGTGACGGTTCGTACATGGGTGCGAAGAAACTGACTGAAATGGGTTACCCATGTATCGGTCTGCCAGGCACCATCGACAACGACATCGCAGGCACGGATTACACCATCGGTTACCTGACTGCACTGAACACCGTGATCGAAGCGATTGACCGTCTGCGTGACACGTCTTCTTCTCACCAACGTATTTCGATCGTTGAAATCATGGGTCGTCACTGCGGTGACTTGACGCTGATGTCTGCGATCGCAGGTGGCTGTGAGTACATCATCACGCCTGAAACGGGTTTGGATATGGAACAGCTGATTTCTAATATTCAAGACGGCATCAAGAAAGGTAAGAAACACGCGATCATCGCGCTGACTGAACTGATGATGGATGCGAACCAACTGGCAAAAGAGATCGAAAAAGCGACGGGTCGTGAGACTCGTGCGACGATCCTGGGCCACATTCAACGGGGTGGTAAACCAACTGCGTTTGACCGCGTGCTTGCGTCTCGCATGGGTAACTACGCCGTTCATCTATTGATGGAAGGTCACGGTGGCCGTTGTGTGGGCATTCAAAAAGAGCAACTGGTTCACCACGACATCATCGACGCGATTGAAAACATGAAACGTCCAGTACGTAAAGATCTGTTCCAGGTGGCTGAAGAGCTGTTCTAAGCGCTTAACCTGCAATTAGTTCGAAAAAAAAGACCGCCTTGGCGGTCTTTTTTGTTGCTCGCGATTAAAGAATGAATTCGCGTACTTCTGGATCTTTACGCTCCAGATAGTGAATCGACTTGATGCGGCGAATGGTGCGGCAGCGGCCACGAATCAGCAAGGTTTCGGTGGTCGCGATGTTGCCTTGGCGGGTAATGCCTTCCAGCAAATCGCCTTTGGTGATGCCGGTGGCGGCGAAGATGACATTATCGCTGCGCGCCATGTCTTCGAGTTTCAACACCACTTCCGCGGTCACACCCATCTGTTCGCAACGTTCGAGCTCACGAGCGCCCCAGATGCGGTTGTCTTCGGTTTCCCCTTTGACTTTATGACGGGGCAGCAAACGGCCGTTCATGTCGCCATCGAGCGCGCGAATCACCGCGGCAGACACCACCCCTTCCGGCGCGCCGCCCACACAGTACATCATGTCCACTTCGCTGTCGGGCATGCAGGTCAGAATTGAGGCGGCCACGTCGCCGTCTGGCACCGCGAACACGCGCACACCGAGCTGTTGCATTTCGACAATCATCGCTTCATGACGCGGTTTTGCCAGCGTAATCACGGTCAAATTGTTCAGGGATTTACCCAGCGCGGCGGCCACATTTTCCAAGTTTTCTTTCAGCGGTTTGTTGAGGTCGATACAGCCTTTCGCGCCTGGGCCGACCACCAATTTTTCCATGTACATGTCCGGCGCTTTGAGGAAGCTGCCTTTCTCGCCGGCGGCCAGCACGGCCAGCGCGTTGGATTGACCCATGGCTGTCATGCGCGTGCCTTCAATCGGGTCGACGGCAATATCAACTTCGTCGCCGCCCACACCCACGTGCTCACCGATGTACAGCATTGGCGCTTCGTCGATCTCACCTTCGCCGATGACGATCTCACCCTTGATTTCGGTTTTGTTTAATAGGGTGCGCATCACTTCTACTGCCGCGCCATCTGCGGCGTTTTTGTCGCCACGGCCAAGCCATTTATATCCAGCCAATGCCGCGCCTTCTGTGACGCGTGAAAAAGCCATTGCCAATTCGCGTTTCATGCTTACTCCAAACCAAGGATCAGTAATAGGGGGAATGATTTGCGGCGGATCTTAGCATATTCGAAAGGAAACGTTTGCTTTTTGACACTCACGAGACTTGCACTCGATCAAAAGTCGTTACGATAGCCTGATTTTTCAGGCTTTGTTTCCCCCTGCGCGTCACGAAAGTAAGCGGGAAGTCAATTTGCGCCGTTTTTTTAACCGAATAGCGCAAAATATCGAATATAGTGAGTGTTTCTCTGCGCTTGGCTGAGTAGAATGGAACGATTAGTGAAGTGAGTTCACCGCAACCGAATCAAGAAAGGGTAAGTACCATGTCTTTTGAAGTACTAGAACAACTAGAAGCAAAAATCCAAACCGCGGTTGATACAATCGCATTACTGCAAATGGAAGTTGAAGAGCTGAAAGAAGAGAAAGTGAAACTGGTCGAAGAAGCGAACGAGCTGAAAGCGAGCCGTGAAGCACTAGAGCAACGTTCTCAACAAATTCAACAAGAACACACTGCATGGCAAGAGCGTATTCGCAACCTGCTGGGCAAAATGGACGACGTGGAATAATCCACCGATTACCGCAATATCGAATTGATAAAAAACGCCGACAGTTGTCGGCGTTTTTTTGTGTCTCATATGGGCTTACAAGCTTGGACGAACACCCAGCGTGTGACAGAGCGCGTAAGTCATTTCCGCGCGGTTGAGGGTGTAGAAGTGAAAGTCTTTCACGCCCTCGCGTGACAAGATGCGCACCATGTCAATCGCTTGGCTGGCACCGACCAGCTGACGCGTCACTGGATCGTCATCCAACCCATCAAATTGCTTCGCCATCCAGCTCGGTACTTTGACGTGGTTCTGCGCCGCAAAACGCGAGGCCTGCTTGAAGTTGGAGACCGGCAAAATGCCCGGGACGATTTCCACATCAATTCCCGCCGCCACACAGCGGTCACGAAAACGCAGGTAGCTTTCGACATCAAAGAAGAACTGCGTGATGGCACGGTTGGCCCCCGCATCTACTTTTCGTCTCAGGTTCAGAAGGTCTGCTTGGGCGCTTTTGGCTTCTGGGTGGACTTCCGGAAAAGCCGCGACGGAGATGTCGAAATCGTGACGTGATTTCAGCAGCGTCACCAAGTCCGAAGCGTACATGTCTGGCTTGCCACCGCCCGGTGGAATGTCACCACGCAGGGCGACGATGTTTTGAATCCCGTTGTGCCAGTAATCGTCGGCAATCTGAATTAGTTCTTCGCGGCTGGCATCGATACAGGTCAGGTGCGGCGCGGCAATCAGGCCGGTTTGGTCTTTGATGGCTTTGATGATCGAGTGGGTGCGATCACGTTCGCCGGAGTTCGCGCCGTAAGTGACCGAGACAAATTTAGGTTTCAGGGTTTTGAGACGATGTACCGAGTTCCACAGCGTTTCTTCCATTTGCGCAGTGCTCGGCGGGAAAAATTCAAACGAAACGTTGATGTCTGAAAGATCAGCAATATTCTGGTTTAGTGCGTCAATATGACTGGCGTGCGTATATCCCATTTTTTCTCTCCCTGTGGCTTCATGCCACAACGCGAACACTGTTAAGATTGACGTTTAGACGTCTATATGGCTACAGAATGTCTTGAATGCATTTTAATGTCAACCTTGCCATTATGAATATTTTTCATGTTGATCGTGAGGGGAATTCAACACCGTTATCAGCACGTTAGCGGTGATTCACGGTCATTCCCATCCTGTTCGACAATTGTTCTGTCCTTGAAATTAATAACAGAATAAACAACAAAAAGCTCGCCATCTTGACGAGCTTTATCATGTTTACAGCAGACCTGCGAGCAAGTTGAGGTCGGACTGAATCGCGCCGGCCGTCACTTCTCGCCCGGCGCCCGGGCCTCGAATCACCAACGGGTTGTCGCGATACCATTTGCTTTCGATGGCAAAGATATTGTCACACGGCAGTAAATTCGCCAGCGCGTGCTCTTTGTCGAGGGCCTCCACACCGACGGTGGCTTTGCCGTTTTTCTCAAGGCGCGCCACATAACGCAGCACTTTGTCTTGGCGCTGCGCCTTGGCCAGACGTTCCGCCAAGCGTTCGTTGAGCAACTGGCTTTTGTCGAGGAAGTCATCCAGCGACAATGCGCGCAGCTCTTCAGGCACCAATGATTCCACGCGGACGCTTTGTGGTTCGATGTCCAGCCCAGATTCGCGCGCCAGAATGACCAGTTTGCGCATGACGTCTGAGCCATCCAAATCACAGCGTGGATCGGGTTCGGTTAAGCCTTGTTGCCACGCCAAATCGACCAATTCACTGAACGGCACTTGGCCGTCGTATTGCTGGAACAGCCACGACAGCGTGCCCGAGAAAATTCCCGACAATGCGGTGATTTCATCGCCACTTTCACGCAAATCGCGCACAGTGTGGTTGATGGGCAAGCCGGCGCCGACGGTCGCGTTGTACAACCAATGACGGCTGATTTTGGCAAACGCGTCTTTGACTTGCTGGTAATAATCGCCCGCAGCTGACCCAGCCACCTTGTTGGCGGAAATCAGGTGCATGCCGTGTTCTGCGATGTCCAGATAGCGATCGGCCAACTCTTGGCTGGCGGTGACATCCAACACCACGACTTCATCAAAGCCTTGAATGTTGCCCAATTGTTTGAGCCACTGCTGACCATCGTTTGGCAGCGCTTCATCGCTGTAATGCGCCAACACGTTGGCTGCATCGATGCCTTGTGGGTTGAACCAGTAGGTTTGGCTGTCAATGACGGCGACCAATTCGAAGTTCATGCCGTGGCGTTTTTCCAGCTCATCTTTTTGTTCAGCAAACAGTTTGAGCCAGCTTGAGCCGATGTTGCCCTTGCCACACAGCGCCAGTGCCACGCGTTTTTGCGCCTGAAACAGTTGCGTGTGCAAACCGGTGACTAACGGCTCAACGTCGGTTTGACGCAGTACGGCCACCAAACTCAAGCCCGATTCCGCTTCGCACACAAATTCCACCGGCGAGGCTTTGAGTTGTTGGAAGAAACCGTAGCTGTGGTGCGCATTCTTGGTGACGCCTGCGCCGACCGCGCCGACCATCGCGTAGCCGTCTTTGAGTTTGATTTCGGCTTCAATGGCTAAATCGTGTAGCAAGCTCAGTGCGCCGGAGGCGATTTCAGCGGTGTAGGCCAAGCGCATGTGGTGTTGGTCGGCTTGTACTTCAAATGCCAGCGGTTCAAGCTGCGCACGTTTGAGTTTTTCCAGCACTTCGTGTTGCGCGCGCTGAACGGTGTGGCCGTGTGCAAATGCCAATTCGATCAGCTGCACGTCGTCAAGCGAGGTGATGATTTTGGCGCCGCGGCCAGAGGCCAGCACGCGTTCAATGCGCGTAGAACCGGATTCCGGCTGGTAGCTGCAACGCAAGCTGAGATCCATCGCGCTTTGGGCGACGGGCTGCAACGTACGGCTGTGTAGCACAGGGGCTGCCAAGCGTGCCAGTTCGTTGGCTTCATCCAAACGCAGCAGTGGCAGCAGGCAGGCATCGCTGACCAAGCGCGGGTCGGCGCTGTAGACGCCCGCCACATCGCTCCAAATCGTCACGCGGTCGACTTCTGCCAGTGCGCCAATCACCGTTGCCGAGTAATCGGAGCCATTGCGCCCGAGCAGCACGGTTTCTCCTGCGTCGTTTTGCGCCATAAAGCCGGTGATCACCACGCGATGATGTGCGTGTTGTGCCAACACTTCTTTGAGCAGTGGATAAGAGCGGGCGCGATCCACTTCGGGTTGCGTGCCACTTTCAGCGCGCAGAAACACGCGCGCATCTTGCGCGGCAGCGGGGAGTTGCAGTTGGTTCAGCAGTGCCGCCAGCAGGCGAGAAGACCACACTTCACCATGACCAAGCACGGCCGCTTGTTGCGCGGTGCTCAGCGGCGCTGTGAGCTCGCCCAGTGCGACGAATTCACCATTCAATTGGGTCAGTAACCGATCGGCGGCATCGCCTTCTAACAAGCCTTCAATCAGTTCACTTTGATACACGCGCAGGGATTGCAGGGTTTCATGCGCGATGCGACCGTCTTTATTCAACGCATCGAGAAACGCGATCAGCCGGTTGGTGGTTTTGCCCGCTGCGGACACCACCACCAAATCGTCGGGTTGAGAATATTCCTGCAGAATATGCGCCACGCGTTGATAACATTCTGGGTCTGCGAGACTGCTACCGCCAAATTTATGCAGTTGACGCGACTGAGTCATTAAAAGGCCTCCTTGGCTTTGTTGAATGCCTGATCTAGATCGGCAATCAGGTCAGAGGCATCTTCCAAACCAACCGACAAACGCAGCAGTTGCTGTGATACGCCCGCTTCAGCGAGGGCTTCTTCGCCCATCGCGCGGTGCGTCATCGACGCAGGGTGACACACCAAACTTTCGACGCCGCCGAGTGATTCCGCCAGCGAGAAGAGGTCGAGTTTGCCGACAAAATATTTCAGTTGTTCAAACGAGCCCGCAAACTCAAAACTGAGCATGGAACCAAAACCGACCTGCTGCTTTTTCGCAATCTCGTGACCCGGATGCTCTGGCAGGCTCGGGTGGTAAATGACCTTCACCAGCGATTGGCTTTGCAGGTAGTTGAGGATGAGTTGGGAGCTTTCTTCATGCACGCGCATCCGCGCGCCGAGCGTGCGCAAGCCGCGCAGCGTCATGTAGCTATCAAATGGCGTGCCCGTTGCACCGATGCAGTTGCCCCACCATTTCAGCTCTTCGGCATGCTGAGCCGCTTTGCTGATAATCACGCCGCCAATCACGTCTGAGTGACCGTTGAGGTATTTGGTGGTGGAGTGCACCACAAAGTCAGCGCCGAGCGTCAGGGGCTTTTGGTACACCGGTGTCAAAAAGGTATTGTCGACCGCCACCAGCGCGCCGACCGCGTGGGCTTGCTGGCAGATTTTTTCGATGTCGACCACCCGAACCAGCGGGTTAGACGGCGTTTCCAGCAGCACCAGTTTCGGGTGTTGGGCCATCGCCGCGGCCAGTGCCTGTTCGTCAGATTGATCGACGAACAGCACTTTGAAGTCACCTTTTTGGGCGCGTGTGTTGAATAAACGGTATGTGCCGCCATAACAATCGTGTGGCGCAATGATTAAATCTTGCGGAGTCAGGAAGGCAGAAACCCATAGGTTGAGCGCTGAAGTACCGCAGTTGGTGACGACTGCATCCGCGCCGCATTCGAGTTCAGACAGCGCTTGTTCGAGCAAACCACGGTTCGGGTTCCCCGAGCGGGTGTAATCGTATTTTGGCACTTCACCAAACGCAGGAAAGCCATAGTTAGTCGAGAGATAAATGGGGGGAACCACAGCGTGATACTGCGTGTCCGATTCAATACCCGTGCGGACCGCAACGGTCGCTGGCTTGCGATTGGTCATGAGCGTTTCCTTTCCTGATTGACGATGTTTTGGCTTCCAAGTCGGCGGTGACGCATGCTGACGCTGATCACCCCGCTGAATAACATCACACTTTACTGGGCAAAAAAGAAGACGTCAACACTTCTAGACGTCTATATGTCTTTGCTTATGGCAGTAAATCCCGCTAAAATTGGGGACTTTGAAAAACTAACTCGAATCCAAACAACGAAGGTGCGCAATGGCAGACTGGAATGGCGACTATATTAGTCCATACGCGGAGCATGGGAAAAAGAGCGAGCAGGTGAAAAAAATCACTGTGTCGATCCCGCTTAAGGTGCTGAAAGTGCTGACGGATGAACGAACTCGCCGCCAAATCAATAACCTGCGTCATGCAACAAACAGTGAGCTGCTGTGTGAAGCGTTTTTGCATGCATACACCGGTCAGCCGCTACCCACGGATGAAGATCTGCGTAAAGACCGTCCGGATGATATTCCTGCCGAAGTGAAAGAGCTGATGACCGCGATGGGCATCGAGTTCGAAGCTTACGACGACTAAGCGCACACGCCCGTCATGCATAAAAAAACCTGGCCATGAGCCAGGTTTTTTTGTCTTCACTTGAAGCAAGGAGCGTTTACGCTTCCATGTAGCCTTGTGGCATGTCGATGCGTGCAACGCCCGAATCCACGGCAGCTTGAGCCACCGCTTTGGCGACGCGTGGCAGTAGGCGAGGGTCCATTGGTTTTGGAATGATGTAGTCGTTGCCGTATGCCAGGTGATCAACGCCGGCCGCTTTCAGGACTTCCGCAGGCACGTCTTCTTTGGCCAGTTGACGAATTGCGTCGACCGCGGCCAGTTTCATTTCATCGTTGATCTCGCTTGCGCGGACGTCCAGCGCGCCACGGAAGATGAATGGGAAACACAACACGTTGTTGACTTGGTTCGGGTAGTCACTGCGACCGGTGCCCATGATCAAATCGCTGCGCACTTCGTACGCCAGTTCCGGTTTGATTTCTGGATCCGGGTTTGAACATGCAAACACCACGGGTTTGTCGGCCATCAGCTTCAGCGCGTCGGCTGGCAGCAGGTTCGGGCCTGATACACCAAGGAACAGGTCAGCCCCGGCAATCACATCTTCCAATGTGCGTTTGTCGGTATTGTTGGCGAACAGCTGTTTGTATTCGTTCAGATCGTCACGGCGCGTGTGAATCACGCCTTTGCGGTCCAACATGTAGATTTTTTCACGCATCGCGCCGCACTTGATCAGCAGTTCCATACACGCCACGGCCGCAGCGCCTGCGCCAAGGCAGACGATGATGCACTCTTCCAGCTTTTTGCCTTGCAGTTCAATCGCGTTCAGCATACCAGCGGCGGTCACGATCGCAGTGCCGTGCTGGTCATCGTGGAATACGGGCACGTCACAACGCTCAATCAGGCGACGTTCGATTTCAAAACAGTCTGGGGCTTTGATGTCTTCGAGGTTGATCCCGCCAAAGGTGTCGGCAATGTTGGCGACGGTATCGACGAATTCATCAATGGTGCGGTGTTTGACTTCGATGTCGATGGAATCGAGACCTGCAAAGCGTTTGAATAGCAGGGCTTTTCCTTCCATCACAGGTTTGGATGCCATTGGGCCCAAGTTACCCAAGCCAAGAATGGCGGTGCCGTTTGAGATCACTGCCACGGTATTGCCTTTGGCCGTGTATTTGTAAACGTTGTCGACATTTTGTGCGATTTCACGCACGGGCTCTGCCACGCCTGGGCTGTAGGCGAGGGCCAAGTCTGCAGCAGAATCTGCTGGTTTCGTTAGAGAAACAGCAATTTTCCCTGGGATCGGCAACGCATGGTAATCCAGCGCACGCTGGCGGAATGCTTCTTCCGGCGTCAGTTCTTGGTTGTCATCGGACATAGGGGAGGTCTCTTTATTGTTTTTGGAAAAGGGGAATTATTCTAATAGATGTCTGTCAAGCTGCCTAGGCAGGATTGCGGGTCAATCGTACAAAACTTGACTAATTTAATCTGATAAGACCAGCTATTTTGTGATCGCGGTAAGGAGAAATTGCAGGCATGAAAAAAGGACGCCGGAGCGTCCTTTTTGAATCTTCGCGTGAAGTCGAAATTACTTCTTGCTTGATAGCGCGCCGAAACGCTTGTTGAAGCGATCAACACGGCCGCCAGTGTCAACAACACGTTGTTTACCAGTGTAGAATGGGTGGCACTGGTCACATACGTCCAGGTGCAGAGCGTCTTTACCTAGAGTTGATTTGAAAACGAAAGTGTTGCCGCAAGAGCAAGACGCTGTTACTTCTTTGTATTCTGGGTGGATACCAGCTTTCATGGGATAACCTCAATTTAGGCCGTGTCGCTATCCGAATCAATGTCGGACACCACACGTAATGTTAATGATACTGTTCGATACTCAGCCTTGGTGACCAAGCATCTTCAAGGCGCGATATATTAATGAATCCCCCGCGCCGGATCAACCGCTTTCGGCGTTATTTTCGCCACTATTTGTGGGTCGAATTTCCCACCCGCATCCAGTAGACTGTGATTTCTCACCATTTTTGACTGCTGACGGACTGTTATGCGCCCAAGTATTGCCCGTGTCGCCCTGCCGGTACCACTGGATAAGCAATTTGATTACCTGATTCCCAACCATTTGTTTCCGATCATCGGCGGCCGTGTGTCGGTGCCGTTTGGCCGCCAGACGCTGGTCGGTGTGGTGACGGCGTTGGCGCAGGAATCGGCGTTTCCGCGCGAGCAGCTCAAAGCGATTAAAGCGGTGCTCGATTCGCAGCCCGTGTGGCCGGAAACGCTGTACCGCTTGTTGCAATGGTGCAGCCAGTTTTATCAATATCCACTCGGCGACACGTTGGCCAATGCGATGCCGAGTGCGCTGCGCAAAGGTAAACCGGCTGATTTTGCCAGCAGTAAAGAGTGGCACATGACCGAGCGTGGACGCGATCAGTTGATGCAAGGCTTTGGCCGCGCGGTCAAGCAGGCGCAGGTGATGCATTTGCTTGAGCCTGGCCCGGTGGCGCATCAGATCATGCTCGATGAAGAGGTGTCCAGTGCTACGCTTAATACTTTGCAAGACAAAGGCTGGATTGAAGTCACGGAGAAGCAGCCGCAGTTTCGCCCTTGGCCCAAAGTGGTTGAAGCCGATGTCGATAAACCCAAACTCAACCAAGAGCAGGCGATCGCCATTGCGTCAGTCAACAGTCAGCGCGGCTTTGGCTGTTATCTGCTGCATGGGGTGACCGGGTCTGGCAAAACGGAGGTCTACCTCAATCTTATCAAACCGGTGTTGGAAGCGGGCAAGCAGGCGTTGGTGCTGGTGCCGGAAATTGGCCTCACGCCACAAACCATCAACCGATTTCGCAAGCGCTTCACCGTGCCGGTGGAGGTGATTCACTCCGGCTTGAACGACACCGAGCGGCTCAATGCTTGGCTGGCCGCGCGTGACAAAGTGGCTGGCATCGTGATTGGTACCCGTTCGGCATTGCTGACCCCGTTTGCCGATCTCGGCATCATTATTGTCGATGAAGAGCACGATGCCTCCTACAAACAGCAAGATAGCCTACGTTATCACGCCCGTGATGTGGCGGTGATGCGCGCCAATTTGGAGCAGGTGCCGATTGTGTTGGGGTCGGCAACGCCGGCATTAGAAACGCTGCACAACGCGCTGACCGGCAAATACCATCATCTGCAACTGACGCAGCGTGCGGGCACGGCGCTGCCGACCACCAACCGCGTGTTGGATGTCAAAGGGCTGTACTTGGAAAGTGGCCTGTCGGCGCCGCTGATTGCCGAAATGCGCCGTCATTTGTCGCAAGGCAATCAAGTGTTGTTGTTCCTCAACCGCCGCGGGTTTTCACCGGCGTTGATGTGCCACGAATGTGGTTGGATCGCCAACTGTCAGCGCTGCGATGCCTATTACACCTATCACCAACACAGCAGCGAAATTCGCTGTCACCATTGCGGCTCCCAGCGTCCGGTAATTCACCAGTGTCAGGGATGTGGTTCTACCCATTTGGTGACCGTCGGCGTGGGCACCGAGCAGTTGGAAGCGCAGCTCAGTGAGCTGTTTCCGGAATACAAAGCGATTCGTATCGACCGCGACAGCACACGTCGCAAAGGCAGCTTGGAGTCAGCGCTTGGCGCGATTCGCCGCGGTGAATATCAAATTCTGATTGGCACGCAGATGCTGGCCAAAGGTCACCATTTTCCGGATGTAACGCTGGTGGCGCTTCTGGATGTCGACGGCTCGCTCTATAGCAGCGATTTTCGCGCGTCGGAGCGATTGGCGCAGCTGTTTATTCAAGTCGCAGGCCGAGCGGGGCGGGCGAGCAAACCGGGCGAAGTGGTATTGCAAACCCACCATCCGGAGCACACCTTGCTGCAAGCATTACTGCACAACGACTACAGTCAATTTGCCGAGACTGCGCTCGCTGAGCGCAAATTGGCACAACTGCCGCCCTATACCTATTTGACGCTGTTTCGCGCCGAAGGCAACCAATCGCAACCTGTGGAAGATTTTCTGCGCCAAGTGCGCCACACGTTGGAAGCGCATCCATTGTGTGAACAGGGTTGCCTGGTGCTTGGCCCAACGCCAGCGCCTTTGGCTAAACGCGCGGGTAAATTCCGTTGGCAATTGCTGCTGCAGGCGCCGAGTCGCTCAGTGATGCAAAAGCTGCTCGCCAGTGCCAAACCGGCCATTCAACTCTTGCCGCTGGCGAGTAAAGTGCGTTGGTCACTGGACATTGAACCGCAAGATCTTAGCTGATTGTTCTTATTGTTATTTTTGTCAAAAAATAAAAACCTTCTTATCGTGATTCACGTCACACTTGCAATGTAAGATTTGTTAATCAGACCGTAACTTTCTATTCGGAAACGAATAAACTATTCGCAATCTTGTGTCAGTGAATCGTTTTCGCTGCATAAAGTGTGCTTAAAGTTGGCCAAAAGCAGTCTCAACGACACGGTAAAAGGAGTGCCGGGTGGTTGAAGAGTAAAGGGCAACTCAAAGCGATCCCATAATCATAAAAAAAGTGCATCGCACTATGAAGAACCGAGAAAGAGGGTAATTACACATGGCGACAATGAAGGATGTTGCCCAGCTTGCAGGCGTATCGACGGCGACAGTCTCGCGCGCTCTGATGAATCCCGAGAAAGTTTCAGCCTCAACTCGTAAACGGGTTGAAGAGGCGGTTTTAGAAGCTGGCTATTCACCGAATTCTTTAGCCCGAAATCTGCGTCGCAATGAATCGAAAACCATTGTCGCGATCGTGCCGGACATCTGTGATCCTTATTACACCGAAATTATTCGTGGTATCGAAGACGCCGCGATGGAACACGGTTATCTGGTACTGCTGGGTGACAGCGGTCAGCAGAAAAAACGTGAAAGCTCATTTGTGAACTTGGTGTTTACCAAACAGGCGGACGGTATGCTATTGCTGGGGACCGATTTGCCGTTTGACGTGAGCAAACCTGAGCAGAAAAACCTGCCACCGATGGTGATGGCGTGTGAGTTTGCGCCAGAACTTGAATTGCCGACGGTGCATATCGATAACCTGACATCTGCCTTTGAAGCGGTGAACTATCTGACGCAGATGGGGCACAAACGCATCGCGCAGATTGCCGGCCCTGAAGCGGCGGTGTTGTGTCAGTTCCGTCAGCAAGGGTATCAACAAGCCCTGCGCCGCGCGGGGATTTCACGCAATCCAACCTACAGTACCATCGGTGACTTTACGTTTGAGTCGGGTGCCAAAGCGGTGCGCCAATTGATGGCCCTGCCGGAGCCGCCGACAGCCATTTTCTGTCACAACGATACCATGGCGATTGGTGCCATTCAGGAAGCCAAGCGTTTGGGCATGCGTGTGCCGCAAGACCTGTCTGTGGTCGGCTTTGATGACATTCAGTTTGCGCAGTACTGCGATCCACCGCTAACCACCATTTCTCAGCCGCGTTACGAGATCGGCCGTCAGGCGATGTTGATGATGCTTGAGTTACTGCGGGGTCATGATGTGCGTGCGGGCTCGCGTCTGCTCGACACCCAATTGGTCATTCGCGAGAGTGCAGCGCCGCCCCGCTCGGCCTAAGCCGTGTGAACGCGGTGATTTCCCTGCAACCAGCGGCGTATTTTGATGCGCCGCTTCCATTTCCGCGCTGTTATCTGCAGCGAATCTGCTTTAACATGTGGACAAAATTGTCAACGTTCGAAATTCTCAGTGGCTAATAAAGATTATGTAAGGCGCGGTCGTAGTCCGAAAAAGCCGACCCCTAAAAAATCAGCTCCTCGACGCAGAAAACCATGGCGCAGCGGCTTGCTGGCGATGCTGTTGGTCGGCGGGTTTGGCTATGGCTTGTATCTGCTCAATCAAGATCCTGAGCCGCCGGCACCGGTGGTGGTCGAGACCAAATCAAAACCGGTCAGCCAACCACAAAACAACAACCGTTTGCCGCCACCACCCACCGAGAAGTGGGACTACGTGGAATCGCTACCCAATCGCGAGATTGAAGTGAAAGCCAAAGAGCTGCAAGTCTCGGACATTCCGTACATCATGCAGTGTGGGGCTTATAAAACCATGCAGCAGGCGGAAGCGCGTAAATTGGACATTGCTTTCCAAGGCCTGAGCAGCAAAATTCGCAAGAAAGAAGACAGCAGCTGGTACCGTGTGGTGCTTGGTCCATACAAATTCAAACGCGATGCAGAGCGTGATAAGCACAAGCTGCAACGCGCCAAGATTGAACCTTGCGCGATTTGGAAAGAGCAGCAATAACAACTTCCCATTGTCATCAAACGCCCGGCCTCAGTGCTGGGCGTTTTTACGATGCGCTGACGATTCCCGCCTTGAATTTTGATTTTCCAACCTCATATAACCACTATCTTGATAGTGAAAAGCACAAAGGGGTTCCTCGTGACTACCATCGTATCTGTACGTCGTAATAACAAAGTTGTCATCGCAGGTGACGGACAAGTCTCGCTTGGCAATACCGTAATGAAAGGCAATGCGCGCAAAGTTCGTCGTTTGTACAACAACAAAGTATTGGCCGGATTCGCGGGGGGGACAGCGGACGCATTCACCTTATTTGAACGCTTTGAAAGCAAACTGCAAATGCATCAGGGCCACCTGACAAAAGCGGCGGTGGAGCTGGCCAAAGATTGGCGCAGCGATCGCGCACTACGTCGCCTCGAAGCCATTTTGGCCGTCGCGGATGAAACCGCATCACTGATCATTACCGGTAACGGCGATGTGTTGCAGCCTGAACACGATCTGATTGCGATCGGTTCCGGCGGTAATTTTGCACAAGCCGCGGCGATAGCTTTGCTGGAAAATACCGATTTAGACGCCCGTGAAATTGCACAAAAAGCGCTGAAGATTGCTGGCGACATCTGTGTGTTCACGAACCATCATCACACCATTGAAGAGCTGGAAATTCCGCCGGAACTGTTACCTGCTGCCGCAGCCGAATAATCGTGTGTGATGCTACTGAATTTGAAGGAAACCACTATGTCTGAAATGACTCCTCGTGAAATTGTCCATGAACTGAACCGTCATATCATCGGTCAGGACAACGCCAAACGTGCGGTCGCCATTGCGCTGCGTAACCGCTGGCGTCGCATGCAGCTGGAAGAAAGCTTGCGTGTTGAAGTCACACCGAAAAACATTCTGATGATCGGCCCAACCGGTGTCGGTAAAACCGAGATTGCGCGCCGTTTGGCGAAACTGGCCAATGCGCCGTTCATTAAAGTCGAAGCCACCAAGTTCACCGAAGTGGGCTATGTGGGCAAAGAAGTTGAAACCATCATTCGCGACCTGACGGACGTGGCAGTGAAGATGACGCATCAACAAGCGATGGAAAAAGTGAAATTCCGTGCGGAAGAGCAGGCGGAAGAGCGCATTCTTGACGCGTTGCTGCCGCCAGCGCGTGATGCGTGGGGCGAAGCGGAGCACAACGATACTGCGTCGTCGACACGCCAAACGTTTCGTAAGAAGCTGCGTGAAGGCAAGCTGGATGACAAAGAGATCGAAGTGAACGTCGCGGTGGCGCAGATGGGCGTGGAAATCATGGCGCCTCCGGGCATGGAAGAGATGACCAATCAGCTGCAGGGCCTGTTCCAGAACTTAGGTGGTGACACCAAGAAAAAACGCAAACTGAAAATTAAAGATGCGTTTAAAGCCCTGACCGAAGAAGAAGCGGCGAAGCTGGTGAATCAGGAAGAACTGAAAGAGCAGGCGATTTACAACGTTGAAAACAACGGCATCGTGTTTATCGATGAGATCGACAAGATCTGTAAGCGCGGCGAATCGTCAGGCCCTGATGTCTCTCGCGAAGGTGTACAACGCGATTTGCTGCCCCTGATTGAAGGCAGCACCGTCACCACCAAACACGGCATGGTGCGTACCGACCATATTCTGTTCATCGCATCGGGTGCTTTCCAAGTGGCACGACCTTCAGATCTGATCCCTGAGCTACAAGGTCGTCTGCCGATCCGCGTGGAGCTGGAAGCGCTTTCTAGTGATGACTTCAAACGCATTCTGACCGAGCCAAAAGCGTCGCTGACCGAGCAATACATGGCGCTGATGAAAACGGAAGAGGTCGACATTGCCTTCACCGAAGATGGCATCAAGCAAATTGCCGATGCCGCATGGCAAGTCAATGAAACCACCGAGAACATCGGTGCGCGTCGCCTACACACGGTGATGGAACGTCTGATGGATGAAATCTCGTTTGACGCCACCGAGAAAGCCGGTGCAAGCCTGACGATTGATTCGGCCTATGTGCGCGCCAAACTCGGCGAGTTGGTCGAAGACGAAGACCTCAGCCGCTTTATTCTGTAATTTCTGAGCCCACCTTGATCTGGTGGGCTTTTTCATATTACGCACTTGCGCGTATACTGAAAACTATGTTGATCGATCTTACAATTTTTCCCCATGAATAATTCTTTACGTATCTGGTTTGACGCGGCGCGTCCGAAAACATTGCCGTTGGCGCTGGTGTCTATTTTTACGGGCAGCGCGCTGGCCTTTTCGTCTGGCCACTTTTCGTTGCCTGTCGCGCTATTGGCGCTACTGACCGCAACCCTGCTGCAAATTCTGTCGAACTTGGCGAACGATTATGGCGATGCCGTAAAAGGCACCGACAACGACAAACGCCTTGGCCCGATGCGCGCGATTCAGTCAGGCGAAGTGTCGCTGGCAGACATGAAGCGAGCGATTTTCATCAACATCGGTCTCACCATTGTGGCGGGATTGGCGCTGGTGTTTTACGCCCTCGACAGCCTAGAAAGCATTCTGGCCTTTATTGGTTTGGGTGTGCTGGCAATGATGGCGGCGATCGCCTATACCGTCGGCAACAAACCGTACGGCTATGTCGGCCTTGGGGATTTGTCGGTGTTTCTGTTCTTTGGTTTGCTCGGCGTGTCTGGCACTTACTTTTTGCACATCGGTCACATTGAGTGGAGTTTGTTTCTGCCGTCGCTGGGCTGTGGCTTGATGGCGGTGGCGGTGCTCAACGTCAACAACATGCGCGACATTGAAAACGATGCAGAATGTGGCAAGCGCACCGTGCCTGTGCGATTGGGCCAACAGCGCGCCAAAACCTACCACTTTTTGCTGCTGACTGGCGCGGTGATCGCGTTTGCCAGCTACTTGTTGATGCAGGGGAAACCGGTGTGGATCAGCCTGCCGTTTTTACTCAGCCTCATCATGGTGACCAAGCATGGCCGCGCGGTGTGGGCTACAGAGCAACCGGCGCAAATTGCCCCGATGCTGCCGGTGATCGTCAAGTGCTCGCTGGTAACTAACCTTTTGTTTGTTGGTGTGGTGATAGCTCAAACTCTGACGAGTTAATTTGCACTCTGTCATTGCATTGACTTACTGACCCGATATACTCGTTGAAAGACTGTTCGTAAAGAGACTAAGGCTATGGAATATAACACCTCTGCGTTATGTGATATCTATCTCGACCAGGTGGATGTGGTAGAACCCATGTTTAGCAATTTTGGTGGCTGCGCGTCATTTGCCGGCCAAGTCACGACCATCAAATGTTTTGAAGACAACGGCCTCATCCGTGAGACGTTAGAACAAGACGGCCTTGGGCGTGTGCTGCTCATCGATGGTGGTGGTTCGCTACGCCGTGCGCTGGTTGATGCTGAACTGGCGGCCATAGCCGAAGAGAACGAATGGGAAGGCATCGTGGTTTACGGCTGCGTGCGTGAAGTCGACGAGCTGGAAGACATGAGCATCGGGATTCAAGCGTTGGCTTCGATTCCCGTGGGAGCGCCGGCACAAGGCATCGGCGAAGTCGATGTGCCGGTCAACTTCGGTGGCGTGACGTTCCTGCCAGAAGATTATCTCTATGCCGACAACACCGGCATCATCCTGTCGCAAGAGCCGCTTAATACGACGGACCTCGACAGCGATGAAAGCGATGAAGATGACGTCATCGACGAATGACTCTGAATCCGAGCATAGAAAAAGCCAGCGTGACGCTGGCTTTTTTTGTCTCGCGCTATCGCATCAACCTAGCAAGATTAGGTCGCGTAAGAAAAGGTTGTGCAAAATGAGCCGCTGCTAGGAGGCACCGGATTGCATCACGCCATCGCGCAGCGTGCGACGTCGCAGGATCAAAGCATACAAGTAGCCCGACAGCCCGCCCAAAATGTTGCCCAGCGCAATGCCAATAAACAGCCCTTCAATGCCATACAAGGTTGACCCGAGCCATGCTGATGGCAGGGTGAAGAGAAAGAGGCGCATAAAGCTCCATTGAAACGCTTTGAGCGGCAGATGAAGCGCGTTGAGCGCCGATACCAGCATCATCACCACCCCTTGAAAGCCATAGCTGAATGGCACCACCAACAGGTAATGCCACAACAAGTCGCGCACCGCTTGTTCTTGAGAGAACAGTGCAGCCAAGGGAATGCTCAATGGCACCATCATGATGAAGACCAGCAACTGAAAAATCAGCGAGAAGCGCAGGCTTAAAAACAGGCCGGAAAAGCTGCGCACCGGATTGTTGGCACCAAAGTTCTGCGCCATAAATGGCGTCAACGCCGAGGTGAGCGACATCAACACCAAGATTAAAATCGATTCGATGCGCTGCGCTGCGCCATAAGCGGCCACCGCAGCGGTGCCGTGGCCGGAGAGCATCATCATCAGCAGTGCGCCGGAAATGGGGTTCATCGCCGTCGACAGCGCCGCTGGTGTGCCAATCTTGAGGATTTGCTGCCAATCGTGACGCAACGACGCAAAGTGCGGCGGCGCCAACAGGCGATCGCGTTTGACCAACACATACAGCGAGCCGACCAATGCGCCCAGCCACGAGAAGGCACTGGCAATGGCCGCGCCCTGAATACCGAGTTCTGGAAACGGGCCGTAGCCAAAAATTAGCAGTGGATCGAGACAGCCGTTAATTGCGCCTGCCAGCATCATCATTTTGGCTGGGGTTTTGGTATCACCGGTGGCGCGAATCGCGCTGTTGCCCGCCATCGGAATCACCAGCAGCGGAATGGTGAGGTACCAGACCTGCATGTATTGCTCAATCAGCGGAATCAACTCAGCTTTGGCGCCCAACAGCAGAAACAGTGGCTCAATGGTGAAAAAGCCCAGCGTGGAGGCGATCGCGACCAAACACACCGCCAGCAGCACACCGTGTGTGGAAAAACGCGCGGCATTGGGCGCATCGCCTTGCCCCAACAACCGACCGATGCTGGTCGACAAGCCCACACCAATGCCCATGGTGATGCAGTTGACGCCAAATGTGACAGGAAAGGTATAGCTGATCGCGGCCAGCGCGTCGGTGCCCAGCAGCGAGATGAAAAAGGTATCGACCAGGTTGAACATCAGAATGGCGATCATGCCGAACGTCATCGGGATGGTCATCTGGCGGAGCACCGTGGGAATCGGGGCGGAAAGCAGGCCGTGTTTGTCGTGCATATACCCTTCTTACATCGCGCGGCACCGTGCCGGACGTGCGTCAGCAGGCAGCCAATTACAGGGAAGAAAGGGGGTAGGATACTCGATCTTGCGGGGAGGCACTAGCCGCGCTCGCGCTGAGTCACGGCGATAAAAAAAGGCCGGCAGTGCCGACCTTTTTCATCAACAAGCGATTACGCTTTTGCTTTTGCAGCTGCTTTCGCGATGGCTGCGAAGCTTTTCGCATCCAGAGATGCGCCGCCAACAAGTGCGCCGTCGATGTCTGGTTGTGAGAAGTAAGCTTCTGCGTTTTCTGGTTTAACAGAACCGCCGTATTGGATGATCACTTGTGCTGCAACCGCTTCATCTTTCGCTGCGATCAGCGCGCGAATAGATGCGTGGATGCGTTGTGCATCTTCAGCCGTTGCTGCTTTACCAGTACCGATTGCCCAGATTGGTTCGTAAGCGATGATTGCGCCGTTCAGAGCGTCTACGCCGTATGCATCGATCACTGCGTTGATTTGACGTGCACAAACGGCTTCAGTTTCGCCCGCTTCGTTTTGCGCTTCAGTTTCACCGATACAGAATACTGGAGTCAGACCGTTTTCTTTCAGGAATGCGAATTTTTGAGCAACAAACTCGTCTGATTCGTTGTGGTATTCACGACGCTCAGAGTGGCCGATGATGATGTGAGTTGCACCGAAATCTTTCAGCATGGCTGGAGACATGTCGCCAGTGTACGCACCGCTGTTGTGCAGGTCAGTGTTTTGTGCACCCAGGATCATTTTTTTGCCGCCTTCTGCAATCAGACGCTCAGCCAGATCCAGGTACAGTGCTGGTGGAGCTACTGCCACGTCAACACCCGTTACACCTTCAAGTTCCGCATTCAGACCAGTCAACAGCTCAGTTACCATTGCTTTGCTGCCATTCAGTTTCCAGTTCCCCATCACTACAGGACGACGCATAGGAATATCTCCAATTTCAATGAATAAAAAAAACGTGATTGCGAAAGAATATAACAGATAAAACTACGTAGATCATGACTCCGGTCATGACTTTCTGGGATCTTGTTTGATGAGGCGCAAGGCCGAGAAGTGATCTGCTATACAGAATAGAGGCCATTCGCTCGGATTTTGTGCTGCGTCTTGCTATTACTGTCAGTTCAGTATGGGGAAAATTACAAACAAGGAAGTGAATATGCCTAATTTGGTGCTCGAGTACTCCAACTCTGTGGATGAACGTGTCAATGTGCAGGGGCTCTTGGAAGATTTGCATCAGGTGGTCATGACGTGTGGCTTATTTGATATTCCCTCGATTAAATCCCGCGCGCTGCGTTGCCACCATTGGTTGGTGGGCGATGAAGGCGACAGCGTGGATTTTATTCACATCAGTTTTGAAATGATGGACGGGCGCACCGCCGAGCAAAAACGCGAGTTGTCACGTCAGCTCATGGATGTGTTGGTGGCGCAAGCCAGCCACGTTCGCAGCTTGACGGTGAACATTCGTGACATGGACCGAGCTTGGTTTCAGAAGGTCACGAACTGACAGCGAGTTGATTCCGTTTGAACAGGAAACGCTAATGTCTTATCAAACACTGCTCTTTTCGTTTCAGGGGGGTATCGGGCGTCGTACATACTGGATTTGGAACGTCTTTTATTATGTGGCGATTGTCACTGCGATCGCGCTGCTTAACCGTTGGCTGCCAGACTGGGCGCCATACCTGCTGCCGCTGTTTATGCTGTTAATTCTGGTGCCGGATTTGGCCATCACCGCCAAGCGTTGGCACGATCGCGATAAATCGAGCTGGTGGCTGTTGCTCAATGTACCGCTGGTGATTGGCCGAATGACGGTGCCGATGGGTGGCGCCAATATGGCGATGACCAGCACGCCCAACATTCTCGATACCCTGATTTCGCTTGCTGCCTTGTTGTGTGGCAGTTGGATTTTGGTGGAGTGCGGTTTTTTGGTGGGCAGCCGCGGCGATAACCGCTTTGGGAAAGCGCCTCACTCATCGTGACAGGACTGTTAGAACCTGTGCGGTCAAGAAAAAAGGAGGCTTGTGCCTCCTTTTTTAACGCCACGACTCGGATGTCGGGCGAAAGGGAATCACGTCCGCGCTCGGCTTTTCTTCCACTATTTCGCCGTCCAGCGCATCACGGAATTTGGCCATTTGCAGACTGAGTTCTCGCATCAGGGTGACGTTCGCGTGGTCTGGATTCTTGCATTGGCTCAGAATCAGGTCGATATGACTTTGCTGCGCCCACAATCGATGCTGCATTCCATCGGAAGCAGAAAGGATCATCTCCTGACACATTTCGCGCTTAAATCGGCTGAATGCTTCAGGATCCTGCTGCGCCAGCTCGACCAGTTCATCAAAGGGTGGCAGAGCCTGGCTGGCTACGTTGGTTTGAGGGGGAGACATAGAACACTCCTCTGCAAGGTCTTGCGTTGATTAAATTATCAACACATCAAGCATAAGCGAGGAACGGTGCACAAGGTGGAACGAATATCGTCGTTCTCAATATTAAGACAATGTTAGGCGGCCGCAATCACGTAGGTGCAGCGGCGTTGGCCTTCGATGATGTGTTCACTGCGTTCAATGCGGCAGGTGTCGCCCAACAGGCGCTGAAAAATGTTCAGCTCTGATTGACACAAATTTGGACAGCGTTTGGCGGCCTTACAGATTGGGCAGTGATTTTCGATCAGCAGATAACCGTGCTCGGTTTGCTCCAGCTCTGCCATGTAACCTTCTTGCTCACGCAGTTCCACCAAGGTGGCGAGTTTGCTGTGTAGATCGGGGCAGGCGTCCAGTTCTTGCTGATAATGGGCCAAGGTTTGCGCTTCACGCTCGGCTGCCACTTTGGCTAAGCCTTCTTTGCCAAAGAGATGTTCCACCGCTTCAATCACTTGAATGGTGAGTTCACCGTGGCGATCGGCAAATTGATCATGGCCTTTGCGGGTGAGTGACCAATGGCGCGTCGGACGACCCACTTTGACTTTCACATCGTGAAACGCCAGGATGCCGTCGTCTTCCAGTGCCTGAAGGTGTTGACGCGCCCCCATGGTGGTCATTCCCAAGTCATCGGCAAGCTGTTTGGCGGTCACGGCACCTTCACGTTTGATGGTGTGTAAAATCCGGTCGATCGTCTTCATCATGTCCCTCTTTATTCTCTGACTATTATGGATATTCAGTTTAATAAAGCAAATTATTTACTATACGGGATGGTGTTAGGCGGTCGAAATGCTCGCAATGCGTCGACTTCACCACGGATTCGTTAATTTCGTCACAATTTTTTCGCGCTTACCCCTTGGGATATGGCGTTTGATACCCCACATATCATTCACAAGCTGGTCAATCAGCGTTTTATTAACCAAACGGAAAATTTAATCAGGAGAGACGACCGATGAATATTCGTCCATTACACGACCGAGTTATCGTTGAACGCCAAGAAGTTGAATCAAAATCTGCTGGTGGAATTGTTCTCACTGGTTCTGCGGCAGAAAAATCAACACGCGGTAAAGTACTTGCAGTCGGCAAAGGCCGCATTCTGGAAAATGGTACAGTTCTGCCTCTGGACGTGAAAGTTGGCGATTCTGTGATTTTTGCTGAAGGCTACGGCACGAAATCAGAGAAAATCGACGGTAAAGAAGTACTGATTTTGTCTGAAAACGACATTCTGGCAATCGTTGAGTAATTGCTCCCAAGCAAACGAACTAAAACCGAATTCTAAAGGAAATACAAAATGGCTGCTAAAGACGTAAAATTTGGTAATGACGCTCGAGTTAAAATGCTAGAAGGTGTAAACGTTCTGGCGGATGCAGTAAAAGTTACCCTTGGCCCGAAAGGCCGCAACGTTGTTCTCGACAAATCTTTTGGTTCACCAACCATCACCAAAGATGGTGTGTCTGTGGCGCGCGAAATTGAACTGGAAGACAAATTCCAGAACATGGGCGCACAAATGGTGAAAGAAGTGGCTTCTCAAGCCAACGACGCAGCGGGTGACGGCACAACAACCGCAACCGTACTGGCTCAGGCGATCGTGAACGAAGGTCTGAAAGCTGTGGCGGCGGGCATGAACCCAATGGATCTGAAACGCGGCATCGACAAAGCGGTGATTGCAGCGGTTGAAGAACTGAAAGCGCTGTCTGTGCCATGTGAAGACACCAAAGCGATTGCTCAGGTCGGCACTATCTCTGCAAACTCAGATGTGAGCGTGGGCAACATCATCGCAGAAGCGATGGAAAAAGTGGGCCGCGACGGTGTGATCACTGTTGAAGAAGGTCAGGCGCTGCAAGACGAGCTGGACGTGGTAGAAGGGATGCAGTTTGACCGCGGTTACCTATCACCTTACTTCATCAACAACCAAGAAGCAGGCAGCGTGGATCTAGAAAGCCCGTTCATCCTGCTGGTTGACAAAAAAGTATCAAACATTCGCGAATTGCTGCCAGTCCTAGAAGGCGTTGCGAAAGCCTCTCGTCCACTGCTGATCGTGGCAGAAGACGTGGAAGGCGAAGCGTTGGCTACTCTGGTTGTGAACAACATGCGTGGCATCGTGAAAGTTGCAGCGGTGAAAGCACCGGGCTTTGGCGATCGTCGTAAAGCGATGCTGCAAGATATCGCGATTCTGACTGGCGGTACGGTGATTTCTGAAGAGATCGGTCTGGAACTGGAAAAAGCTGTGCTGGAAGATCTGGGTCAAGCGAAACGCGTGACCATCACCAAAGAAAACACCACCATCATTGATGGCGCAGGTGATGAAGTGGCAATTCAAGGTCGTGTGACTCAGATTCGTCAACAAATCGAAGATGCGACGTCAGATTACGACAAAGAAAAACTGCAAGAGCGTGTTGCGAAACTGGCAGGCGGCGTTGCCGTGATCAAAGTTGGCGCAGCGACTGAAGTTGAAATGAAAGAGAAGAAAGACCGCGTTGAAGACGCACTGCACGCGACTCGCGCAGCTGTGGAAGAAGGCGTGGTTGCAGGTGGTGGCGTGGCACTGATTCGCGCAGCATCTAAACTAACTGAACTGACTGGCGACAACGAAGAGCAAAACGTGGGTATCCGCGTGGCACTACGTGCGATGGAAGCGCCAATTCGTCAAATCGCGAAAAACGCGGGCGACGAAGATTCAGTGGTTGCGAACAACGTGAAAGCGGGCGACGGTAACTACGGTTACAACGCCGCAACTGGCGAGTACGGCGACATGATTGCCATGGGTATTCTGGATCCAACCAAAGTAACCCGTAGCGCACTGCAATTTGCAGCGTCTGTGGCTGGCCTGATGATCACCACGGAAGCGATGGTGACTGACCTACCGAAGAAAGATGCCCCAGCAATGCCTGACATGGGCGGCATGGGTGGCATGGGCGGCATGATGTAATTCGCGCCCCATTCAAACTGAACAAGCCGGAGTGAATGCTCCGGCTTTTTTTATGCCTGAAAATCCGCTAGAAATTTTTGCGCAGTTTCTGCACACTGAAAAATCAGTTTCCAAGGAAAGGTCAATATGAAAATTCAGCAACTTAAACACCACACCGAATCGGTGTCGCTCACCATTGACGACTGGGCGTTGGCCCAAGGCGAACATTGGGGCATGTTTTCCACCCACAGCCACGCCGCCTCGTTGTTGGTGCGCATTCTGAGCGGCGAACTGACGCCGCAGCAAGGTGAGGTGAGTGACCTGCCCAGCGTGGTGGCATGTGTGTCGCTGCATGAGCAGCAGCGGTTGCTGGATATGGAGCTGGAAAAAGACGACACCGACTTTATGGACCAGATTGATTACGGGTCGACGGTGCAGGAGCTGATTCTGGAAACTGGCTGCGGTGAAACGGCACTGGAAGCGCTATTGATGCAAACCGATCTGCTGGCGCTGCGTCAGCGTGGATTTCGTCAGTTGTCGACCGGTGAAACTCGCCGCGTGATGTTGGCGCGGGCGATGGCGCTTAAGCCACAACTGCTGATCCTCGATGAACCGTATTCCGGGTTGGATATTGCCCACCGCGCGCACCTCTCTCAACTGCTGGAGGAACTGGCGCAGCAGATGCAACTGCTGATTGTCACCTCGCGTGAAGATGAATTACCGCCGTTTGTGACCCACGTGGCGCTCTTTGACGAGCGCAGCTTGTCACAAACCCTAACTCGCGAGGCGTGGCTCCAGCACCCGCTGATGGCGCAGATGAAAGCGCTGTCGCATAGCCGCAGTGACGCCATGCTGACATTGCTGGAGGCTCATCAGAGCGCGCACCGCTATCCGGATCCGCTGGTGGTGATGAATGACGTCACGGTTGAGTATGTCGATGCGCCCATTTTTCAGGGCATCAACTGGCAAATTCGACAAGGGGAGCACTGGCAGGTACGTGGCCCCAATGGGTGCGGCAAGAGCACGCTGCTCGGCCTGATCCTCGGCGATCACCCGCAGTGTTACAGCAACGATATCACCGTGCTGGGGATGAAGCGCGGCAGTGGCGAAACCATCTGGGATATCAAAAAGCACATCGGCGTGGTGTCTTCGGCGCTACACCTGCAATATCGCGTCAATTGCAGCGCGTTGGAAGTGCTGGTGTCGGGCTTTTACGACTCGATTGGCCTGTATCAACAACCGTCCAAGAAAGAGATTCTGTTGGCGCGTGAGTGGCTGAACCTGTTAGAAATGAGCGCGCTGGAGAAGGTCGGATTTCGCAATCTTGATTACGGTCAGCAACGTCTCCTGCTGATTGGCCGCGCGCTGATCAAGCAGCCAGCGCTGCTCATTCTGGATGAGCCATATCAGGGGCTGGATTACCTCAATCGTAAATTGGTGTTCCATGCGCTTAATCGCATTGCTTCGGCGGACATCAGTCAGCTGCTGTACGTCACCCATCATGAAGAAGATGCGTTAGAAGCCATTCACCACTTCGTCGATTTTGTCGCGCAAGAGGCGGGGGGCTATGGCGTGAAGATTCACTCAATAGAGTGAAATCAGTCGCTTAGCGAAAGAATGACGAAAAACTAACAATTGCTGGTCATTGTTGCGGCCATAATAAGCAGGTGCACATTTAAAACTATCCCAACGATGGAGGTTAGTATGAAAAAGATCGTATCCGCGCTGGCAGTGACTGCCGCTCTGGCTTCGACTTCTGCTTTGGCGTCAACACCGGTGATGTTCTCTTCAATCAACAACTTTAATGCGCCGGATGACAATACGGTTGCGGGCGTCCGTGTTGCGGCCCTGTACGGCAATGTTGATCAGGTGAAAGGTTTGGACTTGGCTGTGATTGGTATGTCGGAAACGCAAACCACCACAGGTGTGAACCTGGGTATTTTCGGCGCGCACAAAATCAACCAAGAAATGACGGGTGCTTCACTGGGTCTGTTCAACTGGAACACTGGTAAAACGGTGGGTGCAAACCTCGGTGCCGTCAACATCACCAACGATGTGAAAGGCGCGAACGTCAGCTTCGTGAACTATTCTGAAGGTAACACCATGGTCGATGTGGGTGCAGCGAACTTCTCTGAGACCTCAACCGTGCAAGTGGGTATCTTCAACAAAACATCGAAAATTGAAGGTGTGCAGGTGGGTCTGATTAACTGTGCAGACAACGGCTTCTTCAAGTGTTTCCCGATTATCAACTTCGCGAAATAAGCGGCGGTTGAATGAAAAAAGCGTTGCCAGAGTGCAACGCTTTTTTGTTTCTGAGTGTCTGAGTTTCTGAGCGAGCGAGCCGAGCGTTAGTGCGGGCGACGAAAACGTTGATGCACACCACGGCGCAGGCTTTGAAAGGTATTTTCAACCTTATCTACGCCATATAGCACGCACAGCACCAGCACCGTGATCATCACCGATTGCACGTGGTAACCCAAACCAATCATCAAGCCGAGCGCGGCCAGGACCCAAATGACGGCTGCCGACGTCACGCCATGAATCTTGCCATCTTGCGTCATCATCACGCCAGCCCCGAGGAAGCCAACCCCAGTAATGATTTGGCCGAGCACGCGCGCTTGGTCGAGCGTATTGGGCGAGAGCGATACCGCCATCGCCATGAAAAGGTAAGTCCCGGAGACGATGAGGATCGACGTTCGAATGCCGACCGGCTTGCCGCGCGTTTGGCGTTCCACGCCGATCAGCAAACCCGTAATGGCGCAACACAGTAGGGCTGGCCAACTGAACGGGCCCAAATCAAAGACAGTATCGAGAGAAAGCATCATGGCCTTTACAATTGCTCAAGAAGAAAAAGGCGCAGTATGCGCCCAATTGAACCGTGACGCGAATAAAAGCTTTTGCTGGTGTGGATAACGCTTGCTTATTACGCGGGCGGATAGGCGCTCGGTTATTCCAAATGCAAGTCGAGCGGCGTTTTGCTCTTGCGACCGCCAATCTCGCGCGTCAACGTGGGCACCAAGTAACCGGACACGCGCTCCAGCAATCCACTCATGATGGCTTTGGCTTCGCTGTCACTGATGTAGAAGTGCGCCGCACCTTGTACTTTGTCCAACACATGCATGTAGTAGGGCAGAATACCGGCATCAAACAGAGTGTCGCTCAGCGCCACTTGCGCCGCCACGTTGTCGTTCACGCCTTTGAGCATCACGCCTTGGTTCAGTAACGTGACATTCACCGCGCGCAGGCGTGCCATCTGCTGTTTGAGTGCCAGATTGATCTCGTTGGCGTGGTTGATGTGTGTGACTAACACCACTTGAAGGCGGGTATTGGCCAGTAGCGCCACCAATTCATCGGTGATGCGCGCAGGAATCACCACCGGCAAGCGAGAATGAATGCGCAGGCGCTTGATATGGCTGATGGCGCCAATGCGCTCAATCAGCCAGCTCAGCTCCTGATCTTTGGCCATCAACGGATCGCCGCCAGAGAGAATGATTTCATTGAGCTCTGGCTGTGACGCGATGTAATCCAGACTTTGCTGCCACACCGCTTTGCTGCCTTTATTGTCGGCATACGGAAAGTGGCGGCGAAAGCAGTAACGACAGTTAATCGCACAGCCGCCTTTGACAATCATCAGCGCGCGGTTGCGGTATTTATGCAGCAAGCCGGGCACGGCATTGTTCTGTTCGTCAAGCGGGTCTTCGGAGTAGCCCGGATGGACGTCAAACTCTTCACTGAGTGGCAAAACTTGACGCAGCAGCGGATCGTACGGATTACCTTTTTCCATGCGATCAACAAAACTTTGTGGCACCCGCTGCGCAAACAATTTGCGCGCGTCAAATCCGTTTTGCCATGGCTGGGGATCGATGCCGAGCTGCTGAAGTAATTGCGCGGGATCGGAGATCCCATTCGCGAGCTGTTGGATCCAGTTTTGCTCAACAGAATCGACTTTTCGGGTTATGATGTGCGGCATTAACTTTAACTCGAAGAATGTAAGAGGAAATAATGGCTACTGTTAGCACGAATGAATTTAAAGGCGGTCTTAAAATTATGCTTGATAATGAGCCGTGTGTCATTCTCGAAAACGAGTATGTGAAACCCGGTAAAGGTCAGGCGTTCAACCGCGTACGAATCCGTAAGCTGCTTTCTGGCAAAGTTCTAGAAAAAACATTCAAGTCTGGTGACACCGTTGAAGTCGCTGACGTCATGGATATCGATCTGGACTACCTATACAACGACGGTGAGTTCTACCACTTCATGAACGCAGAAACGTTCGAACAGATCCCAGCGGATCTGAAAGCTGTGGGTGACAGCGCGAAATGGTTGGTTGAGAACAACACGTGCACGCTGACACTGTGGAACGGTAACCCAATCTCCGTGACACCACCGAACTTTGTTGAGCTGGAAATCACAGAAACGGATCCTGGCCTGAAAGGTGACACGCAAGGTACTGGCGGTAAACCAGCGACGCTGACTACCGGTGCTGTTGTACGTGTACCGCTATTCATCCAAATTGGTGAAGTGATCAAAGTGGACACTCGCAGTGGCGAATACGTCAGCCGCGTGAAATAAGTAACCGTTTGATTAAAAAAACCAGCGCTAGCGCTGGTTTTTTTGTGGCCGGAATTCAGGCATTCGGCGCAATAAAAAAAGGCAGGTGAGAGACCTGCCTTTTTGCCTGTTGACGGCGTGTTAGATCATGAAGATAAACACAACGGCCAGCGCAGAAATGATGGTTGCGAAGCCGTAACATGCAATTTTACCTGCCACACCGGTGTGGAATTTCAGGTCGTGCATGCCGTGGTGAACACGGTGCATCGCATGCCACATCGGCAGCGCCAATGTGCCGATCACAAACAGCGCACCGATGATGCTGGTCACGAAACCAGACACACGCTCGTAGCTCATCGCGTCAGCATCAATGATGCCCAGCGGTGCCAGGATACCCAGCACCAGAATGGTCACTGGCGTGATCATGGCAAACCATGTACCACCAGCACCAAATAGACCCCACCATACCGGTTCATCTGAACGTTTTGGATTGGTATTAATCACAATAAGCTCCTTACACCACGAAGAGAACGATCAGTGAAATGAAGGCAACTGCCACCCACTGAGTCAGTACGATGATTTTCTTATCCAGCAATTTGCCGTTCAGGCGAATTGGCACCACTTGTGGCATCATGCTGAAGAAGGTCTGCGCATGGAACAGGCTACCTGCCAGCGCGACGATGTTGATCGCGATGACGATTGGGTTCGCCATAAATGCCAACCAGCTATCCCACGCTTCCGGTCCTTTCACCAATGCACCCAGACCTACGGTCAGGAACAGAGTGAACAGGATGAGTGGCAGTACGGTCGCTTCACGTACCATGTAGAAGCGGTAGAACGGATGATCTTTCCACCAAGTACGTTTCATTTCACGAACATAAGGTTTACGGTTACTCATCCTCAAGCCTCCTGTGGTTTCAGCATTGCAATGACGAAGTCCATAGATGACTCCACTTTGCCTTGGTTTACCGCAGCCGCTGGGTCAACGTGTTTTGGACATACTTCAGAGCAGTAGCCGACGAACGTACAGCCCCAAGCGCCGTTGGCACCATTGATCAGCTTCATTCGTTCTGCTTTACCGTTGTCACGGCTGTCTAGGTTGTAACGGTGAGCCAGTGTCAGGGCCGCAGGACCGATGAACTCTGGGTTCAGACCGAACTGAGGACACGCTGCGTAGCACAGACCACAGTTGATACAACCAGCGAACTGTTTGTATTTCGCCATCTGTTCCGGTGTTTGCAGGTTGGTGCCGTCTTCCGGTTTGCGGTCGTTACCAATGATGTAAGGCTTGATGGCTTCCAGACGCTCGATGAACGGGCTCATGTCCACAATCAGGTCTTTCTCGATAGGGAAGTTCGCCAGTGGCTCAATTTTCACGCCATCAGGGTAGTCACGCAAAAAGCTCTTACAGGCCAGTTTTGGCACGCCGTTGACCATGATGCCGCATGAACCACAGATCGCCATACGACAAGACCAACGGTAAGACAGATCTTTGTCTAGGTGATCTTTCACGTAACCGATCGCGTCTAGCACAGACATGGTTTCATCAAACGGAACTTCAAACGCTTGAAGATGGGGTTCTGCGTCTTTTGCTGGGTCGTAGCGCAGGATTTCCACTTTTTGAATGCGGTTCGCTGACATTATTTCTGCTCCTCTACGCTCTGTGCTGCTTCGGCCGCTGCTGCTTGCTCTGCCGCTTCACCGTATAGACGGGCTTTTGGCTGAGATTTTGTGATGGTGACCGCGCTGTAATCGATCTTCGGTGCATCACCGTTTTGGTAGAACGCCAGCGAGTGTTTCAGGTAGTTCACGTCATCACGCTCTGTGCAGCCGTCGTCAAGACGTTGGTGCGCACCACGAGACTCTTTACGCAGGATGGCAGAGTGAACCATGGTTTCGGCAACTTCTAGGCCATAACCGACTTCGATCGCGTACAGCAGGTCAGTGTTGAACACTTTGCCTTTGTCTTTGATGCTGATGCGTTTGTAGCGTTCTTTCAGTTCTGCCAGTTTGTTGATGGTTTCTTCCATCAGATCTTCCTGACGGTAGATACCACAACCCGCTTCCATGGTGTGACCCATTTCAGTACGGATGTCAGCCCAGTTTTCGTCGCCTTTTTGGTCCAGCAGCGCTTGAATGCGTGCTTCAACCGCTTTCACTTGTTCAGCGATGGCGGTGTCGTTCCAGCCTTTGAATGTTTCAGCACGTTTCACGGCGTGTTCACCGGCAACGCGGCCAAACACCACAAATTCAGCCAGAGAGTTTGAACCTAAACGGTTGGCACCGTGCAGACCGACGGACGCACATTCACCCACAGCGAACAGGCCTTGAATGCGTGTTTCACATTCGCCGTTAGTTTCGATACCACCCATGGTGTAGTGCACGGTCGGACGAATAGGAATCGGCTCTTTTGCTGGATCGACGTTGACGTAAGCTTTGGCCAGTTCACAGATGAACGGCAGACGCTCTTGCAGGTATTCTTCGCCCAGATGACGCAGGTCGAGGTGTACCACATCACCCAGTGGGTGTTTGATGGTGTTGCCTTTTTGCTGCTCATGCCAGAACGCTTGAGAAACTTTGTCGCGTGGACCCAGTTCCATGTATTTGTTCTTTGGATGGCCAACCGGAGTTTCCGGGCCCATGCCGTAATCTTGCAGGTAACGGTAACCGTTTTTATTGACGATGATACCGCCTTCACCACGACAACCTTCGGTCATCAGGATACCTGTGCCCGGTAGACCGGTTGGGTGGTATTGCACGAATTCCATGTCACGTAGGGGAACGCCGTGGCGGTAAGCCATCGCCATGCCGTCACCAGTTACGATGCCGCCGTTGGTGTTGCAGTGGTAAACACGGCCAGCACCACCTGTCGCGAGCACAACAGATTTCGCTTTAATGGTGACCAATTCACCTTCTGACATATGAATCGCAATCAGACCTTGCACTTCGCCGTCAACCACCAGAAGGTCAACCACAAAGTATTCATCAAAGCGTTTGATTTGCGGGTACTTCATTGAAGTTTGGAACAGGGTGTGCAGCATGTGGAAACCGGTTTTATCGGCTGCGAACCATGTACGTTCGACTTTCATCCCACCGAAACGGCGCACGTTGACTTCACCGTTTTCTTTACGGCTCCAAGGACAACCCCATTGCTCCATTTGGATCATTTCGCGTGTCGAATTCGCAACGAAATATTCAACAACATCCTGTTCACACAGCCAGTCGCCACCGCCAACGGTATCGTTGAAGTGGTTATCTAAACTGTCTTCTTCCTTGATAACTGCTGCTGATCCACCTTCTGCAGCGACCGTATGAGAGCGCATTGGATAAACTTTGGAAATAAGCGCGACTTCCAAGTCCGGGTTTGCTTCAGCCGCTGCAATAGCAGTACGAAGACCAGCGCCGCCGGCGCCGATGACTGCGATATCTGTGGTGATAGTTTGCACAGTTATCCTCCAGTGTAGTGAGTTTTTTATGGGGACCGGCTAGGATCCCTTGATTATGATTCGCAGCTTGTCGATACGAAGGAAAGCTTCTTCTCGGTACTCGCTACTTTCCACTTGTACCAAAGTGGTAGCGGTAGTTTAGAAGAGGCGTTGTTTGAAAAAATTGATTCTGTTGGGCTTTTGCTTAGGTAATGCAAGCGCAAGCATACTTATTGCTCTTTGTGTGATTTCGATCACGTACGGGTTTGGTTTTTTTATACATATGAGTAGAATTATCCCTCTCTGTGTATATGTGAAGACCGAAAATGAGCAAGTCAGAATGGATGCCGACCGCATCAATTGAGCAACTGAAGCAGCGCGCAGCGCTATTGAGTCGCATTCGTCAGTTTTTTGCCGAGCGTGATGTGTTGGAAGTGGATACGCCCGCGATGAGTCATGCCACCGTGACCGATGTGCATCTGCATACGTTTCAAACCCAGTTTGTTGGCCCCGGTTACGCGACGGGGCGTCACCTGCATCTGATGACCAGCCCGGAATTTCACATGAAGCGCTTGCTGGCCGCCGGCAGCGGCTCGATTTATCAGATGGCGAAAGCGTTTCGCAATGAAGAAAATGGCCGCTATCACAATCCAGAATTCACCATGCTGGAGTGGTATCGCGTCGGGTTCGATCATCACGATTTGATGGACGAAATGGATGCATTGCTGCAAATGACGTTGCAAACGGGAGCTTCTGAGCGCCTGACCTATCAGCAGGCATTTTTGACCGTGCTGGGGGTGTGTCCGCTGGAAGGTAGCATGGCCGAGCTGAAACAGGCCGCCGCGTCGTTAGGATTAAGCGACATTGCTGAGCCGGAAACGGATCGCGATACCTTGCTGCAACTGCTATTTAGCATGGGCGTTGAAGGCAACATTGGTCAGCACGTGCCAGCATTTGTGTATGATTTTCCCGCCTCGCAAGCAGCGCTGGCCAAGATCAATCCACACGATGCGCGCGTGGCGGATCGCTTTGAGGTCTATTTCAAAGGCATCGAGCTGGCGAACGGGTTTCATGAACTCGACAACCCCCGCGAACAACTGGCGCGTTTCGAGGCCGATAATGCCAAGCGCATCGACATGGGGCTGGCCCCCCAACCGATCGATTATCATCTGATTGCCGCGCTAGAAGCGGGCTTGCCGGCGTGCGCCGGGGTTGCGCTGGGCATCGATCGCTTGATCATGCTGGCGCTGGGTGAGGATCACATTGATAAAGTGACCGCATTTCCGTTTCCCCGTGCCTAATCAAAGGCCAGTGGCCAGCACGCCCCAAAGCGCGAACGCTGGCCAAATGGGAGTCATTTTCGTGGCATAAGTCAGGGATTCTGTGTGCTAACTGCTCGCGTCAGGCTGGCAACCTCGTTATACTCTTTGGCTGTTTTGATCCACCATTGCAAGAGCGCAGGATATGCAAGAATACATTCAGTTTTTCCAACAGAACATGATCCTATCCCTGGCCTGGGTAGGTATTTTGGTGGCGTTGATCGCCAGCATCTATAAATCATCAACGGCTGCTTACAAAGAAGTCACCGCTTCACAGGTGACGCATCTGATGAACCGAGAAAACGGTGTGGTGGTGGATATTCGCACCAAAGAAGATTACAAACGTGGTCACATTACCGACTCAGTTCACATTTTACCGTCGGACATTAAAGCCGGTAACCTGTCTGCCCTTGAAAGCCACAAATCTGACCCAATCATCGTAGTATGCAAAACAGGTCAGACTGCACGTGAAAGTGCTGAGCTGCTGGCAAAAGCGGGCTTTGCGAACGTTAACCTGCTAAAAAGCGGCCTAGTGGCTTGGAACGAAGCAAATCTTCCTCTGGTTCGTGGCAAAAAATAATCGGTCACGAACGTTCTGAAATGGGCGCTGCACAAAATGTCGGCGCCTGAAACCCAGAGTTGTGATACTTGGCACGGATTGGATTTCCACTCTAGTGATCCCGCCAGCTCTCGGTTAGTCTCAGGGCAATGACTCGAAATTATCTGTATTAAGGACAAAATCATGGCTGAAGCAGCACAACAACAAGCTCCGCAACAAAACTTCGCAATTCAACGCATCTATCTAAAAGATGTGTCGTTTGAAGCACCTAACTCGCCAACAATGTTCCAAAAAGAGTGGAACCCAGATGTGAAACTGGATCTGGACACGCAAAGCCGTGAACTGGGCGAAGGTGTGTACGAAGTGGTGCTACGCCTGACTGTGACTGTGAAAAACGCAGAAGAAAACGCATTCCTGTGTGAAGTACAACAAGCGGGTATCTTCACGGCTGACCAAATGGAAGCGGGCCAACTGGCACATTGCCTTGGTGCATTCTGCCCGAACATCCTGTTCCCATACGCACGTGAAACGATCGCGAGCCTTGTGGTGAAAGGGACGTTCCCACAACTGAACCTGGCACCTGTGAACTTTGATGCCCTGTTCATGAACTACCTACAGCAACAAGCTGAACAAGGTGAAGCGCAAGCTTAAGCTGACGCTCTTCACCGCTCTGCCTCTCGCGCCAAAAAGTTGTGAGAGGCAACGCTAATGCACAGCGCATCTTCCTAGCATGGTGCGATGTGCATTTTTGTTTTTACCCACAGCGAAACGCCGTGCGTCTGCATTTGGGCGTGTTTTGGGTATAGAATAAGACAAACTGTTATCCATCAGGCGGAACAATGACTGATTCACACACAAACAATGCTTACGGTAAAGCGATCGCCATGACCGTCATTGGCGCGGGTTCGTACGGCACATCTCTGGCCATTTCTTTGGCTCGCAACGGCGCCAATGTTGTCCTGTGGGGACACGATCCGGTCCACATGGCGCGTTTGGAAGCGGAACGTGCTAACCACGAATTCCTCCCTGACATCGATTTTCCACCGTCGCTGATCATTGAATCCGATTTGCAAAAAGCGGTGCAAGCGAGCCGCGATCTGCTGGTGGTGGTGCCAAGCCATGTGTTTGCGATTGTGCTCAACAGCCTGCAACCTTACTTGCGAGAAGACACCCGGATCTGCTGGGCAACCAAAGGGTTGGAACCGGACACGGGACGTTTGCTGCAAGATGTGGCGCATGACGTGCTGGGTGAATCCCATCCATTGGCAGTGCTGTCTGGCCCGACGTTTGCGAAAGAGCTGGCGATGGGCATGCCCACCGCGATTTCAGTGGCATCGCCTGACGCGCAGTTTGTCGCCGATCTGCAGGAAAAGATTCACTGCAGCAAAACCTTCCGTGTTTATGCCAACAGCGATTTCATCGGCATGCAACTGGGGGGCGCTGTGAAGAACGTGATTGCCATTGGTGCGGGGATGTCGGATGGCATCGGCTTTGGTGCCAACGCACGTACGGCGCTGATTACCCGTGGTTTGGCGGAAATGACCCGTCTAGGCGCGGCGCTGGGCGCGCAGCCGGAAACCTTCATGGGCATGGCGGGGCTGGGTGATTTGGTGCTGACGTGTACCGATAACCAATCGCGCAACCGTCGCTTTGGTTTGGCCTTGGGTCAAGGCAAAGATGTTGATACGGCGCAGCATGATATCGGCCAAGTGGTGGAAGGGTATCGGAACACCAAAGAGGTGTGGCTACTGGCGCAACGCATGGGCGTGGAGATGCCAATAGTTGAACAAATTTATCAAGTATTGTATCAAGGAAAGGACGCCCGCATGGCAGCACAAGATTTGCTGGCGCGTGATAAAAAAGCAGAACGATAACCACAGCAATAAGCTGCTTGGCATTTTTTGAAGGATTAAAAGAGCAACCCGGCGTGACGCCATGCCGGGGAAAAGCCCGAGGCAGAGTGATCAATGAAACAGTGCGCACAAAATAAAGTCTGGCAAGCCATCGTGAACGAGGCTCGCGAGCAGTCAGAGCAAGAGCCAATGCTGGCCAGCTTCTATCACGCGACGATTATTAAACACGAAAGTTTGGCGGCTGCGCTGAGTTATATTCTGGCGAATAAACTCAATACCGCATCTATGCCAGCCATGGCGGTTCGTGAAGTGGTGGAAGAGGCGTTCGCCGCCGATCCGAGAATCACTGAAGCCGCGGCGTGTGATATTTGTGCGACGGTGACGCGTGACCCGGCGGTTTCCATGTACTCGATGCCGCTGTTGTATCTGAAAGGGTACCATGCGCTGCAAGGGTATCGCGTGGCGAACTGGCTGTGGCGACAAGGCCGTCAGGCGCTGGCAACTTATCTGCAAAACCAAATTTCAGTCGCGTGTCAGGTGGACATTCACCCGGCAGCGCGCATCGGTCGCGGCATCATGCTCGACCACGCCACGGGGATCGTGATTGGTGAAACGGCGGTGGTGGAAGATGATGTGTCTATTCTGCAAGACGTGACATTGGGTGGTACGGGTAAAGAGTGTGGTGATCGTCACCCGAAAATCCGCGAAGGCGTGATGATTGGTGCTGGGGCAAAAATTCTCGGCAACATCGAAGTGGGGACAGGCGCCAAGATTGGGTCGTGCTCGGTGGTGTTGCAACCGGTTCCGCCGCACACCACAGTGGCGGGCGTGCCCGCACGCATTGTCGGCCGTCCGAGAACCGATAAGCCGTCGCTGGACATGGACCAGAACTTTAACGGTCGTTCACAAACCTTTATTGGCGGCGACGGCATCTAGTTCGAGCTGTCAACGATAACAAAAAAGGGATGGTGCTGCGCATCATCCCTTTTTTTCACTTTACGCCATCGCGTCCAGTTCAGCGACCACTTCTTCGGCCCACTGAATCCAGGCTTGACGCACCAACAGGTTGCGACGCAGTGTCAGGCGCTCTAACCGCTGCTGCTTGTCCATCACGGCTGGGTTGGCATAGTACGCCGCTTCAATCTCGTTGTAGTGGGCAACCAGTTTGCGCGACTCTTCGATGAGTTCGGTCAGTTGAATGCGGTACGGATCCGCCGGTTGGACAGCACAAGCCATTAATTTTGCGCTGAATTCATCACGTACAGTTGGGTGGGCGGTCGGTTGGTCAAACCATTCACCTAGCGCGCTGCGGCCTAAATCGGTGATGGAGTAGACTTTACGATCCGGTTTGCCTTCTTGAGGTTCCAGAACACAGGTCACCAGATTCTGCTGACCCATTTTGTTCAGTTCACGATAAACTTGTTGGTGACTGGCTTTCCAGAAATAGCCGATGCTTGCAGAAAACTCTTTTGTGATGTCGTATCCGGTTGCATCGCGTGTGCTCAGAACAGTGAGGATAACGTGTGGTAATGACATGTCTTCAATCCAAATGGTTAATAAACTTCTAACAGTAGACTCAGCCATCGTGCGTACTTCTTGTTGGTACGCTGTGATTCAGGGTTTGAGTCTTGTCAGCAACGATGTGCTGCCCTTGTCACCTTGAAAGCCGTTTATCACCTAGGATTGATATGTCGTTGCATATCGAACTGCGACTTGTAGTGTTTGAATAGATGTCGCAGAGGAGCTGTAGTATATCTAAATAATAAGCATAAAGTAGAATACAATAGCGTTTTTTTTCAAAAAACTGATATTATTCTCAATAAATCTATCAAATAAAATAAAAGACCGCCAGTAAGCGGTCTTTTGGTTTTAAGTGGTTTTTTATGCTGTTAATTAGCCGGTATTGCGCATACCTGCTGCAATGCCCGCAATGGTGACCATCAGCGCTTCTTCCAGTTCCGGTGCTGGTTCCTGCGATTGACGCGTCCGGTACAGCAGTTCGGCCTGGAGCATGTTCAACGGCTCGACGTAGATGTTGCGCAGACGAATGGACTCATGGCCCCACGGATCACTTTGCATCAAGTTCTCGTTGTTCTCGACGTTCAGCACTGTCTTGATGTCTTTTTGCAGTTGCGCGCGCAGGCGTTGGCCCAATGGGCGCAGTGCTTCATCCACCAAACGCTCGTCGTAGTAACGGGCAATGTCGACGCTGCACTTGGTGTACACCATTTCCAACATGCCCAGACGGGTAGAGAAGAACGGCCATTCGCGGCACATCTCTTCCAACAGCGCCTGATGGCCTTTGTCGATAGAGTACTGAATCGCTTCACCCGCTCCCAGCCACGCAGGCAAGACCAGACGGTTTTGGCTCCACGAGAAGATCCACGGGATCGCACGCAAGCTTTCGACGCCGCCGTTCGGGTTACGTTTGGCCGGACGTGAGCCCAGCGGCAGTTTACCCAGTTCTAGCTCCGGCGTGGCTTGGCGGAAGTACGGCACAAAGTCCGGTTCGCCCCGTACCACGGCACGATAGGCTTCACATGACACTTCCGATAGCACGTTCATCAGATCGCGCCATTCCTGTTTCGGCTCCGGTGGTGGCAGCAGGTTCGCTTGCAACACCGCGCTGGCGTATAGGTTAAAGCTGTTGACCGCGACTTCGGGCAGACCGAGTTTAAAGCGAATCATCTCGCCTTGCTCCGTCACGCGCAGGCCGCCTTTCAAGCTTTTCGGTGGCTGAGACAGCAGTGCCGCGTGCGCTGGCGCGCCACCACGACCAATTGTACCGCCACGGCCGTGGAACAGAGTCAGTTCAACACCCGCTTCTTCTGCCACTCTCACCAGCGATTCCATCGCGTGGTACTGCGCCCAACCTGCGGCCATCACGCCAGCATCTTTGGCGGAATCGGAGTAACCGATCATGACCATTTGATGGTTTTGAATAAAGCCGCGGTAGAGATCGATGCTCATCAATTGAGTAATGACGGCTTCGGCGTTGTTGAGGTCGTCCAGCGTTTCAAACAGTGGACACACGTCCATGCGGTAAGGGCAGCCCGATTCTTGCAGCAGCAGGTGAACCGCGAGCACATCGGAAGCTGTGCGCGCCATCGAAATCACGTAAGCACCAAACGCTTCGCGCGGCTGCGCGGCGATGATCTTACACGTATCCAGTACTTCTTTGACCGGCTCAGATGGTTCCCAATCACGTGGCAACAGCGGACGTTTGGACGCCAGCTCGTTGGTCAGGAACGCAATTTTGTCTTGTTCGCTCCAGTGATTGTAATCACCGATGCCAAGGTAACGGGTCAGTTCCGACAAAACATCGGAATGACGGGTGCTTTCTTGGCGAATGTCGAGGCGTACCAAGTGAACCCCGAACGCTTTGACGCGGCGCAGGGTATCGAGCAGCGAGCCGTCGGCAATCACGCCCATGCCACACTCATGTAGCGATTGGTAACAGGCGTACAGTGGATCCCACAGCTGGCTGATGTTTTGCAGCGGTGCTTTCACCGCGAGTTTTTGGCCGTGAATTTTTGCATCGAGAATATCGAGTGTTTCTTGCAGCAACGAACGAACGCGTTTCAACACCGCGCGATACGGTTCGTGCTCTTCTTCACCGGCTAGTTCACGTAGCGTGTCGTTGCATTTGGTCATCGACAGTTCGGCCACCAACTCGCTGATGTCGCCTAAATACAGGTCGGCAGCTTTCCAGCGCGACAGCAGCATCACTTCACGCGTGATGGAGTGGGTCACAAACGGGTTACCGTCGCGGTCGCCGCCCATCCAAGAGGAGAAGTGCACCGGACGAGCGTCGATAGGTAATCCTTCTCCCAGATACCCTTTGACGCTCTCGTTTAGTTCACGAAGAAACTCAGGTACCGCTTGCCACAGAGAGTTTTCCACCACGGCAAAGCCCCATTTGGCTTCATCCAGCGGGGTTGGGCGCTGTTTACGAATCACGTCGGAATGCCAGCCCTGTGCGATCAGCTGCTCTAAGCGACGCTCGGTTTTGAGGCGTTCTTTGGAAGAGAGTTCGCTCAGCTCCAGTTTGGACAGGCATTCGTTAATTTTGACCAGGTTGTTGATCATGGTGCGACGGGTAATTTCCGTCGGGTGCGCGGTCAGCACCAGTTCAATGTTCAGATCGCGTACCGCTTGGGCGGTATCCAGTTTGCTGATGCCGTTCTGGCTCAGTTGGCTGAACAGCGAATGCACCGCATCCGGTTCACACACATGCGCTTCACAATGACGTGAAATGGTGTGGTATTGATCGGCGATGTTGGTCAGGTTCAAGAATTGGTTGAAAGCACGAGCGACGGGCGTGAGCTCATCGTTGTTAAGGCTTTTAATCTCTTCAATGAGATTCGCGTGATCCGCTTGGTTGCCGGCGCGGGCAGATTTGGAAAGTTTTCGGATGGTCTCCACTTTCTCTAAAATAACGTCTCCGTCTGCATCTTGAATGGTCTGACCGAGGAGTCGACCCAACATGCTCACGTTACTTTTGAGCGCGGCGTATTTTTCGTTCATTGTCATCCTGCCTTGTAAAAAAATTACATCCATTGTTCTTTTCTTTAAGTACACAATCTAACGAAATTTGTCCAGTGCCGTCAAACATAGCAGACTAAGATTCCATTTATTGCTTCGTTGGTTCTTTTGAACAGCTGTTAGGATAAAACACCTTTTTTGTTGAAATTTTCTTACAAAAAGCCCTGAGTGGTAAAACCGACTCAGGGCGACGTAACAGCTTGTTCACACTTTAAAAGCAGTATTTGACCATCGCTTTGGACAACACGTTGATGGTGGGGTCGATGAACTCAAATGCCAAAAATTCGTCTGGTTGGTGGGCTTGATCAATCGAGCCCGGGCCTAAGACTAAAGTCGGACATAGCTCCTGCAAGAACGGCGCTTCCGTGCAGTAGTTGACGGTTTGCGCTTCATGGCCACAAATTTCACTCACGCCGGTGATAAATGGGTGATCGTGCGCGCACTCGTAACCCGGAATCGCGTCGTGCAGCGGCTCCAATTCAATTCGCCCCGGCCATTTTTCCTGAACCTCTTGTAGCGCGCCACGCAGCATGTTGTCCAACCCATCCAAACTGATGCCCGGTAGCGGGCGCACATCGTAATGCAGTTCGCAGCAACCACAGATCCGGTTGGGCGCATCGCCGCCGTGAATATGGCCAAGGTTGAGTGTCGGCGTGGGAATTTCAAAACCGGGGTGATGGTACTCTTTCACCAGTTTGTCGCGCAGTTGCATCATCGCAAACAGCACTTCATACATGATTTCAATCGCGTTTACACCGAGCGCAGGGTTCGAGGAGTGCCCCGATTTGCCTGTCACGCGAATGGCGTTGGCGACGTGGCCTTTGTGGCCGTGAATTGGCACCAAGCTGGTGGGCTCACCGATGATGCAGTAATCCGGTTTGAATGGCGCATTTTGCGTGAAGTGACGTGCGCCCAGCATGGTGGTTTCTTCATCGCAGGTCGCCAGCACATACAGCGGTTTGCGCTGTTTGCTCCAGTCCACTTTTTTCACCGCTTCCAGAATGAAGGCAAAAAAGCCCTTCATGTCGGCGGTGCCGAGGCCGTAAAACCGGTTGTTATCCTGCGTGAGCGCATGAGGATTATAGTTCCAGCGCCCTTCATCAAACGGCACGGTATCGCTGTGGCCTGACAGTAACAGACCGCCTTCCCCTTCGCCCTTTTTGGCAATCAGGTTTTGTTTACCCGGCGCCACTTGATCAATCGTCACCTGAAAGCCGAGATCGGTCAGCCAGCCTGCCAATTTGGCAATCACCTGTTCATTACCTTGGTCCCATTTGGGATCGGTGGCACTAATCGACGGGGTCGAAATCAAGCCTTCATAGACTTCGAGGAAACTGGGTAATTGCATATTATCTTCGCTCCTACTATTGACAGAATAACGCTGAAAATGTAAAACACATATTAAATCACTTTTAATGAATAAAAAACCGATTAATCTGGTCTTTTTGGAAATTAATAGTCAGTTTTAAATGTTGTTATTCACCTTCTTTTTGGATGTTTTACGATGCTAAAAACCACCATCATCGGCGCAAGCGGTTACACCGGAGCAGAGCTGGCTCTTATGGTTCATAAACACCCAGAGCTCACGCTATCAGGTTTATACGTTTCCGCCAACAGCGTAGACGCTGGAAAGTCAATTGCCCAATTGCACGGCAAATTGGCTGGATTGGTGGAGATGCCAGTGCAGGCATTACTCGATGTCGAGCAAGTAGCGCAAGATGCTGATGTGGTCTTTCTTGCCACGGCACATGAAGTCAGCCATGACCTCGCGCCTGTGTTTCTGGCCAACAACTGTCAGGTGTTTGACCTGTCTGGCGCGTACCGCGTGCAAAGCGAAGGGTTTTATCAACAGTTTTATGGGTTCGAACATCAGCATGGTGATTGGTTAGCCGAAGCGGCTTACGGATTGGCGGAGTGGAACCAAAACGCGATTCTCAATAGTCAGTTGATTGCCGTCGCGGGTTGTTATCCAACCGCTTCGCAACTGGCGATTAAGCCGCTGCTGGTGGCGGGTCTGGTGGATAAATCTCAGTGGCCGGTGATCAACGCGGTGAGCGGTGTGTCCGGCGCGGGGCGTAAAGCCAGCATGACCAACAGTTTCTGCGAAGTCAGCTTGCAGCCATATGGCGTATTTACCCATCGTCACCAACCTGAAATCGCGGCACACCTCGATTGCGATGTGATTTTTACGCCGCATCTGGGCAACTTTAAGCGTGGCATTCTGGCCACCATTACCCTGAAGCTCGCCGCGGGTGTCACGGCGGAGCAGGTCGCGCAAGCGTTTGAGCAGGCCTACCACAACAAACCAGCCGTGCGTTTGCAGACCAACACACTGCCAAGCATTCAGAATGTGGAATTCACGCCTTTCTGCGACATCGGTTGGAAAGTGCAGGGCGAACACATCATCGTCGTATCGGCGATAGACAATTTATTGAAGGGTGCATCGAGTCAAGCGATGCAATGTTTAAACATTCACTACGGTTTCGATGAACTAACCGCTTTGGTGTAAGGGTTAAAAATGACGGATACAAAGCAAAATCCATTGGTGATTAAGTTAGGTGGTGCCGCTCTGTCGTGTGCAGAGACACTCAGCAAGCTTTTCGGCGCAATCGCCCAGTATCAAGCCCAAGCACAGCGACGAATTGTGATCGTACACGGCGGTGGTTACCTCGTGGACGAACTGATGGAAAAACTGCAGCTGAAAACCGTGAAAAAAGACGGTTTGCGCGTGACCCCTTACGATCAGATCCCGGTCATTGCCGGTGCGCTGGCCGGGACGGCGAACAAGATGCTGCAAGGCCAAGCGATCAAAGATGGTTTGAATGCGGTGGGGCTTTGTTTGGCTGACGGCGGCCTGTGTCAGGTGGTTGAACTGGATCCGGAACTGGGCGCGGTTGGTCTGGCGAAAGCGGGTGATGCCAAGCTGGTTGAAGCGCTGCTGACGGCGGGTGCTCTGCCCATCATCAGCTCCATCGGCCTGACCGCTGAGGGGCAGATGATGAACGTCAATGCTGACCAAGCTGCTGTTGCAGTGGCTGGCGCGCTCGACGCTGAACTGGTGCTGCTGTCGGATGTGAGCGGTGTGTTGGATGGCAAAGGTCATCTGATTGCCAGCCTTGATGAACAGCAAGCCGACGCGTTGATCGCCGGCAAAGTGATTACCGACGGCATGATTGTGAAGGTCAAAGCGGCGCTGGAAGCGGCTAAAGATCTGGGTCGCCCGATTGAAGTGGCCACCTGGCGCTATCCGGAAAAGCTCGCCAAGCTGTTCGCCGGACAAAGCATCGGCACGCAGTTTCTGCCTGAATAAACGAATTGAAATAACAAACGAATTAATGGACATAAACCTGAGCACTGACCGCCAAGCGCAGAGCCAGGAAGTTGGAGAGAAGTACAATGAGTAAAGTTCAAGTAAATAAAGTGGTTGTCGCATATTCTGGCGGTCTGGATACATCAGTCATCATTCCATGGCTGAAAGAAAACTATGACTGTGAAGTCGTGGCGTTTGTGGCCGATGTTGGTCAAGGCGCGGATGAGCTGGTCGGCATTGAAGAGAAAGCGATCGCCTCAGGGGCTTCAGAGTGTTACGTCGTCGATCTGAAAGACGAGCTGGTTAAAGACTACATCTACCCAACGCTGAAAACCGGTGCTTACTACGAAGGTAAATACCTGCTGGGAACGTCAATGGCGCGCCCGGTGATCGCGAAAGCACAAGTGGAAATTGCACGTCAAGTTGGCGCAGATGCACTGGCGCACGGTTGTACCGGTAAAGGCAACGACCAAGTGCGTTTCGAAGGCGCGTTCGCTGCGCTGGCACCGGATCTGCACGTGATTGCCCCTTGGCGTGAGTGGGATCTGGTCAGCCGTGAAGAGTGTCTGGATTACCTTGCCGAGCGTAACATTCCATGTGCGGCGTCACTGACAAAAATCTACTCGCGTGACGCAAACGCATGGCACATCTCTACAGAAGGTGGCGTACTGGAAAGTACTTGGAACGCACCGAACGACGATTGCTGGGCATGGACAGTCGACCCAGAGCAAGCGCCAAATGAAGCCGAGTACGTGACGCTGAAAGTCGAGAAAGGCGAAGTGGTTGCCGTGGACGGCCAAGCGCTGTCACCTTACGACGTGTTGGTTGCGCTGAACGAGAAAGGCGTGAAACACGGTGTGGGTCGTATCGATATCGTGGAAAACCGTTTGGTGGGCATGAAGTCTCGTGGCTGTTATGAAACGCCGGGGGGCACCATCATGATGGAAGCGCTGCGTGCTGTTGAACAGCTGGTTCTCGACAAAACGGCGTTTGAATTCCGTGAAGAGCTGGGCATCAAAGCCTCTCACCTGGTGTACGATGGCCGTTGGTTTACACCACTGCGTAAGTCTGTGTTTGCCGCGGCAGAAGAGCTGGCGCAAGACGTGAATGGTGAAGTGGTGATCAAGCTTTACAAAGGTCAGGCAACGGCGACTCAGAAACGTTCTGAGAACAGCCTCTACTCGGAAGAGTTTGCCACATTCGGTGCAGACGACGTGTACGACCAAAGCCACGCGGGCGGTTTCATTCGTCTATACTCTCTGTCGAGCCGTATTCGTGCGCTAAGCGCTGCAGCGAAGAAATAACGCGCAAATAAATAATCAAAATTTGCCACAAATAGAAAAGCCCGTTTGCTCTGCAAGCGGGCTTTGTTGTATCTGCGATAGTAAACGAGTCAGTCTTAAAATATTTACTGAATAACTATGTTTAAAAAGTGAATTTTTACTTTATTTTTTGTTCAACTTCCCGTAACTTTGACAAACACAATAAATCGCCTGATTCAGGTCGGATATCATACTAGCACAGCAAGTGATGAGTGAGCATTAGGAGACACGCAATGGCATTATGGGGCGGAAGATTTACCCAAGCGGCAGACACAAGATTCAAAGACTTTAATGATTCATTGCGCTTCGATTACCGATTGGCTGAGCAGGACATTGTGGGGTCCATTGCTTGGTCGAAAGCTTTGCTGTCTGTGAATGTGCTGAGCGAAGAAGAACAGCAAAAGCTGGAGCTGGCGCTCAATGAACTCAAGCTAGAAGTGATGGAAGACCCTGAGCAGATTTTGCTGTCGGATGCGGAAGACATTCACTCTTGGGTTGAGCAACAACTGATCAGTAAAGTCGGCGATTTAGGTAAAAAACTGCACACCGGCCGTTCGCGGAACGACCAAGTGGCCACCGACCTGAAATTGTGGTGTCGTCAGCAAGGTCAGCAACTGCTGATTGCACTGGATCGTCTGCAAAACAAAATGGTCGACGTGGCCAAAGCACATCAGGGCACCGTACTACCGGGTTATACACACCTGCAACGGGCTCAACCAGTAACATTTGCGCACTGGTGCTTGGCGTATGTTGAAATGTTTGAGCGTGACTATTCTCGTTTGAGCGATGCGATTAAACGCCTCGATACATGCCCGCTGGGTTCTGGCGCGCTGGCGGGGACCGCTTATGCGATTGATCGTGAAAAACTGGCGCACTCACTCGGCTTTCGTCGTGCGACTCGGAACTCACTCGATTCCGTATCGGACCGCGACCATGTGATGGAACTGATGACCACGGCGTCGATTTCGATGCTGCACCTGTCACGTCTGGCGGAAGACATGATCTTCTACAACTCCGGTGAATCAGGCTTTATTGAACTGGCAGATACCGTCACCTCGGGCTCGTCCTTGATGCCACAAAAGAAAAACCCAGACGCGCTGGAGCTGATTCGTGGCAAGACTGGTCGTGTGTATGGCTCACTGGCTGGCATGATGATGACCGTGAAGGCGCTGCCGCTGGCGTACAACAAAGACATGCAAGAAGACAAAGAAGGGCTGTTTGACGCGCTCGACACTTGGAATGACTGTATGGAAATGGCGGCGCTGTGCTTTGAAGGGATCAAAGTGAACAACGCACGTACGTTGGAAGCCGCCAAACAAGGATACGCCAACGCCACTGAACTGGCAGATTACTTGGTGGCGAAAGGCATTCCATTCCGTGAAGCGCACCATATTGTTGGGGTTGCGGTCGTGGGTGCGATTGCCAAAGGCTGCGCACTGGAAGAGCTGTCACTGGAAGAGTTGAAAGCCTTCTCACCCGTGATTGAAAACGATGTGTATGCGATTTTGACCATTGAGTCGTGCTTGGAAAAACGGAGCGCTCTCGGCGGCGTGGCACCACATCAAGTGGCCTACGCAGTGGAACAAGCGGAGAAACGCCTGTCTAAACGCGATGCGTCTTCAGTCAAAGTGCGTCCTGCGCGTCTGACCGACATTGAAACGTTGGAAGGCATGGTGACTTACTGGGCCAACATGGGCGAAAACCTGCCGCGTTCACGCAATGAAATCGTGCGCGATATCGGTTCGTTTGCGGTGGCGGAACACAATGGTGAAATCACCGGTTGTGCGTCGCTTTATGTGTACGATTCCGGCTTAGCCGAGATTCGCTCACTGGGCGTGGAAGCGGGCTGGCAAGGACAAGGTCAGGGCACGGCCATCGTCGACTATCTGGTGAAAAAAGCGCGCCAAATGGCGATCAAGAAAGTGTTTGTGCTGACACGGACACCGGAGTTCTTTATGAAGCTGGACTTCATTCCGACCTCGAAAACGTTGCTGCCTGAGAAAGTACTGAAAGATTGCGAGCAGTGTCCGCGTCAACATGCGTGTGATGAAGTCGCGCTGGAAGTCAATTTGGATGAGCACCTGATCATTAAGGCCAGTGTTGCATAACCAATTGAATATTCAGTACTCGATTGAATGACTCAAAAAGATCGAAAAAAGATCGATTTTTTTGGGAACCAATAAGAGGAAGCTGGGTCTATATCTGTACCACTGCTTTTTCTTAGAAGAATCTAAGAGAGCCCTGAAACACGTTTCGTTTTGGGGCTTTTTTCTTTTCTGAGCCGCAATAAATCAAAGTCTTCGTGTTTCATCTATCGCGCTTATGATTCCCTTGGCGTTGACGCCACGGCAGAATGACAAACTTCATCCACAAATGCAGAAACAGCAACGTGTTAAACGCAAAACCGGCCACGATCAAAGCGATCGATTGGATGCTGCGTGGATCGTCTCGAAATGCAAAATACCACACCACCCAGCACACCACCGACAACGTGGTGAGTTGATCCATGCAGCGCTGACAGCGGCCAATTTTTTTCCAGAACCAGTTTTCGCGGCAATCATGACACGCCATCGATTTTCGCCTCACAGGGATGATTGGATACGACACCGTTAGTATACGCAACCCAAACGCCAATGCGAACTCATCAATAGAGCGACGAAAAAAAGCCCCTGAATAGGGGCTATCGGCATGAAATTAGCGGTTGAGCAAGTGCGCTTCTAACTCTTCACTGCCACCAATGTGGCGTCCTCCGATGAAAACTTGTGGCACTGTGGTGCGGCCAGTAATGGCACGTAGGCTGACGCTAGTGGCATCTTTGCCCAGAATCACTTCTTCGTATTGCAGGCCAGCATCAATCAGGTTCTGCTTGGCTTTGGCACAGAATGGGCAACCGGGTTTGGTGAAGACGGTAATCGACTCTTGCGTCTTGTAGTCCGGGGCCAAGTAATTCAGCATGGTATCTGCGTCTGACACTTTGAATGGGTCACCTGGCTCATTGGGTTCAATGAACATTTTCTCGATGATGCCATCTTTGACCAGCATGCTGTAGCGCCATGAACGTTTGCCAAAACCGAGTTCTTTTTTATCAACCAGCAAGCCCATGCCATCGGTAAACTCACCGTTGCCATCAGGAATGAACTGAATGTGTTCTGCTTCCTGATCGTGTTTCCATGCATTCATCACGAAGGTGTCGTTGACGGATAAACACAGAATGCTATCGACGCCGTGCTCCTTGAATACCGGAAACAGCTCGTTGTAGCGAGGCAGGTGGCTGGATGAACACGTGGGTGTGAAAGCGCCCGGTAAACTGAATACGATGACGGTTTTGCCCTTGAACAACTCATCACTGGTCACGTTGACCCAAGCATCGCCTTGACGAATCGGAAACGTAACTTGTGGTACAGCTTGGCCTTCTTTTGATGCAAACATGATTTTTCCTTATAAATTTGAGAAATTCAGTTCAAGGGGATGGGTGCGCCCCGTTAAGTTGTGCCTATTATTGAAGAAAAACTTTGATAGCTCTAATCGTTTGATGTTATGGTTTTGATAGGTGCATTCTATCGAGGTACAAAATGAACATTCGAGATTTTGAATACTTGGTGGCCTTGGCTGAGCATAAACATTTTCGTAAAGCCGCAGAGGCTTGCTTTGTCAGTCAACCTACCTTAAGTGGTCAAATTCGTAAGCTGGAAGACGAATTGGGAACGGTACTGCTGGAGCGCAGCAGTCGCCGAGTTCTGTTCACGGATGCCGGATTGCAATTGGTGGATCAGGCCAAGCGGATTCTGAGTGAAGTCAAAACCTTCAAAGACATGGCGAGCGGCCAAAGTGGCGCCATGACTGGCCCGATGCATATCGGGTTTATTCCAACGTTGGGGCCGTATTTGCTGCCGCGCATTGTGCCGACATTGAAAGAGCGCTTTCCTGAGCTGGAGCTTTACTTGCATGAAGCGCAAACGCATCAGCTGGTGCGTCAGTTGGAAGAGGGGAAGCTCGATTGCTTGGTGCTGGCTTCGGTTGAAGAGACCGCGCCATTCAAAGAAATTGATATTTTCAACGAACCGATGAGCATCGCGGTGCCGTGTGGTCATGAATGGGCGGGGCGCAACGAAGTCGACATGCTGGAGCTGAACGGAAAAACCGTGCTCGCGCTGGGCGATGGGCACTGCTTGCGTGATCAAGCCTTGGGGTTCTGTTTTGCGGCAGGCGCTAAAGATGACGAACGTTTCAAAGCGACCAGCTTAGAGACGCTGCGCAATATGGTGGCGGCGGGCGCTGGTATCACGCTGTTACCACAATTGTCGTTGCCGGGCGAAAAAGAGAAAGATGGCGTGTGTTACATCAAAGCGGTCAATCCGGTGCCGTCACGTCGTTTGGTGTTGGTCTACCGTCCCGGTTCGCCGCTGCGTCAACGATTTGAAAACCTCGCGGCATCCATGCAAGGTTGTTTGAGCGCGACACTGCATTAAGCGATAGGCGAGCGTCGCAATCAATAAAAACGAGCGATAAAAAAAAGAGGCTGAAGATTCTTCAGCCTCTTTTTTCGTCCTTGTCATCAGAACAGCGATTCGTTGTCGTCGCTGGTGTAGATGCTGTTGGTGCTTGATTCCGTCATGTACTCTTTCGGTTCTGTGCCATTAACGAAGTATTCAAACATGGAGCTGGAATCCAGCTTATTGGTCAGCAGGCCACTGTCGCGGTCGATACGCACGCGCACGATGTTGTCGGGGATCGCTTGCTCTTGATACGGCACGCCATCTAACGCCAGACCCATAAATTCAATCCAAGCTGGTTGCGCTGTTTTAGCTCCCGCTTCTGCGCCGGAGACATCGTCTTCAATCGCTGGGTTTGGCGTGGTGCGACCGAGGTTGCGACTGTGTTCGTCAAAGCCGACCCAAGCGGTGGCCACAATGCCCGGACCATAACCGTTGTACCACGCATCTTTTGAATCGTTGGTGGTCCCGGTTTTACCGCCGATATCACGACGTTTCAACGCTTGCGCGCGCCAACCTGTGCCGTTCCAACCTGTGCCTTCACGCCAGTCACCGCCGCCCCAGATGTTGCTGTACATCATCTGACGCACTAAGAATGCGTTCTGTTCAGAAATCACTTTCGGGGCGTATGGTGCATCGACATCTTGCTCTTCAATGCCATTGCTCAGCGTGGTGGTGCACTCGCTGTGGCATACCGCTTTCGGAGTTGCCGCAAATTCAGCGTCGCCGTAAGGCCCTTCCACTTTGCTGATGTAGAACGGTTCCACATAGTAACCGCCGTTGGCAAACACGGAATACCCTTGTGCCATTTTCACCGGCGTTAAACTGCCTGCACCCAGTGCAATGGTTTCGGAACGGGGTAGTTGGTTGAGGTTAAAGCCAAAACGAGTCAGGTACTGACGCGCATCGTCAAGGCCCACTTCACGCAGCACCCGCACCGCCATGACGTTTTTCGATTGTGCCAAACCAATGCGTACGCGGGTGGGGCCTGCGTAAGTTGGTGGTGAGTTCTTTGGACGCCATGCGGTGCCTTGGCTCTCATCCCATTGGTTGATGGGCGCATCGTTGATCAGGGACGCCAGCGTCAGCCCTTTGTCCAATGCCGCCGAATAGATAAACGGTTTGATACTCGAACCCACTTGGCGCACCGACTGAGTCGCACGGTTAAATTTGTTGTGGACGAAGTTGAAGCCACCCACCAGTGCCAGTACGGCGCCGTTTTCTGGATTCATTGCCACAAAGGCCGTTTGTGCATTCGGTACTTGGCTCAGTTTCCAGTGCTGTTCCTCTGCGCCGCTGTCGTGTAACTGACGTACCCACACTTGTTCGCCGACGGCCAAAATGTCCGCTGCTTTGTTAGGCACTGGCCCTTGACGTTCATCCGTAATGAAGCGACGTGCCCAGTTCATGTCATCCCAAGCGATGGTTTGTAGACCGGTATTTTTCACCCACACCTGGGCCGATTTGCTGTCAACCTTCATCACCACAGCAGGGAAGAGGTCGTTGTACGTCGGTTCATTGCGCAGGTGACTGCTGATTTTCTCTTCATCCCAAGCGGCTTGACCCGATTTCCACAGTTCTTTTTCTGCGCCGCGGAAGCCGTGACGTTCGTCGTAAGCCAGCAGGTTATCGAGGGCTGCTTTGTTGGCCGCCCGTTGCAGTTTGGAATCAACCGTGGTGTAGACGTTCATGCCGGAGGTGTACGCATCTTCGCCGTAACGATCAATCATCCAAGCGCGAGCGATTTCAGCCACGTAAGGCGCGCTGAGTTCAATTTCTGCGCCGTGGAAACGCGAGTCGAGTTGCTCGTTGCGCGCTTCATCATACTGTGCCTGCGTGATGTATTTTTCGTTGAGCATACGCAGCAGCACCACGTTTCGACGGTTCGTCGCACGCTCAACGGAATAGATAGGGTTCATGGTGGATGGGGCTTTTGGCAAGCCAGCAATCATCGCAATTTCACCCAAGGTCAGGTCTTTCACTTCTTTGCCGAAGTAGGCCTGAGCCGCAGCGCCAACCCCGTAAGAACGGTAGCCGAGATAAATCTTGTTGAGGTAGAGCTCAAGAATCTCGTCTTTGGTCAGCAGTTGTTCGATGTGAACGGCGATAAAAATCTCTTTGATTTTTCGCATGATCTTCTTCTCGTTTGAGAGGAAGAAGTTACGCGCAAGCTGTTGCGTGATGGTACTGGCGCCTTGCGACGCACTGCCAGAAGCTAACACGGCAAATGCAGCGCGCGTGATACCGATGGGGTCAAAACCATAATGTTCGTAAAAACGGGAGTCTTCGGTTGCGATGACCGCTTCGAGCAGCTCTTTTGGCATTTCGTCGAGTTTCAGCGGAATACGACGTTTTTCCCCAAACTGAGCAATCAGTTTGCCGTCCTGACTAAAAACTTGCATTGGCGTTTGCAACTGCACGTCACGCAGTGTCGCCACATCTGGGAGATCAGACTTCACATAGAAGTAGAAGCCAAAGATTGTAGTGACTCCAAGAATAATGCAAATCAATGAAAATACTAATAAACGCTTTATGAACTTCACCGGAGAATCCCTGTTTAGTAGAGGCTGCCCTAATGCAAACCCCTGTACTCTAGACTAAAAACGCAGCACTTAAAAATGTCGCGTGACTATTTTTCACATAAATAAATGTGCTGCCATTGCGTGTAGCCACCGGAGTACGTGGGCATGGGTAAATCATTAGTTACAGGTGTCGATATCGGCCACCACAGTATTAAAGCGGTGGTTTTAAAACCGAAGGGCGAATCGTATTCGCTGGTCGGCTACCAAGAAATAGTCGTATCCGACGATATTTTCGCTGATAACCACACGCTGGATTATCAGAAAATTGTAAAGAAACTCAAAGAACTAAAAAAGGGATTACCGTTATTTAGTCGCAAAGTTGCGCTGGCTGTGCCGGATAATGCGGTAATAAGTAAGGTATTACAGATAGATAGCGATTTAGATGCCAGCGAACAAGAATTTGCTGTCTATCAGGCGTTTTCCCATCAATCGCCGTTTCCCATCGATGATCTGAGTTTGGATTTCGTGCCAAGCGGCGATAACCCCGCCGGGCGCAGCACCAACACCCTGTATCAAGTGTACGCCACGCGACGTGAAGTGGTCGATAACCGGTTATCGGTGGCGAGCAAAGCGGGCTTTGAGCCGCTGCTGCTCGATGTGCAGGTGCATGGGTTGCTCCAGATTTGGCAATGGGTGAGTCGCGCGCAGCAGCGCGACGATTGGATGCTGGTGGACGTCGGGCTGACGCAAACCACGTTATGCATGGATTTCGCCGATAAAGCGCCCTTCTATAAAGACATTCCGCTGGGAACGCGTCAATGGCATGCCGACCCCACGCCCCATCCTGTGCCGCTGAGCGAGCCACCGATGGCTGGGGTCAACGAGCTGGTTGAGCGAATTGCGCGCCAAGTGCAACTGCTGTTGTCCTTGCAGGGCCATCAAGCGCTGGGCGGGATTTGGCTGTCGGGTGGTGGGGCGACAACGGAAGGCCTCAGCGCGGCTTTGGCTGCGCGACTGAATCTGCCGTGTGAACTGTTTCATCCGCTGACGGGATTTGTGACGCGCCGCCGCATGCGAGCGCGTGTACCAGACGATCTGCAACGCTTTAGTACGGCGGCCGGCTTGGCGCTGCGCGGACTCAACTGGTTGGAGCGTGACCATGGTGCATGACATCAATTTAATGCCGTGGCGAGAAGCGCGGCGCGAAGCCCATAAACGCCATTTTGCCGGTTTGTGTGTACTGGCGGTGCTGGCCGCGTTGGGACTGCAATGGGGCGCAGGAGCGTATATCGACCGTCAAACGCAAGTGCAGCAGCAACGGCTGGATTTTCTCAACCAACACATTCGTGACTTAGACAGCCAAATTGCGGCGCTGAAGGTGACTGAGCAAGAGCATAAGGCGTTGTTGACCCGTTTGTCGGTGGTGGAGTCGTTGCAGCAGAAACGCAACAAGACCACTGAGTTTATGAACTTGATGCCCCAACTGATCCCGGAAGGCGTCTACGTCGACAAAATCAAAATGAACGGTCAGGAAATTGAGCTGAGTGGTATCAGCGACAGCACCGCGCGGCTGGCAACCATGCTCGATAATTTGGAGAAATCCGACCAACTGTCTGAGGTCGGTATGCATTCGATTGTGGCGGGTAACCGTCGGTTTGGTAAGCAATTTCAGAGTTTTAAAGTGTCGTTCTTGTTCCACGCTTCGTCGCAGCAAGCGGTGAGTGCTGATACCGGAGGTGCCCATGGCTAACGTACACGATCTGGAACTGGACGAAATCAGCGAATGGCCGTTGGTGGCTCAATTGGTCGCCTTGGTGCTGCTGGTGTTGGTGTTGCAGGGCGCGGGATACTGGTTCTATTTGCAGCCTAAACAAGACACATTGGCCGCACACAAGCAGCAAGAGCAAACGCTGAAGTCGACGATTCGCATCAAAGCCAGCAAAGTCGCGACATTGCCGAAGCTCAAGATTCAGCTGGATGAACTGGCACAGCGGTACGACTTCCTGTTGCGTCAGCTGCCGGTGCAAAAAGAGCTCGCCAGCATGTTGGCGTCGGTGAACGAGTTGGGGCTCGACAACAGCCTGACTTTTACTCGCATCGATTGGGGGGAAAAGCAGAATCAGCAATTTCTCTATCGGCTGCCGCTCAATATCGAATTGACCGGTAATTATCACGACATCGGCGATTTTTCTGAAGCGATCGCGCGTCTACCGCGCATCATTAATTTTGACGACGTTGACTGGCAGCGCGTCAGCCAAGAGAGCAGCACGCTCCATTTCCGCGTTCGCGCCTATACCTATCAGTTCAAACCGGAGGTCAGTGATGAACAGTAAATGGTGCGGGTGTTTGCTCCTGATGCTGCTGGGCGGCTGCAAAGCTAATCAAGAGTCCTTGACGGATTACCTAGCGACGGTGGAACGGCAGGCTCAGCGCGATGTCGCGGTGCTGGCGCCCGTGGTGCAATTTGAGGTGTTTGCTTACACCCAGCAGCAGGGGCGCGAGCCGTTTGTACTGCCACAAGAAGCTTTAGTGCAAAACCAACCGGTGGTGAAAGCCAACTGTTGGCAACCGACAGCGCGGCACAAAAGTGGCGTGTTGGAGCGCTATCCGCTCAGTCAATTGCACCTGAAAGGCGTGATGAGCAGTGGTGGTGCCGTTTCAGCGTTGGTGCAAACGCCGCAAGGTTCAGTCATGAATATTAAAGCAGGACAGTACCTGGGATTAAACAACGGCCGGGTGACCCGCGTGGCAGACGATTATCTGTTGATCAAAGAGACCCTGCCGGATGGATTGGGATGTTGGAACCAACGCAACGTTAAATTGGCTTTGAAATAAAATTTTGAGTTTAGAGACATAACTATGATTAAAGGACTAAATGCCTCCACGGCTTGGGGAATACGTTGTCTGTTTGTGGGCGTATGCCTGCTGTTATCTGCCGCCACATTTGCTCAGGAAGCGGCGGCCAATCAGCTGAAAAATATCGACTTTCGCATCAATAAAGACAAAGCGGCGGTGTTGATTGTCGAACTGGCGTCGGCTTCTGCGGTGGTGGATGTGCAGAAAACGGAGCAAGGATTGACGATCGAATTGCTTAAAACCGATGTTAGCGATGACAAACTGTATTTGGTGGACGTGCGCGATTTTGCCACGGCGGTGGAAAACATCGAAGTGTTTCGCCAGCAACCGAGCACGGTGCTGGTGGCGACGGTGCAAGGGGCATTCAATTACGAATACAGCCTGAAAGGCAATTACTTGGAGGTGGTGATCAGCAAAGTCAGTGCGCAAGAACCGCAACCGAAAAGTGTCTTAGAAAAAGAAGGCAAGCTGATTTCGATTAACTTCCAAGACATTCCCGTGCGCAACGTGCTGCAGCTCATCGCCGACTACAACCAGTTCAACTTGGTGGTCTCTGATTCCGTCAGCGGTAACTTGACATTGCGCCTCGATGGCGTGCCGTGGCAACAAGTGCTGGATATCATTTTACAAGTCAAAGGGCTGGACAAACGGGTCGATGGCAACGTCATTCTGGTGGCACCCAAAGAGGAGCTGGACCGACGCGAGCAGCAGCAATTGGAAAAGGCGCGCATGGCGGAAGAGCTGGGCGATCTGCAATCGGAAATCATCAAAATCAATTTCGCCAAGGCATCTGACATTGCACAGATGATCGGTGGGGATGGCGCGGTGAACATGTTGTCAGAGCGCGGCTCCATCAGTATTGATGAGCGCACCAACGCCTTGCTACTGCGCGAGCTGCCCGACAACATTCACGTGATCCGCGACATCGTGGCCTCTCTCGACATTCCGGTTAAACAAGTGCAAATCGAAGCGCGCATCGTCACGGTGAATGAGGGCGATTTGGATGAGCTTGGCGTGCGCTGGGGCTTTAGTTCCACCAACGGGAGCACCACCACCGGGGGTTCGATTGAAAGTAATCTCGGTGCCATTGGGTTGTATGACGGCAGCAGTGATTCGGGCGATGGCGCCGCGATTGATGATTTCCTCAATGTGAACCTCGCCGCCACCTCCGCCAATGCATCCAGTATTGCGTTTCAAGTCGCCAAGCTGGGCGCTGACACCTTACTTGATCTTGAATTGTCGGCGATGCAGCGCGAGTCGAAAGCGGAAATTATTTCCAGCCCAAGACTGATTACCACCAACAAACAACCGGCTTACATTGAACAGGGGACGGAAATTCCTTATCTCGAATCGTCCTCCAGTGGCGCAACCAGCGTGGCATTTAAAAAAGCGGTCCTCAGCCTCAAAGTGACCCCGCAAATCACGCCTGACAACCGTTTGGTGCTCGATTTGAGCGTGACCCAAGACCGACCGGGTGAAGTGGTGAAAACGGGCACGGGCGAAGCGGTGGCGATTAACACGCAGCGTATTGGGACCCAAGTGTTAGTTAATAACGGTGAAACCGTGGTGCTGGGCGGCATTTTTCAACACAGCGTGACCAGTTCTGTGGACAAAGTGCCCTTGCTTGGGGACTTGCCATTACTGGGCGCGCTGTTCCGTCGCAGCTACGAACAGATGGGGAAAAGTGAGCTACTGATCTTCGTCACGCCGAAAGTTGTGATTCAGTAACTTATCGTCATAATTGTCAGGCAGACAAAATTAAAGTTGCATTAGTGGCACCATATCTAGATAATTTCGGGTCTTATCACGAAATATCTGTGAGGAATAGGTGCCACAAGCATTCCTATCGCTGACGGCTGTCTGGCGTAACCTTGTGGCGATGTCATTGAATTAACGTTGTAAATTACTGCTAAACATGGCTGAAAAACGCAATATTTTCCTTGTTGGCCCGATGGGCGCCGGCAAAAGCACAATTGGTAGACACCTGGCTCAACAACTGCATATGGAGTTTGTCGACTCTGATACAGTGATTGAAGAGCGCACAGGTGCAGATATCGCATGGGTCTTTGACGTCGAAGGTGAAGAAGGCTTCCGCAAACGCGAAGAAGCGGTCATTAATGATCTCACCGAAGAGCAAGGTATTGTTCTTGCCACGGGTGGTGGTTCTGTGAAGAGCAAAGAGAACCGCAACCGTCTATCTGCACGTGGTATTGTTGTTTACCTTGAAACGACCATTGAAAAACAACTGGCGCGCACTAACCGCGACAAGAAACGCCCGTTGCTGCAAACCGACAATCCGCGTGAAGTGCTCGAAACACTCGCGGGTGAGCGTAACCCTCTGTATGAAGAAATTGCAGATATTACGGTACGCACAGACGATCAAAGTGCAAAAGTGGTAGCCAACCAGATCGTAAAAATGCTAGAAGAACATTAAGTTGTTCTTTTACTTGGAGTACGAACCATGGAACGGATTACGGTCAGTTTAGATGAGCGTAGCTACCCAATCTCAATTGGTGCCGGATTATTTAATGATCCGGCTCTTCTTTCTTTATCAGCAAAACAAAAGGTTCTGATCATCACCAATCATACAGTGGCTCCGCTGTATGCTGATCGGATCACGGCTTTGCTCGATCAAAAAGGCTGTCAGTCTGCGGTGTTAGAACTGCCTGACGGTGAAAAATACAAAAGCCTCGATACCTTCAATACGGTCATGAGCTACCTGCTCGAGCACAAGTACAGCCGCGATGTGGTGATTATTGCTCTCGGTGGTGGCGTGATTGGTGACTTGGTGGGCTTTGCTGCGGCATGTTATCAACGTGGCGTCGATTTCATTCAGATCCCCACCACATTGCTGTCTCAGGTGGATTCGTCCGTGGGGGGAAAAACCGCGGTCAATCACCCTCTGGGCAAAAACATGATTGGTGCATTCTACCAACCCAAAGCCGTCATCATCGACACCGATTGTTTGTCGACGTTGCCTGCACGCGAATTTGCCGCGGGGATGGCGGAAGTGATCAAATACGGCATCATTTACGATCACGACTTCTTTGTGTGGCTGGAACAGAACATGGACTCGCTCTATGCGCTGGACAAGCACGCGCTCTCTTATGCGATCGCACGTTGCTGTCAGATCAAAGCGGAAGTGGTGGCGCAAGATGAAAAAGAAGCCGGTATTCGTGCGTTGTTGAACCTAGGTCATACATTTGGTCATGCGATCGAAGCGGAACTGGGTTATGGTAATTGGCTACACGGTGAAGCCGTGGCAGCAGGCACAGTGATGGCGGCGAAAACCGCTCAGCTTCAAGGGCTTATCTCTCAAGATCAACTGGATCGCATTCTCGCGATTCTGCAAAAAGCCAATCTGCCGGTGCACACGCCAGACAGCATGTCGTTCCACGATTTCATGAAACACATGATGCGCGATAAAAAAGTGCTGGCGGGTGAGCTACGCTTGGTATTACCGACCAGCATTGGGACCGCCGATGTGGTGAAAGGGGTACCGGAAGCGGTGATTGAACAGGCGATCGACTACTGCCGTACGGTGTAATGCGAATTTTTTCAGTGTGACCACTGATTGTCATTAGGAATCTCCATGAGTTTGGCACATGAGTTGACGTTGGATTCTCAGGTCGAGCTGCTTGAACGCTTGCAGCTGCTGACCCGCTTTGGCTCCAACTTCGTCAATGTGGTCGGTCCGTTGGGGGCCGGAAAATCCTGGTTGGCTCAACGTTATCTGGAACATTGGGCAGACGATAAAAACCAGTCGCTCTTGATGTGCCATCCGAATCAGGATGACGAACAGCGCCGCACCACGTTGTTGACACAACTGGTGTCGGAGCCGCTGTTCAATCCGAAAGATGCTTTGGTCGAAAGTTTCTCCCGCCTGTTTGAAGACAGCAGCTGCGACATCGTGGTGGTGGTGGATGATGCCCATCTGCTCACGGACACCATGGTGTCTGAATTGTGGATGTGGGTGCTAGAAGCGCAAAGCAATCCGCGCTGGACGGTGAACGTTGTGTTGTTTGCGCAGTCCAACAGCTTGGACGCACTGCTGACTCGCCTGAGTTATGGCCAGGATTTGAAACCGGTGGACCTCGAAATTGAAGCGCTTTCACCGGATGAGTCCGACCGGCTGTTTGAACAGCGCGTCATGCGTTATGTGGAAGACGAGATGGAACGTCAGGTGCGCAACGCCTACAAGAAAGTGAAACCGTTACCGGGAGAGATTATGGCACTCGCAGATCAGAAAATGGAAAAACGCATTGTGATTCGTTCTATCATCGGTTCGCCGTTGAAGATTACGTTACTGGTGCTGATTCTGTTGCTCCTGATTGGCGGCGGTTACTGGTGGATGCTCTCGCAACCTTCCCCAAATGAAAAAACGCAGCGTTTGACACAAACGGCTGATCAAACGGCCATTCCGACGTTGAGCGTGTCGAGCGGCTCGGCCACCAAGATGGATTCGGTGCTGTCGACTGTCAGCTCGCAACCTGATCAAGCGGAAGATGACTCGTCGGCACTCCCGCCAGATGTGAAAGAATCTACCGAAGGCGTGGGGCAAGCCGACAGCGATCAACAGCGTGTGGTGATTACCTCCGATGTGGTTGATGCGCTGCTGGAAGGCAAAGCGCAACCTTCGGATACCCAAGTGCTGGATGAGGTCGTGGCCGCTGCGCCTCAAAGCGATGCGTCAGCACAAACCACGGCACAAACGACGGTAGAAGCACCGCAGCCTGCGTTAGAGCAACCGAGTGCGGAGGCGCAAACGCCACCGTCGTCGCCCATCACGTTCTCATTTGGCCGAGACGAGCTAAAAGCGATGTCGCCACGTAGCTACACGTTGCAACTGGCGGCGGTCAACTCGCTGGCCGAAGTGCAGACGTTCATTGAACGGCATCAGTTGCAAGGCCAAGTGAATGTGTACCCGACACTGCGCAACGACGTCGAGTGGTACATCATCACCTACAGCAATTACCCCACCATTCAGATGGCGCGTGATGCGGTGGAAACACTGCCAAAAGCGCTACAAGCGATGGGGCCGTGGGCCAAATCACTCAGTCAGGTGCAGCGAGAAATTGAGCGTGGCCAGTAAGGCTGCGCCATTCGGTGCCTTTTACGTTGGGTCTGGTCTGAAAATGTGTTACATTCCGCAGCCTTATTTTTTCGGTGATTGATTAGAGCAGTAGATGAAAAAGCAGCGTGCCTTTCTGAAATGGGCGGGGGGAAAGTTTGGCCTCGTCGAAGATATTCAACGCCACCTGCCACCGGCTGATGAACTGGTTGAACCGTTTGTCGGCGCTGGGTCTATCTTTCTCAACACCGAGTTTAAGCATTACTTGCTGGCGGATATCAATCCGGACCTGATCAATCTCTACAATCTGCTCAAAGAGCGTCCAAACGATTATATCGACGAAGCCCGACGCTGGTTTACGCCGGAAAATAATCGCAAAGAAGCGTACCTGTCGATTCGTCAGCAGTTTAATCAGACCGACGATATCATGTACCGCTCGCTAGCCTTTTTATACATGAACCGTTTTGGTTTTAATGGCCTGTGCCGTTACAACAAAAAAGGCGGCTTCAATGTGCCGTTCGGTTCGTACAAAAAGCCTTATTTCCCGCAAGCAGAACTGGAATTCTTTGCCGAAAAAGCGCAGCGCGCGACCTTTATCTGCACGGGGTATGACGAAACATTCCGCCGCGCGGCAGCCAGCAGCGTGGTGTATTGCGATCCCCCGTACGCGCCGCTCTCCTCCACGGCGAACTTTACCTCATACGCAGGCAATGGCTTTACGCTTGATGACCAAGCGGCGCTGGCCGATATCGCTGAAAAAACCGCAACAGAACGTGGCATTCCGGTGCTGATTTCTAACCACGACACCATTTTGACCCGCCGTTTGTATCATGGCGCGCAGCTCAACGTGGTGAAAGTGAAGCGTACCATCAGCCGCAACGGCGCGGGCCGCAATAAGGTCGACGAACTGCTGGCGCTGTTTAGTCCGGTTCAACAGGATTTGTAATCACTGGCGCAGAATGTGCAGATTTGCCAGTTGGCTTGGCCCTTGGCGCTAGGATCTCTCTGCGCCCTTAGGTAGAATGTCGAACACAAACTGTTCACTCCATTCCATCGCCTAAGAGGTCAGGTATGAAAGATTTTCTCATTGCGCCATCCATTCTCTCTGCAGATTTTGCCCGTCTCGGGGAAGACGTCGAAAAAGTGCTCGCGGCGGGTGCCGACGTGGTTCACTTTGACGTGATGGACAACCACTACGTACCTAATCTGACGTTTGGCGCGCCGATTTGTAAAGCGCTGCGCGATTACGGCATTACCGCACCGATCGACGTGCACCTGATGGTCAAACCGGTCGATCGCATCATTCCTGATTTCGCCAAAGCGGGCGCCTCAATGATCACCTTCCATGTGGAAGCGTCGGAGCACGTGGATCGCACACTGCAACTGATCAAAGAGCACGGCTGCAAAGCGGGCGTGGTGCTCAACCCCGCAACATCACTCAGCCACCTCGATTACATCATGGACAAAGTGGATATGATTTTGCTGATGTCGGTCAACCCGGGCTTTGGCGGCCAGTCATTCATTCCGCACACGCTGGATAAACTGCGCGCAGTGCGCAAGCTGATTGACGACAGCGGCCGTGACATTCGTCTGGAAATCGACGGTGGTGTGAAAGTGGACAACATTCGCGAAATCGCAGCCGCTGGTGCAGATATGTTCGTTGCAGGCTCCGCGATTTTCGGTCAGCCCGATTACAAAGCGGTGATCGATGCGATGCGTGCCGAACTGGCACACGTTGAATAACGCGATCCCATCATTTGAAAGCTTTAGGAAGATTGTTTTGAACCAAATTAAGTTGATCGCTTTTGATCTCGACGGCACGCTGCTCGACAGTGTGCCAGACTTGGCGGTTGCCGCCGATCAAGCGGTGCGCGCCATGGGATTCCCGGGCGTGACAGAACTGCAAGTACGTGATTATGTCGGCAATGGTGCTGATGTGTTGATTGCGCGTTCATTAAGTCACAGTTTGACGATTGATCCGTCATTGAGCGACGAAGTGCGCAGCCAAGCGCGCGTGTTGTTTGATGAGTTTTATGAGCAAACCGGCCACAAACTGAGCCATTTGTACCCCAACGTGAAAGAGACGCTGGCGCAGCTGCACCGCGCGGGCTTTACGCTGGCGTTGGTGACCAACAAACCGTCGAAGTTTGTGCCCCACGTGTTGGCGCAACACGGCATTGATGGCTTTTTTAGCGACGTGATTGGCGGTGATACCTTCCCGAATAAAAAACCGGATCCGATGGCACTCAACTGGTTGCTGGACAAACATCACCTCAGCGCCAGCGAAATGCTGATGGTCGGCGATTCCAAGAACGACATTCTGGCGGCGAAAAATGCAGGCTGTGCGTCGTTTGGTCTGACTTACGGATACAACCACGGTGAGCCTATCGCGGCATCTGAGCCGAATGTGGTCGCCGACAACATCGCGCAATTGCTCGATGTTGTGCTCGTTTCTGCGTAAAAGACGTCAATCTTCGCTGGCAAAATACTTGTTAATGAGTACACTGCTGGTTTGATGTTTTTCACATCAAAGCGCGCGCCGCGTGGTCTGAGCGCGCTTTTTTCACAGATTTGTTCTGTCTTATCTCATATTAAGTAACAAGGAAATCATTCTCATGAGCAAACCCATTGTATTGAGTGGTGTTCAACCGTCAGGTGAACTAAGTATCGGTAACTACTTGGGTGCTCTCCGTCAATGGCAACAGATGCAAGACGATTATGACTGTCACTACTGTGTGGTAGATTTGCATGCGATCACGGTTCGTCAAGATCCGAAAGCGCTGCATGAAGCGACACTGGATGCATTGGCAATCTGTCTGGCCGTTGGTGTTGACCCGAAAAAGAGCACGCTATTTGTTCAGTCTCATGTACCAGAGCATGCTCAATTGGGTTGGGTTCTTAACTGTTACACCCAGATGGGCGAGCTGAGCCGCATGACTCAGTTTAAGGACAAATCAGCGCGTTACGCGAACGATGTGAACGCGGGTCTGTTTGATTACCCGGTGCTGATGGCTGCGGATATTTTGCTGTACGGTGCGCACCAAGTGCCCGTGGGCAGCGACCAGAAGCAGCACTTGGAGCTGGCGCGCGATATCGCCACCCGTTTCAACAACATCTACAGCCCAGAAATGCCTATCTTTGAAGTGCCAGAGCCGTACATTCCAACTGTGAATGCGCGTGTGATGAGCCTGCAAGATGCGACCAAGAAGATGTCGAAGTCGGATGACAACCGCAAGAACGTGATCACGTTGCTGGAAGATCCGAAGTCGATCATCAAGAAGATCAACAAAGCCCAGACAGACACAGACACGCCGCCACGTATCGCACACGATGTTGAAGCGAAAGCGGGTATCTCGAACCTGATGGGCCTGTACGCTGCGGCGACCGGTAAAACGTTTGCCGAGATTGAATCGCAATATGCAGGCGTGGAAATGTACGGTCCGTTTAAGAAAGACGTCGGTGAAGCGCTGGTGGCGATGCTCGAACCCGTTCAAGCCGAATACCACCGCGTGCGCGCAGATCGTGCCTACCTCGACAGCGTGATGCGTGATGGTGCAGAAAAAGCCTCAGCGCGTGCGCTGCAAACGCTGAAGAAAGTGTTTGATGCTGTCGGTTTTGTCGCTCGTCCGTAAACGTTCTCCGAATGTAAAAAGCCCCGGCATGGTCCGGGGCTTTTTTATGCCTGAAGAAATCGCTTTGCAATCAATGTTTAATCTAATGTTCATTTAAGTTTTTACGTTAACTGTTGAAACTTTGCACTGGGTTCAAATATTGATTTTGAGAATGCGAGATATGTCTCGATATGCATAGTGAATGGTTTGTGTTTGCAAACAAAAGCACAACACTGGTTGATGTTTTTAACCGTGTTGCACTGCTGAGTGTGACATATCGCACTTTACTTCATACCCAGATTACATCGTAGGGATGACGAGGCTAATCATGCATACCCAACCCACTTTTTCAGTTTCTTTTTCGGCACTGGCGCTGGCCATTGCTGCGGGACTCAGTGCGCCAGTGCGCGCGGAGATTGTGCTGTCGCAATACGTTGAGGGCAGCAGTTACAACAAAGCGATCGAGATCGCCAACACGGGCGACGCGTCGGTCAGCCTGGATGGCTACGTGCTGGCCATGTCGACCAACGGCAGTGGCAGCTGGGATAAAACCCTGCCGCTGAGCGGCCAAGTGATCGCCGCACACGATGTGTTGGTGCTGTCCAACTCTGGCGCGAACAGTGATATTCAGGCGGTCACCGATATCAGCAACAACAGTGTGATTAATTTTAACGGCAACGACCCAGTGGCGCTGCTTAACAGCGATGGTGCCGTGCATGATGTTATTGGCGAGATGGGCGGCGCCGATTTCGGGAAAGACCGCACGCTGGTGCGCCAAGCCGATGCGCTGACGCCATCGGCGGTGTATCAACCACAGCAGTGGATGGTGTGGGATGCCAATGTCATCGACGGTTTGGGGTCGCTTGATACAGCGCTGCCTCAGGCGTTCACTTGTGCTCAGGATGGCAACGAGCCAACCTTTACCGCCATTCAGGATATTCAGGGCGAGGGCGATACGTCACCGTTGATCAACGGTTATCCGTACATCACCGACGACGAATACACGGTGAAAGGGGTGGTCAGTGCGGTGACGGGCGGCCTGACCAAAGGGTTTTATCTGCAAGCGTTGGACGATGACCACAATCCGTTGACGTCAGAAGGGCTGTTTGTGTTGACCGGTCAGTCGTCGAGCGATCTTCAGCCGGGTGATGTCGTGTGTACTCGCGGTAAAGTGCAGGAGTACTACAATCTGACCCAACTGAAAGTAGACAACAATCAGTGGGAAAAATTGTCCGAACAAGCCGCGCCGACCGCGCACGAGGTCACCATGTTGGACAGTGACGAGCACTTTGCCCAAACCATGGAACGCTACGAAGGCATGTTGGTGACGCTGCCGAAAGCGCTGGATATGCGTGTCACCCGCACCTTTGGTTACGATTACGATGCGCGCCGCAACAATATGGTGCTCGCCCAAGGGCGTGTGAACATGCAGCCGAACCAGTTGTTCCCGGCAGGCTCCGAGCCCGCTCAGCAACAGAGCCTCGACAACGCTCAGCGCCGACTGTTTGTCGAATCGGATGCCAAAGCGGGTGATGGTCAGATCCCTTACTACCCGCAATTTGGCCGCAGCGATATCGATCAGGATGGCTCAACGGAAGACTACATTCGTGTGGATGATACGCTGTTCGATGTGGAAGGCGTGGTAACCTACAGCTACGGCGAATACCGTCTGGTGGTGACCAACACCATCAACCAAGACAATCTGGTCCACAACGATCCGCGTACCGCCAAACCGAAGATGTACGAAGGGGATTTACGCATCGCGTCGTTTAACGTCCTCAACTACTTCAATTCCCCTTATGGGGGAGACGCGAATCAGCACGGTGCTAACCGCGGTGCCAGCAACTTGACTGAGTTCTCGATGCAGCAGGCGAAGATCGTCAATGCGATTTTGCGTCTGGATGCGGACATCGTCGGCTTGATGGAAATTGAGAACAATGGTTTTGGTGATGGTGCGGCGATTCGCCAACTGGTTGATCAGCTCAACGAACGTATCGATGACAAGAAAAAACGTTACCAGTTTGTGGCCGTGGATTCGAATCAGGATGGTCAGACCGATGAGAAAGATTCGGTTGGCAGCGACGCGATCACCACAGGCGTGATTTATCGCGGCAAAGTGGTCAAACTGCTGCAAAGCCGCGTGATCCCCATGCCGAGTCAGCACGCCCCTGAAGTGCTGAATGAGGAAGGCAAAGTGATTGAAGATGGTCAAAACTACCAGCGTGATACGCTGGCGCCGACCTTTCAAGTCAAAGGCGGCAATGAGACCATCACCGTTGCCGTCAACCACCTGAAATCCAAAGGGTCAACCTGCTGGGAAGATGCGGCGCCAGTCAGTGAAGGCGGGCAGGGCGGCGAGGATGCCGATCTGCAGGGGTCGTGTGAGAACTTCCGTGTTGCCGGAGCAGTTGCACTGGGTGAAGCGTTGGCGAAAATCGACGGTCACAAAGTGATTCTTGGCGACATGAACTCGTACGGTAAGGAAGATCCGATGCTGGTTCTGACGGACTACACGCCAGAGAAATACGGTAAAGTCATTAAGGCCGCGCGCAATACCGTGATTGGTGAACAACCCCAGTTTGGCGATGACGGCGCGGTGATCACGCAAGGTTTCGGTTACCTGAGTGCGATGGAACTGGCGCACAAAGACAACAGCTGGAGCTACTCGTACAACGACGAAGTGGGCGCGCTCGATCACCTGTTGGTCAGCGACAGTCTGAAGCTGCGTGTCGTCGATGCCATGGATTGGCACATCAACGGCGGTGAGTCGACGCTGTTTGACTACAACGATGAATACAAAGGCGATCTGCCGAAATATGCGGACCATTTCCGCGCTTCTGACCATGATCCCGCCGTGGTTGAACTCAATATCTACGGCGGTTCATTCAGCGTGGCAGGGCTGGCCTTGCTGCTTGGGTTAGGTGGGTGGCGTTGCCAATCTGGCCGCCGAGCATCCGCGTAATGTGCTGAGTCATACCTCGGGGCATATACCTCGAAATATCGCCACAGCATGAACATTCGAGTCCGGCACGTTGGCAACAATTACGGGGGAGCATGGCTCCCCTGATTTGTTGGCGCCCTTGATGTGTTCGCCCGCAATTTGCTCGCCCACGACACGCGTGCGCGCTCACCGATGGCAAGTCAGCTCGGCTGAAAACAAAATAAACCGCTTTATTGATTGAATCTGGCGCGCTGGTTTGTAGAATGCGAGGCATTCTTGTCTCACGCTGGCGACGTTATGCTTCTGATCATCGATAACTACGACTCTTTTACTTACAACCTCTACCAGTATTTTTGCGAACTGGGTGCCGAGGTCAAAGTGGTGCGTAACGATGAAATCACGCTGGCACAGATAGAAGCGCTGGCGCCCAGTCACCTGGTGATTTCTCCGGGGCCGTGTACGCCAAATGAAGCGGGCATTTCACTGGCGGCGATTGCGCATTTTGCCGGCCGGCTGCCAATTCTGGGGGTGTGTCTTGGTCATCAGGCGATTGCACAGGTGTTCGGGGGTGAAGTGGTGCGCGCCCGTCAGGTGATGCACGGCAAAACTTCCCCAGTGCGTCATACCGGGCGCAGTGTATTTGCCGGGCTGAATAACCCACTCACCGTCACGCGTTACCATTCGCTGGTGGTGAAAAACGGCACGCTTCCCGATTGCTTTGAGCTGACGGCGTGGACGGAACTACCGGATGGCACGCCGGACGAGATCATGGGCTACCAGCATAAAACACTGCCTATTGATGCAGTGCAGTTCCACCCGGAATCGATCAAAACCGAACAAGGTCATGAACTGCTGGCCAATTTCCTGTGTCGATAACCTCTCATCCCTGTTCTCCTGTGCGCTACCGCCGAGGATGCGGCAGGGCGGGCTGTACAATTTTTCCTGATCGCGATCACTATTCTTAACATTTTCGTCATCAAAATTTCCTTTTTTCTACATTGAAAATTTATTCGCCGCAGATCCTGCCAATCCCTTGCTATGCCTTATTCAACCAAGGTGCGAACAGGGTTTTTTCAGCCATAATAAAAAAGTGCTTCATAAAAGTGTTTACTTGGTGCATAAATAATCATGAGTGGTGAAGATTGTGAGCTGAATCGACTGGCTGAAAGAATAAATCACTATTGAACTGGTTAATAATTTGTAAATACAATGCTGCATCAGCTGATATGCAATACAAAATCTTATTGACGAGGTTTTGTGAAAGGACGGCCTTTCTGCTAGGCATGCGGTATCGAGAAGGAATGTGCAATGACAGTGGAAACTAAAGTAGAACGCGGTTTGTTTGATGAGGTGATGGTGCCTTGTTACAACCCGATGGAATTCATCCCGGTGAAGGGACAGGGCTCACGTGTGTGGGATCAGCAGGGCAACGAGTATATCGATTTTGCCGGTGGTATCGCGGTGAGCTGTTTAGGGCATTGTCACCCTGCGATGGTGAACGCACTGACGGAGCAAGGCAACAAACTGTGGCACCTCAGTAACGTGATGACCAACGAGCCTGCACTGCGTCTGGCAAAGAAACTGACTGAAGTCAGCTTTGCGGAAAAAGTGTTCTTTGCCAACTCAGGCGCGGAAGCGAACGAAGCGGCACTGAAACTGGCACGTCGCTACGCGGCCGATGTGCACGGCCCTGAAAAATCAGAAATCATCGCCTTCAAACAAGGTTTCCACGGCCGTACGTTCTTTACCGTGACTGTGGGTGGCCAAGCGGCTTACTCTGACGGTTTTGGTCCCAAACCGGGGGATGTGACGCATCTGCCATACAATGATGTGGCCGCGCTGCAAGCACATATGTCTGACCGCACTTGCGCGGTGATGATGGAGCCGCTGCAAGGTGAAGGCGGTATTGTTTCGCCAACGCCAGAATTTGTTCAGGCGGTGCGTGAGCTGTGTGACAAACACAATGCGCTGCTGATTTTTGATGAAGTGCAAACCGGGAACGGTCGTACCGGTCACTTCTACGCTTACCAAGGCATTGGCGTGACGCCAGATATCCTGAGCACCGCCAAATCACTGGGCGGCGGTTTCCCAATCGGCGCCATGCTGACCACATCGAAACTGGCAGAGCACATGAAAGTGGGCGTGCATGGTTCGACTTACGGCGGTAACCCGCTGGCTTGTGCGGTCGCAGAAGCTGTCGTGGATGTGGTGAGCAAGCCAGAAACATTGGCGGGTGTCAAAGAGCGTGAAGCGCTGTTCCGTGAAGGTTTGGCGAAAATCAATGCCAAGTACAACCTGTTTGAAGAAATTCGTGGTAAAGGCCTGCTGTTAGGTGCAGCACTGAACGACGAGTGGCAAGGCCGCGCGCGTGATGTGTTGGTTGCCTGTGGTAAACAAGGGCTGATGCTGCTGGTGGCTGGTGCGAACGTGGTTCGTATGACCCCATCCTTGATCATCACCAAAGAAGAAATCGAAGAAGGTTTCGCACGACTAGATAAAGCCATTGCGACCCTAGTTTAAGCGAGCCCGTGCGCCATACCAAACCCATCGGATGGGGGCGGTATGGCGGCGTTACCAGGTCGAAGCATTTAGACCTGTTTGCATCTGGAGGGAGTATTGATGCTAGTTGTTCGCCCTATTGCAATTTCAGACTACGACGCGCTGCACACCTGCGCAGTGGAATCGGGTCATGGATTCACCTCATTGCCGGTTAACGAAGAACTGTTAACCAATCGCATTAAACATTCCGAATACAGCTTTACCAAACCCGACGTTAACCAGCCGGGCGATGAAGGCTACCTGATGGTTGGTTTTGATTCCGACAGCGGTGAAGTCGCCGGGACCACCGGCATCGAAGCGTCCGTGGGCTGGGATATTCCGTTTTACTCATACCACATCAGCACCATTGTGCATGCCTCGCCAAAACTGGGCGTCAACAATGTGGTTAAGTTGTTGACGTTTGGAAACAACTACACCGGTTGTTCGGAAATCTGCACGCTGTTTTTGCGCCCGCCGTTTCGCGAGGGCCTCAACGGACGCCTGATGTCGAAATGCCGCTTTCTGATGATGGCCGAGCATCCGCATCGATTCTCGCAAACCATTTTTGCGGAGATGCGCGGTGTGTCGGACGAAGATGGTAACTCACCATTTTGGCAATGGTTGCAAGAGCACTTTTTCTCCATCGACTTCACCATGGCGGATTACCTGACCGGCATCGGCAAGAAAGGCTTTATCGCCGACTTGATGCCAAAGCTGCCGATTTATATCAACCTGCTGAGCAAAGAAGCGCAGGCGGTGATTGGTCAGGTGCATGAGAAAACCCGCCCGGCGCTGAAGTTGCTGGAAAAAGAGGGCTTTACCTGTCGTAACTACGTCGACATTTTCGATGCGGGCCCGTCTGTGGAATGCGACCTGCGCAATATTGAATCGGTGCGCGACTCGGTGCGTGCCAAGGTGGAGATCGCCGAGCATTCCAGCTCGCAGGATTTCCTGATGTGTAATACCTCATTTGAATATTTCCGCGCGACGGCGGCGAAAGCAGCCTATAACCGTGAGCGGGGAACCGTGATTATTGCGCCGAACGTGGCAGCCGCGCTGCAAGTCGACCAAGGCGACTTCCTGCGCATCCTAGCGCAATAATCAGCGCACAGTAACGAATTGAAGGACAAGACAATGACTCAGTGGATTGCCGGTCAATGGGTGGCTGGTCAGGGGGAACACCTCACCTCTTTAAGCCCATACAACAACGAAATCGTCTGGCAGGGCGACAGTGCCACGCCCGCTCAAGTTGAAGATGCCGTGAAAGCCGCGCGCACTGCGTTTGTTGCGTGGAAGAAACTGCCATTCGCGGCACGCGAAAAAGTGGTGCTGGCGTTTGCTGAAAAGGTTAAAGCCAACGCCGAAGCCATTGCGGAAGTGATTGCCAAAGAAACCGGCAAACCGATTTGGGAAACGCGCACCGAAGCCGCCGCCATGGCTGGCAAGATTGCGATCTCGATTCGAGCCTACCACGACCGTACCGGTGAAAGCGTGCGTGAAGCGGCAGGCAACCAAATTGTGCTGCGTCATCGTCCGCTGGGCGTGATGGCGGTCTTTGGACCGTACAACTTCCCGGGCCACCTGCCAAACGGCCACATCGTGCCTGCGCTGCTGGCAGGCAACACTGTGGTCTTCAAACCATCGGAACAAACCCCGTGGACGGGGGAAGTGGCGATGAAACTGTGGGAAGAAGCGGGCTTGCCGAAAGGCGTGCTGAACTTGGTGCAAGGCGGTAAAGAGACCGGGATTGCACTCGCGCAGTCAAAAGGCATTGATGGTTTGCTATTTACTGGCAGCGCCAATACGGGACATCTGCTGCACCGTCAGTTCGCAGGACAACCCGGTAAGATGCTGGCACTGGAAATGGGCGGCAACAACCCGATGGTGATCTCCGATCAATATGGTGATTTGGATGCCACCGTGTACACCATCATTCAATCGGCGTTTATCAGCGCTGGTCAACGCTGTACCTGTGCACGCCGCTTGTACGTGCCGCATGGCGACAAGGGCGATACGCTGATCACTCGTCTGGTGGAAGCCACTCAGAAACTGCGCATCGACCAACCTTTTGCAGAGCCTGCACCGTTTATGGGGCCACAAATCTCCAAAGCGGCCGCGGACGTGATTCTCAATGCGCAGGCAAACTTACAGTCGCTGGGCGGTGAAATTTTGTTGGAAGCGCGCGGTCTGCAAGCGGCGTTTGTCACGCCGGGCATCATTGATGTCACGCCGATTGCCGAGCTACCAGATGACGAATACTTTGGCCCGCTACTACAAGTGGTGCGTTACGAAACGCTGGCCGAGGCGGTTGAACTGGCCAATGACACCCAGTTTGGTCTGTCGGCGGGTCTGGTCACCACTGATGACCGCGAGTGGGAATACTTTGTGGACCATATTCGCGCTGGCATTGTGAACCGCAACCGTCAGCTGACGGGCGCAAGTGGCGATGCGCCATTTGGTGGCCCGGGCGCGTCGGGCAACCTGCGTCCAAGCGCGTTCTACGCCGCGGACTACTGCGCGTATCCGATGGCGTCGATGGAAGGTTCGGCCACTGAATTGCCAGCCACGTTGAGTCCGGGTATCGAACTGTAATTGATGATTTAGCTTACGTCACAGGCTGAAGGCTACCCGGTCCTTCTCGGGCTTCGGATCGGGTAGCCACTTTTTACCAGAACAACAATAAATCGGTATCGTTGCCCCAAGTCGTGAGTGGTCACTTGGGCAACAGAATTCAATCACCCAGGTTGCTTGCAGAGCAGCGCAGACAAGGAGGCGTTATGACGCCAGCAGTTCTTTTTGAATCCCTATGGAATGACTACATTCGACGCCTTTGTCCGTCGGCCGACAAGGTGCATCAACTGCTTCAGGAAGACGAAGTGTTGATCAACGACCACATCGCCCTGCGCACCTTTAATATCGCGCCGTTGGGGCTGGAAACACTGGCCAAACCGTTTCTGGCATTGGGCTACACGCCGTGCGGTGATTACGTTTTTGAAAGCAAAAAGCTGGTGGCAAAACATTTTGAGCATCCAGACCCGCTGCAACCGAAAGTGTTCATCAGTGAACTGAAAGTGGAAGCGTGCTCGCTTGAGCTGCAATCGATTGTGGCGAAGTTGGCGGCGCAAGTAGATGTGACACAACTTCAGCACGCGGCATTCCTCTACGGTGGCCGCTTGTGGGATCTGAGTTACGCTGATTATCTGCAACTGGCGAAAGAGAGCGAATACGCGGCTTGGTTGGCTGCACATGGTTACGGCGCTAACCACTTTACCGTGAGCGTGAATCAATTGAAGACGTTGGATGAAGTGAAACAGGTGAACGATCACCTACGCAGCGCAGGCTTCACCATCAACGAATCTGGCGGCGAAGTGAAGGGATCACCCGACGTGCTGCTGGAGCAGTCATCGACCATGGCGGATAAAGTGCCAGTGAGTTTCCTTGAAGGCAGCGAGATCATTCCGGGTGGGTTTTATGAGTTTGCCAAGCGTTACCCCATGGCCAATGGTGAACTCTACACCGGGTTTGTTGCGGCATCAGCCGATAAGATTTTTGAAAGCACCGACAGCAAATAACCACGGCACGTTGACCGTAATCGACACAAATAAAAAGCCACCGCGAAGGTGGCTTTTCTGTGTAATGCTGTTGCGACGTCGATTAACGAGTGCCGTACACCACGATGGTTTTACCGTGTGCAGAAATCAGGTTCTGCTCTTCCAGCATCTTCAGGATGCGGCCCACGGTTTCACGTGAACAGCCAACGATTTGACCAATCTCTTGACGAGTGATCTTAATCTGCATGCCATCTGGGTGAGTCATCGCGTCGGGTTGTTTCGCCAAGTTCAGTAGGGTCTGTGCAATACGACCGGTTACGTCTAAGAACGCCAAGTCACCTACTTTTTGGCTGGTCACTTGCAGACGGCGAGCCATCTGACCAGACAGGCGCATCAGGATGTCCGGGTTAACCTGAATCAGCTGACGGAATTTCTTAAATGAAATTTCCGCTACTTCACAAGGAGATTTTGCACGAACCCAGGCAGTACGCTCCTGACCTTCTTCAAACAAGCCAAGCTCACCGATGAAGTCACCTTGGTTGAGGTAAGACAGAATCATCTCCTTACCTTCTTCATCTTTGATCAGTACCGCAACAGAACCTTTGACGATGTAGTACAACGTTTCTGCTTTCTCGCCCGCGTGAATCAGCGTGCTTTTTGAAGGGTACTTATGAATGTGACAATGTGAAAGAAACCACTCTAGTGTTGGGTCGGTTTGAGGTTTACCTAGAACCATAATATCTCACTTCCTCTGCAGGGTACGCTTGCTGCTATCCATATTTTAGCGAAGCCTTATTTTGGATTCTCTAGAATAAGAGGACTTTCTTGTTGCTGCAAGTTATCTTGTGTTTCGGTATGGAATAGTATCCTTTTTCCCAAACGATTTCTTGATTTTAATCGTGTCGGGGGACGGATAAACTACGCAAAATTGTGCACATGATCACGGTATGAAAAGTAATCGACACAGTGACGGTATGATTAGCCAATTTTCCCTGACTCGATCAGCTGTTGCAGGAGCGGTCTGACGATCAACTCCATGGCAAAGCCCATTTTCCCCCCCGGTACCACAATGGTGTTGTGGCGCGACATGAATGAGCCATCAATCATCGCCAGCAAGTAGGGGTAGTCGACGTTTTTAATGCCGCGCAGGCGAATGACGACAAAACTTTCATCCAAACTGGGAATGCCTTTCGCATTGAGCGGGTTGGAAGTATCGACGGTGGGCACGCGCTGAAAGTTGATGTGGGTGCGAGAAAATTGCGGCGTGATGTAATTGAGGTAATCGTCCATCGAGCGCACGATCGAATCCATCACCGCTTCTCGAGAATGGCCGCGGTCGCGCGTGTCACGCACGTATTTTTGAATCCATTCCAAGTTCACAATCGGCACCATGCCAATCAGAAAATCGACGTGTTGTGCGACGTTGACTTCGCCATCGACCACCCCGCCGTGCAGCCCTTCGTAAAACAGCACATCGGAGTTTTCTGGCAATTGCTGCCAAGGCGTAAAGGTGCCCGGCATCTGATTGTACGGCACGGCTTCGTCAAAGGAGTGAAGATAGCGTCTGACCTGACCGGTGCCTGATTTTCCAAACTGACGGAAGAAGTCTTCCAGCGCGGTAAAGTCGTTGGCTTGCGGCCCAAAATAGCTGATGTGACGACCTTGCTCGCGCGCTTTGCGAATCTCGACGTCCATCTCTGGGCGAGTAAAGCGGTGAAAGCTATCGCCTTCCACCCACGCGGGTTTGATGTCCATCATATTGAACATCTTGCGAAATGCTTCTGAGGTCGTGGTTGTGCCGGCGCCCGACGAACCGGTGACGGCGATAATAGGGTGTTTCGCTGACATGACAAACCTTGTCTCTGAGTCCATAAAATCGGGCTGTTTCAACACAGCCCAAGTCGAATCACTATAGCACGGAAAAGATGACTGTCGTCATCCGTTAGCGTTGATTGACTTTGATATCAACGGTTTCATGTAATTCTGAATAGACGATCACGGCCTCGCCAGACTGCAATTGCGCCTTCACTTGATCGACTTTTTCTTGCAGCGAAATCTCGACTTCACCGTAATCAGTGCCTTCGCGTAACACGAATTCACGAATCAGACTGTCGAGTGTATCCGGCGCGATTTGCTGCCACGGAACGATCATAAATACCTCTTGCTTTTATGTTCGTGGTTGAATGCCCAAGTATAACGCCTTCGAGGGAAGGCGTCAGTGCTAAGCGAGTCCGTGCAGATCAGATGCTGTCGCGCAGGCTCGCGTAGTAAGCGGGCAGGGATTGTTCGAGCCAGAATGTCGGTTTGAGTAGCGAGCCACTAAGGAAGCCGACATGGCCGCCTTGATCAAACAAGCGATAATCGATGTTTTCCGGCAGGACAAATTTGGGGATCACGGCATCGGTCATAAACGGATCGTCTTTGGCGTGGATGATCTGAGTCGGCACGCGAATGTCTTTGAGTTTATGGATGCCTGAGCAGCGCTGATAGTAATCCTGCGCGTCTTTGAATCCGTGCAGGGGCGCGGTGATCAAATCATCAAACTCTTGCAAGCGCGTGACGCGTTTGATGTTGTGATACGACAGCCCCAATTCACCTTTCAGCAACTGATGTTTGCGCAGCGCATTTTGTTTGAGCGACGAGAGCAAATAGGTGCGATAGAGTTTGGAAAATCCGTGTTCGATACGCTCCGAACAGGCGGCGAGATCCAGCGGCGCAGAGACCACGGTTGCGGCACTGACGATGGGATCGTGGTTGAACTCGGCCAGATAGTTGACCAGCATATTGCCGCCGAGCGAAATGCCGACCGCAATCATGGGTTGCGAAGGAAATTGCTCGCGCAAGGTTTCCAAGACAAAACGCGCATCTTGCACTTCACCGGAATGGTACGCGCGCGCCAAATGGTTGGGTTTGCCGCTACAGCCGCGAAAATGCATCATCACCGACAGCCAGCCGTCGCGAGCAAACGCGTGCATCAAGCCATTGGCATACGGGCTGTAGAAACAGCCTTCCAAGCCGTGAAATAGCACAAACAGCGGCTTATTTTGCGCATCGGCGTGGTGCGGGTCTTCACTCCAAGCGAGATCGAGAAAGTCGCCGTCCGGCGTATCGAGGGTTTGCCACACCGGTTCAAACAGCGCTTTTTTTCGAATGAAACGCGGAAACAGCGTTTGCAAATGCGGGTTTTTCAAGCCGGTTGCGGCCACAAACTGGGTCATAATTCAAACCAATACCGAATGATTGAATGAGTATATACCCAAGTTACCTCAGATGAGTCGATTCGGCGAGTGGTGGTGACATTTTGTGAAGCGCTGCCCCAAATGAGAGGGATAGCCGATGATGAGATTAATAGCTGGGTGGCACGGGCTTCATAAATACGGCCGCCAGATGCTCTGCGCCCAGTTGGCGGCAGTAGCGTAGTGTGAGCGCTTCGCCGTGGCTATTTTCTAAGGTGAGGTGGTTGATGCAGTCGACCAAATCCGCTTGCTGCTGCTTTTCGAGTTGCAGTTCAAATTGCAGCGCTTCGCGGTAGAGCGTATCGGGCAGATGGGTTTTCATCTTACGGCGCATCTCGCGGTAACTGTGCAGCAGGGTTTCTGAGCGACTGAGGCAGTCGATCACCTGCTGCCATTCGTTTTCGATCGGCGTGACTTGCTGCTCGTCGAGGTATTTGAGCAGGAGCAGCAAGTTGACGTTGCCGTTGAAGTTGTTTTGCAAGCTTAAGCACGCCTCTTTCACCTCGCGCACGCTGTAATACTGCAAACTGAATTGCCATAGTCGTTCCAACGTGAGGGGGATTCTGACGTGCTCGTGGCTCATTGACTGTTGAACTCCTGTTCCATCTCTTCCAAGACTTCCTGCTCTGCCATCCAGTCCATTTCAATGGTTTCGAGTTCGGACTTGGCGTTGGCCTGCGTGGCGAGTACTTGTGTAAGTTTAGCTTTATTTTCTGCGTCATACAGTGAGGCATCGGACAATTGTTCCTCTGCTTCAGCGATCATGGCGTTCAACTTATCCATTTTCGTTTCCAACTGTGTCAGCTTTTTGCGAATTGGCGCAGTCTGCTTACGAAAATCGGCTTCACGGCGTTTTTGCTCTTTCTTCGCCGCAGCGCTGTTGGTGTTGTCTTTGGCCGGGGCCTGCGCTTGCGTCTCTTTGCGCTGCGCTTTTTGCTGATCGGTCAGCCACTTGTAGTAATCAGTGAGGTCACCATCAAACGGTGCCACTTGGTGATCGTGCACGAGGTAAAGATCATCGGTGGTCGCGCGCAGCAGATAGCGGTCGTGACTGACGATCACCATGGCGCCTTCATAGCTTTGCAGCGCAAGCGTGAGCGCTTGACGCATGTCGAGATCCAAGTGGTTGGTCGGTTCGTCGAGCAAGAGCAGGTTCGGCTTTTGCCATACCAGCAGCGCCAGCACCAAACGCGCTTTTTCGCCGCCGGAAAACGGGCCGACTTTATCCAGCGCTTTGTCGCCGTGGAAGCCAAAACTGCCCAGATAGTTACGCAGTTCGAGTTCGTTTTTGTCAGGCGCAATCTGCATCATGTGTTGCAGCGGCGTCTCTTCCGGATGCAGCGTTTCCAACTGATGCTGGGCAAAGTAACCAATTTTTACGCCTTGCGAATAGGTGAAATCGCCGCCTTGCTGTTTCAGTTCACCGGACAGCAGTTTGATCAGCGTGGATTTACCCGCGCCGTTTCGACCCAGCAAACCGATGCGGCTGCCCGGTACCAGATTGAGGCGAATTTTTTCTAGGATCAGGCGCTCGCCGTAGCCTGCGCTGACATCATCCATCATCAAAATGGGGTTCGGCAGTGCCGATGGCTCACGAAACTCAAAGCTGAAGGGGTTATCAAACTGCGCTGGCAGCACTTTCTCCATGCGTTCCAGGGCCTTGATGCGGCTTTGCGCTTGACGGGCTTTGGACGCTTTGTAGCGGAAGCGGTCGATGTAGCTTTGCATGTGCGACATCTGCTTTTGTTGCTTCTGGAACATGGCTTGCTGTTGCAGCATCTTCTGCGCGCGTTGGGTTTCAAACGATGAGTAGTTGCCGGTGTATTCGTTGAGTTTTTCGTTCTCGATGTGAATGATGCGACCGACGATCGGATCGAGGAAGTCGCGGTCATGCGAGATGAGGATCAGCGTGCCCGGATAGCTCTGCAGCCAGCGTTCAAGCCACATCACGGCGTCCAAATCCAAGTGGTTGGTCGGTTCATCCAGCAGCAGTAAATCGGAGCGACAGATCAGCGCTTGTGCGAGGTTGAGTCGCATTCGCCACCCACCGGAGAACTGAGTCAGGCTCCAGCTCATCTGCTCTTGAGAAAAGCCCAGACCATCGAGCAGCTCAGCAGCGCGTGCGCGAATGCTGTAGCCGCCAATGGTGTCGATGTGGCCGTGCAGTTCGGCCACTTTGTTGCCGTTGTCTGCGCGCTCCGCGTCTGCCAGTTGGCGTTCCAAGTCGCGGTATTCACGATCGCCGTCAATGACGTATTCCAGTGCGCTGCGCTCTAAAGCTGGCGTTTCTTGCGCCACCCAAGCCAGCTCCCACTGCGCCGGTTTGCTGAACGAGCCGGCGTCAATGCTCAGTTCGTCTTTCAGCAAGGCGAACAGGGTGGATTTACCGCAGCCGTTTTTCCCCACCAAGCCGACTTTGTCGCCGGGTTGAATGGTTGCCGAAGCCTGATCGAGCAGTGGTTTACCACCGCGCAGTAACTGAATGTCAGAGAAGGTAATCATAAAAATATCGTCTGTTTTGGCCTTTAATTTTTTCGCTCGGAATAGTAGGGGGAATAAGGATAAATGTCGATCATTATGCAAATTGGGTTATGATGCGAAGTCACTTATTGTTAACAAAACGGAGTGTCGTCAAGGAATGACAAACGCTGAAACGTGCCCATCCAATAAGCCCAGCGTGCTGGTGATCTACGCGCATCCCGAGCCGGATCATTCGGTCGCCAATCAGGTGATGATCAAAAAGATCGCCGCGCTGGAGCATGTGTCGATCCTCGATCTGTACGCCACCTATCCCGATTTCTTCATCGATGTCCATGCTGAGCACCAACGGGTGTTGCAGTACGACGTGATTGTATTTCAGCACCCGCTGTACATGTATTCCTGCCCGGCCTTGTTAAAAGAGTGGATTGACCGCGTGCTTGGTAAAGGATTTGCGTTTGGCAATGAGAGTGCGATGAAAGACAAAGTGTGGCGCAGCGTGGTGACGGCTGGCGGCCATCAAGATGCCTTCACCTCCGATGGCTACAACCGCTACACCATGCGTGAAATTCTCCAGCCATTTGAGCTGACGGCGGCGCTGTGTCGTATGCAGTGGGTGGAACCCTTGGTGCTGTACTGGGCGCGCAATGTCAGTGACGTCGAGCGTTATCAACACGCGGAAGCGTACTTCGACTGGTTGCAAAACCCACTCCCGGGTGGAGGGCGATAACATGGCCTCGTTAACAGGCGATTTTCTACAAAGCGGCGTGGTGTTTCTCACCGCAGCGGTGGTGGCGGTGCCGCTGGCGCAGCGGATGGGCTTGGGGTCGGTGATCGGTTACTTGTTGGCGGGCGTGGCCATCGGTCCGTGGGGACTGGGGCTGATTAGCGATGTGAATGCCATTTTGCACTTTGCCGAATTTGGGGTGGTGCTGCTGCTGTTTTTGATCGGTTTGGAATTGAATCCGAAAAAACTGTGGCAGATGCGCGGGCCGATTTTAGGGCTGGGCGGCGCGCAAGTGCTGGTGACCGGGGCGGTGCTGGCGAGCATTGCTTACCTGCTAGGGTTCAATTGGCAAAGCTGTTTGGTGATCGGCATGGGCTTGGCGCTGTCATCGACGGCGATTGCGCTGCGCGTGATTGAAGAGCAAGGCTGGTCGCGCAGTGAAACCGGCCAATCTGGATTTGCGGTGTTGCTGTTTCAGGACATCGCGGTGATCCCGATGCTCGCGCTGATGCCGGTGCTGGCCGGAAACACAGGCGGGAACTGGCTCGATGGCGTGTGGATGCTGTGCGGCATTGTGGGGCTGCTGGTCGGCGGCCATTATCTGCTTAGTCCGTTGTTTCGTTATATTGTGCTCAGTGGCGTGCGTGAGCTGTTCACCGTCGCGGCGCTGCTGCTGGTGATCGGCATTGCGCTGCTGATGCAAAATCTGGGGTTGTCGATGGCGCTCGGCACCTTCCTTGCGGGCGTCCTGCTGGCGGAGAGCGAATTTCGCCATGAACTGGAAATCGCGATTGAGCCGTTCAAAGGGCTGCTGCTGGGCTTATTTTTTATCGCGGTCGGCATGGCGGTCGATCTCGGCTTATTGGCACTGATGCCGGTGCAGATCGTGCTGGCGGTGATCGGCTTGGTGGTGGTCAAAGGGTTGATCCTGTATGTGTTGGCACGCTTGTCGGGCACCCGCGCAAAAGCGCGCAGCAGCATGGCGGCGATCCTCAGCCAGGGCGGTGAATTTGCGTTTGTGATTTTCACGGCGGCCAGTAGCGAAGGGTTGTTGCACAGCGAACAAGTCTCCTTCTTGCTGGTGGTGGTGAGCTTATCCATGGTGACCACTCCGCTGCTTCTGACGGCGCAGCGCAAATGGTTTGCGCGCAATCTTAATGTGTCTGGCGATGACAAGTTGGCCAGCGATATCGTGAATAAAGAGCCGCGGGTGATCATTGCCGGATTTGGCCGCTTTGGCCAAATTGTGGGTCGTCTGATGTACGCCAATAAGATTAAAATTACCGTGCTGGAGAGCGATCCCAGCCAAATTAAACTGCTGCGTAAATATGGCTACAAAGTGTTTTATGGCGATGCCACACATCTTGAACTGCTGCGGGCTGCGGGCGCCGATGAAGCCGAAGCCATCGTGATTTGTACCGACGCGCCGGATGAAGTGATGAAAATCGTCGAATTGTGCCAACATCACTTCCCGCACATGAAAATTCTCGCGCGTGCTCGCAGCCGCGTAGAAGCGCACCAACTGCTCAATCATGGTGTGGAACGCTATTCGCGCGAGATGTTCCTCGGGGCACTGGATTTAGGCCGCCAAGCCTTGGTGACGCTGGGTATGCATCCGTATGAAGCCAAACGCGCAGAAGCGCATTTTCGCCGCTTGGATAGTGCGATGCTCAAAGAGTTGCTGCCACAACACAATGAAGACAAGCGATTGACCTTGCGGGCCAGAGAAGCGCGCAAAGAGTTGGAAGAAATTTTTGGCCGCGAGATGGACAACGATCGTCAATCGCGCGGCTATTGGGAAAAGTAACAGGACCAAGAACGTGAATAACAATCAACTAAAATCAAAAAAACGCTTTATCGCCGGTGCGAGCTGCCCAAGCTGCAAGGCGCAGGACACACTGCGCTGGTGGATTGAGAACAATATCGAGCTGGTGGAATGTGTCGAGTGTGACTACCACGAGCAGCGCAAACCGAAATCGGTGGAAAGCAGCGACCATGGCAGCGATCAGATGATCGGTATTTTTAAACCGGAATAATGCGCTGTCTGCCCCGTGATTCACGGGATTGAACCGCAGTTCGATGCCAAGGTGGTCACAGATGGCTTGAGGTGACTGGGGGATTACTCCATAATATTGCCCATCTCAGTCGCCAGTTCGCTGGCACGAATTGAGTATTGAATACACAACTCCTTGGAGCCGTTATGAAAATTGAAAAGAACGTGGTTGTAAGCCTTGCCTACCAAGTCAAACTGGAAGATGGCATCGTGGTTGACCAATCAACAGTGGAAGCCCCACTGGATTACCTGCATGGTCACAACAACCTGATCATTGGTCTTGAGCGTGAACTGGAAGGCAAAGTTGCCGGCGATAAATTCACTGCAACCATCGCACCAGAAGACGCATACGGCGAACACAGCGATGAGCTCGTTCAGCGCGTACCAGCAGACGTTTTCCAAGGCGTGGATCAAATCGAAGTGGGCATGCGTTTCTTGGCCGATACTGACCAAGGTCCAATCCCTGTCGAAATCACTGAAGTTGATGGTGACGAAGTTGTGGTTGATGGTAACCACATGCTGGCTGGCCACACACTGACATTCGAATGTGAAGTGGTTGCAATGCGTGAAGCGACTGAAGATGAGATCGCGCACGGTCACATCCACCAAGCACACGATCACGACCATGAAGGTGGTTGCTGTGGCGGTCATGACCACGATCACGGCCATGACCACGACGGCGGCTGCTGCGGCGGCGGTCACTGCCACTAAGTTGCAGTGACAAGCGACTTCGGCCGGAGTGAATCTCTTGGCTGAAGCAAGACACAAAAAGCGCGAATCGAGCGATCGGTTGGCGCTTTTTTTATGCGCGCCAGTTGAGATGCGGTATGTTAGATACATCAGGCTGATGAATTGGCCATTTGACGGTAAGGAATCGAACATGTCTCAACCTATTGCGATTGCCATTCACGGCGGCGCGGGCACCATTTTACGAGCGCAGATGAGCGATGAACTCAAGCAGGGGATTGTTGCGGCGCTGGAGCAGTCGGTGCGCGCTGGTCATCAGCTGTTAGTTCAAGGGGGCGATGCGCTCGATGCCGTGGTGGCAGCGGTAAGGGTGTTGGAAGACTCGCCGTACTTCAATGCGGGCAAAGGCTCGGTGCTGACACACCAAGAGATGGTTGAAATGGATGCGTCGGTCATGCATGGCTTGCACATGGATGCCGGTGCGGTGGCGGGGGTGCGCCACATTCGTAATCCAGTTGAACTCGCGCGTGATGTGATGCGTCACAGCGACCATGTGTTGCTGATCGGCGATGGGGCGGAGGCGTTTGCGTTTGGCCAAGGTTACGACTATACCGAACAGGATTACTTTTTCACTGAACGCCGTTATGAGCAGTTGCAAGCGATGAAAGCCAAAGGGCTGTTTGCGCTGTCGGAGTCCAAATATCCGGATGATAAGAAATTTGGCACCGTGGGCGCGGTGGCGCTCGATCAGCACGGTAACTTAGCAGCGGCAACCAGTACCGGCGGCATCACCAACAAGAAATTTGGCCGCGTGGGCGATTCTGCACTGATAGGCGCGGGCACGGTGGCAGAAAATGGCAATGTGGCCGTCTCGACCACTGGCATGGGCGAATTCTTTATTCGCAAAATGGTCGCGGGCGATGTGGCAGCGCGCATGCGGTACTTGAAAGAGGATGTTCACACCGCCAGTGAACAGGTGATTCAGGGCGAACTTAAAACGTTGGGCGGTGAAGGGGGCTTGATCGCCTTGGATGCCTCCGGCGAGATTCATTTTGCCATGAACAGCAGCGGTATGTATCGCGCAAGCATTGACACACAAGGGGATTTGCTCGTCAAAATTTATGCAGACGAGTGAGTGTTTTTTCACGAAAAAATGGATTCTATCCGTCTTTTTCGCATGGTATTTACATGCTTAAAAAATGACTGCAACGATCTAAATTCGATGCTAGAATCCATTTTTAACTAGCAACAGAACTTGGAAAGATGGGAAATAACGTAGTCGTTCTTGGCACCCAATGGGGTGACGAAGGGAAAGGTAAAATCGTAGACCTTTTAACTGAAGATGCAAAATACGTGGTTCGCTACCAAGGCGGTCACAACGCAGGTCACACGCTCGTAATCGACGGTGAGAAAACCGTTCTTCACCTGATTCCATCAGGTATCCTTCGCAACAATGTGAAATGCATTATCGGTAACGGTGTTGTACTTTCACCTGATGCACTTATCAAAGAAATGACTGGTTTAGAAGACCGCGGTGTTCCTGTGAAAGAGCGTCTTTTCATTTCTGAAGCTTGTCCTCTAATTCTTCCTTATCACATTGCTTTGGACCAAGCGCGTGAAGCGGCGCGTGGTAATAAGGCGATTGGTACAACGGGTCGTGGTATCGGTCCAGCTTACGAAGACAAAGTGGCACGTCGTGGTCTGCGCGTTGGCGACCTATTTGACCGTGCAGCATTCGCTGAGAAACTTAAAGAAGTGATGGCGCTCCATAACTTCCAGCTAGAACACTTCTACAAAGTTGAACCTGTAAGCTACGAAGACGTACTTGAGCAAGCCATGGGTTATGCCGATCTGCTGACTTCTATGGTGATTGACGTGACAGACGAGCTGGATGCAGCACGTAAGCGCGGCGATAAGATCATGTTCGAAGGTGCACAAGGCACACTGCTGGACATCGACCACGGTACTTACCCATACGTGACTTCTTCTAACACCACAGCAGGTGGCGTTGCGGCAGGTTCTGGTTTTGGTCCTCGTCACTTGGGTTACATTCTGGGTATCGCGAAAGCGTACTGTACTCGTGTGGGTGCAGGTCCATTCCCAACTGAACTGTACGATGGTAAAGAGAAGCAAGATCCAATCGGTAAGCATTTGGGTACTGTCGGTGCTGAATTTGGTGCGACAACGGGTCGTCTGCGTCGTACCGGTTGGTTCGATGCGGTTGCGATGCGTCGTGCCATTCAAATCAACTCAATTACTGGTTTCTGTATGACGAAACTAGACGTCTTAGACGGTCTAGAAGAAATCAAGATCTGTACCGGTTACCAAATGGCGGACGGTTCTGTGCTTGAAGTGTCGCCAATGGCTGCTGATGCGTACGAACACGTCACACCAATCTACGAAACCATGCCGGGTTGGTCTGAAAAAACATTCGGTGCTAAATCGATTGATGCGCTGCCTCAAACGGCACTGGATTACATCAAACGTATCGAAGAGCTGACTGGCGTACCTGTAGACATCATCTCAACCGGTCCAGACCGTAACGAAACCATCATCAAAGTACACCCATTTAGCGTGTAATTTTGCGTTTCTGAACATCAAAAGCCGACTGATTCAGTCGGCTTTTTTTATGTTTGTTGTGCATTGGTTTTGCTGTGATTTTGTGCGCTGGTGGCAAAAAATTGCCGCTGCTAGGCAAGTTTTCATTAAAGCGTGGTGCCAAATGGCCGATAAAGGAATCAGACCGAGCCAGCGCGGACGACGCGCTATACTGTTATGGCTATCGGAGTCAACGAAGAGTGCAGGTATGAAGCTACGTACGGTAGCTGCTTCTTTAGTGTTCGCATTGCATTCGGCTTTTAGTTACGCCAACGTGACCGAAGTCGGAGAACCCGTGCCGATCTATTCAGAAGCAGAGCTGATTAAATTAATTGCAGAAAACAAACACCTTGAGCGTGTGAAAGCAGACAACTGCCAGTTGGTGGAAGACATTGTTGCGCGTGCCACGCGCATCAACTTGCCGTCGTACGAGTTTCTGTATGGCGACATGCTGGCGTGGGGCGTGTGTGTGAACCAAGACGTGGAGCTGGGGCTTTACTACATGGAGAACGCGGCGCATCAAGGCTTGCCGGAAGCGCTGGAGCAGCTTGGGCGTTATTATTCGCGTGGCACCTTGGTGCAACAAGATAAAGAGCGCGCGATCCCTTATCTGCGAGAAGCGGCCGCCATGGGCAACTTGAATGCGCGAATTCAGCTGGCCGAACTGCTGCTGCGTGATTACGGTAGTCCGCTGGATTACGAAGATGCTTATCGTTGGCTGTATAACTCCGTGACCGCCGACAAACGCACGCATAACCGCATTGCGATTTTGCGCCAAGGTTTGGAGCAACGCATGCCGGAAAACATCATCGCGCGCGCTAAGCGTCGCGGCACCTTTTGGTAACGGGCACTCATACCCGTCCGTTACCAAAGGTCGTCATCACCTGATTCCTGCCATCAATTCAAAAATCGATTCATCTGCTTCAACGCCTGCATCAGATCGCCACTGCTCAGTGAGCGAAGTGCCTTGGGCTCCAATTGCGGCGTCATGGTTTGAACCGCACCACTGGGGTAGGTCACCATAATTTCATCATCGGCAACCAGCGCATAGTTGAAATAACTGCCCACAATCAACCATTCTCGATCACGTTGTGTATTCAGTAAATCGTACCCCACCGAATAGTCGTCCGTTGGGTTTTGGACGCCGAGCACACGATGCATAAAGGTTGGGGCAATATCCAAGTGTGTCGTTTTCCAGTCAATCTCTTCCGGTGCTTCTCCCGGAACATAGATGTACAGCGGAACATGAATTTGCGCCATGCTGTAGTTACTGCCATGCCCCCAATAGTTCTGATGATTGTCGTTAAACTCCTGACCGTGGTCGGAGGTAATCACGATGATGGTGTTGTCTAAACCGCCTTGCGCTTCCACGGCACTTAACACGCGTTCAATTTGGCCATCAATGTAATACAGCGCATTGCGGTAGCGGTTTCGATACGGCTCAGGATCGAAGTCGTTATTGAGCTTGATGTGATCGACACGGCTCCAAGATGGGGTAAAACGCGGCGTCATGTCGGCCGGAAATTCGGTCGCATGCGCTGAATCGTAGAACAGAAAACCAAAATACGGCTGCTGAGTGTCTCGCTGAGCGAGGAAGTCAACAAAGTCATCAGTGATACGACGGTCGCGATCGGTCGAACGGTCGGCCGGTGTGTCGACGCGCAGATGGTCGATGCCGCGAAAAACGGTGCGATCAAACGGCGGGCTGTTGAGCGGCGCCGATGCGTAAATGGCAAACTGATAGTTGAGTGCTGCCAGTGTTTTCATCATCGCCGGGCGCTTTTGGGCTGCGTGAAAGGCCTCCCAATAGGTCGCTGGCAAACCGTAAAACAGGCTAAATATACCGGCTTGCGTCGAGTTGCCGCCACTGATGTGTTGCTCAAAACGCAGCGAGCGTTGGGCAAACTGAGCGATGTTTGGCGTTACCTCGGAGTTGGCATCGTCATAACGCCACGTATCAATGGCGATAAACAGAATGTTGGGTTGCTCGTGCGGCGGCTCAATGACCAGTGGATGCAACGGATAATTCAGATGGGAGTTGCTTGGCCGGCTCATGTTCAAGCTTTGTTCTCGCACGGCCTGCGTATCCACCCAGCCGAAACGATGGAAAAAGCGTTTGGCGGTCAGGGGGTAATACAGCGGCCAATGCACGCTGTAGCTCGGTACGGTGGTATCGTAATTGGCATCGCGCCACATGTGAATGGATTGGCTGACCAACAATGCTGCCAGCCATACCCCGCCGGCATAAGCCGCCCAACGCAAGTGACGTTTGGCGAGGCGAGTGCTGAGCAGGGCAATCGCCGTGCACGCGATGGCGACGGCAAGCACTTGCAGCGTCGCCATCAACAGGGTGTACCAAGAGAGTGAGATGACCTCATCGCCCCCTTCAATCAACAGTTCCCAAATGAAACCACTGAGATGGAAGCGATATTGCTGATACACCGCCACATCAATCATCAGCAGCACCGACCCCAGCCAAGTCACGAAGGTGGCCAATATGCGTAAGACACGGCAAGGCAGCCAACTCAGAAGTAGCATGGCAAACAAAATGACGACAGCAAACAGGCCGAACCAGCCGATTTGAGTGGTCACCAAGTACAAGTGTGCCACGACATCATGGTCGGGGGGCGTCATCCATGTCAGGTACGGTAAGCCTAAACCAGATAATAAAACAATGTTCAAAATAAATTGGCACAATAACCAACGAACGTTTTGTCGAATCGTGAATCGCATAAAAAATGGGTTCCCTGACGGGGTAAACAAATGGGGGAAAAAACGTGCACAATGTAACGAATTATTCGAGCGATGTCACATCTTGTCGTTTGGTGATGTTGTTCAGGATATTCGTATTAACCCTTAAGGTTAGGAACTCGGTAGGATATACTGTAATCCCCTACCTAAATAAGCAGGTCTGCCTATGTCTGACACCACCCACGTTGATCCGTTTGCGGATCGTGAAGCTGATAACTACGACAACCCGATTCCAAGTCGTGAATACATCATTGAATTCCTGACGAAGGCCAATGTGCCAATGAACCGTAATGATCTGTTTGAAGCCTTGGAGCTGAATGGTGAAGAACAATACGAAGGTCTGCGCCGCCGCTTGCGTGCGATGGAGCGTGATGGCCAGCTCGTCTTTACGCGCCGTCAGTGTTACGCATTACCAGAAAAACTGGAAATGGTGAAAGGTTATGTGATTGGTCATAAAGACGGTCACGGCTGGGTGCGCCCAGAAGGCAGCAATAATAAAGACAACGATATTCTACTTCCTCATCACCAGATGCGGACCATCATTCATGGCGATCTGGTTTTGGTGCAACCAACCGGTACCGATAAACGCGGCAGAAAAGAGGGGCGTCTAGTCCGCGTGTTGGAAGAGCGTCAGACGCAAATCGTCGGTCGTTTCTTCTTTGAATACGGGTACTCATACGTGGTGCCAGACGATTCACGTATTCATCAGGACATCTTGATCCCGAATGAACTGCGCGGCGGGGCTCGCATGGGTAACGTGGTGGTCATTGAGATCACCGATCGGGGCGGTCGCAACCGCGGCATGATGGGGAAAGTGGTCGAAGTGTTAGGCGAAAACATGGCGCCGGGCATGGAAACCCAAATTGCGATTCGTACGCACCAGATCCCGCACGTGTGGCCACAAGAAGTGGAGCAACAGATCACTGGACTGGGCGAAGAGGTTCCAGAAGAAGCCAAACAGGGCCGTGTTGACTTACGTGCGCTGCCGTTGGTGACCATCGATGGTGAAGACGCACGCGACTTCGATGACGCCGTGTTCTGTGAAGCCAAAAAAGGTGGCGGCTGGCGCTTATGGGTGGCGATTGCCGACGTGAGTTATTACGTGCGCCCAAACAGTGCGCTGGATAAAGAAGCCATCAACCGCGGCAACTCCGTCTACTTCCCATCCCAAGTGGTGCCGATGTTGCCGGAAGTGCTGTCCAACGGTCTGTGTTCGCTCAACCCGCAGGTGGATCGCCTGTGTATGGTGTGCGAGATGACCATCTCAGACAAAGGCAAACTGTCGGGCTACAAGCACTACGAAGCGGTCATGAACTCCCATGCTCGCCTGACCTACAACAAAGTGCACGACATTTTGGAAGGTGACGAAGAGCTCCGTGAGCGTTATCGCGAACTGGTTCCCCACCTCGAAGAGTTGCATCGCATGTATAAAGTGCTGAAAGGTGCGCGTGAGCAACGGGGTGCGATTGAATTCGAAACCGTAGAAACCAAATTTATTTTCAATGCGCAACGTAAAATCGAGAGCATTGAACCATTGATTCGCAATGATGCACATAAACTGATTGAAGAGTGCATGATCATGGCCAACATCGCCTCGGCGTCCTTGGTAGAAAAAGCCAAAGAGCCGTCGCTGTACCGAATTCATGAAGCGCCGGGTGAAGAGCGCTTGATGGGCTTCCGTGATTTCCTCGGCGAACTCGGCCTAGATCTGGGCGGCGGTCTGGAACCGTCCCCGACTGATTATGCGCACTTGATGAGCCAAGTGGGTGAGCGTCCGGACAAAGAGCTGATTCAAACCATGCTGCTGCGTTCGATGAAACAGGCAGTGTACAACGCAGACAACGCTGGCCACTTTGGTTTGGCGCTGCAACGTTATGCGCACTTTACGTCGCCTATTCGTCGCTACCCGGATTTGCTGTTGCACCGCGCCATCAAGTACCTGATTGCCAAAGAAGAAGGCCGTAACCAAGATCGTTGGACGCCGACTGGTGGCTATCATTACTCGTTTGATGACATGGATTACTACGGCGAACAATGTTCGATGACCGAGCGCCGCGCCGATGATGCCACGCGCGAAGTGTCGGACTGGCTGAAGTGTGAATACATGCAAGATCATGTGGGAGAAGAGCTGGAAGGGGTGATTGCCAATGTCACCGGATTTGGCTTCTTTGTTCGTCTCACGGAACTGCACATCGATGGTCTGGTGCACATCTCGACGCTGGCAAACGACTACTACCAGTTTGACCCGATTGGTCAACGCCTGATTGGCGAATCGTTTGGGGCAATTTACCGCTTGGGCGATGTGGTCAAAGTGAAAGTGCTGGCGGTGAACTTGGATGATCGTCAAATAGACTTTGAATTAGTCGAAACTAGTCGTAAGCTACGCGGCGAAGGCAAAACGGCGAAGAAACGCGCGGCGGATGCGAAAGCCAAAGCCAAAGGTAAAAAACAAGCGGCGACCCGTGGTGGTAAAGCGGTGCCTTTGGTCGAGCCAACCAAGCGTCCGGATGAACCGGGGGCTGCCCGAGGGCCAAAACACAACAAGACCAAAGCCGAAAAAGCGCGTAAGCAAAAAGCTCGCAGTAAAGCTGGCAAAGCGCGAGCGAAAAAACAATAGGTAAACAATGAGTAACGAATTTATTTATGGCATCCACGCGGTGAACGCAGTTCTTGAGCGCGATCCCGCTCGTTTTGTGGAAGCCTATGTACTGAAAGGTCGTCAGGATGACCGACTGTTGCCGGTTCTGAATGAACTGGCACGTTTGGGGATTTCGATTCAGGAAATGCACCGCAAAGCGCTGGATGACAAAGCGCAAGGGGCCAATCACCAAGGCGTGATTGCCAAAGTGAAACCGGCGAAACAACTGAATGAAAACGACCTGGATGACATCCTGGCTCAGCATCCTCAGCCTTTGCTGTTGGTGCTGGACGGTGTGACTGACCCTCATAACCTCGGTGCATGTTTGCGTAATGCAGACGCTGCGGGCGTGGCGGCGGTCATCGTGCCGAAAGACAAATCTGCGCCAATGACGGCCACGGTCAGCAAAGTTGCGTGTGGCGCGGCCGAAACCGTGCCACTGGTTCGCGTGACCAATCTGGCTCGCACCATGCGTGCGCTGCAAGAAAAGGGCATCTGGTTTGTCGGTACGGCGGGTGAAGCGACACACGATATTTACCAAAGCAAACTGACTGGGCCTTTGGCGATTGTCATGGGAGCGGAAGGGGATGGCATGCGCCGCCTCACGCGTGAAACCTGTGATGACCTGATCAAGATCCCAATGGCGGGTAGCGTCTCGAGCCTCAACGTTTCGGTCGCCACCGGCATCTGTTTGTTTGAAGCGGTGCGTCAGCGTTCATTAGCATAAGCCATTCTACGTATGAATCCAAAACGCAGGCAATTTGCCTGCGTTTTTTATTGCCCGCGTTCAACCAACAATCAGCCGCTTAATTCGAGAGGCGATTATTTTTCAAACACTACTTGCATGAAAACATGTGATCTGTATAATGCAGCGCACTGGTTAAGCCAGTTGTGAACCAATGAGCAGCGAGGAGCTGATGAATCTCTTGATTCGTTAGGTAATGTAAACTCAGCTTATGTTCGCAGTTAATAAAAATTTAGCTTTCACTATCGTTATGATAGTTCAGGTTAATCACCTATTAGCTGACAATGCGTCCTAATCTTGGATGCTACGGTTTCACATAAATCAATCGGCATTCTCTCGTCTCGACGAGTTTGAGTGGCGATATTGTTTGTGTAATTTTTTAATATTGGAGCTCTGTCTCATGCAGAACCAACGTATCCGTATCCGCCTAAAAGCATTCGATTACAAACTGATCGACGCTTCTACCGCGGAAATCGTTGAAACAGCTAAGCGCACTGGCGCACAGGTTCGTGGTCCAATCCCACTGCCAACTCGTAAAGAGCGTTTCACAGTTCTTATCTCTCCACACGTTAACAAAGATGCTCGTGACCAGTACGAAATCCGTACTCACAAACGTCTAATCGACATCGTTGAGCCAACAGACAAAACTGTTGATGCTCTGATGCGTCTAGACCTTGCTGCGGGCGTTGACGTACAAATTAGCCTAGGTTAAGGGAGATTAGAAGAATGATTGGTCTAATCGGTCGTAAAGTGGGCATGACCCGCGTATTTACTGAAGACGGCGTTTCTATTCCAGTAACTGTTGTTGAAGTTGAAGCAAACCGCGTTTCTCAAGTGAAAACTCTTGAAACTGACGGCTACGCTGCAATCCAGGTAACTGCTGGTTCTAAGAAAGCTAACCGTGTAAACAAAGCTGAAGCAGGTCACTTTGCTAAAGCCGGCGTTGAAGCTGGTCGCGGTCTTTGGGAATTCCGTTTGGAAAACGGTGAAGAGTTTGAAGTTGGTTCAGAACTGACTGTTGAACTGTTCAACGAAACTAAGAAAGTAGACGTTACTGGTACATCGAAGGGTAAAGGTTTCCAAGGCGCTGTTAAGCGTTGGAACTTCCGTACTCAAGATATGACTCACGGTAACTCATTGTCTCACCGTGCTCCTGGTTCTATCGGTCAATGTCAGACTCCAGGCCGCGTGTTTAAAGGCAAGAAGATGGCAGGTCACATGGGTGCTGAGCGTGTAACGACTCAAAACCTAGAGATCGTACGTGTTGACGCTGAGCGCAATCTGCTTCTGATTAAAGGTGCAGTCCCTGGCGCAACTGGCGGTAACGTGATCGTTAAACCAGCTGTTAAAGCATAACGTCTAGGAGTAAGTAATGGAATTGATGGTTAAAGGTGCTAACGCACTAACTGTTTCCGAAACTACTTTCGGACGTGAGTTCAACGAAGCTCTTGTACACCAAGTAGTTGTTGCGTACGCAGCAGGTGCTCGTCAAGGTACTCGTGCTCAAAAGACACGTTCAGAAGTTTCTGGCGGTGGCGCTAAGCCATGGCGTCAAAAAGGTACTGGCCGTGCACGTGCTGGTACAATTCGTAGCCCAATCTGGCGTACAGGTGGTGTTACTTTTGCTGCGAAACCACAAGATCACAGCCAAAAAGTAAACAAGAAAATGTACCGCGGTGCTATGAAGAGCATTCTGTCTGAGCTAGTTCGTCAAGAGCGTCTAATCGTTGTTGAAGAATTCTCAGTTGAAGCACCAAAAACTAAAGAGCTAGTAGCTAAGCTTAAAGAACTTGAGCTTAACGATGTACTAATCGTTACTGGCGAAGTAGACGAGAATCTATTCTTAGCTGCTCGTAACCTGTACAAAGTTGACGTGCGTGACGTTTCTGGTATCGACCCAGTAAGCCTAATCGCATTTGACAAGGTTCTTATGACTGCTGCTGCAGTTAAGCAAGTTGAGGAGATGCTGGCATGATCCGTGAAGAGCGTCTACTAAAAGTTCTACGTGCACCGCACATCTCTGAAAAAGCAACTATGGCTGCAGAGAAAGCGAACACTATCGTTTTCAAAGTAGCACAAGATGCAACTAAGAAAGAGATCAAAGCAGCTGTAGAAAAGCTATTTGAAGTTGAAGTTAAGTCTGTAAATACTCTTATCATTAAGGGTAAGACCAAGCGTCAAGGTCTACGCCAAGGCCGTCGTTCAGACGTGAAGAAAGCGTACGTAACTTTGAAAGAAGGTCAAGATCTTGACTTTGTTGGCGGCGCGGAATAACAGGAGTAGTTGAAAAATGGCTATTGTTAAATGTAAGCCGACTTCGGCTGGTCGTCGTCACGTAGTTAAAGTTGTTAACGCTGACCTACACAAAGGTAAGCCTTACGCACCACTTCTAGAGAAAAACTCTAAGAATGGCGGTCGTAACAACAACGGTCGTATCACTGTACGTCACATCGGTGGTGGTCACAAACAACACTACCGTGTAATCGACTTTAAACGCACTAAAGACGGCGTTCCAGCGAAAGTTGAGCGTCTAGAATACGATCCAAACCGTAGCGCAAACATTGCTCTAGTTCTGTACGCAGACGGTGAGCGTCGTTACATCATTGCACCAAAAGGTATGCAAGCTGGTGACGTTATCCAATCTGGTGTTGATGCACCGATCAAAGCGGGTAACACTCTACCAATGCGCAATATCCCAGTGGGTTCTACTGTTCACTGTGTTGAACTGACTCCTGGTAAAGGTGCACAGCTAGCTCGTTCTGCGGGTGCATATGCTCAAATCGTTGCTCGCGACGGTTCATATGTAACTATCCGCCTACGTTCTGGTGAGATGCGTAAAGTATTGTCTGAAGGCCGTGCAACAATCGGTGAAGTAGGCAACGCTGAACACATGCTACGTGAACTGGGTAAAGCAGGTGCAAGCCGCTGGCGCGGTGTTCGTCCAACCGTTCGCGGTGTGGTAATGAACCCGGTTGACCACCCACACGGTGGTGGTGAAGGCCGTACTTCTGGTGGTCGTCACCCTGTTTCTCCTTGGGGTATGCCTACTAAAGGCTTCAAAACCCGTAAGAACAAACGCACTGACAAGTACATCGTACGTCGTCGTAACAAGTAATCTATTTAAAGAGGAATCGCCATGCCACGTTCTCTCAAGAAGGGTCCATTTATTGACCTACACTTGCTGAAGAAGGTAGAGAAAGCGGTGGAAAGCGGAGACAAAAAGCCTATTAAGACTTGGTCCCGTCGTTCAATGATCATTCCAACAATGATCGGTTTGACCATCGCTGTCCATAATGGTCGTCAACACGTTCCAGTTTTTGTAACTGACGAGATGATCGGTCACAAACTGGGTGAATTTGCACCAACTCGTACTTACCGCGGTCACGCTGCGGATAAGAAAGCTAAGAAGCGTTAAGGAGTAAATAATGGAAGCATTAGCTAAACATAACTTTGCTCGCATTTCGCCTCAGAAAGCTCGCTTAGTTGCAGATCTAATTCGTGGTAAATCAGTAGACCAAGCTCTAGAAGTTCTGACGTTCAGCAACAAAAAAGCTGCTGATCTGATCAAGAAAGTTCTTGAGTCAGCTATCGCAAACGCGGAGCACAACGAAGGTGCTGATATCGACGACCTACGTGTCGCTAAAATCTTCGTAGATGAGGGCCCTGTCATGAAGCGTATTATGCCTCGTGCCAAAGGTCGTGCGGATCGTATCTTGAAGCGTTCAAGCCACATCACTGTGGTTGTCGCAGATCGCTAAGAGACTAGGAGAGTAAGCAATGGGTCAAAAAGTACATCCAAATGGTATTCGTCTAGGCATCGTTAAGCCTTGGAATGCTACATGGTTTGCTAACACCAAAGATTTCGCTGACAACCTAGACGGCGACTTCAAGGTACGTCAGTTCCTAACTAAAGAACTGTCAAAAGCGTCTCTTTCACGCATCGTTATCGAGCGTCCAGCGAAGAGCATCCGTGTGACTATTCACACTGCTCGTCCAGGCGTTGTTATCGGTAAGAAAGGTGAAGACGTTGAGAAGCTACGCACAGCTGTAGCGAAAATCGCAGGTGTACCAGCGCAAATTAACATCGCTGAAGTACGCAAGCCTGAGCTAGACGGCCAACTAGTGGCTGATAGCATCGCGTCTCAACTAGAGCGTCGCGTGATGTTCCGTCGTGCTATGAAGCGCGCGGTACAAAATGCCATGCGTCTAGGCGCTAAAGGTATCAAAGTGGAAGTAAGCGGTCGTCTAGGCGGCGCTGAAATCGCACGTTCTGAGTGGTACCGTGAAGGCCGTGTGCCTCTACACACTCTACGTGCAGACATTGATTACGCAACTTCTTCGGCTCACACCACATACGGTGTAATCGGCGTTAAAGTTTGGATCTTCAAAGGTGAGATTCTGGGCGGTATGCCAGCTGCTAACGCAGTAGAGCCAAAGGCTGATAAGCCTAACAAGAAGCCGCGTAAAGGCCGTAAGTAAGGAGTCGACAGATGCTACAACCTAAACGTACTAAGTTCCGTAAGGTTCATACAGGTCGTAACCGTGGTCTGGCTAAAGGTACAGAAGTAAGCTTCGGTTCTTTTGGTTTGAAAGCTGTTGGCCGTGGTCGTCTAACTGCTCGTCAAATCGAAGCGGCACGTCGTGCTATGACGCGTCACATTAAGCGTCAAGGTAAAATCTGGATCCGTGTGTTCCCAGACAAACCAATCACAGAAAAACCACTAGAAGTTCGTCAAGGTAAGGGTAAAGGTAACGTTGAGTACTGGGTAGCCCAAATCCAACCTGGTAAGGTTATGTACGAAGTTGATGGTGTACCTGAAGAACTGGCTCGTGAAGCGTTCCGTCTTGCGGCACGTAAACTGCCATTCAAGACTACATTTGTAACTAAACAGGTGATGTGATGAAAGCACTAGATCTACGCGAAAAAAGCGTTGAAGAGCTGAATGCAGAGCTACTGAATCTGCTTAAAGAGCAGTTCAACTTGCGTATGCAAGCTGCAACTGGTCAACTACAGCAAACTCATACTCTGAAAGCTGTACGCCGTGATATCGCACGTGTAAAAACTGTTTTGACTGAGAAGGCGGGCGCATAATGAGCGACAATATTCGTACCCAACAAGGTCGTGTTGTTAGCGACAAGATGGATAAGTCTATCACTGTTGCTATCGAGCGTTTCGTAAAGCACCCTATCTACGGTAAATTCGTTAAGCGCACGACTAAAGTACACGCACATGACGAAAACAACGAGTGTGGCATTGGCGACACAGTTGAAATTTCAGAATGTCGTCCACTGTCCAAGACTAAGACTTGGACATTGGTGAAAGTAGTAGAAAAAGCGAAAATCTAATTTAGCTTAAACCTACGAAAAAGCGGCCCCAATTATTTTTGGGGCCGCTTGTTTTTTGACTACCCAATCTCGAAAAAGGGTGATACAATTCGCGTCCCTTTAAAGAGGCAGCCCGACCCGAGATGGGTCTAGTTAATTTAAATATTTAGCGGAGCACTAACATGATCCAAATGCAAAGTATGCTGGACGCAGCTGATAACTCAGGCGCTCGCAGCGTAATGTGTATTAAGGTTCTGGGTGGCTCTCACCGTCGTTACGCCCACGTTGGCGACATCATCAAAGTTACCGTTAAAGAAGCAATTCCTCGCGGTAAAGTTAAAAAAGGTGATGTACTGAAGGCGGTGGTAGTTCGCACCCGTAAAGGCGTACGTCGTCCAGACGGTTCTGTCATTCGCTTCGACCGTAATGCTTGTGTGTTGTTGAACAACAACACTGAGCAACCTATCGGTACACGTATCTTTGGTCCAGTGACTCGTGAACTTCGCAACGCGAAATTCATGAAGATTGTCTCACTGGCTCCAGAAGTTCTGTAAGGAGCGGCAATACAATGGCAGCTAAAATCCGTCGTAATGACGAAGTAATCGTTCTTGCTGGTAAAGATAAAGGCAAGAAAGGTAAAGTAACTAAGGTTCTCGCAACTGGTAAAGTTATCGTTGAAGGTATCAACCTTGTTAAGAAACACCAGAAACCTGTTCCTGCACTAGGTATCCAAGGCGGTATCGTAGAGCAAGAAGCAGCGATCGATGTTTCTAACGTTGCAATTTTCAACGCAGCTACTGGTAAAGCGGACCGTATCGGTTTCCGTATCGAAGACGGCAAGAAAGTTCGTTTCTTCAAGTCTAACGGCGAAACCGTTTCTAACTAATTAGAAGTAATTTGGAGTTCTACTATGGCGAAACTGCATGATTACTACAAGTCGTCTGTAGTCGCTGAACTGACCAAACAGTTCAGTTACACAAGCGTCATGCAAGTCCCTAGAATTGAGAAAATCACCCTCAACATGGGCGTTGGTGAAGCAATCAACGATAAGAAACTACTAGAAAACGCAGCAGCTGATATGGCTATCATCTCTGGTCAAAAACCATTGGTGACTAAAGCTCGTAAATCTGTTGCAGGTTTCAAAATTCGTGAAGGCTACCCAATTGGTTGTAAAGTAACCTTGCGTGGCGAACGCATGTGGGATTTTCTGGAGCGTCTGATTTCGATCGCTCTTCCACGTGTACGTGACTTCCGTGGTGTTAGCGCTAAGTCTTTTGACGGTCGCGGTAACTACAGCATGGGCGTTCGCGAGCAAATCATCTTCCCGGAAATCGACTACGATAAAGTCGATCGTGTGCGCGGTCTTGATATTACTATCACGACTACTGCTGCAAACGATGAGGAAGGCCGTGCTCTGCTGGCTGCCTTTAACTTCCCATTCCGTAAGTAAGGTGAAGGGTTACTGTTATGGCTAAACAATCAATGAAAGCACGTGAAGAAAAACGTGCAAAGCTAGTAGCTAAGTTCGCTGAAAAGCGTGCTGCGCTTAAAGCTACCATCAGCGATGTAAACGCATCCGAAGAAGATCGTTGGAACGCAGTTCTGACACTGCAATCTCTTCCACGTGATTCAAGTGCATCTCGTCAGCGCAACCGTTGTAACCAAACTGGTCGTCCACACGGTTACCTACGTAAGTTCGGTCTGAGCCGTATCAAAGTTCGTGAAGCTTGCATGAAAGGCGAGATTCCTGGACTTCGTAAGGCTAGCTGGTAATTGCCACTTAATCATTTGGAGTAAAGTTTATGAGCATGCAAGATCCGATTTCGGATATGCTGACCCGTATTCGTAACGGTCAGGCAGCAAACAAAGTTGCTGTTAAAATGCCTTCTTCAAAGCTTAAAGTTGCAATTGCTGCACTACTTAAAGCTGAAGGTTACATCGTTGACTTCGCTGTTGACAGCGAAGCAAAACCTGAGCTGGAAATTACTCTTAAGTATTTCCAAGCAAAACCAGTAATCGAGCAAATCAAACGCGTTTCTCGTCCAGGTCTTCGTGTTTACAAGAAGAAAGACGAGCTGCCATCAGTGATGGGCGGTCTTGGTGTTGCTGTCGTTTCCACTTCCAAAGGTCTGATGTCAGACCGTGCTGCTCGCAAAGCAGGTCTTGGTGGTGAAATCATCGCTTACGTAGCGTAATAGGAGTAGAAAATGTCTCGTGTTGCTAAGGCACCTGTCGCTATTCCAGCTGGCGTAGAGGTGAAACTAAACGGCCAAGAGATCACTGTAAAAGGCGCTAAAGGTGAACTGACTCGCGTTGTTCACAATGGCGTAGTGATCGCACAAGAAGAAAACAAGCTAACTTTCGGCCCTCGCGACGGTGTTGAAAATGCATGGGCTCAAGCAGGTACTGCTCGCGCTCTTGTAAACAACATGGTTGTTGGTGTTACTGAAGGCTTTACTAAGAAGCTAGTTCTTAAAGGTGTTGGTTACCGTGCTGCTATCAAAGGCAACGCTGTAGGTCTAACCCTAGGCTTCTCTCACCCAGTTGAGCACGAGTTGCCAGCGGGTGTTAAAGCCGAATGTCCAAGCCAAACTGAGATCGTTCTGACTGGTTGTGATAAACAAGTCATCGGTCAAGTAGCGGCTGACATTCGTTCTTACCGCGCGCCTGAACCATACAAAGGTAAAGGTATTCGTTACGCAGATGAAAATGTGCGTACTAAAGAAGCTAAGAAGAAGTAAGGTAACACTATGGATAAGAAAGCATCTCGCATCCGTCGTGCTACACGTGCACGTCGTAAGATTGCAGAACTGGGTGCAACTCGCCTAGTAGTACACCGTACTCCTCGTCACGTGTACGCTCAAGTGATTGCAGCTAATGGCTCTGAAGTTATCGCAGCAGCTTCTACTGTAGAAAAAGCGATCCGTGAGCAAGTGAAATATTCTGGTAACATCGATGCAGCGAAAGCAGTTGGTAAAGCAGTTGCTGAACGTGCGCTTGAAAAAGGCGTAACAGTAGTTGCATTCGATCGTTCTGGTTTCCAATACCACGGTCGAGTGGCGGCGCTAGCAGACTCTGCTCGCGAAGCTGGTCTGAAATTCTAAGGTAGGGTTGGAAAGATGGCTAAAGAACAACAAGTTCAAGCGAATGATTTGCAAGAAAAGCTAATCGCCGTTAACCGTGTTTCTAAAACGGTTAAAGGTGGTCGAATCATGAGCTTTACTGCACTGACTGTAGTTGGTGACGGTAACGGTCGTGTAGGTTTCGGTTACGGCAAAGCTCGTGAAGTACCTGCAGCGATCCAAAAAGCAATGGAAAAAGCGCGTCGTAACATGACTACGATCGCTCTGAACGAAGGTACTCTTCACCACCCGGTGAAAGGTCGCCATTCGGGCTCTAAAGTTTACATGCAGCCTGCTGCAGAAGGTACTGGTGTAATCGCAGGTGGTGCGATGCGTGCAGTACTTGAAGTTGCTGGTGTACACAACGTTCTGTCTAAAGCATACGGTTCTACGAACCCTATCAACATCGTTCGTGCAACGATCGATGCACTAGCAAGCGTTAAGTCACCTGAAATGGTTGCTGCTAAACGTGGTCTGACTGTTGAATCTATTTCGGAGTAAGAACACCATGGCAACTATTAAAGTAACTCAAACTAAAAGCTCAATTGGTCGCCTGCCTAAGCACAAAGCTACTTTGCGCGGTCTAGGCCTTCGTAAAATCAACCACACAGTAGAACTTGAAGATACTCCGTGCGTGCGCGGCATGATCAACAAGGTTTACTACATGGTTAAAGTTGAGGAGTAATCAGAATGTTTTTGAATACTCTAGCACCGGCTGCGGGTTCTAAGCCTTCTAAGAAGCGTTTGGGCCGTGGTATCGGTTCTGGCCTTGGTAAAACTGGTGGCCGTGGTCACAAAGGTCAAAAGTCTCGTTCTGGCGGTAAAGTTCGTCCAGGTTTTGAAGGCGGTCAAATGCCTCTGAAACAACGTCTACCTAAATTCGGTTTCACTTCTCGTAAGAGCCTAGTGTCTGCTGAAGTTCGTCTAGCTGAGCTAGCGAAAGTAACTGGTGACGTAGTTGATCTGAACAGCCTGAAAGCGGCTAACGTCGTTACTAAGAACATCGAGTTTGTTAAAGTTGTTCTTTCTGGCGAGATCACCAAAGCAGTGACTGTAAAAGGTCTGCGCGTGACTAAAGGCGCTAAAGCTGCAATCGAAGCTGCAGGCGGTAAAATCGAGGAATAATCTCGAGGATTGAGGTACAGATGGCTAAGAAACCAGGACAAGATTTTCGTAGTGCTCAGAGCGGCTTAAGTGAACTGAAGTCGCGCTTGTTATTCGTAGTGGGTGCGCTTTTAGTATTCCGAGCAGGCTCTTTTGTGCCGATTCCTGGTATTGACGCTGCTGTACTTGCCGATTTGTTCGAACAGCAAAAAGGCACCATCATTGAAATGTTTAACATGTTCTCTGGTGGTGCACTTTCGCGTGCATCTATATTCGCACTGGGCATCATGCCGTATATTTCGGCGTCGATTGTTGTTCAGTTGTTGACTGTAGTTCATCCAGCGTTAGCGGAACTCAAAAAAGAGGGTGAAGCAGGCCGTCGTAAGATCAGCCAATATACGCGCTACGGCACGCTTGTACTTGCAACTTTCCAAGCTATAGGTATTGCAACTGGCCTACCAAACATGGTCGACAATCTGGTTGTTATCAACCAAACCATGTTTACGCTAATTGCGACCGTGAGTTTAGTAACCGGCACCATGTTCCTAATGTGGTTAGGTGAACAAATTACAGAGCGAGGAATTGGTAATGGTATTTCATTGCTAATTTTTGCAGGTATTGTTGCTGGATTGCCAAAAGCAATCGGACAAACAATCGAGCAAGCGCGTCAAGGTGAACTGCATGTACTTCTTCTACTGTTAATCGCAGTGGTTGCGTTTGCTGTTATTTACTTCGTTGTGTTCATGGAACGTGGTCAGCGTCGAATCGTCGTTAACTACGCGAAGCGTCAACAAGGTCGTAAAGTATTTGCAGCGCAGAGCACGCACCTGCCGTTGAAAATCAACATGGCGGGTGTTATCCCTGCGATTTTTGCATCAAGCATTATCCTGTTCCCAGGAACACTGGCTCAGTGGTTCGGTCAGAACGGTGAGAGCAGCACATTCGGTTGGCTAACTGATGTGTCTTTGGCTCTCAGCCCAGGCCAGCCGCTGTATGTAATGCTTTATGCAGCAGCGATTATTTTCTTCTGTTTCTTCTATACAGCGTTGGTGTTTAACCCACGTGAAACAGCAGATAACTTGAAGAAGTCAGGTGCATTCGTACCCGGTATCCGCCCAGGTGAACAGACAGCTAAATATATTGATAAAGTAATGACTCGCTTAACCCTTGCTGGTGCGCTATACATTACTTTCATCTGTCTGATCCCTGAGTTCATGATGGTCGCTTGGAACGTACGTTTCTACTTCGGCGGTACATCACTACTGATTGTAGTCGTCGTAATCATGGACTTTATGGCACAGGTACAGACACATATGATGTCAAATCAATATGAGTCTGTGTTGAAAAAGGCAAATCTGAAGGGTTACGGCCGTTAATCGGTCGCTCATTCAGAGTAGATTTACGGAGTTTAGCAATGAAAGTTCGTGCTTCCGTTAAAAAAATCTGCCGTAACTGTAAAGTTATCAAGCGTAACGGTGTCGTTCGCGTGATTTGCAGTGAGCCAAAGCACAAGCAGCGCCAAGGCTAATAAGCAGAAATTTTTACTTGAAAAGTAAAGGTTGGTCGAGTATATTCCTCGGCCTACCTTTTGCGTGCAAAAGAAGTAGTATCCCGCAGCGTATCCTCTACGGGCTTTGCTGCGGCTAATTCTTTTATAGAAAGTACTAGGAGTGAATAGTGGCCCGTATAGCTGGCATTAACATTCCTGATCAGAAACATGCTGTAATCGCACTGACTGCGATCTACGGCATCGGTAAAACTCGCTCTCAAGCTATTCTAGCTGAGGTGGGTATTGCTGAGCATGTTAAGATCAGTGAACTAACTGAAGATCAGATCAATCAACTGCGTGATGGTGTAGCTAAATACACTGTAGAAGGTGATCTACGTCGTGAAGTTTCCATGAATATCAAGCGTCTTATGGACCTTGGTTGCTACCGTGGTCTTCGTCATCGTCGCAGTCTACCACTACGTGGACAGCGTACTAAAACCAATGCTCGCACCCGTAAGGGTCCGCGTAAGCCGATCAAGAAATAATCGGGAAGGGTAGAGTACAATGGCTAAACAACCAACACGCGCTCGTAAGCGTGTACGCAAGCAAGTTGCTGATGGCGTAGCGCATATCCACGCATCTTTCAACAACACAATCGTTACCATTACTGACCGTCAAGGTAATGCTCTAGCTTGGGCTACAGCAGGTGGTTCTGGTTTCCGTGGTTCTCGTAAGTCAACTCCGTTCGCTGCACAGGTTGCTGCTGAGCGTTGTGCTGAAATGGCTAAAGAATATGGCCTGAAGAACCTGGAAGTTATGGTTAAGGGTCCTGGTCCAGGTCGTGAATCTACTGTTCGCGCACTGAACGCCGCTGGTTTCCGTATCACTAACATCGTTGATGCGACACCAATCCCTCATAACGGTTGTCGTCCACCTAAGAAACGTCGCGTTTAACGTTTCTGGGAACATTGGAGAAAGATCATGGCAAGATATTTGGGTCCTAAGCTGAAGCTTAGCCGCCGCGAAGGTACTGACTTGTTCCTTAAGTCAGGCGTTCGTGCGATTGATACCAAGTGTAAAATCGATAACGCACCAGGTGTACACGGCGCTCGTCGCGGTCGTCTATCTGAGTATGGCGTTCAGCTTCGTGAGAAGCAAAAAGTTCGTCGTATCTACGGCGTTCTAGAAAAACAATTCCGTAACTACTACAAAGAAGCAGCTCGCCTTAAAGGTAACACTGGTGAGAACCTACTTCAGCTTCTTGAAGGTCGTCTAGATAACGTAGTTTACCGCATGGGCTTTGGCGCAACTCGCGCAGAAGCACGTCAGCTAGTTAGCCACAAAGCTATCCTAGTAAACGGTAAAGTTGTAAACGTTCCTTCTTTCAATGTTGCGGCTAACGACGTTGTTGCAATCCGTGAGAAAGCTAAAAAGCAATCTCGCATTAAAGCAGCTCTAGAAGTTGCAGAACAACGCGAAAAACCAACTTGGATTGAAGTAGATGCTAGCTCGATGGAAGGTACTTTCAAGCGTTTGCCTGAACGTTCAGATCTATCAGCTGACATCAACGAACAATTGATCGTCGAGCTTTACTCTAAGTAAGGTTTAAACTAAAGAGAGGACACAATGCAGGGTTCTGTAACAGAATTTCTTAAGCCACGTCTTGTTGATATCGAACAAATCAGCACGACACACGCAAAAGTAACTCTTGAGCCATTAGAGCGTGGTTTCGGCCATACTCTGGGTAATGCACTTCGCCGTATTCTTCTATCTTCTATGCCGGGTTGTGCCGTAACAGAAGTAGAGATTGAAGGCGTACTTCATGAGTACAGCACCAAAGAAGGTGTTCAGGAAGATATCCTTGAGATTCTCCTGAACCTGAAGGGTCTGGCTGTTCGCGTTGCCGAAGGCAAAGATGAAGTGTTCATTACGCTAAACAAATCAGGCTCGGGCCCTGTGGTTGCAGGTGACATCACCCATGATGGTGATGTAGAGATCGTAAACCCTGAACACGTTATTTGTCACCTAACTGATGACAACGCTGAGATCGCTATGCGTATCAAAGTTGAACGTGGTCGTGGTTATGTTCCAGCTTCTGCGCGTATCCATACCGAAGAAGACGAGCGTCCAATTGGTCGTCTGCTTGTCGACGCGACTTTCAGCCCAGTAGACAAAATTGCCTACTCTGTTGATGCAGCACGTGTTGAACAACGTACTGACCTGGACAAACTCGTTATCGATATGGAAACTAACGGTACTCTAGAACCTGAGGAAGCAATCCGTCGTGCAGCAACTATTCTTGCTGAACAACTGGATGCATTCGTAGATCTACGTGATGTACGAGTTCCTGAGGAGAAAGAAGAGAAGCCTGAATTCGATCCGATCCTACTGCGTCCTGTAGACGATCTTGAACTAACAGTTCGCTCTGCTAACTGTCTGAAAGCAGAAGCGATTCACTACATCGGTGATCTAGTACAGCGCACTGAGGTTGAGCTACTTAAAACGCCTAACCTTGGTAAGAAATCTCTTACAGAGATTAAAGACGTGCTTGCATCACGTGGTCTTTCTCTGGGCATGCGCCTAGAAAACTGGCCGCCAGCGTCCATCGCTGAAGATTAATCGATACTAGTTAGAAGGATTTGGTCATGCGCCATCGTAAGAGTGGTCGTCAACTCAACCGCAACAGCAGTCATCGCAAAGCGATGTTCAGCAACATGGCTAGCTCTCTAGTACGTCATGAAGTTATCAAGACTACTTTGCCAAAAGCTAAAGAGCTACGTCGCGTAGTTGAGCCTTTGATTACACTAGCTAAGACTGACAGTGTTGCTAACCGTCGTCTAGCATTTGCACGCACTCGTGACAACGAAGTCGTTGCTAAACTGTTTAACGAACTAGGTCCACGTTTCGCTGCACGTCAAGGCGGCTACACTCGTATTCTGAAGTGTGGTTTCCGTGCAGGCGATAAAGCTCCAATGGCTTACATTGAGCTTGTTGATCGCCCAGAAGCTGCTGTTGAAGCTGCTGCTGAGTAATCAGTTCGTGATTAAAAAAGCCGAGCATTTGCTCGGCTTTTTTGTATCTGCGCTATCGTGATGTACCCGATGCGCTGCGTGAGCGTTACGCGCCCCACAAACTGCTCAGTGAGCTGAGCAAGCCATCACTGGCTCCTTGGCCGGTCAAGTATTGCAGTAGCACCGGCGCAAACTGCGACACCATACCTGAATCCAATCCCAATTGTTCAAACACTTTATTCACCGATTCCATATTTTGAAGGTTCGATAAAATGTCGGTGCTGCCCGAGCTGCCTGACAGGTTGAGGCTGGTCAACTGATCCATCCCCGGAATGAGTTTGGTGAGTTCTTCGCTGTTGCTCTCGGATAATTGGTTTTGAGCCAGAGACAATAACGCGCCAACGCCGCCTGTGGCTTGTTGTCCTGAGACGGGCAGTTGACTGGTGACTTGAGAAATTAGTGACGAGTTACTCTCTGCTTGATTGAGCGTGTTGCTGACCATGCTGGCCAGATCATCATTGCTGCTACCGAAGTTGAGAAAAGCATAAGATGGCGCGCTGATCAGCGTACCGAGCATCAGTGTCCATACGAGCGACTGTTTCATGATGAATGAAATTCCTAAATGTGGGCTGAGCTTTAATTTTAGATAAAAAAAGCGGCGCTGAGCGCCGCTTGATGTTAATTCTTTGCTAAATTGTTCTGCTTACAGAATGTCTAGCAGTTCTACTTCAAATACCAGAGCAGCAAATGGAGGGATCGCGGCACCTGCGCCACGCTCGCCGTATGCTAGGTCGTGTGGAATGTACAGTTTCCATTTAGAACCCACAGGCATCAGTTGCAGGGCTTCAACCCAACCTTTGATGACGCCAGTCACTGGGAATTCAGCAGGTTGACCGCGCGATACAGAGCTGTCGAATACTGTGCCGTCAACCAGTTCACCGTGGTAGTGAACACGAACTGCTTTATCTGCAGTTGGGATTTCGCCAGTACCTTGTGTGATCACTTCGTACTGTAGACCTGATTCCAGAACGGTTACTTCTGAACGCAAAGCGTTGTCTTTCAGGAATGCATCACCTTCAGACGCAGCTGCTTTTGCTGCTTCTTGGCGTGCTTCTTCCGCGCGCATGTGCAGTGCTTGCAGCGCTTGGTTGATTTCGTCGATTTCGATTGCTGGCATGTCGCCAACCAGTGCAGTGGCAATGCCCGCTGCAATCGCGTCAACACTCAGGCCTTCCAGACCGCTACCTGCCAGTTGTTGGCCCATTTGCAGACCGATACCGTAGCTTGCTTTCTGTTCTACGGTGTCAAATTTTACGTCAGACATAAAAGTCACTCTTTGTCGTATCAATAAAGGCCACAGGATAACAGGTTCAGGATAGGGATGAAACGTTCGACAGGAAATCGCTGCAATATGGGCGTAAGGTGTGACTTCGCGCAGAATCCCAGAGGAAATTCTTCAGGATTATGTCAACCTTTAGCAGATTAGGGGGCTGCCTCTATACTCTCGGCACATGAGTTTTTATACTGTGGCAAGGATTTTAGGGACGGATTAACATGAATCGTCGACATAAGAAAAAGCAGCAGACGGATTATCTCGCACTGATTCAAAGCAAGTGGGCAGCTATCGATGTGCAATTCGATTGGCGTGAATATCAGCACAAAGCGACGCAGTTCTGGCAACGTTTACCGAGATTACATCAGCGTGCCTTGATGGTGCTGGTGCCGGTCGTTTTGATCTTGATGGTGATGCCACTGCCTCAGCGTTCGGAGCAAGCGCCACAAACGCCAGCCTCCGGTCAACGAGTGGAAGTGAACATCAACACGCGTGGTTTGAGTGAACAACAATCGGCAGAGCAGAGCCAACTGAAGTCGACAGTGTGGCATGAATACATCGTGCAACAGGGCGATACGCTATCGCAAGTGTTTCGCAATAACCAACTGCCGATGGCGGATCTGAACGATTTGGTCAAAATTGAAGGCAGTGATAAGCCGCTGAGTCAGATTCAGCAAGGACAACTGATTCGTTTTAAACTCGCCAGCGACGGCAAATTGGATATTCTGCAACTTGAGAAAAACAATCAATCGGTGATGTTTTTCCGTTTATCCGACGGTGGTTTCGGCCGCAGTAAATAATGGCCAGCGACGGCTGTCCGTTTGAGAATTCTAACGGGCAGCAGTGGCAGAACGATCAACGCGATGCCCAGCCAAGTGAGGCGATCGGGGATTTCGTTGAACCACCCCATGCCCATCAATGCAACGAAAATCAAGCCGGAATACTCCGCCAATGCAATCTGACTAGCGGGTGCACGCCGGTAGGCAGCCACGGCCAAACCGTTGTAGGTCAAGATCAGCAGCGCGCTACTGGCCACCCAACCCATCTGTTCCCAAGTCATGGCATGCCATTGCCACAGCGCAAGCGCCGCAGACAGCGGCAGCGAAAAGAGGCAAGTCCACATCAGGGTCGTGACCACCGTCTGCTTCGCGGGAATCTTCCGCGCCAAAATATTAAACAGTGCTAAGGTCATCGCAGTGCCGAGTGCAAACAGCGCCGCCCAGTGAAACTGCGAGGGACGTAAAACCACCAACACGCCTACAAATCCCAACGTCGTCGCCACCACTTTGCCGAGTCCCGGTGTTTCCTTAAGCAAGACAATCGACAGCGGCAGCATCAACAATGGCGCCGCGTAAAATACCGCATTGGCGGTGGCGAGCGGCAAATAGGTAATCGCGACCAACATACAGCCACTGCCGATTAAGACCAGATGCGCCCGCAATACCGTGATGCCAGGATGATGCAGCGCTCGCTGCGCGCGAGGTTGTCGCCACCACAACGGCAGGATCACGGCGAATGAAATCAACTGACGCAGAAACATGTACTGAAAAGGCGACACTTCCCCGTCAAGCAGCTTGACCGCGACATCCGAGAGTGACGCGGCCAGATTGCCGAAAATCAATAACCACAGCGCGAGCGTTTGCGAGGTCATGCGTCGCGCTTCATGTCCACGTGCGCGATGCCATCTTCGAGATAGGGGGCAGAGCTTCGAACAAAGCCATGACGGGCATAAAATTCTGACAGGTGCGCTTGCGCGCCGATTTCAATCGCTTGCTTGGGCCACAAGCTTTGGCACTGCTGAAGTGCTTCACGAATCAGTTGATGGCCAAGGCCATCTCCGCGGGCGGTGGGGGAGGTTGCAACACGGCCGATGCTGACACTGGAATAACTGATGCCGGGGGGCAGCAAGCGCGAACACGCGATCAACTGCCCGTCTCGATAGCCAAGCAGATGTTTGACACCGTCGACGATGTCTTTGTTGTCGAGTTCCGGATAAGGACAGGTTTGCTCGACGACGAACACGTCAACCCGCAGTTTGAGCAGCTCGTACAGTTGGTGGTTGCTGAGTTCAGAAAAAGAAAGGCATTGCCAGGTTACCATGCGTCACTCCTTAGGATGGTTTGCGTGTTACTCTAGCAGCGCATTCTTGTATCGGCATTAACAAAAGTTAAGCGTCGACCGCAAAAAATTTAAATCAATATTCACTGGTGCTGACGATTAAAATAACGATAATAGCCGCTCGTTTTTTCGTCTGACCTAAGGACACACCCTTGAACCCAACATCTTTTGCTGCTTTGAACCTCAAGCCAGAACTGCTCTCAAACCTCGACACCATGGGGTTTACTCATATGACGCCAATTCAGGCGCAATCTCTGCCAGCAATCCTCAACGGTCAGGATGTGATTGGTCAGGGGAAAACCGGCTCAGGCAAAACCGCAGCGTTTGGTCTGGGTGTGTTGCAAAACCTCCACGTGAAGCGTTTTCGCGTGCAATCTTTGGTGTTGTGTCCGACGCGTGAACTGGCGGATCAAGTGGCGACCGACATTCGCACTCTGGGCCGCGCGATTCACAACATCAAAGTGCTGACGTTGTGCGGCGGCATGCCGATGGGGCCTCAGATTGGCTCACTGGAACACGGTGCGCATATTCTGGTGGGTACGCCGGGGCGGATTCTGGATCACCTGTCCAAAGGACGTATCGACTTGTCAGAACTCAACACTTTGGTGCTTGATGAAGCGGACCGTATGCTGGAGATGGGGTTTCAGGAAGCGCTGGATGCGATCATTGCCGAAGCGCCAAAACAGCGTCAAACCTTGCTGTTCAGTGCCACTTATCCGGAAGCGATCCAAGAGATCGCCCAATCGGTGACGCGTGACGCGCTGATGATCAAAGTGGCATCGACCCATGAAACTTCGAGCATTCGTCAACAGTTCTACAAAGTCGAAGGCACCGAAGCGCGCGATGAAGCGTTGGCAACCCTGCTGCTGAATCATCAACCGGAATCTGCGGTGGTGTTCTGCAACACCAAACGTGAAGTACAAAGTGTGGCGGATGAGCTGCACCACAAAGGCTTCAGTGTGATTGAACTGCACGGTGACATGGAACAGCGTGAGCGCGATCAGGCGCTGGTGCAGTTTGCCAACAAGAGTATCTCGGTGTTGGTCGCGACGGACGTGGCCGCACGTGGTCTGGATGTGGATAATCTCGACGCGGTATTTAACTTCGAGCTGTCACGCGATCCGGAAGTCCACGTCCACCGCATTGGCCGTACTGGTCGCGCGGGCAGTCAAGGTCTGGCGATCAGTTTCTTTAGCGATAAAGAGATGTACCGCATTGCGCAGATCGAAGAGTACATGGACATTGTGATTTCGCCTGCCGAATTGCCTGAACCGGTGAAAGGGGTTGCGCCGTACCGTTCAAACATGGTGACGATTCAGATCGACGGTGGTAAGAAACAGAAAGTGCGTCCGGGCGACATTCTGGGCGCTTTGACCAGCGATGGCAGCTTGACTGGAGATCAGATCGGCAAGATCAACCTGTTCCAAATGCGCGCCTATGTCGCGGTGCAAAAGAGCGTGGCCAAAGTGGCGTTGGATAAACTCAGCAACGGCAAAATGAAAGGCCGTCAGTTCCGCGCGCGTTACATCAAATAACCGTCACTCATTTCTCAGCCGAGCCTTGATTCGGCTGAGGCTGATGGGAGTGATCCCCAGATAGGCGGCGATGTGGGTGTCGCTGACTCGCGGCATCAATTCCGGAAACTGCTGACACATCACTTGATAACGCTGCTCTGGGCGATAGAGCAACATGAAGCGTTCTTTATTCTCCTTGTGCATCAACTGCGCTTCCAGCAGTTTGATGTACAACGGATGCACACGCTGACGCCATTGATGTAAATACTCAATCGGTAAGCACAGCAACGTCACCGGCGTCAGACTTTCAAGCAGATACGGCGATGGTGCGCGGTGAATCAAGCTTTCAAAACCGATGATCCAATCTTGTTCCCAGTAAAATTCTTTACTGAACTCCTTGCCCTCTGGCGTCAGGTAGCTGGCGTGACAAATACCCTGACAGATGAAGTAAAAATGCGTTGGGGTTTCCCCCTGATTGACCAGAATATGGCGTGTTGGCAGCTCCAACGGCGTGGCCGCCGCGAGCAGTTCCGCGATGTCGTTGGCGCAAAAACCGTGCTCGGTCATCACCTGATGAAACTGTTGCTGAATGTCTGTCTCGGCGAATGGCATGCCGGTTTGCTCCGATAAAAAAGCCGCAGCACATGCTGCGGCTGATACTGTACTCAATCTTGCGTTAGTTTTGTAGATCGATACGGTAGACGGCAAAGCCGACCTCATCCGTGGCCACTTTGAGCATCGGGTACTGACCTTTGTCTGCAATAAACTGCGCCGCTTTGTCACTCGGTGAGGTTTCAAAGCGAATGTCGAGTTTGTGCGTGCTGTGAATCGGTGCGAACGACCAGTTGTTATCGGCACTTGGCATCACTTGCCCTTGCTCCTTGCTGACGCGAGAAATGTAATCGGCCACCACGGTGCGGTTCTCATCCGGAGAATCAAATGCAATGAACTCACTCCCGGTGCCCGGGAACTTGTTGCTGTAAGCGCGGTAGTTGTTGGTCGCGATCAAAAAGGTTTGATCATCTCGAATCGGTTGGCCTTGATAGGTGAGGTTCACGATGCGCTGTGCATGGGGATGAATCACCTGACACTCGCCATCGTATTTCGCCGGCTGCGTGACATCAATTTGGTAGTTCACGCCATCAAGCACATCAAAGTTATAGGTGCGGAATCCATCCCAGTTGATCAGCGATTGTGGCTGCTCAGTGTTGACGTCGATCTGATTGAATTGCCCTGCCGAACATTCCAGCCATGCTTTGACTTGCTGGCCGGAGACTTTCATCGTCACCAGCGTGTTCGGGTACAAATAGAGGTCGGCGGCGTTGCGGAATGTCAGCTCGCCTGATTCCACTTCGGTAAAGTTAGACGGATCGTTTTTGCGCCCGCCCACTTTAAATGGTGCGGCGGCGGACAGTACCGGCAGGCCATCCAAGTTCGGGTCGCCCTGAATAAAGCGCTCGACGTAATCCTGCTGCGCCAAGTTGACGATTTGAATCGTTGGGTCGTCCTGCACCAGCGCGAGGTAGCTGTACATCACATCATTGGCTTTGCCGATCGGTTGGTTGACAAAATCGCGGGTGCCTTTGTGATCCGCTTTGAGGGCTTTCACGATCCCTTGGTCGGCGTCTACCAGCGGTTTGTTGTGTGCTTTATCGAAGATCGGGCGCGCTTCAGACTGGCCGTGCGTCACCACCCATTGGCCCTCTTTTTGTTCCAGCGTCAAATCCATCACCCCGACATGGCTGCCCCAGCGGCCCGGCATCACGGCGGTGACCCCGTTGATGGTGCCTTGCTCAATATCGGCGCCCGGCAGTGACGCGAACTCTTTACCCGGGAAGACGGCGTGTGAGTGACCAAAGGCAATGGCATCAATGCCCGGCACTTGGGTGAGGTAATAGACTGAGTTTTCCGCACCCAGTTTGTATGGGTCGGAAGAGACGCCCGAGTGTGGAATCGCCACAATCACGTCCGCGCCCTGCGCGCGCATTTCTGGCACCAGTTTTTCAGCGGTCGCTTTGATGTCTTTGGCGGTCACTTTGCCTTCGAGATTCTTTTTGTCCCACACCATGATTTGTGGGGGGACGAAGCCGATGTAGCCCACTTTGACGGAATGCGCTTTGCCATCGGTGTCTTTAAAGGTGTGCGTTTTGATCAGGTAGGGTTGAAAGAAGTGCTCGCCTGATTTCGCGTCGTAGACGTTGGCATTGATGTACGGGAAATTCGCATCATTGATGGTTTCGAGCAGAAATTCCAGACCGTAGTTGAATTCGTGGTTGCCGATATTACCCACGTCGTAGCTGAGCTGATTCATCGCCTTATATGCGGGATGGACTTCGCCCGGCTTGATGCCTTTGGCTGCCATGTAATCGCCCATCGGGCTGCCCTGAATCAAATCGCCGTTATCGACCAGAATACTGTTGGTGACTTCACTGCGCGCTTCTTTGACGAGGCTGGCCGCTCGCGCCAGACCAATTTGCTGCGACGGTTTGTCTTTGTAGTAGTCGTAATCCATCAGGTTGGTATGGATGTCGGTGGTTTCGATAATACGAAGTTTGATGGTTTCTGCCATCGCCGGGCCAGCTAGCGTCAGCAAGCCGCCGAGAATGGCGATAGAGAGAGGTTTGATTGCCGCTGTCATCGTGCGCTCCAATCGGGTTAAGGGAAGTCTATAACTCGATAAATGTAACAAATATCGATGAAACAATGACTTCACTTGAAGTTGAAGTGTGATTTTACGCACTTTATTGCGTAATCCATGGGCCGTTTTGCCAAGGTGCTGCGCATTTCGTCATCACGCCATCCGTTCGAATTGTAGCCACGCAATGCTTCAACTGTGCCAAGCCTATATCAGTTTTTCGAATAAAAAATGAAATTTTAGAATTTCCGGTAATAAAAGGAACTGCCCATAATGCAATCATCAATCGGGTAAAGGATGACAAGACATGGCGGGTTCTCACACAGTGTCAACGCTGACCACCGCAGCCCCACGCTTAGTTGCCGTGGATAGTGGCACACACAACGCGACATGGTCGAAGATTGCTCGCAGTCAATTGCAGCCAGGTGAAGTGGCGCTGGTGGGCTCGGGGCCGGGTGATCCGGAACTGCTGACCGTCAAAGCGCTGAGTTACCTGCAACAGGCAGACGTGGTGCTGTACGACTATTTGGTCTCGGACGACATCATGGCCTTGATTCCCAGCGACACCATTTTGGTTTGTGTGGGCAAACGCGCTGGCCACCACAGCGTGCCGCAGGAAAAAACCAACCAGTTGCTGGTGGATTTTGCCAAGCAAGGCCACCGTGTGGTGCGCATCAAAGGCGGCGATCCATTCATGTTTGGTCGTGGTGGTGAAGAGCTGGAAGTGCTGTTTGACGCCGGCGTTCAGTTCCAAGTGGTGCCGGGCATTACCGCAGCCGCAGGGGCAACGGCCTACGCGGGCATTCCATTGACTCACCGTGATTACGCGCAATCGGCGCTGTTTGTCACTGGGCATTTGAAAGCCGATGCCGCGGATATGGATTGGTCAACGCTGGCTCGCAGCCAACAAACGCTGGTGATTTACATGGGGCTGATGAAATCGAGCACCATTGCGCAGCAGTTGATGGAACACGGTCGCCATGCCAGCACGCCGATTGCCATCATTGAACGTGGCACGCAGTCCTCACAAAAAGTATTTCGCGGCGCACTCAGTGAATTACCTCAGTTAGCGGCACATGCTCAGTCGCCGTCACTGATTGTCATTGGCGAAGTCGTCACGCTGGCCGACAAATTGGCTTGGTTTGGTGACCACGCCAACCCGTCAGCGCAATACCAATACGCATAACTCATTATTCAAATTGCGAGACCCGGTTGCGGGTCTTTCAAGCCAACAGGCAGCTAAAAGGAAGCACGCAAAATGGATCAACAACGCTTAACCCATTTAAAACAGCTTGAGGCAGAAAGTATCCACATCATTCGTGAAGTGGCTGCGGAATTTGCCAATCCCGTCATGATGTATTCGATCGGCAAAGACTCTTCGGTCATGCTGCATCTGGCGCGCAAAGCGTTTTATCCGGGCAAGATCCCATTCCCCTTGTTACACGTCGACACCGACTGGAAATTCCGCGACATGATCGCGTTCCGTGACGCGACCGCAAAGAAATATGGTTTTGAGCTGCTGGTGCACAAAAACCCGGAAGGGATGGCGATGGGTATCAACCCGTTTGATCACGGCTCTTCCAAGCACACCGACATCATGAAAACGCAAGGCCTGAAACAGGCGTTGAACAAATACGGTTTTGATGCCGCTTTTGGTGGCGCGCGTCGTGACGAAGAGAAATCGCGCGCCAAAGAGCGTGTCTACTCATTCCGCGATAAGCACCACACGTGGGACCCGAAAAACCAGCGTCCGGAGCTGTGGAAAACTTACAACGGCCAAATCAACAAAGGTGAAAGCATTCGTGTGTTCCCGCTGTCGAATTGGACGGAACTGGATATCTGGCAATACATCTTGTTAGAAGGCATTGAGATTGTGCCGCTGTATCTGTCGGATGTGCGTCCAGTGGTGGAGCGCGACGGCATGCTGATCATGGTGGATGACGACCGCATGAAGCTGCAACCGGGTGAGAAAATTGAACACAAGAGTGTGCGTTTCCGTACGCTTGGCTGTTACCCACTGACTGGCGCGATTGAATCGAACGCCAAAACACTGCCGGAAATTATCGAAGAGATGCTGGTGGCGACGTCGAGTGAGCGTCAAGGCCGAGCGATCGACCACGATCAGTCCGGATCGATGGAATTGAAAAAACGTCAAGGTTACTTCTAAGGGTCTAAGGAAAGAACATGAATAGTGCAGTTCAAGCTCAACTTGCTGAGCTAGGTATTGAAGGTTACCTCAATCAACACCAACACAAATCGCTACTTCGCTTCCTCACCTGTGGCTCAGTTGACGATGGTAAAAGTACGCTGATTGGTCGTCTGCTTCACGACTCAAAACAGATTTATGAAGATCAACTGGCCGCGGTGCATTCCGACAGCCAACGTGTCGGCACCACGGGCGAGCGCCCAGACTTAGCGCTACTGGTCGATGGTCTGCAAGCGGAACGCGAACAGGGGATTACCATTGACGTGGCGTACCGTTATTTCTCGACGCAGAAGCGCAAATTCATCATCGCCGATACACCGGGACACGAACAGTACACCCGTAACATGGCGACTGGTGCCTCGACTTGTGATCTGGCGGTGATCTTGATTGATGCGCGCAAAGGCGTGCTGGATCAAACGCGTCGTCACTCGTTTATCTCCAACCTGTTGGGGCTGAAACACTTTGTGGTCGCGGTCAACAAGATGGACTTGGTCGAGTATTCGCAAGCGCGTTTTGAAGAGATTCGCGCCGAGTATCTTGAGTTTTCCAAACACCTACACGGTGACATCGATATTCAGATCATTCCCCTGTCGGCGCTGGAAGGCGACAACGTGGTCGATAAAAGCGCGCACATGGACTGGTACCAAGGTCCGTCACTGCTCGATCTGCTGGAAACCGTCGATGTTGATCAGCAAAAAGGCAGCGGCGAATTCCGTTTCCCGGTGCAGTACGTCAACCGTCCAAACCTCGATTTCCGCGGTTTTGCCGGCACGATCGCGTCCGGATCCATCAATGTGGGCGACACGGTCAAAGTGCTGCCATCGGGCAAAACGTCTACGGTTGCTCGCATTGTCACGTTTGATGGCGATCTGCAATCTGCGCGCGCTGGGCTTGCCGTCACGCTGACGCTGGCGGATGAGATTGACATCAGCCGCGGCGATCTGATTGTGCTGGCGCACGATCAAGTGGAAAGCACCAACCATCTGCTGGCCGATGTGGTGTGGATGACGGAGCAACCGCTTCAACCGGGTCGTGATTACGACGTGAAGATTGCTGGCAAGAAAACCGTGGGTCAAGTGACGGCGATTCGCCACCAATACGACATCAACAACCTGTCGAGCTATGCCGCAGACGAACTGCCGCTGAATGGCATCGGTTTATGTGAGTGGACGTTTAACCAAGCGGTCGCGCTGGACAAATACCTCGATTGTGCCGACACCGGCGGTTTCATCATCATCGATCGTCTGACCAACGTCACCGTGGGTGCGGGCTTGGTGCGAGACAGTTTGCAAAGCGTGGCGCAAGCCGAAGGTCAATTCTCTGCGTTTGAAGTTGAACTCAACGCGCTGATCCGTAAACACTTCCCACACTGGGATGCGAAGGATCTGAGTCAATTGCTTAAATCATAAGTGATGGAGGGTGGGCAACCACCCTCGTGTTGAGGGATGTGTTATGTGGGAACAAGGGCTGGTACTGGCGATTCTGCTGGGCATCGTGACCTGTCTGCTGGTCACGCGAATTAAGCCGAGCTTCATTTTTGCCGGCGCGGCGTTTGTGGCGTTTATGTCCGGCATGATGGATGTGAACGCGCTGGCGTCGAACTTCACCAACACGTCTCTGTTGACTCTGGTTTTGTTGATCTTGGCCTCCAGTGCGTTGGAAAAAACGCGTCTGGTAAGCTGGGTGAGTCGCAACATTTCAGAAGGCAACTTGGGAACTGTGGTCGCCAAGTTGGGTTTGTCGACCGCATTTCTCTCCTCATTCACCAATAACACCGCGGTGGTGGTGTCGTTGATCGGCGCGATCAAGCGCAATCAACAACATGCGCCGTCGAAGTTATTGATCCCGCTGTCGTACACCGCGATCTTTGGCGGCACGCTGACGCTGATCGGCACGTCGACCAACTTGATCATCAACAGCTTTGTCGAAGATGCCGGGCTACCCAGCCTGAACTTTTTCGCGCCATCGTTGATCGGTCTGGCGGTGCTGGTGGGCGGGGTGATCATTTTGATCCCGCTGAGTTATCTGCTGCCCAGTTACGATGAGCAGGGCCAAGACGATCTGCCGTACTTTTTGGAAGCGATTGTCGAACCGGGGTCACCGTTGGTGGGCCACAGCATTGCCGAAAATAACCTGCGTGCCTTGCGTAAGCTGTTTCTCGCTGAAGTGAACCGCGATGGGGAAAGTGTGCCGTCGGTCGGGCCGGATTTTGTGTTGCAGGCGCGCGATCGTCTGCTGTTTTGTGGCGACGTGGAAAGTGTCTCGACATTGCAGGAAATTCAAGGTTTGACGCTGTTTGGGCAGCACCATCTCAACGGCCAAAACTTTGTCGAAGTGGTGGTGAGTTCCTCGGCCAGTTTCTGCAACAAAACCTTGAAATCGAGCCGCTTTCGCGACCGTTTTGATGCGGTGGTGGTGGCGATTCGCCGTGGCCATGAGCGCTTGGAAGGCGGGCTGGGCAATATCACGTTGACTGCCGGTGACACGCTAGTATTGGTGCCGGGCAAACGCTTTGATGCGCAGCGCAGCGCCAACAGCCGCGAATTTGTGCTGATCAATGATTTAGATTCCAGTGCCAAACTCGATACCACCAAATCCACTTTGGTATTGGTGGGGTTTGCTGCAGTCATTGGCGCGTCGCTTCTTGGGGTGATGCCGATCATTAAAGGCTTGCTGGCGTATCTGCTGCTGCTATTTGTGTTTGGTATTGTGCATGTGGGGGAGCTGCGTCGCCGTTTTCCGGTCGATATCGTGGTGATTGTCGGCTCGGCGCTGTCGATTGCGCAATTGATGATTTCGTCTGGTTTGTCCGAGCGTATGGGGCAGATGTTTATTCAGGCCTTTAACGGCTGGGGCGTGGTGGGCGGTTTGATTGCCACGTACTTGGTGACCTTGGTGTTAACCGAACTTATCACCAACAACGCCGCCGCAGCGCTGGCCTTTCCGATTGGCTACAGCATGGCGGTCGGGTATGGCGTGGATCCGATGCCGTTTATCATGGCGGTGCTGTTTGGTGCCAGTGCGAGCTTTATTTCCCCTTACGGGTATCAAACCAACTTGTTGGTGTATAGCGTGGGCAACTACAAACTGAGTGACTACGTGCGGGTCGGCATTCCGATTTCATTGGTGTATTCCGTGTTAGTCCTGACCTTGATCCCGGTATTTTTTCCATTTTAATTTTTAGAATCTGTGTAAAAGGATGACCTATGAGCAGCGCATCGAATGTGAAAGACGACAACATCGTGTGGCATCAACACTCGGTTGATAAACAGTGTCGCGCTGAACTGAAAAAGCAGAAACCGGCCGTGCTGTGGTTTACCGGCCTGTCAGGCGCGGGTAAATCAACCGTGGCGGGTGCGCTGGAAAGTCGTTTGGCGACGCTGGGGTATCACACGTACTTGCTGGATGGCGACAATGTGCGCCATGGTTTGTGCAGCGATTTGGGTTTTTCAGAACAAGATCGCCGCGAAAATATTCGCCGCATCGGTGAGCTGGCCAAGCTGATGGCCGACGCCGGTTTGATTGTGCTGACAGCCTTTATCTCGCCGCATCGCGCCGAGCGCCAATTGGTGCGAGACTTGCTGCCGCAAGGGGAGTTCATCGAAGTGTTCGTCAACACGTCGCTGGACGTGTGTGAGCAGCGCGATCCGAAAGGGTTGTACAAGAAAGCACGTGCCGGGGAGATTGCTAATTTCACTGGGATTGATTCTGCGTACGAAGCGCCACGCGATCCTGAGATCGACTTGCCTGCCGGTGAGGCCAGTATCGATGAGCTGGTGGCGCAATGTGTGGCTGAGCTCAACGCGCGCGGTATCATCGCTCAGTAAATCCATAGACTGAACACGATAAACAAAAAGTCAGGCTCAGCCTGACTTTTTTTGTCTCTGCGGCGCCATTACACCGTGTGGTGAATGGTCGATGCGCTGGCTTCGGTGTGCACGGTAAATTTCTGATTGAGCAGGGCCACCAGTTGATCGTAATACCCCATGTTGGGCTTGTTGCCGAGTAGGCGGCACAGCTCATTGCCGGTGGGCGTGAAGCGGTAGTAGAGCAGTCGCACGCCGCGCGAGTTGGCGTTCAGCGACAAATGCTTGCCTTGATAGCTGAGGGTGAGTGGCGGGTCGAGCTCAATTTCGCCCGATTCCAGTTCGGTGGCATGCAGCAAGCCAAGCTCAATCAGCACCAGCAAGCTGGAGTAAGGCATTTGATGATTGCCAATGTTGAGCGTGTTGGTCACCGCCCGTTTGCCAAGGCTGAACAAGCCATTTTGAATCTTGAGGCCAAATAGCAATTTCAAGCTGTGGTCACTGCCAAAACTGCACGACAGGCCGGCGGCGCGTTGCAGAATCTGCGCCTCTTTCGGCGTCATGTCTTGCAGCACTTTCAGCGCTTTCATCGAGGTAAATCCCGGATTGGTCACTTCGCGTTTGAGCACTTGAGCCCACAAGCGCTGCATCGACGAGTTGTGAATGTCTTGCGCCATATCGAAAAAACGGTACAGCCAATCTTGGTCGGGGTCACCGGCGGTTTCATTGTGGCATGATACGTGCGCCAAACGCACAATCTGCTCTAAGTTTTTCTGGCGCTGCTCTTTGCGATCACGTTCGCGCTTGAACGCGCGGTCGAGCGGCGTTTTCTTCGGCGCTTCACTCAGCAACAGCGCATCGACACCATGTTGCTGCGCGATCGCAAAGATGCGCTTGCCGCTGTCTTTCACGTAATGCGATTTTTTGTTCTGCGACGAACCCGATGTCGGTTCGTGTTCAATCACGACAGGTTGTTTCGATTCGGCCATGTTTACCAGCAGTTATGCGTTTCGGACATGGTTTAAAATGTACCCTGTCTGCCGCGATGCCTCCAGCGAAACTCTTGGTTGGAGTGCACAAATTTGCACTATGCCAAATGATAATAGTTTGTTAAAATTGTTATCGCTGTTTGTGGGGGTGCACATGAAATATTGGAAGGATAATAAACTACGCAAGCACCTATCGATTGCGCTACTGTTTGTCGTTTATCTGGGAGTACTGACGTATCTCTCCAAGTACATCGTTTAGGCAGCACAATCCATAGGTAACTTGGTTGTTAAGAAATTTTACATATCGTCGTATTCGGCAATCTCTTGGCCTTCAATCACATAGCCGGTTTCTGCTAGATCCAAACTGACCGATTGCGTTTTGAGCGTGCCGATCACATACACCACATCCCAAAGCTCCTGCACGGGGGCACCTTTCGGGAATTTCACATAAATGATCTGATTCGGTGGCGGAGGCGGCACGTGAATGCAGGCGCCAAAATACGGCACCAACAGAAACTCGGTGACGGTATTTTCATCCCCTTCTAGTGGAATCACGAAGCCAGGAATTTTCACCGTACTGCCGTTGAGTTCGGGGCGCACGTTGCCAATTTTTTGCTGCTGTGCGGGCGCATCTCCGCTGTGATCCGGCATGAGCATGCCTTGGTGATCAAACAAGTTACGCTCGTTTTCCGGGATCAGATCGATCCAGTCCAGTTTCAAGACCTCATTGCTCAATGCAGGGGCTGCCACCGTGAGTAGCAGCAGCGTGGCGCTCGCCAGCCATTTTTTCATCTCGTTCCTCATGTCGATGTGGAGGGATTAAAGTCGAATCGTCATGCCATCGCTGAGCGACTGACGGTAAGCGCGTAGCGCTGGAATAAAGCCGATCAGGATACCCGCTGCTTGCACATAGCCCAGCAATTGCCACTCATAGTGCGACAGCGATTCCAGTTGCAAGCGAATGCCGTACTGATTTTCGATCAGCGGCGCGGCAATCGCCAGCAGCGCATAAAGCCCGCCAAGGCCCACCACAATACCACAACAGGTCAACACGCTGGCTTCACTGACCAGCAACGCAAACACATGATGCGGCCGTGCGCCCATGGCGCGCAGAATGGACATCTCTCGGCGTCGCTCTTGCAAGCTGGTGAGTAGGCTACTGAGCATGCCAAGCAGCCCTGCGACCACCACAAATACCGACACCGCCATCAAGGCTTGTTCGGCGACGGACATCATGCCCCACAATTCGTGCAGTGCGACTCCCGGCATAATCGCGCTGAGCGGTTCTTGGCGATATTCGTTGATTTGGCGCTGCAGCGCAAATGTCTGAATTTTGGATTTCAGCCCGATCAGCATGGCGGTGATCTGCTTGGGTTCAAACTGACGCTGCTCCAGTTGGGCGGCATCCGGTGTTTTGCCCAATCGCGCGCCGGACTCCCAGCCGACATGAATCGCTTCAATGGCGCCAAGCGAGACGTGCACGGTTTTATCCACCGGGGTGCCGGTTGGTGCCAGAATGCCCACCACGGTAAATGGTAGGTTGTCATGACGGGCAAACCCGACGTCGCTGATGCCGTGCGCAATGATGATTTGGCTACCGATGTGATACCCGAGCTGGCGAGCGACATCGGCGCCCAGCACGGTTTCAAACAACCCGTTGAACTCGCGACCTTGAGAAAAAGTAAGTGGTTGCTTACTGCCGTAGCGATAGTGTTCAAAGTAGCTGTGGTTGGTGCCCATCACACGAAAGCCTTTGTGCGAATCGCCGAGCGAAATCGGAATCGCCCACTTCACGGCCGAATGGGTACTGAATTCTTGATAACTTTTCCAGTCGATGTTGTTGGTGGCATTGCCAATACGAAACACCGAATAGAGCAGTAAGTTCACCTGTCCGCTGCGACCGCCCACAATCAGGTCGGTGCCGGAAATGGTGTTGGCAAAACTACTTTTGGCCTGAGTCCGAATGCGTTCGACCCCGAGCAGCAGAATGACGGAAATCGCGACCGTTAGAACGGTCAACAGGGCGGTAGTTTTGCGATTGAGTAGGCTTTTCCAAGCCAATTTGATCGTGACGCTCATAGCATGCCTCGCGCGCGGTTGAGAGTCGGTAAGTGGACACTTCGGCTAAACAGGCTTTCCAGCGTAGGGTCATGGCTGACGAACACCAAAGTGGAGCCGACGCGATTCGCCTCTTCTAGCAACAGTTCAATGAATGCGGTGCGGTTGTCGTAATCGAGTGATGAGGTCGGTTCATCGGCGATGATCAGTTGCGGTTCCCCCATCAATGCTCGAGCTGCTGCGACACGTTGCTGCTGGCCGATGCTCAGTTCAACGACCGGTTTGTCCAGTAAGGATGGCGGTAAATGCAGCCGAGCCAGCAGAGCTTTGGCGCGCGTTATCAACGGTTCATTGATTTTGCTGCGACGCAGCGCCGAGAACTGACACGGCAGAATCACGTTGTCGATCACCGACAGGTAAGGCAACAGGTTGAATTGTTGAAAAATATAGCCGATATGGTCGGCGCGAAAGCGATCACGTGCGCTGGCTTTCAGTTGCGTCATGTCCTGACCGAGCAGACGCACCGCGCCGCTGGTGGCTGGGTTGATGCCCGTCAGCAAGCTGAGTAACGTCGATTTACCACAACCACTGGGGCCTTTAATAAACAGATGTTCTTTGGCGGCGACAACAAGGTGTTCGATGTCTAATGTCGGAGCGTCGCTGTCGGGCCAATGAAAGGTGACCTGCTGCAGTTCGATCACCTGTTTCGCAGAATAGAGATGGGGTTCACTCATCACGGTGCCTCGCAAAAACAAAAACTCGGGTAAGTGCTGACTTACCCGAGAGGGTGATTACAGTGAAATGCGGGTTTGGCCCGGACGCAGTTCAGTCGCCGTTTGCTGTGTATCGGTCAGCAAATTGACATCCATTTTCTGGGTGCTTGGGAACAGTTGGAACCAGTGTGTGTCGATCTGCTTGAGCTCTTGAATCTGGTCGCAGTGATACTGGTATTGCACGGTAAACGAACCATGTTGGTGATCGTGGTGGTCATGGCCATCGTGGTCATGGTCATGATCGTCGTGATGTTCATGGTCATCATGCGCTTGATGTTGCGCGTGGTCATGATCATCATGCTGGTCGTGGTCGTGGTCGTGGTCGTGGTCGTGGTCGTGGTCGTCATGACCCCCCAGCGTATGGTGCACCGAGGCTGTTTCCAGATGACAACGGGCACGCTCGCTTAAAGTGAACAATGCATCCGCAGTATTGAGGTTTTCTAGGGCTTGATTCAGGCGCTGTGTTTCGGCGTCGGTTTTCGGCGCGTGTTCAAAACCCACCACATCGGCACCCGGTGCCGTGATTTCAATCAGCAGATCGTGCGCATCTTGCGCGATGTTAAGTTCAACTTGGCCGTGGACGTGCGCGTCGTGTTGGCGAAATTCTTCGTGAGCGAAAGCGCTACCGCACACGGCAGCAGAAATGCTGAGTGCCAGCATTGGTTTGGTAAACATGGTGGTTTGACTCCATCAATTCAAAATAAGTAATCCGCGCGCGAGGGCGCGTCGTGGTCTTTTGTGAGGGATGAAGTCGGCGGTGAACGGGCAAGATAGGCCAGATAAAGCAGCGTCACGCTGAGTGGCGTGGCGACAGGCTGCAGGTACTCATGTTCAATCCACACCGGCAGTTCAGGCAAGGCCGCCGCAACGCCATGATGGGCTGCGGAAAACAGTTGGCAGTGATGCTGCGCATGATGCGATGGTGTGACGTCCAGTTGGTGTTCGACAAACGCGAGATTGAGCCATAGCGTCAGCAGGATAGCCGTTAACGCGACTACCCGAGCATGCAGTCGCAGACTGTGCAGGCTATGCTTCATGATGAATCCAACTGGAGTGAGAAAGAATTGTTATAATATAACAATTGAACGCAGAGGCAAGTGCGGATTGTGCCGTGAGGCGAGATTTCTTCTCACGGCATCAAGGTTACAAGCTTTGTTTGACCAATCCCAGAACCTGTTCGATTTCCGGCTCACTCAGTGCGCCTTCTTTCACAAACAAGACTTTACCGGCTTTGTCTTGCACGATAATGGCGGACGACTCTGGTTGTAGATCCCAGCTTTTCGCTACTTTCCCGTTTTGATCCAGCACGATAGAAGACCATGGGAACTCTTTCTTGCTGTCTTGTGCGGAGGATTTGACGAACGAACCGGTGCCCCACATGGCATCGTCTTGGTTGATGATCGACGTGGTTTGGTACTGTTCTTGCGGTAAATGTGCGGCGGTGATGGCGGTCATCAGCGGTGCATTCATCTCTTTGGCACTGCTACGGCCAGCAATCGCCTGAATGACGCGTACTTTACCGGGCATTTGCGCGCTGTTCCAAGGTTGGAACGCGGTGTCTTTATTTTGCAGAATCACTTCCCCGTAGCTGTCGACTTCGACATTCGGCACCGCTTGACCGAGCTGAATGTTGTGTGCGAGAGCCAGGGTGGGAGAGCACGCCAGCATTAAGGCGATAAGTGTTTTATTTTTCATTATTTTTTCCTTTGGTTGAGCACTCAAAGGTATAGCACAGAAAATGCAGTTGCGAAAAAGTCAGGTGGTCGGAATGTGGGTTCGCTCCACCTGACTTCGCATGAGTGCGTTACGCTAAACTTGGCGGAAAGCAGACGCCTGTGCCGCCCAAGCCGCAGTAGCCTTGTGGATTTTTCGCCAAATATTGCTGGTGGTAAGTTTCGGCAAAGTAGTAAGGGCCAGCGGGCAGAATCTCGGTGGTGATGTGATCGCGTTGGTGCGCTTCCAGCAGCGCTTGATAATCGGCTTGACTCTGCGTCGCGATCGCGTGTTGCTCGTCGCTGTAAGTGTAAATCGCGGAGCGGTATTGGGTGCCCAAATCGTTGCCTTGGCGCATGCCTTGGGTGGGATCGTGACGTTCCCAAAATGCGTGCAGCAGGGCTTTGAGTGGCAGGGTTTGGGGATTGTAAATCACGCGCACCACTTCGGTATGGCCAGTGCGACCGGTACACACTTCTTCATAGGTCGGGTTTGGCGTGTAGCCGCCCGCATAACCAACCGATGTTGAGACGACGCCATCGAGTTGCCAGAACAGGCGTTCGGCGCCCCAGAAGCAGCCCATACCAATCAGAATTTCTTCCTGACCGGCAGCGGGTGGCGCCGAGAGGCGGGTTTGATTGACGAAGTGAGTGTCGTCTACACTCAGGGGCGTTGCACGTCCTGGCAATGCCGTTTCAGCGGTGACCATCACTTGTTTGTCTACCATGGTATTTCCTTTTTGATTCGCTGACTGTGTGACTCAAAACAGAGAGACCGGATAATTGACGGATTTCATACAGACTAAATTGCATATTGACGGTATGATTCCCAACTAGCTAAATCTAACTGCTGTATAACGCCAATAATTAAGCATGAGACGGACCCCATTACCAGTGCTAATCTCGGCTTTATGCTTTTCCGCTGCTTCTTTCGCCGACGTGGATTTAACCATCAAAGGATTGGAAGGAGGGTTGAAAGATAATGTCGATGCTTACCTATCTTCCATTCCCAAGAGCGACTACTCCACGCAGTTGCGCTTTCAGTCGCGCCTGGAGAAAGTGGTCACCGAAGCGCTCAACGCTTTGGGTTACTACCATCCGCAATTTTCCTTTGACGTGACCAGCCCCGACAAGGCGCTCACTCTGACGGTGAATCCCGGCGAAGTGGTGCGCCTGCAATTGGTCGACATTGTGATCACCGGTGAAGCGGAGAACGACCCCGATTTCCAGCGTTTGATTCGCCGCAGCGGCCTCAGCGTGGGTGAACCGCTGAATCATGGCCAGTACGACAGTTTGAAATCAAGCCTGCGCAATTTGGCGTTACAGAAAGGCTATTTCGATGGGGAATACCTTACCAGTCGACTTGAAGTGTCGCCGGAGTTGAACCAAGCGTTCGTGCGTATGCACTATGCCAGTGGGATTCGCTATCACTTTGGGGCCACCACGATCACGGGCAGCCAGATTGATGAAAATCGTGTGCGTTCCCTGCAACCGTTTAAAGAAGGGGATCCGTATCTGGTGTCGCAAGTGGGGCAGTTTAACCAGAACTTGTCGAACACCGATTGGTTCTCGTCGGTGTTGGTCGAGCCGGATCTCAGCCAGCTCGATCAGGGGCGGGAATTGCCGATGAAGGTGTCGCTCGCGCCCCAGTCGCGTAACCAACTCGAAACGGGGATTGGCTATTCGACCGACGTTGGCGTGCGTGGCACCCTAAAATGGAAAAAACCTTGGGTGAACGAACGGGGTCACAGTTTTGACAGCAGTTTCTCCATTTCGGCCCCCGAGCAGAGCATTACCGCTGGCTACAAAATTCCGCTTGAAGACGTGTTGCACGAGTACTATCGCATTCAGTACGGGATGAAAAACGTCGATAACCGCGATACGAAAAGTATTGAATCCAACTTGTCGCTTGAGCGTCACTGGCTGCTTGACGACGGCTGGCACCGCACGCTGTTTATCCGCTATCTGATTGAAAACTATGAACAAGGCTTGCAAGATGACGTCGCGCAATTCGTGCTGCCCGGGGTCACTTACACGCGAACCCGCACGCGCATGAATGGCTCGCTGCTTACGTGGGGGGATAAACAGACCATCACGTTGGAATATGGCGATCCGGCGTTTGTGTCGGAAACGCGTGTCACGCGTGTGCAAGCGGGGACTTCGTGGCTGCGTAGTGCCGGGCGGAATCATCGTGGCCTGATTCGCCTCGATGGCGGGGCCAACTTTGCTGAAGATTTTGACAAGCTCTCGCCGTCATTGCGCTTCTTTGCCGGGGGCGACAATAACCTGCGTGGTTACGGTTATGAATCGATTTCACCACGCGATGAAAGTGGCTCGTTGACCGGTGCCAAATACATCGCGACCAGCTCGCTTGAATACCAATACCGCCTGACGGGGAACTGGTGGGGCGCGCTGTTTGTCGATTACGGCGATGCGTTTAACGACACGCCGGACTGGAAAACCGGGACCGGGTTTGGCATTCGCTGGATCTCGCCCGTGGGGCCGATTCGGCTCGATTTTGCCTGGGGGTTGGACTCAGATCCCGGCGATCGCTTTAAGATCCACTTCACGCTGGGGCCTGAGTTATGATCAAACATGCGTTGAAATGGACCAAATGGTGCTCGGCTGGATTTGTGGCCCTGGCGATGATCCTCACGCTGGCCATTGCGGGCTTGGTGTTCACCAATCAAGGCTTGAATGTGATGGTCTGGGGCGCGCAGCAGGCGCTACCGCAGTTGTCGGTCGGTGCGACGCAAGGTGCGCTGTTTCCTCGCTTTACCTTGCAGCAAGTACGCTTCCATGATCCAGAAGGGCACATCGATACTCAGGTCGAACGGTTAACGCTGGCAGTCAAAGCCAGTTGCTTGCTTGATCCGGTGGTGTGTATCAATGAAGTGGCCATCAGCGGCCTACATTTCAATATGCCGACGCTGCCGGCATCGTCGGATGAACCGACGCCACCGGCCAAACCGGTGACGCGCATCGCCACTCCCGTGCCGATCAAACTGGGTCGTTTGGTGCTAGATGACATTCATCTCAACGTGCTGGGCCACCAGATTGACTGGCAACACTTTGCGACCAGCGCGACGTTTCAAAGTAACCGCCTGCGCATCGGTCAGACCGATTGGCAAGGCGTGCGCATTGCGCTGGCGCAGGCCAGCGAGCCCGAGGCTGCCACGGCCCCTGCGCCGGTTGAACCGGCTCAGGACATCGAGCTGCCCGCCGTCATCATTCCCTTGCGAGTGGAACTGAGCCGCTTTGATCTGCGAGATTTTACGCTGGCGCAAGAGACGCCGATTCAAATTCATCATCTGGGGCTCCAGGCCAACGCGTTTCAGTCGCAGGTCAATGTCGACACGCTAGAGCTCGACATGCCGCAGGTGGTCGCCAAGCTCAACACACAAGTCACCTTGCGTGGCGACTACCCGTTGTCGCTCGCCCTCAATGCGACGGTGAAACAGGCGGAAGCCCAAGGGCAAACCTTGGCGCTGCAAGCGAGTGGCAGTGTCGCTGACTTAACACTCAAAGCGCAGCTCGGTGGCCGTGCGGAGGCGAACCTCTCCGCGCAGTTGCAACCGCTGAAACGTGCGCTGCCGTTTGACATTGCCATCGAACAACTGAAAGCGCAGTGGCCGCTGGTAGAGCAAGGCGAGTACTTTGTTCAAGCGCCGCACATCGGCGCTCAGGGTTCACTCAACGGCTATCACATGACGCTGCAAACTCATCTCCAAGGCCAAGCAATACCCAACGTGGATGTGGCGTTGCAAGGCGAAGGAAATTTGCAGCACATCGCCCTCAACACGCTGAACGTGCAGACGCTGGGCGGAACCATTCAGGGGCAAGTCAGCGCCGATTGGAGCGCGCTGGCGAAGTGGCAGGCGTCGCTCAATCTGAATCAAATTCAACCGGGGTTGCAGTGGCCGGAAGCGGAAGGCGTGATCAGCGGAGACATCGCCACGTCAGGTCAATTGACCAAGCAAGGCGGCTGGCAGATTGAGCTACCAACGTTGGCGATTCGAGGCATCGTGCGGGATTACCCATTGGACATTAACGGCACGCTCAGCGCATCGGATGTCAGTGGCAACGGGGAATTTAAGTTTACGACGCCGGGGCTGACGTTGGCTCACGGGCCAAACCAAGTGACCGCGCAAGGCCAGCTGGATACTGATTGGCGGCTTGGATTATCGCTGGATTTACCAGATTTAGCCAAAAGCGTGCCCGATTTACACGGCAAAGTAATTGGCGATATGACGCTATTGGGGCCGCTCAAGACGCCGAAAGTCAAACTGGCGCTCGATGCCGACAGCTTGGCGTGGCAGAAAGAGGCCACGGTGAAGCACGTCACACTGGTGGGCAACGTGACCCCGATGCCTGTGCCGCAAGGCGATGTAAGGCTACGCATCAGCGACATTCAATATCAAGATCAGCGCATCGACAGCGTGAGCTTGGTTGCCGCAGGCGGGCAGCAGCAACATGAACTGACACTGGATGTGGCATCAGACATTGTCTCCACGCAGATCGCGATCAGCGGTAGTTTGCTGACGCAGCCGTCGATGCGTTGGCAGGGCCGCTTGGAACGTGCGCGCATTGAATCGCAGCAGGGCGTGTGGTCGCTCAATCAACCCACGGCGATTGACGCCAACATCGATCAGCAGAATGCAACCATAGCGGCGCACTGCTGGCTGCAAGCGGGGTCGTCACTGTGTCTCGATAAACCCGCCACGGTCGGCACGCGCGGTGAAGCGCAGTTGTCCATCAACCAGTTTGATTTCTCACAGGTGAGCGCGTTTTTGCCTGCCGAAACGCAATTGCGCGGCTCGGTTGATGCGGATGTGTGGGCGCAATGGGCCCCAGAGCAGCCGCCTCAAGTCAAAGCCAAAGTTCGTCTGCCGCAAGGCCATGCCGAACAGAAATTCGATCAGCCACTGCGAGTGGGTTGGGATGACATTGAACTCAACGCGACGCTGCTCAAAAACCGCTTGGAGGCCGATTGGCGATTGGATATCACCGACAACGGCGACATCAGCGGTAAATTGATGATTCCCGACGTCACCGTGCAGGACAAACAGATGCAGGGCGGGCTCAAGCTGACGACCTTCAACATCGATTTTCTTGCGCCGTTGATTGGTGAGTACAGCGAAGTGAAATCCAACATTGAAACCGACCTGACCTTCAGTGGTGCGATGTTACATCCACAGGTCAAAGGTCGTTTCAACGTCAGTGACATGGTGGTGCGTGGTGACATTTCGCCTGTCGAAATCAACGACGGCACGGTGGCGCTTTTATTCAATGGCTATGACGCCACGCTCAATGCAGACATACAAACCACCGACGGGTTGCTGAATGTCACTGGGGATGCCAACTGGCAACAACTCGACGACTGGCGCGTCAACGCACATGTCGGTGCAGCGTCGTTGTTGGTGGATATGCCGCCGATGGTGAAGATGAAGGTGGTGCCGGATTTGACGCTGGCCATTCGTCCACAACTGGCCAAAATCGACGGCTCAATCGCATTGCCGTGGGGGCGTATCGTGGTGGAAGAGCTGCCACCAAGCGCCATTGGGGTGTCGAAAGATCAAGTGTTAGTGAATGCGGATCTGCAACCGGTATCTGAGCAAAGCGCGATTCCGTTTGATGTCGAAACCAATGTCAGCATCGTGATTGGGGATGACTTTAGACTCAATGCGTTTGGTTTGTCGGGCGGCTTAGTTGGTCGTTTGCAAGTGAGCCAAAAAGACAAAGGCCCCTTTGTGACCGGTGAGGTGAACATTCAGGGCGGCCAGTATCGTTCGTTCGGCCAAGATTTGATCATTCAAGAAGGCAAAATTTTGATGAATGGTCCGGTGGATCAGCCGTACGTGTCGATCAAAGCGATTCGTAACCCGGATAACACGCAAGATGACGTGGTTGCCGGGGTGCAGGTGACGGGGCCGGCGGATGAACCGACGGTGTCGATTTTCTCTGAGCCGTCGATGCCTCAGGCCAACGCGCTGTCTTACTTGCTGCGTGGTCAGGACATTGATGGCGAAACTGGCGGCAACGCCATGACCACCACGTTGATTGGTTTGAGCCTTGCGAAAAGCGGGAAAGTGGTTGGCCAGATTGGCGAAGAGCTCGGCGTGCAGGATTTGCAATTGGATACTGCCGGTTCCGGCGATGATTCGCAGGTGACGGTGAGTGGTTACATTCTGCCGGGCTTGCAAGTGAAGTATGGTGTGGGTATTTTTAACTCGGTGGGCGAGTTTACCGTTCGCTACCGGTTAATGAAGGATCTCTATCTGGAAGCGGTGTCGGGCATCGACAGTGCGGTGGATCTGTTGTACCGCTTCGAGTTTAACTAATCGCTGGCTGACGATCGCAAGCCGAATGACATCAGGGAGAAAAGCTGTGCAGCATCTGGTCTTTGTTTATGGCACGTTGCGTCAAGGTGAGAGTAACCACAATTACCTGACCGACGGTGAACTGCTGGGGCGTTTTGATACGTTGCCTGAGTATGCCCTTCATGATCTCGGGCCTTATCCGGGATTGGTCGCGGGCCATCAGTCGATTCATGGCGAAGTCTATCGCGTTGATGAAGCGACACTCGCCAAGCTCGATATTCTGGAAGATGTGCCGGTGGAATATCGGCGTGAGACCATCGAGACGCCGTATGGCATGGCGTGGATTTACATCTACCAAGATGCCAGTCGCCTTGATGCGATCATCGATTCCGGTGACTGGTGTCAGAGAATCTAAATCTTTACACTGATTTACATTTCATTTACAAGGTCTGACCCAAAAACGTCCATACTATTGATATGGTTATCTATAAAGGAGACGATATCATGAAGAAAGGTTGGTTAATGGCAGTGGCCGTCACCGTGATGGCCGGTTGTAGCATGAATCCAGATACCACGGCGTTTAACGCGGCAGATTGGCAATCTTATGGCTATGACCAAGGGACTCATGGGCGTGTGGCGATGAATTTCGACCAACAGAAGGCGACGTCGGAGATGATTGCCAGCTATCAGCAAGGATATGCGCAAGGCCTGCAACAGTACTGCGCTCAGGATCCGGTTGCCCTCGGGAAAGCGCAACGTGCCTATTTGGGTGTGTGTGATGCGCAAAACCCCAATTTCCGCGCTCAATTTTCTGAGGGGTTATGGTGGGATGATGGTGCCAGCCTCGACTAAGTCGAGCGCTATGTCAGGTTCATTTCGCAGCCTGTCGATGTAAAAAAGCCAGCAAATTGCTGGCTTTTTAGATCGTCTGACGTCGAAACGCTTATTTTTGTTGAGCGCGCTCGTAAGAAGTCAGGATTTCAGCGCGAGCTGAAGCTGCGTCTTCCCAGCCGTCAACTTTCACCCACTTGCCTGATTCAAGCTCTTTGTAACGCTCGAAGAAGTGAGTGATTTGTGCTTTCAGAAGTTCTGGCAGATCGTTCACATCTTGAATGTGGTCGTACTCTTTCGACAGTTTAGAGTGCGGTACCGCAACAACTTTCGCGTCTTCACCAGACTCGTCTGTCATTTTCAGGACGCCAACTGGGCGGCAGCGAATCACTGAACCTGGGATCAGTGGGTATGGCGTTGGGACCAATACGTCTACCGGGTCACCGTCTAGAGACAGGGTGTGGTTCACGTAACCGTAGTTACATGGGTAGAACATTGGCGCAGACATGAAACGGTCTACGAACACAGCGCCAGAATCTTTGTCGACTTCGTATTTGATCGGATCCGCGTTGGCTGGGATTTCGATTACAACATAGATGTCATCAGGAAGCGATTTGCCTGCTGGCACATTGTTTAAGCTCATTAAGTTTTCCTTTTTCTGTTGGCCGGACTTCAAAAAATCGAGACTTATTATTATTCAAGTTGCGCTGAGGTGCAAAAATCAACACTCAGTTACGCCGAGAGTTTACTCTCAAATTGACTGATTCCCAAATAAACCTCAGCCGAATCACGTCACCGAGCGGCCGCGCATGGCTAATTGCTTGAATTTCTGTGAAGCGAAAAAAAGCGCCGCATGTGCGACGCTCAGTGATTTAATCGGGGTTGGCTTCGAGGAATTCTTCGACTTTCGCCACCATGCGCTTCGAACCGACGAAGAACGGCACACGCTGGTGCAACTCGGTCGGTTTGATGTCCATGATACGGTTCACGCCATCCGATGCGGTGCCGCCAGCTTGCTCAATCAAAAAGGCCATCGGGTTGCACTCATACAACAGACGCAGTTTGCCGTTCGGGTGGCTTTGCGTGCTCGGGTAGAGGTAGATACCGCCTTTGAGCAGGTTGCGGTGGAAATCTGCCACCAAGGAACCGATGTAGCGAGAGGTGTAAGGACGACCATCTTCCGGCACATTTTCCTGACAGTATTTGATGTACTTTTTCACGCCGGTTGGGAAACGAATGTAGTTACCTTCGTTGATCGAGTAAATCTTCCCGTTTTCTGGAATGCACATGTTTTCATGCGACAGGCAGAATGAGCCAATTGACGGGTCGTAAGTAAAACCGTTCACGCCATTGCCGGTGGTGTACACCAGCATGGTGGATGAACCATAAATCACGTAACCCGCGGCGACTTGTTTATTGCCCGGTTGCAGGAAATCTTCCGCAGTTGGTGGACCGCCCACCGGTGAAATACGGCGGTAAATCGAGAAAATGGTCCCTACGGACACGTTCACATCGATGTTCGATGAGCCGTCAAGCGGGTCCATCAGCACAACGTATTTGGCGTTTTTGTTCAGCTCTTTATTGAACGCGACGGCTTCATCTTCTTCTTCACTCGCCACGCCACACACTTGGTCGCGCGCTTCGAGAGCGGATTTGAATTTTTCGTTCGCATACACATCAAGCTTCTGTTGTTCTTCACCTTGAATATTGTCGTTACCTGACGCGCCAGTAATGTCGGCTAGGCCCGCTTTGTTGATTTCGCGGTTGACAATTTTCGCAGCAAGACGAATCGATGCCAGTAGGGAGGATAGTTCACCACTTGCATGGGGGAAGTCATGTTGCTTCTCAACAATGAACTCACCAAGGGTGCGCATCTCAGACATGTTCTTTCCTTAACACTAATTTTTTGGGGGAGTTTGTCGGCGCCGTGACGGGTTCTTTGGGGGGAACTTATTTGCACTCGCGCCTAGCGACGATTTTAGGGGGTAGATCTTTTTATGGGTAATGAAGTAACAGACGGAGATCTCAATTTGTTTGTCGACTTTTTGGAAATTACATTGCTCTGATTTGTGGTGCTCGCTTTTGCGATGCGAATCAGGATAATGGAGTGCAATACAAAACAGTCGTAATGAGGCTAGGTTTATGCACATTCATATTCTGGGAATTTGTGGCACATTCATGGGCGGTGTCGCCATGTTGGCTCGCCAGTTAGGCCATAAAGTGACCGGTAGTGACGCCAATGTTTACCCACCAATGAGCACCATGTTGGCATCGCATGGCATTGACATCATCGAGGGATTTGATCCGGTTCAATTAGAGCCGAGGCCTGACCTGGTGGTGGTTGGCAACGCCATGAGCCGGGGCAATCCATGTGTGGAATATGTGCTGAATCATAACCTGCGTTACACCTCAGGCCCGCAATGGTTGCAAGACCATCTTTTGTACGATCGTTGGGTACTGGCGGTTTCGGGAACGCACGGAAAAACGACCACTTCGAGCATGTTAGCGTGGGTACTCGAACATTGCGGTTACCAACCTGGCTTTTTGGTCGGTGGTGTTCTGGGAAATTTCGGCATTTCAGCCCGTTTGGGCGAAAGCATGTTTTTCGTGGTTGAAGCGGACGAATACGACAGTGCTTTTTTCGATAAGCGTTCGAAGTTCGTTCACTACCATCCGCGCACTTTGGTGATGAATAACCTTGAGTTCGATCATGCGGACATCTTCGATGATCTGGAAGCGATTAAGCGTCAATTTCACCACTTAGTGCGTACCGTGCCGGGCAATGGCCGTATTCTGGCACCGCGTCAAGATGCCGCATTAGCCGATGTGTTGCGTCGTGGTTGTTGGAGCGAAACCGAGTTTTCGGGCGAGCAGGGCGAATGGCAAGCGGAGAAAATCTGCAAAGATGGCTCGCAATTCCATGTGTTACACCAAGGCGAACGTGTTGGCACTGTGACGTGGGATTTGGTGGGCGAGCATAACGTGAATAATGCGCTGATGACCATCGCGGCGGCGCGTCATGTCGGCGTGACGCCAGATCTGGCGTGTGAGGCTTTGGGTTCTTTCATCAACACCAAACGTCGTTTGGAGCTGAAAGGTACTGAAAATGGCGTCACGGTGTACGACGATTTTGCCCATCATCCGACTGCGATTGAACTGACGCTGGAAGGGCTGCGTAATAAAGTCGGCGACCGTAAAATCATTGCTGTGCTGGAACCCCGTTCCGCGACCATGAAGCTGGGCGTGCACAAAGAAACCTTGGCGGCATCACTGGCGGCGGCCGACTCGGTTTACCTGTTCCAACCCAGTAACATTCCTTGGGCGGTGCAGGATGTGGCTGACCAATGTTCGCAACCGGCGCACGTGAGCGACAACATGGCCGAGTTTGTGGCGCAAATTTGCCAAGAAGCCAAGCCGGGCGACCAAATTTTGGTGATGAGCAACGGTGGCTTTGATGGCATTCACGGCAAACTGCTGGCAGCGCTGAAAGCCAAAGCGCAGCAACCGGCTTAACTCAAACAGTGAATCTGCGAACCCTATGACGAAACAACCCAAAGCCATCACCCTCGCGTGGACGGGGGCTTCCGGCGCGCCGTATGGCCTGCGCCTGCTGCAGTGTCTTTTGGCAGCCGATTACACGGTCTATTTGCTCATCTCTTCGGCAGCGCGAGTCGTGCTGGCGACCGAACATGGGCTGAAACTCCCCGCCGGCCCCGAAGCGGCCAAAGCGGCGTTGGTTGCCCATGTCGGGTGCGACCCCGACAAGTTGGTGGTGTGCGGCAAAGACGATTGGTTTTCTCCCGTGGCATCGGGGTCTGCGGCGCCCAAACAGATGGTGGTGTGTCCTTGTTCGGCCGGTAGTGTGGCAGCGATTGCGCACGGCATGTCGGACAATTTGATCGAACGTGCTGCCGATGTGGTGATGAAAGAGCGCGGCCAACTGCTGCTGGTGGTGCGTGAAACACCGTTCTCGACGTTGCATCTTGAAAACATGCACAAGCTGTCACAAATGGGCGTGACCATCATGCCCGCGGCTCCGGGGTTTTATCATCAACCGCAGTCGATTGATGACCTGATCGATTTTCTCGTGGCGCGCATTCTCGATCACCTGGGCATTGAACAAACGCTGGTTGCACGGTGGGGATACGACCAACGCGTGTAGTCGCTTTTTCATGCGAATCGAATTACAATCCGTAGCACTCATCGGGGAGCTCACCATTCATCACGTGAATGGCGCTGAGATCAAGCCTAGCTTGGGACCCGCATTAGTCGCAAAGGTCGTGCGTATCGCCCATCTTTGCGGTTAGACACCTGAACCAGATAATGCTGGCGTAGGAATTGAGCTGGGTTTGCGACACCGATTAACGGACGAATCACATCCTCTCAAACCTGTGCCGCTCAAAAGGAGAGCGAGCCTTGACCTTTAAATTGTCCGCCATTGCCATGGCGACCCTATTTTCTTCGGCAGCCTTGGCGGCGCCGACCCTCACCGTTTACACCTACGACTCGTTCGCGGCCGATTGGGGCCCGGGACCGGCGGTCGAAAAAGCCTTTGAAGCCCAATGCGGCTGTGATCTTCAGTTTGTGGCGCTAGATGATGGCGTGTCGATCCTCAACCGCTTGCGTCTGGAAGGCAAGAAGACCAAAGCAGATGTGGTGCTGGGCTTGGATAACAACCTGATGGTGGAAGCCAAGCAAACGGGATTATTGGCTCAACACAACACCGATACGCACGCGGTGCACCTGCCAAACGGCTGGAGTGATGACACCTTCGTGCCGTACGATTACGGTTACTTTGCCTTTGTCTACAACAAGCAAAAACTGACCAACCCGCCGACCAGCTTGAAAGCACTGGTAGAACAGCGCGACGATCTGCGCATCATCTATCAAGATCCGCGTACGTCGACGCCAGGCCAAGGGCTGTTGCTGTGGATGAAGTCGGTGTATGGCGATGATGCGACGCAGGCGTGGCAGAAGCTGGCCAACAAAACCGTGACGGTGACCAAAGGTTGGTCAGAAGCGTATTCGATGTTCCTCGATGGTGAATCTGACATGGTGCTGTCGTACACCACATCGCCAGCTTATCACCTGATTGCTGAACACGATGACAAGTACGCAACGGCCAATTTTGCCGAAGGTCATTACATGCAGGTCGAAGTGGCGGCCAAAGTGCAGGGCACGCCGAACGACAAGCTGGCGGATGAGTTCCTCCAATTTATGCTCAGCAATGAGTTCCAAGCCTTGATGCCGACGGGCAACTGGATGTATCCGGTGACGGACGTGGCGCTGCCCAAAGGTTTTGAGACGTTGAGCGTGCCAGCCAAATCGCTGTCGTTCAGCGCCGAAGAGGTGGCGGCGAAGCGCCGAGGCTGGATTCGCGAATGGCAAAATGCCTTAACGTTCTGAGCGATTGATGCAAAGCCGTACACCTAAATTGGGTCTCGGGGTCGCGGCAGTTGTCGCGGCCTTTGTCCTTTCGGCCCTCAGCGCTTTATTGTGGCAAGCGCCCACACTTCATCTGAATCAGATTTGGGGCGATGCTTATTATCGCCATGTGACTTGGTTCAGTCTTTACCAAGCCCTGTTGTCGACCCTGCTCAGCGTTGGCTTGGCGGTGCCAGTTGCGCATGCGTTAAGCCGCCGCCGTTTCCTCGGACGCGGGCTGCTGCTCAAACTGTTTGCCATGACGCTGGTGCTGCCAGTGCTGGTGGGGGTCTTTGGCTTGCTGGCGATTTATGGCAACAGCGGTTTACTGGCAAGTGGGCTGCAACATTGGCAGCTCAAATTGCCTTTTTCCATCTATGGCCTGAACGGCATTTTGCTCGCCCACGTCTTTTTTAATCTGCCATACGCCGCGCGTTTGTTGCTGCAAAGTCTGGACACCATTCCGGCCGAGCAGCACAAGTTATGCGCCCACCTTGGCATGACGGGCTGGCAGAAATTTGTTGCGGTGGAGTGGCCGCGGTTGCGCCAGCAACTGCCGCATGTGCTGGGCTTAGTGTTCATGCTGTGTTTCACCAGTTTTGCCACGGTGATGGCGCTGGGCGGCGGACCCAAATCGACCACGATTGAGCTGGCCATTTATCAGGCCATCAAATTTGATTTCGATCTGCAAACCGGCGCGCTGTTGGCGCTGTGGCAAATGCTCTTGTGCGGTGTACTGACGCTATCGATACAACGTTTTTCGCGCCCGTTGCCGGTGAGTAGCGGCAGTGTCGCCACGCAGCAATGGGTACGTGATTCGCGCTGCAGCCGTTTATGGGATGGGGCGTGGATTGGGTTTGCGCTATTGCTGGTCATTCCGCCGCTGCTGATGGTGGTGCTGAGTGGTCTGAACGAGAAACTTTTCAGCGTGCTGAGCAGTGGCGAGTTCTGGCGTGCGATGGGCGCTTCGTTGCAGGTTGCGCTGCTGGCGAGTTCGTTGGCGCTGCTGGCGGGCGTGGCGATCATTCTCACCAGTCGTCACTGGCGCTTGCAATCTCACTCGCGCAGAGCAAACGGGCTTGAACTGATTGGCACCATCATTTTGGTGACGCCGGGGCTGGTGATTAGCACCGGATTGTTCTTACTGCTGCGCAATCTGACCGATGTGTTCAGCCTCGCGTATTGGGTGGTGGTGGCGGTCAATGGCCTGATGGCGCTGCCGTACGTGGTGAAAACGCTCAGCCAACCGATGCTGCATCTGGCGCAGCAATATCAGTTTTTGTGTGCCAGTTTAGGCATGCGCGGCTGGCAGCGCTTGCGACTGATTGAGCTGCGCGCCCTGCGCAAGCCGCTGGCCCATGCGTTGACCATCAGTTTTTTGTTGTCGATGGGCGATTTAAGCGCGATTGCACTGTTTGGCAGCCAAGATTTTCGCACGCTGCCGCTCTATTTGTATCAGTTGCTGGGGAGTTATCAAATGCAGTCTGCCGCGGTGGTCTCTCTGGTGCTGCTGGTGTTGAGTGTTGGCCTGTTTTATCTGATTGAACGCCTGTTTCGCGTGCGTTCCTCTTCTACATCCTCGCGGAGAAGCTCATGTTAATACTGGATAATGTGCGTTATGAATATCAGGATGAGTGGTTCGTGTTTGACCTCAGCGTCGCGCAAGGCAGCATTGTCGCCCTGATGGGGCCAAGCGGGGCGGGTAAGTCCACACTGCTTAGTTTGGTGGCCGGTTTTATCGAACCTCGCAGCGGCGACATTCGGGTGCAAAGCGACGGCGAAACAGTATCCGTGGTGGGCAAAGCGCCGTATCAGCGCCCGTTTTCGATGCTGTTTCAAGAGCACAACCTGTTTGCGCACCTGAGCGTGCGTGACAATATTGGTTTGGGGTTACATCCAGGGCTCAAACTCAGTGCCGCGCAGCGGGAGCACGTGGTGCATGCGGCCCACCTAGTTGGGGTGGGGGATTTACTTGATCGCCTGCCGGAGCAGTTGTCGGGCGGGCAGCGTCAGCGCGTCGCGCTGGCTCGCTGTTTTGTTCAACCGCATCCCATCTGGTTGCTGGATGAGCCGTTTTCAGCACTGGATCCACTGCTGCGTGAGGAGATGTTAACGCTGGTCAAAACCTTAGCTGCGGAGCGCAATATCACCGTGTTGATGGTGACGCACCACATCAGCGACGCGCGCGCCATTGCCACGCATTTTGCGTTTATGGCCCAAGGGCAAGTGCAGCACATGGCGCCGATTGCCGCCTTAACGGCGCAGCACCGTGACGCGCCGCTGGCAGATTTTGTACGCGCGGGGGAGTAAGCATTTCACGCAGGTGTACTCAATGACAGGTAAGAAAAAAGGTTGGCATAAGCCAACCTTTTTTGTGATAACCATAGGCCGAAACACTCAGAACTCTTGGTCGTTGAGGGTTTTCAGCATCTGGAAAATTTCGCGAGAAGCTTTGGGCGGCTTCTCGCCTTGTTTCTCTTTTTTCGCCTGACGCGCCAACAGGCGCAGACGTTGACGGTCAGCCTCTGGGTACAGCGTCATCACCTCTTCAATTGCGTCATCACCTTGCTCGACGATGCGATCGCGCATCTGTTCCAGCTTGTGCAGCACTGCGGTGTTTTGCGAGTGTTTGTTACGCAGTTTGTCCAGCGCCGCTTGCAGCGGTTCTGGGTCGATGTTACGCATCAGACGACCGATGTATTGCAATTGACGACGACGCGCTTCGTTTTTGAAACGTTGCGCATCTTTGATTGCAGCGGCCAAGTCGTCGGGCAGCGGAAATTTCGCCAGCACCGAAGGCTTCAGCTCAACCAGCTCTTCGCCGAGTTTTTGCAGCACAATCATATCGTTCTTCATCTCGGTCTTACTGACCCAAATGATTTCCTCTTCGTCTTCCCAAGGGGCTTTTTGATTCTTACGAGCCATTTTCTTCACTAATGAGTTATTTATGTCTGCTATTTTAGCAAGAATCGTGGGGAGAAAGCGAAATTCTTGTTATCCTAACCTCATTAAAGCGCAATAGTTGGATGAGATATGGATGTAAGACAGCAAGTCGCTGTGCAGCGTACCGAGCTTGAAGCGGCCGTTGCAAAAGCGCTCGACATGGCTTCAGCTGGTGCTGACGCCGCTGAAGTTGCCATTACCAAAAGCACAGGTTTAAGTGTTTCGACTCGCATGTGCGAAGTGGAAAACGTGGAGTTTAACAGTGACGGTGCGTTGGGGATCACGGTGTATCGTGGTCAGCGTAAAGGCAGTGCGTCTACTTCTGATTTAAGTGAAAAAGCGATTCAGCAGACCGTGCTGGCCGCATTGGATATTGCTCAATACACTTCCGAAGACCCGTATGCTGGCCCGGCACCGAAAGAGTTGATGGTGACCGAGATTCCGGATTTGGACCTGTTTCACCCGGATGAACCGAACCCCGATAGAGCGGCGCAGGTGGCGATTGAAGCCGAACGTGCGGCGCTGCAATACAGTGACAAAATCAAACAGAGTGATGGGGGCAGTTACGACAGCCATTACGGCGTGAAAGTGTACGGCAACAGCCACGGTTTGCTGGCCAGCTACGCGTCAAGCCGCCAAAGCATCAGTTGCTGTGTGATTGGTCAGGGCAAAAATGGTGAAATGGAACGCGATTACAGCTACACCGTAGCGCGTCACGTCGATGACTTGTGGGCCCCTGAGCGTGTTGGCTTGGAGGCGGCCGAGAAAACCATTAGCCGTTTGGATGCGAAGAAGCTGAAAACCGGGAAGTACCCTGTGATGTTTGCCGCAGATGTGGCGACTGGCTTGATGGGGCATCTGGTGATGGCGATCAGTGGCGGTAACTTGTACCGTAAATCGTCGTTCTTACTCGACCACCTCGGTCAGCAAATTCTGCCATCGTGGTTTAACGTGTCAGAGCGCCCGCATGTGCTGCGCGGGTTGGCTTCCAGCCCATTTGACAGCGAAGGGGTACGCACGGAAGACCGCGATATCATCACCGATGGCGTGTTGGCGACTTACCTGCTAACTAGCTACGCTGCGCGTAAGATGAACATGACGCCTACGGGTCATGCGGGCGGCATTCACAACTGGTTCGTTCAACACACCGGACAGAACTTTGAACAGATGCTGAAAGCGCTGGGCACTGGGTTGTTGGTGACTGAAGTGATGGGCCAAGGCGTGAATGTGGTAACCGGTGACTACTCACGCGGCGCTGCGGGTTTCTGGGTGGAGAATGGCGAAATCCAATATCCTGTTTCTGAAATCACCATCGCGGGCAACCTAAAAACCATGTTCAATCAGATCGTGGCGGTGGGCAGCGATACGGAAACACGTTCGCAGATCCAAACCGGTTCGATTCTGCTGGAAACCATGAAAGTGGCTGGCGAATAACCGCCGCCCGTAGACAGCAGTTCGATCAAAAAAGCGCAGCCTTCAGTCTGCGCTTTTTTATGGCGTTCACGTTTACCCGCGTCCACGCCGCTAGAGGAGTTAGGCTAGCGAATCAACAGCGTTGCCAAGCCTAGGAACACCGATAAGCCCACCACGTCGGTGACGGTGGTCAGTGCCATCCCGCCCGCCAGAGCCGGGTCGATGTTCATCTTTTTCAGCAGCACCGGAATGGTTACCCCGGCGACACCGGCGACAAACAAGTTGGTCATCATCGCCGCAGAGATAATGCCGCCCAGTAGCCATTCGCCTTTCCAGACCACGACAATCGCGCCAATGATTAAGGCCCACAGAATGCCGTTGAGAAAGCCGATCGCGGCTTCTTTCATCAGCAGTTCGCGTTTGTTACTGTCACCGATATGACCCAGTGCCAGACCGCGAATCACCAGCGCCACGGTTTGGTTGCCTGCGACACCGCCCATCGATGGAACGATGGTCATCAAAACGGCAATCGCTGCCATCTGTTCCAGCGTGGCTTCAAACATGTTGGAGACGGACGCGGCGGCCAGAGCGGCCAGAACGTTCGCGCCCAACCAGACGCTGCGTTTACGTGCGGATTTGACCACAGGCGCGAAGGTATCTTCGTCGTCGTCCATACCCGCCATGCTCATCATCGAGTGTTCGGCATCTTCACGGATCACGTCGACCACGTCATCGATGGTGATACGACCGACCAGATGTTGGTTCTCGTCCACCACAGGCGCAGAAATCCAGTTCCGACGTTCAAACAGGCTGGCGATGTCAGAGTCTTTGGTGTCGACTTTGATGGCTTCATCGGCATCGTCCATCACTTCGCTGACGGGCACATCCGGTTGCGTGGTCAGCAGCGTACTCAGCGATAAGTGGCCAATCAGCTTGCTTTCATCATCGATGACATACAACGCATCGGTCGCTTCTGGGAGTTCACCTTTCATGCGCAGATAACGCAGCACTACGTCGACGTCGACATCACCACGAATGGTGATCACGTCGGTGTTCATCAAACCGCCGGCGGTGTCTTCTGGGTAGGACAGCGCGGTTTCGACGCGCAGTCGATCCGCAGCGTCCATTTGCGCTAAAACTTCACGGGACAGATCATCGGGCAAGCTACGCAGGACGTAGGCCACGTCATCGGTGTCCATGCCTTCGGTGGCTTCCGCGAGTTTTTCTGGTGCCATTTTCGACACCAACGCATCTTTGACGTCTTCGCTTAGCTCATCAAGGATTTCACCGTAATCTTCAGGGTCGGTCAGTTGCCACAGCACATCACGTGCTTTGCGAGGAGAGGCTTCTAACAGGCTGGCGATATCTTCCGGTTCCATGTCCTGCAGTTGGCGACGAACATGGACAAAGCGGCCGTTTTCCAGCGCTTCGGTAATTTCTTGGAGGGTTTGGTGAGCTTGGTCAAATTCAATTTGCTCTGCCATCGCTTCCCCCTAATGCTTTGAATTGTGGCAATGTGTTGAATAGTAACTTAATTCTAGGTCTTATTTAATACGTTCTGATTAATCATGAGTATTTAATTTCGTTTTCGACCGCGCGTCATTCGTCTTCTTCGAATTTCGCTTCAATCAAGTGGCATACGGCATCGAGCGCTTGCTCGGCCTGTGAGCCTTCGGCGGAAATAGTGACGTTCTGTCCTTGTGCGGATTCGAGCATCAGCAACCCCATCACGCTGTCGGCGGTTGCTTCTTTGCCTTCCTGACTTTGAATGGTCAGCACCGCATCGAAGGATTGTGCCAGTTCAACTAATTTTACGGCCGCTCGCGCATGCAAGCCGAGGCGATTCTGAATGAGGACGGTACGGCTTGCTTGCTGCATATCGGTTCCTTATGAGCGGTTCTTTTCCAGAGAGGTGTGACGAATTTGCACCTGATGACCCAGTTGGGCGAAGTATTCCCCCAATTGCTGCGTCAAATAAACCGAGCGGTGTTTGCCGCCGGTACAGCCAATCGCGATGGTGAGATAACTGCGATTGTTTTTCTCCAGCGATGGCAGCCAGTGTTCAAAGAACTTTTGGATCTGCTGCTTGAGTTCAATCACTTCAGCATGGCTTTCAAGGAACGATTTGATGGGAGCATCCAGCCCCGTGAGCGGCCGGAGATCGGGTTCCCAATGGGGATTGGGGAGAAAACGGACATCAAAGACGTAGTCGGCATCGCTCGGTAAACCGTATTTGAAGCCAAAGGATTCAAATACCATCACCAGATCTTTGCGCTCGCGGCCTTCCACGCGCATGCGCACGGTTTCACTCAGCTCATGAAGCGACTGATTGCTGCTGTCGAGCAGCAAATCGGCCTGCTCTTTGAGCGGTTCGAGTAAACCTTTTTCGAGTTCAATCGCTTGCGCCAGTGTCGGTTTCCCTTCACTAAGTGAGAGCGGATGAATACGGCGTGTTTCGCTATAGCGTTTGAGCAGCGTCTCTTTACTGGCATCCAGAAAGAGCACGCTGACATCGTTATTTTGCTTGAGTTGGTCCAGAACATCTTCGACCAAGCCCGGTTCTTTGGGCAGGTTGCGGATGTCGATACTGACCGCGACATTTTGTTTGCTGCCTTGTACCGATTGAATGAAGGCATGCAGCAAACTGACGGGTAAGTTATCCACGCAGTAGTAGCCCAGATCTTCTAAGACCCGCAATGCGACGCTTTTACCCGCGCCAGATTGACCACTCACAACAATTAAACGCATGGGATGACCTACTCAGGTTGTTGATTAACCATGATGTCGTACAGCTCCTGATCGCTGGTTGCGGCGCGAAGCTGTTTCAGAGTTTGCTTATCGTTCAGGCGTTCAGCCATGCACGACAAGGTTTTGAGGTGTTCTTTGCACTGAGCCTCAGGCACCAGCAAGGCAAAGAGCAAATCGACCGGACGATTGTCGATCGCGTCAAATTCAATCGGTTCTTCACACTGGACCAAAACGGCGACTGCTTGATCGCTGGTGGTCATTCGTGCGTGAGGAATAGCAATCCCATTCCCAATACCGGTACTGCCCATTTTTTCTCGGCTAAGCATGCACTCAAACAGCTCAGTGGCGTTTAAACCAGTGTGCTGTGCGGCGATCTCGCTGATGATTTCCAGGGCTCTTTTTTTGCTAGAACACTGGACTGCACTTTTGGTGCAGTCCAGTGAAAGTACTTCGCTTAATTGCATGATTAGTGGCTACTTAGCTTTTCTTTATGCTTGTTGAGTTGACGAGAGAGCTTGTCCACGAGGCCATCAATAGCTGCGTACATGATGTCATCTTCCGCAGTGGCGTGAACTTCTCCTTGGTTAATGTGAAGCGTAGCTTCTGCGATTTGGCGTGCTTTTTCAACACGTAAAATCACTTGAACGCTATTGATATGCTCGAAAAAGCGCTCAAGTTTCTGAAATTTAGAGTGAACATAGTCTTGCATTGAATCGGTTAGTTCAATGTGATGGCCTTGAATATTGATTTGCATAGACTTTCCTTCTCAGTTAGGCCTTATAACAGGCGTTTGCGCTGACTTGAGGGGGCGATGCCCAATGATTCACGGTATTTGGCGATCGTCCGTCGTGCCACCTGAATCCCTTGGTCAGCGAGTAAAGCCGCGATCTTGCTGTCACTTAATGGTTTGGCTGGGGTTTCCGCAGCGACCAATTTTTTGATCAGAGCTCGAATCGCGGTAGATGAACATTCTCCGCCATTGTCGGTACTGACGTGGCTGGAGAAAAAGTACTTCAACTCGAATATGCCACGCGGGGTATGCATGTATTTTTGGGTCGTCACACGTGAAATGGTCGACTCATGCATATCCACGGCAAGCGCGACGTCATTCAGGACCATCGGCTTCATGGCTTCTTCACCATACTCGAAGAAATCACGTTGATGTTCAACTATGCACTTGGCAACTTTGAGCAAGGTCTCGTTTCGGCTTTCCAAGCTCTTAATTAACCATTTTGCCTCTTGCAGGTTGGTGCGAATGTAGTTGCTGTCGGCACTGTTTCCGCGGCCTAAATTGGCGTATTGCTGGTTAATTTTGAGGCGTGGTACGCTGTCTGGATTGATGGTGACAATCCATTTGCCATGCTCTTTAAACACCGACACATCGGGGATCACGTATTCTGCATGCTCCGATGCGATACGGCTGCCCGGTCTTGGATCCAACTGTTGGATCAGTTGGAGCACGTCACGCAATTCTTCTTCTTTGAGTTTAGCTTCTTTCAGAATGACTTTGTAATCGCGGTTGCCAAGTTGGTCAATGTACTGAGATAGGAGAGTTTTGGCTTCGTCCAGCCATGGGGTGTCGGCTGGGTAGGTGGCCAGTTGCAGCAGTAAACAGTCCTGCAGATTGACGGAGGCCACGCCCAGTGGATCAAATTGTTGAATGCGCTTTCGCACCGCTTCGATTTCGTCGAGCTCAATCTCTTCACCGTGGAAGTTTTCCAAAATCTCTTCCAGCGATTGCGTGAGGTAGCCGTAATCGTCGATGGCATCAATCAGTGCCATGGCGATGGTGCGGTCGGTGTCGCTAAAGGGGGTTAAGTCCAGTTGCCACAACAAGTAATCTTGTAGGGTTTGGGTGGTTTCCCCTTGATACACCGGGGCGTCGTCGTCCAGCGCGATGCCGGTGCTGCCGGTGTTGGCGCTGTAAACGTCATCCCAAGTGGTATCAATTTCTAGCTCCGCACTGATTTCCGACTTTTCAATCAGTTCAGAGCTGTCTTGCGGTTCAGGCTCGGCGACGTCAGCACTGGCTTCTTTCTCCTCATTCGCGGTCGTGTTGTCAGCACCCGCAAAATCGTCCATTGGCTCTTCAACATCCAAAAGCGGGTTCGATTCCAACGCTTCTTGAATTTCTTGTTGCAGATCCAATGTCGACAGCTGAAGCAGGCGAATGGCTTGCTGCAGCTGGGGGGTCATGGCTAACTGTTGACCTAGCTTAAGCTGTAATGAGGGTTTCATTCAGTATTGACTGCCTTGTTTTTGTTAGAATTGATCACAATCTACTCTAATCATAGACGGAATTGTTCACCGAGATAAACCTGTTTCACCTGCTCGTTATTGAGCACTTCTTGCGGTGTCCCTTCTGCGATTAAGCGTCCTTGGCTTACGATATAAGCTTTTTCACACACATCCAAGGTTTCTCGAACGTTGTGGTCGGTGATCAGCACGCCGAGGCCGCGATCACGCAAATGTTCGATGATCTTTTTGATGTCGATCACCGAAATCGGGTCGACCCCTGCAAAAGGTTCATCCAACAAAATAAATTGTGGGTTTGCAGCCAACGCCCGCGCGATTTCCACTCGGCGACGTTCACCCCCAGACAGCGCCATACCGGCACTTTGGCGAATATGCTGAATGTGGAACTCTTCCAGCAAATCTTCCAGTTTGTCTTGGCGCTCTTCACGGGTCATCTCTTCACGCGTTTCTAGCACGGCCATGATGTTGTCTTCGACCGACAGTTTGCGGAAAATCGATGCTTCCTGTGGCAGATAGCCGATCCCGAGACGTGAGCGACTGTGCATCGGGAGCACACTGATGTCTTTGTCATCAATGCAGATGGTGCCTTCATCGCGCGCCACCAGACCCACGATCATGTAGAACGAGGTGGTTTTACCGGCACCGTTTGGGCCCAGCAGGCCGACGATTTGGCCCGACTCGACCTGCAGACTGACGTCCGAGACCACTTTACGTTTTTTGTAGCTCTTGGCTAAGTGTTCTGCTTTGAGTATTGCCATAGTTGTTCTTATTGTGCTGCTTGTGGTTGCAGTACGGTCGACACGCGGCCGCTGCCGTTGCTGTCCGCAATCAATTTCTGCGACGAGATTTTGTAGCGGATTTTGCTACCGCGAATTTCGCTATCATCCTGAGACAACATCGCCTGACCAATCATGGTCAGCTCATCGTCTGCCATTTTGTAATGCAGCTCTTTGGCTTCCCCGTACAGGGTTTTGCCATCATCGGTGAGCTGAGAGAAAGTGGTCAGATTCCCATAGCCTTCAATGGTTTCGATCTTGCCGGTTTTTGCATCGCGAATCACAACCAATTTATCGGCATTGATGTTGATGCTGCCTTGTTTGAGTTTGACATCGCCGACAAAGGTCACGCGGCTGCTTTTCATGTCCAGCTGCTGACTGTCTGAATCAATGTAAACCGGTTGCTGGGTGTCGGATGACAGCGCCAGCGCTGAACCGGAGGTCAGCAAACAAGCAATGAGACTAAGGTGTGAGAGTTTCATATCTACCTTGTACATGGTTATACAGAACAGCCGAGTGATCGCCAAAGTTGCCTTTCATCGCCTGTCCGCGAGTTTCAAATTGTGGCCCGGTCATCGTGACTTCGCTGTCGGCCCAAAAATCGCGGCTATCGAGCTGAATACTCAATTTGGCTGTTGATAATTCATCAAAGCCAGAGTCCGCCAGTAAATTCTTTGCTAACACTTCATCATACAGAATCAGCACGTGATCTTTGGTCAAAATGCCACGTTTCGCGGTGAGTTCCCACTCTTGAGTGGTCCCTTGCTGATACACCTTCAACACCGGGTACTCAAACGTGGTGTTGCCGCTCTTGGCGTAGTGGTCCAGGTGTTTCGATGTAATGACGTAGCTGCGCACGCCTTGCTGATTGTATGAGACGTTGTCTAGATTTTTACCACTAAACATCGGCAGCTCAAAATTGGGAGCCACCTGAATAGCAGTACTTTGTTCTTTGTCGATCAGGTAATAAGCGGACCATGATGCAACAAAGAAAAGTATCACGTAAAGGATACGAGAAAAACTCATATACTCAGGCCTTTGTGTACGTCGAGCTCATTCCGTGCTTGTAAGATTAAATCGCACACTTCGCGTACTGCGCCGTGTCCGCCTTTGATGTGAGTGACGTAGTTTGCGCGCTTGGCCAGCAGTGGGTGGCCGTCTGCGACGCAGACTTTCAAGGCCACTTTTTCCATCACGGGCCAGTCAATCAGATCATCGCCAATGTAGCCGGTGTGTTGCGGCTCAATGGCTAAGCGCTGGCAGATGTCGTGATAGGCTTTGACTTTGTCATCCTGACCTTGATAAATCAGCTTGATGCCCAGCGCTTTCATTCTGTTTTCAACGATTTGAGATTGTCGGCCAGTAATAATGGCGATCTCAATGCCAGCGTTCATTAACGATTTTACGCCATATCCATCACGAGTATGAAACGTTTTCAACTCTTCACCGTGATTGCCCATGTAAATCAGGCCGTCGGAGAAGACGCCATCGACGTCACAAATCAGCAGTTTGATCGTTTTGGCAATCGCCAGCAGTGATGCATCGACTTCACCGTACAGGGTTTCAACCGGTTGGTTCATTACATCACTCCAGCTTTGAGTAAATCGTGCATGTTCAAGGCGCCAACCAGTTTGCCGTCTTCGACCAACATCAAACCATTGATGCGTTTTTCCTGCATCAAGTTCAGCCCTTCAACCGCCAGAATGTTGGGCGAGGCGACGGTGGGGTTGCAGGTCATCACGTCGCGAATACTGGCGGTGTGAATATCAATGCGTTTGTCGAGAATGCGGCGTAAGTCGCCGTCGGTGAAGATGCCCAGCAGATGATCGTCTTCGGCCACCACCGCGGTCATGCCGAGGCCTTTCTGGCTGATTTCTAGCAGCGCATCGCGCACCAATGCATCGGGAGACACTTTGGGCAGCTCTTCACCACTGTGCATGATGTCATGCAGTTTCATCAACAGTTTACGACCCAACGCGCCGCCAGGGTGAGACAGTGCAAAGTCTTCGGCAGTGAAGCCGCGCGCCTGTAATAACGCGACCGCGAGCGCATCGCCCATCACCAACGTTGCCGTGGTGCTGGAGGTCGGGGCCAAGCCGAGCGGGCAGGCCTCTTTCGGCACCGTGATTTGCAAATGAATGTCCGCCAGTTTCGCCATATTCGAGTGCGGGTTGCCAGTCATGCTGATGATGCGGTTATTGAGGCGTTTTAACACTGGGAACAGGGCCAGAATCTCGGATGATTCACCAGAGTTGGAAATGGCCAACACGATGTCGCCGCTTTCAATCATGCCCAAGTCGCCATGTGACGCTTCCCCGGGATGAACAAAGAACGCGGATGTGCCGGTGCTTGCCAGCGTCGCCGCAATTTTCCTGCCGATATGGCCAGACTTACCAATACCCATCACGACCACTTTCCCGCTGTTGTTGGCGAGGATCATCTCGCACGCACGGCAAAAGTCATCATTAAAATATTGGTCGAGTTGTTGCAGAGCTTCGATTTCCGTTGCCAGCACTTGCTGGGCAACACCGCGGTAGTCAAAGTGATCAGACATTCTAAACTCCAGTTAAGCTGCCATATTCATAAAGAGGTAAACCTGATATGCGAGAAACGCCGCAAATAGGATAGCTCCTTCAATGCGGTTGATACTGCGAGATTTACCCAGCGCCATCAGAACCAGCAGGAGTGACACTGCCAGCATGACCCAAAAATCACGACCCATCGCTAAGCTGCTCAGCAGCGATGGGTTCAGAATACCCGGTAGACCCATGACGGCCAGAATGTTAAAGACGTTGGACCCGATGATGTTGCCCACCGCCATGTCATCTTCACCTTTCAGAACGCCAGCCAGCGAGGCGGCCAGTTCTGGTAGGCTGGTGCCGATGGCGATGATCGTCAGGCCTATCACCAAATCGCTCATGCCAAAGTATTTGGCGATGATGACGGAGTTATCTACCAACAAGTTGGCTGCCAGGGGCAGCAGAATCAACCCAATCACCACCCACATGATGGCTTTTTGATTGCTCACGTTGTCTGGAATTTCAGATTCATGTTCTTCAAGCAGGCTGTCGCCATTTTTGTGTTCACTGCGGCTGATTTTCAGCATGGCTAAAATAAAAGCGGCGAACAGCACAAACAGCAGCACGCCTTCGTAAAAGCCGAGGTGGTTGTCCCATAAAATCGCGCCCGCCAGTAATGTGACGCCAATCATCAGCGGAAGTTCACGACGCACGACCGTGGAACTTATGGCCAGTGGCTTAATCAAAGCGGTAATGCCAAGAATCAAAGCAATGTTGGCAATGTTCGATCCCAAGACGTTGCCCACGGCGGTGTCGGTGTGGCCGTCAAGCGCTGCCGTGGCGGACACCATCATTTCTGGCGCGGAAGAGCCCATGGCCAGAATGGTCATGCCGATCACTAAAGGGGAAATGCCAATGTTGCGTGCGAGGGCGGCGGATCCGTAGACCAATTTATCGGCACTCCAGACCAAAAGAATGAGACCTACAATAAGAAACGCAACGGCTTCAAGCATGACAATTCCTAACGTTGTGAAAAATAGAACGAGTAACCGCTAATTTTGACGTGTTGGTCATTAAAAGGGAAGTCGAAGATCCAATTTATTGTCTCATTTTCGCTGTTCATTGGGGTGGGCAAGCGTGCCAAGAACGGACGAATTTTGATGTTTGGACAAGATGTTACCCGCATAATCCGTAGGCTAGAGTGATGAGTTTATCAACAAAAATGCGGGGAAAACTGGAATTCATCCTTAATTTCAGTTTGAATGTTAAATGTAATTGAACAGTGCTTTTAATTTACGGGCAATGTGCTTATGATTGCCCATTCTTTGGATGGAAACCCCACAACAGCGAATCGTGAGTATGTCCGAAACCGATCTAGTGACCATAAACAATCTGACGTTTTCCCGAGCAGAACGGGTGATTTTTGATGACATCAGCCTGCAAGTCCCGAAAGGAAAAGTCACCGCCATTATGGGGCCTTCCGGGATCGGGAAAACCACTTTGCTGCGCTTGATTGGCGGACAGTTACTGCCGGAAAAGGGCGAGATCTGGTTTGATGGCCAGAACATCCCCACCTTAACTCGCAGTAAACTCTACAAAGCCCGCAAAAAAATGAGCATGTTGTTCCAGTCTGGCGCACTGTTCACCGATCTGAATGTTTTTGATAACGTCGCTTTTCCCTTGCGTGAACACACGCAACTCGATGAATCCCTGATTCGCACGCTGGTGCTGCTCAAGCTCGAAGCGGTGGGGCTGCGTGGCGCGGCACAATTGATGCCCAGTGAACTGTCCGGCGGCATGGCTCGCCGAGCGGCGCTGGCGCGAGCCATTGCACTCGACCCTGAACTCATCATGTTCGATGAGCCGTTCGTGGGCCAAGACCCGATCACCATGGGCGTGCTGGTGGAACTGATCCGCAACCTCAACCAAGCGTTGGGCGTGACGTCGATCGTGGTGTCCCATGACGTGCCGGAAGTGATGAGCATTGCCGATTGGGTGTATCTGCTCGCCGATGGCAAAGTGATTGCATTTGGGTCGCCGCACGATCTCATCAATAATCCCGATCCGCGGGTGCAACAATTTTTACAGGGCGAAGCCGACGGTCCGGTGCCTTTCCGGTTTCCGGCCCAACCGATAGAAAAGGATCTGTTCCATGTTGGATAATCTGCAGCGCTGGATCAGCGGTGTTGGCCGACGCGTGTTGTCAATCTGCGAATCGTTTGGCCGTGCCAGCTTGATGCTGTTTGGAGCGCTCGCGGGGCGCCCGCGTCCGATTCAAAACCTCCCTTTATTAATCAAACAACTGTACAGCGTTGGCGTGCAGTCACTGGCGATCATCGTGGTTTCCGGCCTGTTTATCGGCATGGTCTTGAGCTTGCAAGGCTACGTGATTCTGGTCGACTACGGCGCGGAAACCAGCTTAGGCCAAATGGTGGCCTTGTCGCTGCTGCGTGAACTCGGGCCGGTGGTTACTGCCTTGCTGTTTGCCGGACGTGCCGGCTCCGCGTTGACTGCTGAAATCGGGTTGATGAAAGCAACCGAACAGCTGTCGAGCCTTGAAATGATGGCCGTCGATCCGCTCAAACGCGTGATTGCTCCGCGTTTGTGGGCGGGGCTGATTTCGATGCCGCTTTTGGCGATGATCTTTATGGCGGTCGGTATTTGGGGCGGTCAATTGGTCGGCGTGGATTGGAAAGGCATTGATCATGGCAGCTTCTGGTCGGCGATGCAGGCTTCCGTCGAGCTGGGTGAAGATATTGGGAACAGTGTGATTAAGTGTGTGGCGTTTGCTATTACTGTCACTTGGATTGCTCTGTTTAATGGCTATGATGCGATTCCGACTTCTGAAGGCATCAGCCGTGCGACAACACGAACCGTTGTACATTCGTCCTTGGCTGTTTTAGGGCTGGACTTTGTACTAACCGCATTGATGTTTGGGAACTAATCATGCAACAAACACGAAAACTAGAATTTTGGGTAGGCAGTTTTGTGCTGGCAGGAATTTGCGCAATTCTGGTGATGATTTTTCAAGTCGCTGACGTGAAGGGCATTGGCTCCAACGATACTTACTTGGTCCAAGCGGAATTTGATAACATCGGCAGCCTGAAAGTTCGTTCGCCTGTGAAAGTTGGTGGTGTGGTGGTGGGGCGCGTGCAGTCGATTGCACTCGACACCGAACGCCTACTGCCGTCGGTCACGCTGGCGATTGATAGCCGTTACAATCAATTTCCGGAAAACTCCAGTGTGCAGATCCTGACGTCTGGCTTGATTGGTGAACAGTACATCAGCTTGATTCCCGGCTTCATCTTCGATGACGAAGAGATGCTGAAAGATGGCGACCGTATTGAAGACACCAAGTCGGCGTTGGTACTGGAAGATCTGATTGGCCAAGTGCTATACAGCATGGGTGGATCAGACAAAGACGACAAGAAGAGTGAGTAATCATGTTCAGCAAAACAAAATGGCTAAAACAATACGTTATTCTTCTGATGAGTGTGCTGCTGTCTTGGACGGCCAATGCCGCGCAGGAGATTGATCAGACCGATCCGTATCTGATGATGAAGCAAGTGGCGCAAAAGGCATTTGACCGCCTGAAAGCGGAGCAGGATCTGGTGCACAAGGATCCGGACCATTTGAAAGTGATTGTTGAAGAAGAGCTGATGCCTTACGTCAACGATCAATACGCGGCGCTGAAATTGCTCGGCTCGAACCTGAAAGGAGCCAAGCGCGAAGATGTGGGTGAATTCATCAAAGCATTTCGTGCTTACTTGGTGGCGAACTACGCGCAAGTCCTGACTCAGTACACGGATCAGACCATTGAATTTGGTCCGGAACCATCGGTGGGCGATGATCGTCGCATCACCAGTGTGAAAGTCGATATCGTCGACACGCCGCGTCCGAACATCAAACTGGAATTCAAACTGCGCAAAGAGAAATCCGGTGAGTGGCGTGCGTTTGACATGATTGCTGAAGGCATTAGCTTGCTGTCGAGCAAACAATCGGAATGGAACGGGAAGATTCGTCAGGAAGGTATCCTGTCGGTTGCGAAAGAGCTGGAAAGCTTGGCAGCACAACCGATTCGCTTTGAGAGTAAAACCCAATGAGCCATCCACAATGGCAACTGCAAGGCCCAGCACTGGCGGCGTTAAGTGGTCCATTAGATCGTGATACGGTGCCCGAATTGTGGGCCGTTTTGCAACAATGGCAGCCACAAAACGCTGAATGTGAGCTCTCGCTGAAATCGGTCACACGTATCGATTCTGCGGGGATGGTGATGTTAATTCACTTATTAGAGCATGCAAAAAAGCAAAACTGTCATATAATGCTGAGTTTTGTGCCAGAGCAACTGCGCACATTGTTTCAGTTGAGTAACATCGATGCAATGATGTCTCAACACATTAAACAACCAGCAGGGGTGAATTGTGGATAGCGCACAAGTACAACAGATATTAGAACAAGCACTCAATCTTCAAGAGATTCACGTCAAAGGTGAAGGCAGTCATTATGAAGTGATTGCTGTTGATGCCGCTTTCGACGGTATGAGCCGTGTGAAGAAACAGCAGCTGATCTACGCGCCTCTGATGGCGTACATTCAGCGTAATGATATTCATGCTGTGTCAATCAAAGCGTTCACGCCTGATGAGTGGGCTCGCGATAAGAAGTTGATGTCGCTATAAGGTTTGTGAATGGATAAGTTTCGAGTTATTGGGTCTGATAAACCGCTGCAAGGCGAAGTGACCATTTCTGGTGCAAAAAATGCTGCACTGCCTATTTTATTTGCTTCTATTCTGGCGTCTGAGCCGGTAGAAGTTGCCAACGTTCCTCACTTACGTGACATCGACACCACCATGGAGCTGCTGAAGCGTCTGGGTGCGAAAGTCGAGCGTAACGGTTCTGTCCACGTCGATCCAAGCCAAATTGATCAGTTTTGTGCGCCTTATGATTTGGTGAAAACCATGCGTGCGTCTATCTGGGCATTAGGTCCTCTCGTGGCGCGTTTTGGTCAGGGCCAAGTTTCACTGCCTGGCGGCTGTGCGATCGGTGCTCGTCCGGTGGATTTACACATCAACGGTCTGGAGCAACTGGGCGCGACGATCACATTGGAAGACGGCTACGTGAAAGCGAGCGTCGATGGCCGCCTGCAAGGTGCGCACATTGTGATGGATAAAGTCAGCGTGGGTGCCACCATTACCATTATGTGTGCAGCCACACTGGCAGAAGGCACCACGGTGCTGGACAACGCCGCGCGTGAACCTGAAATTGTGGATACCGCGATGTTCCTCAATAAACTGGGCGCGAAAATCAGCGGTGCAGGCACCGACACCATTACGGTGGAAGGGGTTGAGCGTCTGGGCGGCGGCAAACATTCTGTGGTTGCAGATCGCATTGAGACCGGGACCTTCTTGGTAGCTGCTGCGGTATCTCACGGTAAGATCGTGTGTCGTAAAACCAACGCAAAACTGTTGGAAGCGGTGTTGGCGAAGCTGGAAGAAGCGGGCGCATTGATTGAAGTCGGCGACGACTGGATCAGCCTTGACATGACCGGCCGTGAACTCAAAGCAGTCTCGATTCGTACCGCGCCACACCCAGGTTTCCCAACCGACATGCAAGCGCAATTTACCTTGCTGAACATGATGGCCAAAGGTGGCGGTGTGATCACCGAAACCATTTTTGAAAACCGTTTCATGCATGTGCCTGAACTGATGCGCATGGGTGCCAAAGCGGAAATCGAAGGCAACACCGTGATTTGCGGCGATGTCGATTCTCTAAGTGGTGCTCAGGTGATGGCCACGGATCTGCGCGCTTCGGCGAGTTTGGTGATTGCTGGCTGCATTGCCAAAGGCGAAACCATCGTGGATCGGATTTATCACATCGACCGTGGTTACGAGAAGATTGAAGACAAGTTGTCGGCTCTGGGCGCAAACATTGAGCGCGTTCGCGAGTCGAGTTAAACTGCCATTTCATCAATGGGCCGAAATCCAAGGGTTTCGGCCTTTTTATTCTAGCTCCTTTGGAGAATCTGAATGATTGCTTTACTCCGTATTCTTGCGGTGGCGCTGTTTGCCGTCGTGATGTTTGTGTTCGGTTGTGGCTACTGTTTGTTGAGCCCGCGGAATCCGAAACACGTATTTACCTTTGGCCGCCTGTTTGGTGCGATGTCCAAAGTGTTTGGCATTAAGCTGGAATTGCGTATTCCGGATGATGCCTACAATCGCGGCCAAGCGATTTACATTGCCAACCACCAGAACAACTGGGATTTGTTTACCGTCTCTTCAGCGGTGACGCCAAAAGTGGTGACGGTGGGGAAAAAGAGTTTGGCGTGGATGCCGCTGTTTGGTCAGCTTTACTGGTTAACCGGGAATATTCTGATTGACCGTGCGAACAAAACCAAAGCCAAAGGCACCATCGACCAAGTGGTCGATAGCATGAAAAACAGCGACGTGTCGGTGTGGATGTTCCCGGAAGGTACCCGTTCACGCGGTCGTGGCTTACTGCCGTTTAAAGCAGGCGCGTTTCACGCGGCCATTGGTGCTGGCGTGCCCATCATTCCGATTGTGTGCAGCTCAACAGATAAACTGCGTTTGAACCGCTGGAACAACGGCCACATCATTGTGGAGATGTTGCCCCCAGTGAGCACTGAAGGGCTGGGCAAAGAGCATGTGCGTGAGCTGTCGCAACGTTGCCATCAAGAGATGAAAGCCAAGCTGCAAGCGCTGGATGACGAAGTGGCCATGCGTAACGCGAAAAAAGCGACGTCTAACTGAGGTCAGGCCAATAAAAAAAGGTTGCTCAATGAGCAACCTTTTTTGTTTTCATCACCTTACTTGCGTACGGCAATGGCTTCGATTTCGATACCCACATCTTTGGGCAGACGAGCCACTTCCACGCAAGAACGCGCTGGGTAGTGCGCGACTTGGTGCTCATCAAAGAATTTGCCGTACACGTCGTTTACGGTGCCGAAGTCGTTGAGATCTTTCACGAACACGGTCATTTTCACGATGTCGCCGACGGTCAGGCCTGAGGCCTCAACAACGGCTTTGACATTGTCCAGCGACTGACGCGCTTGCGCCGCGATGTCTGCTGGTACTTCACCCGTGGCTGGGTTCACTGGGATCTGGCCTGAAGTCAGAACCATGTTGCCAAGATCAACGCCTTGAATGTAAGGGCCAATCGCTGCAGGAGCAGAGTCTGTATGCAGAACTTTTGTCATGCTTGTTATTCCATTGGTTAAGCAAAAAAACGAGCGGTCAGTGTGCCTGTTCTTGGCGGCGAGGTAAAGAGCCGACCTTGGAATTTCACCCGGTCGGCCTCATGGCTTACGCTTCGCGTTCGGTCACGATTTCGCGTGAAAAGACTTTCTCGCAGTACTTACATTTCAGGCGAATGTCGTGGGCTTTTTCAAAAATGCGGAAGCTGCTTTCCACCGGCTCATTGTGTGAAATGCAGTTGCTGTTTGGACAGGCAAACACATTGTTGATGCGCTCCGGCAGTTCCAGCGCCAGCTTTTTCACCACTTCGTAGTTTTCAATCTGGTTCACTGTCGCGTGCGGTGCATACAGCGCCAGCTTGTTGGCTTGCTCTTCACTGATGAATACGTTCTCGATTTTCAGCAAATCTTTGTGGCCCAGCGCCGATGAAGGCAGGTTGAGGCCAATCGTCACGCGTTGATTGGAGTGGTGCATATCAAACAGCTTGAGCACTTTCACGCCCACTTTCGCCGGAATATGGTCAATCACCGTGCCGTTTTTAATCGCTTCAACTTGCAGTTTGGTTTCTTTACTCATGACAGACTCCGATTACAGTGATTCGTTCAGAACAAGGGCAAGCAAGGCTTCACGGGCGTACACGCCGTTTTCCGCTTGTTGGAAGAAGTAGGCGTGTGGCGTTTTGTCCACATCCGTCGTGATTTCATCCACGCGTGGCAGCGGGTGTAGCACTTTCATGTTTGGACGCGCATTGTCCAGCAGCGCAGCGGTCAACACGTAGGCGGATTTGATGTGGGCGTACTCCGATTCATCGAAACGCTCTTTCTGCACGCGAGTCATGTAGAGAATATCCAGTTCAGGAATCACGCTTTCCATGTCGGCATGCAGGCTGTATGTCACGCCGGCTTCGTCGAGTTCTTCACAGATGTAATCTGGCATCGCCAGCGCTTCCGGCGCGACGAAGAAGAAGCGGTTGTTGTTGAATTTTGCCAGTGCCTGAGCCAGCGAATGCACGGTGCGACCATATTTCAAGTCACCGACGAACGCGACATTCAGGTTGTCGAGGCGACCTTGCGTTTCGAACAGCGTGAACAGGTCCAGCAGTGTTTGGCTTGGGTGTTGGTTGGAACCGTCACCAGCATTGATGACCGGTACGCCGTGAGAGAATTCAGATGCCAGACGCGCAGCACCTTCTTGTGGGTGACGCATCACGAAGGCATCCACGTAAGAAGAAATCACCTGAACCGAGTCGGCCAACGTCTCGCCTTTCTTGGCCAGAGAAGTGTTCCCACCGTTATCAAAACCAATCACGCTGCCACCGATGCGTTGAATCGCCGTCTCAAACGACAGGCGTGTGCGGGTCGATGGTTCAAAGAAACAGCTTGCGACGACTTTGTGTTTGATCAGTTCCGGATTTGGCTGAGCTTTAAGCTGGCCTGCCGTGTTTACAATCAGTTCCAGTTCTTCACGTGAAAGCTCAGAAATGGAGATGATGTGCTTTTGAAAAAGCGAATTCGCCATGATCTTCTTCCCTATAAATGTGTAGCAATACCCGGCTTTTAGCCATAAAAAAGCCCCCCGATCTGGGAGGCTTTAAAAATCAATGGAGGGGGCAAATACGACGCCCGGTAAGCATACGTGCTCACTGAATGTGTAATGTGTGACCTGGACTAGTTTCACCGGCGACCCCTCAGACAAATTGCTCGGCATTATACGCCTAGTTTGTGTGAGCGCAAGCGATTAACTCACAATCTTCTGCATCCTGGTCACTGTCGCGTTGTTCGCTGCTTTCGCTCGCTCGGATCACATACCGAGTTGTCTCGGGAACTCAAGAACCTAGCGTTGCGACCATCACCGCTTTGATGGTGTGCATGCGGTTTTCGGCTTCATCAAATACGATCGCGTAGTCGGATTCAAACACCTCTTCCGTCACTTCCAGCCCTTTCATGCCGTATTTCTCAGCAACTTGTTTGCCGATGGTGGTTTCATCGTTATGGAATGCCGGTAGACAGTGCATGAATTTGACATGCGGATTGCCGGTTGCTTCGATGGTGTGCATGTTGACTTGATATGGGGTCATCATGGCGACGCGTTCATCCCATGCATCGGCGGCTTCGCCCATCGAAACCCACACATCGGTGTAGAGGAAATCACACCCTTTCACCCCTTCAGCGACATTTTCCGTCAGCGTAATAGTGGCTCCGGTTTGCTCGGCAATCTGCTGGCAGGTGTGCACCAAATCGGCGTCTGGCCAGAATGCTTTTGGTGCAACCAGACGGATATCCATGCCCATTTTCGCCGCGCCGACCATCAGTGAGTTGCCCATGTTGTTACGTGCATCACCCAAGTAAGCAAAGCTGATTTCATGCAGCGCTTTGCCGCGTCCGTGCTCTTGCATGGTCAGAAAATCGGCCAAAATTTGGGTCGGGTGGAATTCATCGGTTAAGCCATTCCAGACGGGAACACCGGCGAACTGGCCGAGTTCTTCGACGATCTCTTGGCCAAAACCACGGTATTGAATGCCATCGTACATGCGGCCGAGTACGCGTGCGGTGTCTTTCATCGATTCTTTGTGGCCGATTTGCGAGCCTGATGGACCGAGGTAACTCACTTGCGCGCCCTGATCAAACGCTGCCACTTCAAACGCACATCGGGTGCGAGTAGAGGACTTTTCAAAAATGAGCGCGATGTTTTTGCCCGTTAGGGTTTTCTGCTCGGTACCCGCATATTTTGCGCGTTTCAGTTCGGCAGACAGATCCAGCAGAAACTGAATTTCTTTCGGGGTGAAATCGAGCAGTTTGAGAAAATTGCGGTGACGTAAATTGAAAGCCATATCTCAGTCCTTTGCGGTAACAGTTGAGTCCGGCTAGTTAAACATACAAATGCTATAAAAGTGAATAATTATTTTAATAAAAGTGGCGAGATATAAATAATATCTCGCCAAATGTGATTATAAATTCTCTTCGGCGAATTCAGCCAAGCGGCTGCGGACGACGCCGTTGAGGTGGATGTTGGCGCTGCCTTCGAAGTTTTTGAAGCGCTCCACCATGTAGGTTAACCCGGACGTGACCGGGGTGAGGTAAGGGGAGTCAATCTGCGCTAGGTTCCCGGAGCAGACGATTTTGGTGCCTTCGCCGCAGCGCGTAATGATGGTTTTGATTTGTGAGGCGGTGAGGTTTTGACACTCATCGAGTAGCACGAATGCGTCTTGAATCGAACGGCCGCGCATAAAGTTGATGGATTTGAATTGAATGTTGGCCTTGTCGACGATGTATTTCAGCGACCCTTCCGTGCAGTGGTCGTTTTTATGCAGCGCTTCTAAGGTATCGGTGACCGCCGCCAGCCAAGGCATCATTTTCTCTTCCTCGGTGCCCGGTAGAAAACCAATCGATTCGCCGATGTCTGGCGTATTGCGTGTGACGATGATCTTGTCGAACATCTTCTTCTCAATGGTTTGTTCAAGTGCGGCAGCCATGGCCAGCAATGTTTTCCCACTCCCCGCCGCGCCGGTCAGGATCACCAGATCGATGTCTGGGTCGAGCAGGGCATCAAGCGCCATGCCTTGGTAGATGTTTTTGGGGGTAATGTCCCACGCTTTGCGGTGCAACATGCGTTCACGACTGAGATCGCGCAGGGTGATTTGGTCTTCGGTGATGGTTTCAACCCGTGCGGCGAAGTCGCTCTCTTCATCGAGCACGTATTGGTTGATGTAGGTGGGTTCAAACGGTTCGCGATCCAATTTATGGAACGTTTTTCCGCCCAAGGTGTAGCTATCGACGCTATCCACTTTGTCCCAAAAATGCCCCGGACGGGTTTGAAATCCTTTGGTTAAGTACTGAACGTCGTCGATCAGTTGGTCGGTGCGATAATCTTCCACAAACCGCACGCCGGCGCCTTTGGCACGCAAGCGCATGTTGATGTCTTTAGTGATCAGCACCACCGAGCGGGGTGCTCGTTTGTTCTGCAGATGGAGCACCGCATTGAGGATTCGGTTGTCGCCCTCTTTGTCGGTAAATGCTTTGACGCTTTCGTGCACATCGTAGTCGGCAAGGATAGAAATGGTGCCGGTCGCACTGCCGTGCTTGGTAAACGGAATCCCTTCTGAAATCTCATCTGGAGTCGCGTCGTGGAACATATTCTCCAACGCCCGAATCGCCACACGCGCATCACGTGCAACATCGCGTTTGCTGTCTTTGATTCGGTCGAGTTCTTCGAGGACGGTCATAGGAATGACCACATCATGTTCTTGGAAGGAGTAGATGGCTAGCGGTTCATGAAGCAGGATATTGGTATCCAGTACAAACAGTTTCCGATCGGTATCGCCCATAAGCGTCTCCTTGCTACGTTGTAGCTTGCTTTGCAAAGGATGTTTGCCATCAGTGCAGCCAAGGATCGTACGCATTGGGCAGGCTTTCGATCACTTGTCGACTGGTGCAAACCCGTGTTGATACTCTCTGTTTGAACTTGCAGACTTTGTGCCAAGGTTTTCACCTCAGTTTGTCGCGCCTTCAAAACGATTATAGCAACTTTGTCTTTTACAAATGCCACTGGTTTCTTACAGTTTGATGTCAGTTAGATCTTGACGAAAAAAAGCAGGGAATGGGCGTGACCTCCATCACGCCATCAAGTAAGATTAGCGACCTTTTTCTGCACCACGCTTTCAGAACTATCATAATTAGACTCTCCCTTCTTGTGGTCGCAGGTCACTTTAAATTCCAATCCAAATTGATGAGGTAGTCGATTCATGACTTTTGCTTTGGGGCAACGCTGGATAAGCGATACGGAAAGCGATTTAGGTTTAGGTACAGTGGTCGCGATGGACGCCCGTACCGTGACACTGATGTTTGCTGCATCCGAAGAAAACCGCGTGTACGCACGTAATGATGCCCCGGTAACCCGTGTGACGTTTAATGTCGGCGACGTGATTGACTGCCAAGAAGGCTGGTCGCTCACCGTGGAACAAGTGGTGGAAGAGAACGGTCTGTTGACTTATCTGGGCACACGTCAAGACACCGAAGAATCGGGCGTCGCGCTGCGCGAAATTTTCCTCAGCAACCAAATTCGCTTTAACAAACCGCAGGACAAACTGTTCGCTGGTCAAATTGATCGCATGGACAACTTTGTGCTGCGCTATCGCGCGCTGACCAACCAGTATCAACAACACAAGAGCCCGATGCGTGGCCTGTGTGGCATGCGTGCAGGCTTGATCCCGCACCAGTTGTACATCGCCCATGAAGTGGGCCGTCGTCATGCGCCGCGTGTGCTGTTGGCCGACGAAGTGGGCCTGGGTAAAACCATCGAAGCGGGCATGATCATTCACCAACAAGTGCTGTCTGGCCGCGCGGAACGTATTCTGATCGTGGTGCCAGAAACCCTGCAGCACCAATGGTTGGTGGAAATGCTGCGTCGTTTTAACCTGCATTTCTCCGTGTTTGATGAAGAGCGCTGCGTGGAAGCGTTCGCGGAAGCCGACAACCCATTTGAAACCCAGCAGTTCGTCCTGTGTTCGCTCGACTTTCTGCGTAAGAGCCGTCAGCGTTTTGAACAAGCGTTGGATGCGGAGTGGGATCTGTTGGTGGTCGATGAAGCGCATCACTTGTCATGGAGCCAAGACAAACCGAGCCGTGAATATCAGGTGATTGAAGCGTTGGCAGAGCGCACGCCGGGCGTGCTGCTGCTGACGGCAACGCCAGAGCAATTGGGCCGCGAAAGCCACTTTGCTCGTCTGCGTCTGCTTGATGCGGACCGCTTCTATGACTACGACGCGTTCGTGCAAGAAGAAGCGCAATACGAACCGGTGGCAGATGCGGTGAGCGCGCTGTTCTCTGGTCAGGTGCTGCCAAACGAGGCGAAAAACCAAATTACTGAGCTGTTGTCAGAGCAAGATGTCGAGCCGTTGTTCCGTGTGTTGGAAAGCCAAGCGGATGACGCCGAGAAGGCATCCGCACGCCAAGAGCTGATTGATAACCTGATGGACCGTCACGGCACGGGACGCGTGCTGTTTCGTAACACTCGCGCGGCAATCAAAGGCTTCCCGGTGCGCAATGTGCACTTGATGGCGATGGACATTCCACAGCAGTACACCACGTCGATGCGTGTTGCTGGCATGATTGGCGGTAAGCTCAGCCCTGAAGCACGTGCGATGAAAATGCTCTATCCGGAAGAGATCTTCCAAGAGTTTGAAGGCGACGACGCCAGCTGGTGGCAGTTTGATTCCCGTGTGAACTGGTTGCTTGAAAAAGTCAAAGCCAAACGCAGTGACAAGATTCTGGTGATCGCATCTCGCGCCAGCACTGCATTGCAACTGGAACAAGCGCTGCGTGAGCGGGAAGGCATTCGTGCGACCGTCTTCCACGAAGGCATGTCGATTCTGGAACGCGACAAAGCGGCGGCGTACTTTGCCCAAGAAGAGGGTGGCGCGCAGGTGCTGATCTGTAGCGAAATCGGCTCAGAAGGTCGTAACTTCCAATTCGCCAGCCAATTGGTGATGTTCGATTTGCCATTCAACCCAGACTTGCTGGAGCAGCGTATCGGTCGTCTTGACCGTATCGGTCAGAAGAACGACATCGACATTCATGTGCCTTACCTCAAAGGCACGTCGCAGGCGATTTTGGCGCGTTGGTACAACGAAGGCCTGAACGCGTTTGCCGAAACCTGTCCGACAGGCCGCGCGGTGTACGATGAGTTTGCCGAACGCCTGATTCCGATTCTGGCTTCCGGCGATGACAGCGAGCTGGATGCGATCATCGATGAATCGGCCAAAATGAACAAGGCGCTCAAAGCGCAGCTTGAGCAAGGCCGTGACCGCCTGCTGGAAATGCACTCTAACGGGGGCGACAAAGCGGAGCAGATTGCCAAGCAAATCGCCGCGACTGATGGCGACACCAATCTGGTGACGTTTGCGTTGAGCCTGTTTGATACCATCGGCCTTAACCAAGAAGACCGTGGTGAGAACGCGCTGGTGGTGACGCCGTCGGAGCACATGATGGTACCGAGCTATCCCGGTTTGCCGTATGAAGGCGCAACCATCACCTTCGATCGTGATACCGCGCTGTCGCGTGAAGACATGCACTTTATCAGCTGGGAGCACCCGATGGTGCAAGGCGGCATCGACTTACTGATGAGCGAAGGCGTGGGCGTTTCTGCGGTCTCGCTGCTGAAAAACAAAGCGCTGCCCGTGGGCACGATTTTGCTTGAGCTGGTGTACGTGGTGGATGCGCAAGCCCCCAAACGCACTGGGATTAGCCGCTTCCTGCCACAAACGCCAATCCGCATGTTGATGGATGCGCGTGGCAATGATTTGTCGGCGCAGGTGGAGTTTGAAGCGTTTAACCGTCAGCTCAGCCCGGTGAACCGTCATTTGGCCAGCAAACTTGTGAGCTCAGTGCAAAACGATGTCCATCGTTTGATTACCGCCAGTGAAACGCCAGTGATGGAACAGGTGAAGGCGATTCGCGAGCAAGCGCAGAAAGAGATGCATCAAATCCTCAACGGGGAGCTAGAGCGTTTACAGGCGCTTAAAGCGGTCAACCCGAACATTCGTGATGAAGAGATTGAGGTGCTGGAGCAGCAGATTGAGGAATTGACCGGTTACATCGCGCAGGCGCAGTACCAACTGGATTCCCTGCGCATGATTGTGGTCGCACACAACTAAGTGCGCTGAAACGCAAAAGGCCTTCCAACGGAAGGCCTTTTTTGTGTCGGTGAGCTAGCGATTACATCAACCACTGCCACCAGATGAACAGCGCTAAAAACCCAAATAGGTAAATCAGTCCGAGAATCGACAGCGCTTTGAGCTTCGGACCCACTTTCAGCTCTTGCGGCAGTTCCGTGCGCGTCACCAAAATGTAGTTCAGCAAGGCAAATACGGGCGTGGTCATGAACGCCATGATCATCGCAAAGTTGAGCAGCGGCATCAGCGCTGACGCGAAGAACATGATGATCGCCAGGGCCGCCGCCGAGACCAGAATCATCCAGCCTTGCAACACTTTCGGGCTCTGCTCTGGCTGCTCTTTCAGCAGACGCTGCGATTCGGCAATCACGCGTGAGTAGCCATCAATCACCGTAATGGTACTGCCGAAAATACAGAAGAACGCAATTACCGCAATCAGGTAGCGTGACCACTCTCCGATGGTGGAGGCATACAAACCGACCAACTGATGCGAGAAGCCCACACCGGATTTCGACAGTTCGACACCGCTGCCATGCAACACCAACGCGCCCAGCGCGAGGAAGACAATCGCCAGAATCGCGGTGCCAATGTAGCCGACGTTGAAGTCAAACAGCGCCGATTGCGGTGTGACGCGTTGGTGACGACATTGACTTTTCAGCCACACAGACGTGAGGGATGAAATCTCAATCGGGGCTGGCATCCAGCCCATGGTCACCACCAAGAAGCCGATGGCTGCCAGTGTCCACGGCGATGGCGCTTCGGCAACGATGGTCGCGGGTGCTGGGTTAGCGGCAGCAATCACCACGGCCAGCAGCGTCGCGATGGTCAAGACCGCCATGATCACCTTCGACAGCGTATCCAGCGCGCGGTAGTGACCGGCAAACAGAATGATGAGGCAGGTGGCGAGCACGATGCCAGACAACACCGGCAACGACAGCTCAAACGGAATGAAGTAACTCAGCAAGCTGGCACTGAACATCAGCAGCGCTGCGGTATTGACGATGCCGGAGAACACCGCCAGAACCGCAAAGATCCACAGGTAAGGTTTGCCCATTTTGGCGTAACCTTCGACCAAGCTGTCGCCTGTGCCCATGGTGTACTGAACGCCTGCTTTGAAAAAGGGGTATTTAAACAGGTTGACCAGCAGAATGAGGATCGCGAGTTGCCAGCCATAAATGGCCCCCGCTTTGGTCGAAGCCACCAGATGAGAGCCGCCAACGGCAGCAGCAGCCATCATGATGCCCGGACCCAAAGATCGAAGCAGTTGAGGTAAAGAGAGCCGTTGTTCGGATGAATAAGGGACGGCGTTTTCCATTCTTGTTCCTTATGAATTGTTATGTTGTGTTTGATTGTATTTATGATTTGCCTTGTCCTGCGTGGGATTGGCTGATTTTTTTGTCAATACCCTTCATCAATATCACACTGATTGTTAGTGTCAATTTATACTTACAACTTCGGCGTAACTTTTTGTTCACGTCATGAAAGGGCAGGATAAAGCCTGAAGTGGCGCTATGATGGCGGGGGCGCCGCGGCAGGCGCGACACCAAGGCGTGATTCAGAGGTGATGTTGGGTATATAATGCGCCGTTTTTTATTATCAGCGCGTTTGCGAGAGAAATTTATGGCAATGACCGAGTACCACCCACCAACGGATCCGTGGATTGATGTGGTCTTTGAGGATGACTACATTCTGGCGGTAAACAAACCGTCCGGTTTACTTTCCGTGCCGGGCCGTCTGGCGGAGCACCACGATAGCATGTGGAGCCGCCTGCAAGCGCAATATCCGGAGATTCAAGTGGTGCACCGTTTGGACATGTCAACTTCGGGGCTGATGCTGTTTGCCAAAGACAAGTACATGGAAGCGGCGCTCAAGAAACAGTTCCAATATCGTCTGACGCATAAAATTTATTACGCTCGCGTGTGGGGTGTGATGGCGCAGGATGAAGGTGAGATCGATCTGCCGCTGATTTGCGATTGGCCAAATCGCCCGAAACAGATGGTTTGTCATGAAACAGGGAAACCATCGCAGACATTGTTTCAGGTCGTCAAACGTGAAGCGCACACCACCGTGGTGCGCCTGCTGCCGATTACTGGCCGGTCACACCAACTGCGCGTGCACATGCAGGCACTCGGGCATCCGATTGTCGGCGATGAGTTTTACGCGCCGCAAGAAGCGATCGATTTTACGGATCGACTGGCGTTGCATGCCGCGGAGCTGAGCTTTTATCATCCTCGCAGTCATTGGTTACGTTCGATCTTTGTTCCGTGTGACTTCTATCCCGAAGCGCAGGAAGAGATATTGCAGCATTTCGATCCTGAGCGAAAATTGCCGGATTATAAAAAACTACCCCGTCCTTAATCGATCATGTGTCATTGATGGCAGTGGGTAGGCAAAGGAGAAATTATGGCTTTACCCACTGTTGTATTCCTCGATCGCGCAACGATTCCCCGCCACATTCATGTGCCCGCACTGACGTTTTCCCATCGCTGGCAAGAGTTTGATTTCACCGCGCCGGAGCAGGTGGTCGAGCGCTTGCAAGAGGCAGAAATCGTGATCACCAATAAAGTGGTGCTGAGCGCTGCGATCTTGGCGCAATTGCCGAAAGTGCGCTTAATTGCGGTGTCTGCCACGGGGTTCAACAACGTGGATATCGACTATTGCCGCGCCCACCACATTGCGGTGTGCAACGTGCAGGGGTATGCGACCCAATCGGTGCCTGAGCATGTGGTCGCGATGATGTTTGCTCTGCGCCGGAATCTAATGGGCTATCACCACGATATTGCCGCTGGTGAATGGCAACGCAACAAGCAGTTCTGTTTCTTTACCCATCCGATTGGCGATATCGCAGGCAGCACGCTGGGTGTGGTCGGTGGCGGCACGTTGGGACAAGGCACTGCGACACTGGCGAAAGCGCTGGGCATGACGGTGCTGTTTGCGGAACACAAAGGTGTGTCGACTTGCCGCGCAGGCTACACGCCGTTCGAGCAAGTGTTGCAACAGGCCGATGTGCTGACGCTGCATTGTCCGTTAACAGAAGCCACCCACCATCTGATTGGTGAAGCGGAGCTGGCGCAGATGAAACCGAACGCGCTGCTGATCAACGCGGGGCGCGGCGGTTTAGTGGATGAAGTGGCGCTGGTGGATGCGTTGAAAAGACGTCAGATTGCCGGGGCAGGGGTGGATGTGTTCACTCAGGAGCCCGCAGACATCACCAATCCGTTGGTTGCCAATATGGACTTACCCAATTTGCTGCTGACGCCACATGTGGCGTGGGGCAGTGATTCTGCGATTCAAAAACTGGCCAGTATTCTGATCGATAATATTCAGGCGTTTGTTGAAGGTCGTCAGCAGAATCGTATTGTTTGACCTGCGCGTGTCCACAGCGTTAACGCAAGGCAATAAAAAAGGCAGCGAATTCGCTGCCTTTTGCTTGGGTGAAGGTCTGTTTTACAGCGCCGCGATGGTCGCTTGCTGCTCAGCCAGTTTCACCAAGGTTTCTTTGTAACCGTCTAGTTTTTCACGCTCTTTGGTGATGACCGCTTCTGGCGCTTTTGCAACAAAGCCTTCGTTGCTCAGTTTGCCTTCGATGCGTTTCACTTCACCTTCGGTTTTGGCGATTTCTTTTGCCAGACGTGCCAGCTCAGCGTCTTTGTCGATCAGACCCGCCATTGGGATCATCAGTTCAGATTTGCCAACCAGTGCTGTTGCGCACGCGGGTGTTTCTTCACCGGCAGTCAGTATGCGAACGTTTTCCAGTTTCGCCAGAGACATCAACACTTGTTTGTTCGCTTCCAGACGCGCAGCATCGCTGTCGCTTGCGGCTTTGAGCATCACATCCAGTGGTTTACCTGGGTTGATGTCGTACTCGGCACGCAGGTTACGAATCGCGGTGATGAAGGTTTTCACCCACTCGATATCATCCAGCGCGTCTTGGTGGAAGTTCGCCGCATCAAACTGAGGCAGCGCCTGCAGCATGATGGTATCGCCTTCCACACCATCAACCAGTGGCTTGATGCTTTGCCAGATGGTTTCAGTGATGTATGGCAGAACTGGGTGAGCCAGACGTAGCGTTTTTTCCAATACGGTGATCAGGGTGCGACGTGTTGCGCGTTGTTGCGCTTCACTGCCTTTCCACAGTACGGGTTTTGTCAGCTCTAGGTACCAGTCACAGAATTGGTTCCAGATGAACTCGTACAGCGTGTTCGCGGCCATATCCAGACGGTAGTTGTCGATGTGCTCGTTGAACGCTTTGGCAGCCAGTTCAAACTGAGATTCGATCCATTTGTCTGCCAGCGAGTAGTCCAGCTCAGCACCCGCGCCAAAGCCACAATCTTGCTCTTCTGTATTCATCATGACGTAACGGCTTGCGTTCCACAGTTTGTTACAGAAGTTACGGTAACCTTCCAGACGCTTCATATCCCAGTTGATATCGCGGCCAGTTGATGCCATTGCGGCTAGGGTAAAGCGCAGTGCGTCAGTACCGTAAGGTTCGATACCGTTTTCAAACGTTTTACGTGTGTTTTTCTCGATCTTCGCTGCCAGTTGCGGCTGCATCATGTTGCCCGTGCGCTTGGTCACCAGTGACTCAAGATCGATGCCGTCGATCATGTCGATCGGATCCAGCACGTTGCCTTTCGATTTCGACATCTTGTCGCCGTTTTCGTCACGGATCAGACCGGTTACGTACACGGTTTTGAATGGCACTTGTGGTTTGCCGTCTTCATCTTTGATGAAGTGCATGGTCATCATGATCATACGGGCAACCCAGAAGAAGATGATGTCAAAACCGGTCACCAACACTTCAGATGGGTGGAAGACTTTCAGCGCATCTGTTTTCTCTGGCCAGCCCAGTGTACCAAAGGTCCACAGTGCAGAAGAGAACCAAGTATCCAGTACGTCTTCATCTTGGCTCAGTGCCACATCCGCAGGAATGTTGTTGTCTGCGCGCACTTCGTCTTCGTTGCGGCCAACATAAACATTGCCTTGTGCGTCGTACCACGCCGGAATGCGGTGACCCCACCACAGCTGACGCGAGATACACCAGTCTTGAATGTCACGCATCCAAGAGAAGTACATGTTTTCGTATTGCTTCGGTACGAATTGAATGTCGCCGTTTTCAACCGCTTCAACCGCTGGTTTTGCCAGAATGCCTGCGCGTACGTACCATTGGTCCGTCAGCATCGGTTCGATCACCACGCCGCCTCGGTCGCCGTAAGGCACGGTCAGGTCGTGATCTTTAATTTCTTCCAGCAGACCCAGTTCGTCGAATTCTGCCACGATCGCTTTACGCGCAGCAAAACGCTCCATGCCTTGGTATTTCGCAGGAATCTCAGTGCCGTAAGCGGTGCTGGCTTCGCCGTTTGAGTTGAAGACTTCGGCTGCATCACGAATGTTCGCATCGAATGTCAGAATGTTAATCATGGGGAGCTGGTGACGCTTACCGACTTCGTAGTCGTTGAAGTCGTGCGCTGGTGTGATTTTCACACAGCCGGTGCCTTTTTCCATGTCCGCGTGCTCATCGCCCACGATAGGAATGCGACGATCCACAAGCGGCAGAATGATTTCTTTACCGATCAGATCTTTGTAACGCGGATCTTCTGGGTTAACCGCAACACCGGTATCGCCCAGCATGGTTTCAGGACGTGTGGTGGCGACCACAATGTAGTCTTTGCCTTCAGCCGTTTTCACGCCATCAGCCAGCGGGTAGCGGAAGTGCCACATGTGGCCTTTCACATCTTTGTTTTCAACTTCCAGATCCGAAATTGCGGTGTGCAGTTTTGGATCCCAGTTGACCAGGCGTTTGCCGCGGTAGATCAGGTCGTCTTTGTACAGACGAACGAACACTTCCTGAACCGCTTTGTAGAAGCCGTCATCCATGGTGAAGCGCTCACGGTCCCAGTCGACAGACGCACCTAGGCGACGCAACTGTTTGGTGATGGTGCCACCGGATTCGTTTTTCCATTCCCAGATTTTGTCGATGAACGCATCACGACCGTAATCGTGTTTGGTTTTGCCTTCTTCGGCAGCGATCTTACGCTCAACAACCATCTGAGTTGCGATACCCGCATGGTCCGTACCCACTTGCCACAGCGTATTTTTACCTTTCATGCGTTGGCAACGGATCAAGGTATCCATAATGGTGTCTTGGAAGGCGTGACCCATGTGCAGGCTACCAGTGACGTTCGGTGGCGGAATCATGATGCTGTACGCGTCTTTTGATGTGTCACCGTGAGGCTTAAAGTAGCCTTTCTCTTCCCAAGTCTTATACAGATCTTGTTCGATGGATGTTGGGTTGTATGTCTTTTCCATAGTGCTCTTTAATGGATACTTTGATGGTTAATTCGGTCAATCGCTATAAGTGAGTTCTCTTGCAAAGAGAGCTTAACTATAAGGATGAACCGCTACGGATAATGGATCTCGATGGTTTGCAGTTGATAACCCGCCTGACGGTACAACTTATAACGCTCGCGAGACCGCTGTTTCGCATTTTCTTCGTTGGGGACGAAGTCTACCACCTCTGCGAAGGCCTTCGCAAAGGTTGTATGATTATCGGCCAAATTTATTGCCAGCTGTCGGTTCCAAGAGGGTTTCACCCCCACATGGCCAATTTCAATATTGGTGCCGTATTTCGGCCCTTCCCCCACCAGATTATGGCCCAGAAAGTCTTTGGCTTCGACTTGCCAGAATCGCTCTGCAATCTGTTCGGCGTGCTGTTGCGTCGCGCACTGTAAATACACTTTTGCCCCCTGACGAGCAAAGTGCTGACTCAGAAACACAACATACGCTTCAAAACCGGCTGCCGTGGCTTGCGGCGAGTCGGGTCGAACGATGTAAAACGTAGCGGTGGCCATGGTGAACCGTGTCTCCTTGTGGGGTGAACTGGGAAAAACAAAAAAGGGCCTTGCGGCCCTTTTCATGGATGAGGTTTATTCCTCGGTCTCTTGGCCACTGCGGTTGAGCAGGAATTGGACAAGCATCGAGACCGGACGACCCGTCGAGCCTTTGGCTGCGCCAGAACGCCACGCGGTGCCCGCGATGTCAACGTGTGCCCAGTTGTACTTCTTGGCAAACTTAGACAAGAAACAACCTGCTGTGATCGCGCCGCCAGGACGGCCACCGATGTTCGCCATATCGGCAAACGGGCTTTTCAGCTGTTCATGGTATTCGTCTGCTAGCGGAAGACGCCATGCACGGTCACTCGCTTGTTCAGAGGCATTCACCAGTTCGTGCGCCAGTGGATTGTGATTCGCCATGACGCCGCTGATGTGATGACCCAGTGCAATCACACACGCGCCTGTCAATGTGGCCACATCGACCACGCAATCTGGTTCGAAGCGTTCAACGTATGTCAGGGCATCACACAGCACCAGACGGCCTTCAGCGTCGGTGTTTAGGACTTCGACAGTTTGACCGGACATGGTGGTCAGAATGTCACCCGGACGGTACGCATTGCTGCCCGGCATGTTTTCACAGCCCGCCAGTACACCAATGATGTTGAGTGGCAGGTTCAGTTTCGCGATCGCCTTCATGGTACCGAATACCGATGCCGCACCACACATGTCGTACTTCATCTCATCCATGCCTTCACCCGGTTTGAGTGAGATACCACCTGAATCGAAGGTCAGCCCTTTACCCACCAACACAATCGGTTTGGCGTCTGCATCAGGATTGCCTTTGTATTCGATCACCGACATCATGGATTCGTTTTTCGAACCGCGACCCACAGCCAGGTATGAACTCATACCCAGTTTTTCCATCTCTTCTTCACCGATGATTTTGGTGGTGATGGTTTCGTAATCGTCAGCCAGGCGACGAGCCTGAGACGCTAGGTAAGCTGGGTTAGCGATGTTCGGCGGCATGTTGCCAAGGTCTTTACACGCTTTCACGCCTGACGCAATGGCCAGACCGTGAGTGATTGCGCGCTCACCGAGGCTCAGTTCACGACGAGTCGGCACGTTGAACACCAGCTTACGTAGCGGACGACGGGTTTCCGGCTTCACGCTCTTGAATTGATCAAAGGTGTACAGGCCATCTTTGGTCGCTTCCACGGCTTGGCGAACTTTCCAGTAGGTGTCGCGGCCTTTGACGTGTAGTTCAGTCAGGAAGCATACGGCTTCCATCGAACCCGTTTCATTCAGGGTGCTGATGGTTTTTTGAATGATTTCTTTGTATTGACGTTCACCCAGTTCGCGCTCTTTGCCGCAACCGACCAACAATACGCGCTCAGATAGGACACCTGGCACTTGATGCAGCAGTAGCATCTGCCCCGGTTTACCTTCTAGATCACCGCGGCGAAGCAGTGAACTAATATAGCCGTCGCTGATCTTATCTAGCTGTTCTGCTACTGGAGAAAGGCGGCGTGGTTCAAAGACTCCGACAACGATACATGCGCTACGTTGTTTTTCAGGGCTACCACTTTTAACACTGAACTCCATGCGTACTCCTACATCCTAAAGACAAATAGAACTAAATGTTAGATAATGCGTTCTTACTTGTTGAATCCTTAATCGGATCTACCCTTTGTGTAAGCGCTCTAACACATAGCGAAATTTTAAAAAATAAAAGGTTCAACGGGAAATTATAGTGATTCAATCAAAAAAACAAGTTTTGCATAGGTTATTTCAGCGTGATTATTGTTAGATATTTGATCCGCGAGACACTAAAAAGTCAATTAGCAATCTTTTTCGTGCTGTTTTTAGTGTTTCTGAGCCAAAAATTTATTCGCGTTTTGGCCGATGCGTCTGATGGCGAAATTCCAGCTCGCTTAATTCTATCTATCGTGGGTTTGAACATGCCTGCGATGGGGCTATTAATGCTGCCTTTGAGTCTATACATCGGGATACTGCTCACCTTCGGACGCCTGTACGCGGAAAGTGAAATCACGGTGATGAACGCGACCGGGATCGGAAACAAGTTTCTGATTCGTGCGGCGTTGTACCTTGGCATCATTACGTCTTGTCTTGCCGGTTTCAACGCCCTGTGGTTATCGCCATGGAGCCAAGACAAAGTTCAGTCGGTGATGGAACAATTGGCGGCGGAAAACAGCGTCGATTTGCTGCAAAAAGGCCAATTCCAGCGCTCACCCGATGGCTCGTCCGTGGTGTTCATCGACAACATCGAAAATAAAAAACTGAGCAATGTGTTCGTTGCCCAGTTGACGCCGCGTGAGTCCATTTTACCGAGTGTGATGTTTTCCGATGCGGGCGATGTTAAAGAGCTGAGCGACGGTCGCCAAGTGATCACCATGTACAATGGGACGCGCTATGAAGGTGTGCCGACACGCGTCGACTACATGGTCACTAAGTTTGATGAATATGAAGGCTTGATTGGCCAGCGCGCGGTGAAAGAGAAAGGCCGTGACTGGGAAGCGATTCCGACGTTGGAACTGGTCAAGAATGCAGATCGCAGTGCGCAAGCCGAATTGCAATGGCGTATTTCCCTCGTGGTGTGTATTCCTTTGCTGACCATGCTGGTGGTACCGCTGTCGGCGGTGAACCCGCGTCAGGGGCGTTTTGCCAAAATGGGGCCAGCGATCCTGATTTATCTGACGTACTTTTTGGCCATCAGTGCGACCAAGTCGGCACTGGAAGATGGGTCGATTCCGGCCATCGTTGGCATGTGGCCCATCAATGCGGCCCTGCTGATTGCGGCGATCATTGCCAATACGCTCGACAGTGTTCCGGTAAGAAAATTCAAAGACAAAATAAAACAGAAGAGAAAGGTGGCGTAAGTCGTGTTTAAGATTCTTGACTGGTACATTGGCCGGACCATTATCGCAACCACTATGCTGGTTTTGGCTACGTTTGTGGGGTTGTCTGGCATTATTAAATACGTCGAACAGCTGCGCAAAGTGGGTGACGGTACCTACGATTTGATGCAGGCCTTGCTGTTTGTGGTATTGAGTATTCCCCGGGACATTGAAATGTTTTTCCCGATGGCCGCGCTGTTGGGCGCGCTGATCGGCCTGGGTGCGTTGGCGGCAAGCTCTGAGCTGGTGGTTATGCAGGCTGCGGGTTTCTCGAAATTAGACATCGGTTTGTCGGTGCTCAAAACGGCGGTGCCGCTGATGATCATCATCACGCTGCTCGGGGAGTGGGGGGCGCCACAAGCGCAAAAAGCAGCGCGTGACCTGCGTGCCTTTGCCACTTCTGGCGGTAAGATTCTCTCGGTGCGTACCGGGGTGTGGGCGCGTGACATTAACGACTTTATCTTCATCGGAAAGATTGATGACAATCGCCTTTACGGCATGAACATGTGGCGGTTCGACGAGCACAAACAACTGCGGCATGTGATTTTTGCCAAGCAGGTCGATTACCTCGGCGGGAACAGTTGGGTGATGAAAGATGTGGAAGTGACCGACATGAATGACGACGTGGTGATCACCAAACAGTCGTTGCCAGAATACCGTTGGGAGACGTCACTGGCGCCGGACAAGTTGGCCGTGGTGACAGTGAAGCCGGAAGAACTGGCACTGAGCGGTTTGTATGATTACGTGCATTATTTGAAGGCGTCCGAGCAAGATGCATCGCGTTATGAATTGGCGTTTTGGCGTAAGATCACGCAGCCGTTTTCGATTGCTGTCATGATGCTGATGGCGCTGTCGTTTATCTTTGGTCCGTTGCGTAGCGTGACCATGGGCGCGCGGATTTTGTCTGGGGTGATCGCTGGATTTACCTTCTATATTTCCAGTGAATTTTTCGGCCCGCTCAGTTTGGTGTATGGCATTCCACCGGTGTTTGGTGCTGTGGCGCCGAGCATCGTGTTCCTCAGTATTGCCTTGTTGCTCCTGAGACGAAAATTGTAAAACGAAAAAGGAAGGCATGGCCTTCCTTTTTTTGTCTGTGCCCGTTTGGCCGATGGCGTGTTAACGCACTTTCGGGAGCACCACGACTTCTGTATTTGCCCACATGTCTTGAAACGCGCGCTTTTTCGGATCCAGTGGCACAGTCAAATTCCCCAAACCAAAGAGCGAGGTTGCCAGTCGAATTAGGGCTTGGGTCGTGCTGATGCGGTGACCATCTGCGTTACGCACGACAATCTTCCAAGCACGCATGCCCAGCGTTTGTCCGCCACGCGTCCAGAAGTAGACAAAGAAATAGAGCCAGCATGCTGCCAGATAGAGCGTGTAAACCGGGTTCCAGATCGGATGACGCGTGAGGAGATCGCCGGCATCTTGATAAGGCGCATAGTTGAAGAGTCCCGCAGCAACCAGTGCTTCCAGCACGGCCACCACCACACCGCCAGCAATCATTAAGATAGCCATCACCACCAGTGAATCATAAAACAGGGCGCCAAGACGGCGAAACAGTCCCGCAGGGGGCAGAGTTGATGTGCTCATAACAACCTTTCGTCTTCCATAAAGGCGGCAAGCATATCGGCTGAGCGCTATGCTGAAAAGAGAGCTGTCGCACAGCTTCATCAATCGGCGCCAACTTTCCCCGTTCACAGAGCGTGCTGGGTCATCTGAGAAAGGTCGAAAATACGGCGGTAGACACCTTGTCACACGCCACGAGCGGGGTAGAATGAAACGCTTCTTTTTCGGCCGAATGGCGCTCTGTGAATGTCACGCGCAAAGGGGCATCGACCGAGTTCTCACATCGTATGGCAAGGTTTCTCATGTCCGTCTTTAACTGGTCTCACGCCTCGATCAAACAGAAGATTGGTGGTCTGTTTGTGCTGCTGTTGTCGTTTCTGTTATGCGTCATCGTTTACTCCAGCTACAAAATTAAGCGGATTGAAAAGGAGATGCGTGAAGTCGCTTATCTGGATATTCCGCTGAATCAAATCGTGCGCCAGGTGGAATTCATCGAACTCGAACAACATCTGCAATTTGAACAGTTTCAACTTGAACGCCAACGCGGTCATCAGGCGCGCACCCCTCATCAACAACTGATATTCCAACAACAAAAACTGAAAAACTTGTTGGATCGTGCCGTCATGCTGATTGCCGAAAACCTTCACTCACACAAAATTGTGCTCGATGAACAAGATCATCAAGACGTCATGCGGGCCATCGAACGCTACGCCGAGCAAAGTGCCGTGTTTGAACAGCATCTGGCGCAGGTTTTTAATCGCCAGAGTCTCAGTGAGGCGGAACGTGCGAATATGGAAGCGATGGCGAAAGCGTTGGAACACGCTGAGAATACGATTTTGCAGCAACTCAGGGACATGACCAACAATGACGCGCTCTACACTGAGCAGCACGAGGAAGATTTTTTGTTGGTCAGCTTTTTGTTGGGATTGTGTGCGGTGGTGCTCGGGCTATTGCTGACGGTATACATTGTGCGCGCCATTTTACAGCGCATTCAACGCATCAAAGGTGAGATCAAAACCCTTAATAGCTCGTTGGATCACGGTGAAGCGTTCGCGGTTGAGGTCGCCGAACAGGTGAAGACCAACGATGAGTTGGCTGAACTAGAACACGACATCAAAGTGGTGATGTCTCGATTGGCGCAGGAAATTACCTGTCGCGAGCAAATCGAAAAGCAACTGCTGATGTTGGCAACTCAGGACAAACTGACTGGTGCTTTCAACCGGCATAAATGGGACGAACAAATTGAGATGCAGCTTGGTTTGGCGCAGCGCGGTGGCTATTCGTTTGGCCTGATTGTGTTGGATGTGGATTACTTCAAACAGGTGAACGATCAATTCGGCCATCAGGTCGGGGATCAACTGCTGCAACAATTGGTCAAACAGTTGCAACAACGCATTCGCGCGACAGACACCTTATTTCGACTCGGCGGCGAAGAGTTCGCGATTTTGCTCCCGATGCAGGACATCGACACGACGTATACACTCGCAGAAACCCTGCGAGCACAAATGGAAGCGCTGCAGTTGGATGGCCTACCTGCTTTTACCATCAGTCTTGGTGTGACGTGTTATCAACCGATGGATAATGAAACCGCCATTTTTCGTCGCGCAGATATGGCGTTGTACCGTGCCAAAGCGCAGGGCCGCAATTGCGTAGTGCAGCAATTGGTTGAGGAATAGCAAGGGCTGAGGGCGCCATGTGAACGGAAAATGGCCGTCATGGCGAAATATTCAGCAAACGATTTAGTTTTCAATATTTTGTTATTGCGCCAAGCCGTTTCTTCCGTATAATGGCCAACCATCAAAGGGACATACCCTAAGATGCCGGTGTGGTGAAATTGGTAGACACGACGGATTCAAAATCCGTTTCCTTCGGGAGTGGCGGTTCAAGTCCGCCCATCGGTACCATGATTCATATGACAAAGCCTCGACGACAGTCGGGGCTTTGTTGTTTCTAGGCTAATCAAAAGCTTACCTCAGTTTTCCTTTCCTGCTATCGCCTCTTATCTTCCCAAAATAGACTCACTTTATCTACCTTAAAATTTCTCCCATGGTCCATATATGGTTCATCGCTTGACGATTCTGTGCGCAAGGGAATCCTAGTAAATCCAACAAATGCAAAAAGCAGCCGTCGCACAAGCCAGTATTACCAAGGGCTTCGAGCGAGAAGAACCATGGTACGACCATGGTGACTTTACGGTGCTATGAGGTTTTAGCTTTGCCTTTATAGAACAACTGATCGTTTTGATGGATAGTCGAAAAGTCGGTTTGAGATAGGAGGTTTTGCGGTGTGTGTAGTAAACGCGTTGGGGTAATACATCTACAATCAATCACACAGATGAATTAACTCCAAGTTGATATCAATATGCAACTGTGTAATCTTCTTTATAGTGGTGAATAAATGGAGCTTGGCCAACTATGAAGATGATTTTCGTCGATGCTGAAAATGTAGGACTTAAGGAGCTAGAAAAAATTAACGCTTCTGTTGTTGATAAAGTCTTTGTTTTTTCTAAGTCAGATTCAGTCAAGCTTGTTTGTGAAAAGTCGTTGTACCTGTTCTTATCTGACTATCCGACAGGTCAGAATCAAGCCGATTTCTATATCATTGCATATCTTTCTAGGGTACTACTTGCTTTAGATAAAAAGCAGTTGGGCTCTGTTCATTTTGAGCTATACAGTAACGATGAAAGTTTAATTTCAGCATTTGAATTTCAGTGCAAGCAATTAGGCGCACCTTTTCAAAGCATCAGGACTAGAGAGAATACCGTTGTTCCAATTGTTAAGCCACAACAGACACCTCAAAAATCTCCTGAAGACAAGCTTCTTCATGCTTTGAAGTCTCCTCGTGCTTTAGATCCTAGCTTTCAAAAGCAGCTAGGGCTGTCAAAGTCAGATTTTACCAAGGCAATCAATGAGCTTTCCAAAAATAACCAAATCAAGCGTAGTCCTCAGTCCAAGAAAAAATGGGTTAGGTGTTAGTACGCTGACTTACCGACCTCATTAAAGTGTAATAAATGGCGGTATTCTCCATCGCTATTACTAACCATCAGTGTGTGAATATCGCTGTCCTAAGCTTATTCGGTGGCTACTAGAGTACCTTCTGGTGGTAATTGTGCGGGATTAGTGTCTCGGCTCTCGGTGTGCTCTGAACTATATGCTTGTGCTTGAGTTTCTATGCGAGAGATAGGGACTCGCTTTGCTTCGGGTGTCTGTGATTTGGTGATTGTGCGAATGTTGCGAAATGAACTGAGAGCTAGGGTTGTGATAGGATCTTGATATTAAATATATAATAACCAGTACAACAGCTTGCCGTAGGCCGCTGTTGTACTGGTTATTATTAATGGTATGTTCTTGAGTCTGACTGTGAATTTCAAAACATCATTGATGTAGAAAGTGCTTGAACAGTATGGATTTTAACGCGGATATCCAACTCTATGAGTGTGCTCTCAGAGCTTTAAGCACGCATGAAGTTGTGTGCTTAGAGTTTTCACCTCTACCCTAGAACCTCGACGTCGCTGAACATGTAGCCGTGTTCTAGTAGTGATTGCTTCGCTGACCCTTTGATATCGGCATCAATATGAGTGAGTAATTCTTCTGCTGCTAGCTTGGGTTGTATTGTCAAGATTTGTTGGTTGCAGATGCTAGCTTCTTGCAGAAGAACCAGATCATTATTATTTAACGAATATATCAAAGTCTTTCCTTTGGTTTCTCTTTCTTTAGAGAAGACTAATTGACCACCTATTTGAACGAGATGGATGATTGGCTCTGGCGTTAGATCATTGAGCATTTCTTTGAGTCCGTTTAATAGCTCTAATTCATGTTTTTCCCCATTTAAAGCTATTGGTAGTTTGTCACATTTCAAAATGCTGTCTGCAAATACCGCTAGGTTGCTCAGACGAGCGTCTTGTACACCAAGTTCTTTACCAGATGCTAGAGCCTCACAAGTCTTTTGGCGGAAAACTTTGCCGCTATCCAGCTTGGAACTGAGTTCCAGTTCTTTCTCTTTGAGTTTGAAAAGAGCGGAGTAGCGTTCTTGCTGTTCTTCGATGAACTTTTCAAAGTTACCCTGAAGCTTTTTAGCAGAATCAATTGCGAACTCGATATCTTCAAATTCGATAAAACCTTCTGGTTTTTTAATCGAGTCAGAGTAATACATATTCTGACCATCTAGTCGCATTGTGCCGTACTTAGGTCCAAATTGACTGTCATCGAGAAACTGGGCAACCCTCTCCATAGTACGAATAAGCTCAGAGAGCGGATGGGAGAAATAGGAACCTGAATATTGAAAGTCCTCTAGTGCTTTATGTATATGAGTAAGAAGCTCTTTCTGTACATTTTCAAGGTTTATTTCAGCGTTGACATGAAGTGCAAAACTTCTTTGTAGAGTGTTTGAAATAGAATGTTCAACGGTGCTTCTGAAGAATTTTTGATTTTCTTGTTCTCGATGTTGTTTCTTTGCTATCTGTTCTTCTGCCTCTTGAATCGCTTTTTTAAGCTGTTCGAGTACTGAGTGCATGGTATTTTGGTAACTTGATGGTAATACGCCAAATGGTTTTACGTATGGCGCCATTTGGTTAACTACATGTTCTTGTCTTTTAGTGAAATAGAGGTCGGAATCAACCTTCTTGCAAACATACAAGTGATACTGAGTCGCGATAACCTCATTTAATGATTCTAATGACTCTGCACTGTCGAATTTCTCACGCAACTCGAAGGGAAGTGAAGGAAGCTCTTCTATAAAGGCTTTCATTTGCTTCACTAGAAATAGGTCTAGATCTTCTTTAGCTAAAGCTAAACGCACGCATTTGGAAACTTGGAATGTTTCCGCTTTATGGTTTGGTAAGCGGAGGTTTAATAATGCTCTTAGTTTTTGAAGATTTTCACTACCCGCTTTTTCTCCATTTTCCCATCCATTAATTCTGGACTGGTTGACTCCACATCTGCGGGCTATTTCTGACCTAGGGATATTCAAAGATACTAGTTGCTCGACAATGCTTTTAGCGCAGTCCTTATCAAGCTTTTGATTGTGGGTTATTGATTCTGACATAGACACCTCTTTTTGGGTTAAGTTTTAAATGACTATAAATGCATATAAGAATGAAATAAAAGGAAAATTTACGGAAGTGTGATTTTGTAATTAATTGAAATTAAAAGGTAATTATTCTTTTTAAAGAAATTAATAAAGAAATTTTGGATGTTTTTAAGGTGTTTTTGGCTGAAAGACACCTTGTCATTCGTTACTTTTGGGAGATTTTTTACATGAGAGGAGAGTTATTGAGCTTAAATGCCATTCTGCGTAAATTTTACATAAATAAACCTTTCTGGTTGATTGATATGTTTATATTTTTATTTGGTTGCACAGAATTTTCGCGTAATTGTCGTCATTTCTCCAACCGTATCGCGTTGCCGTAACAAACAACCATTCAAACACATATTAACTAATTGAATATCTAGTTAATGGAGGTTTGAATGAGTAAATCACAACGACTCACCACCACTTTCCTCAACAACCTTAAACCCAATCCCAAAACCGCCAAGTTCGCCGATTACGAAGTCAATTTATCTGCTATGAAAGACAGTGGTTTACCTACAGGTGTTCGCTGCTTAGTAGGTAAGTCTGGAGGGAAACGCTTCCTTCTGCGTTATACCAGTCCGGTAACAGGTAAGAAGGCAAGCATTGGTCTTGGTAAGCACCCTGAAACCGACCTCACCACATTGCGCAAAACAGCCAAAGAGTATCGTCAGCAAATTATAGAAGGCATTGATCCCAAGCTTGAACGTGACAATCAGACTTCCGAGAAGATGATGACTCTGGAACGGTTCTTTGATGAAGTTTACCTGCCACTGGCTAAACAGAAACGCAGTTGGAAGGATGATGTAGCGCGATTTCGTTTAGCTAAGTCGATACATCATATATCGATTCATGACCTAACCGCCGCCGATATCATCAAAGTCCAAATGGAGATGCAGAACGCCGTTACGATTAAAGGCAAGCCTTATGCTCCTGCTTCGATTAATCGCGTTTTGGCTCTATTGAAAACGATCAATCGTCAAGCATACAAGTTGATGGATGCTCCGCTCATTGCTGACAAGGTGAGCTTGTTGAAAGAAGATAACGTGCGAACTGGGTACTTGTCCGAGTCACAGCTAAAGGAGTTTATAGGTCACGCTCTGAACCATGAAGACAAAAGTATTGGCGCATACCTAGCTTTGCTGTTTTTGACTGGCGCGAGGGATAAGGAACTGCGTTTACGCTTGAAATCCGATGTGAATTGGGAAGAGAAATCGCTCACTATCCCGCATACGAAAAACGGTAGTAGCCACGTTATTTACTTGAGTGATTACATGCTTGATATTTTGAGGTCAGTGCCTCATGTGGCGAATAATCCGTATCTCTTTCCTGGACGCAAAAAGGGTAAACCAGTAGGGCAACCTAGGCATGCTTTCAAGGCTATCAAAGCCAAGATGGGACTGCCCGACATACCCGGTGATAAAGCGAACCTAACCCTGCATTCAGCGCGCCATACGGTTGGGAGTTTGTTAGCTAGCCAAGGAGTCTCGTTACACGACATAGCCAAGCAGTTGAATCATGCTGACCTGTCATCAACAAGACGCTATTCGAAGCTGACTGTAGGGCGTCGGAGGGAGATTGGCTCTCGTTTATCGGATATGGTGACTGCGAAGCCAGAGATACGTTGGGAATGAAGAAGTTAGGTTTAACCAGTTAATTTAGAAATGACATTAGAAAAGCCCCTGTTTAGCGACGAGCTAAACAGGGGCTTTTTCATTATTAGAAGGAAATTCACGATGAAAACAGTAAACAAGTTTGAAGATATTCAATCACTGCCAATGCCTGATGGTGTGAAAGCAAAACTGCTAGAGCACCTGATAGAACCATTCGGTGATGAAGAAAGCACTAAAGCGTTTTGGGATGAGGTCGGTACGACCTTGTACTTGATTGAGGAAGGGGATACCAACAAAAAACTTAATGAAGAATCTGAGGAAGATCTGCACTTCCTTCGCTTTGTCACTAATTACCCTGAATGGGTGTTGTTGTTAAACGATGATGCCTGTCCTTGGTTGCTGGCGGTCGCCATAGTGACCATGGAAGGCTCAGGTGTGTACTGCTGCGCTCCAATGAACAGTCCAACGTTCCCTGTCGCCAAGTTAGCTGACCAAACTGAATCTTAAAACCAAATTAAACCTGAACAATTCCAACTTAAAGGAGGTGTCGTATGGCACGTAAATCAAACCAACAACAAGAAACGGTTCAACCTGAAATCTTAGAAGGCAATGAACAAGTCACGGTCACTGACGATCAACCAGTAGACCATTTCACTCATATCGTACGCGAGGGGAAAGCGAAAAAACTATCACCGAAAACAGAGAACCACGTGTTCTATGAAATAGCCATTCATGATGAAGAAAACGAGCTCTATATTCGTATGTCTGGAAATCAGGGTGGTGGTCTGCACAGCAAGGAATGGATTCCACTTAAAGATATTACCGCTGTTCTGGATGTGCAGGGTGATAAGCCGTTCAAGAGTTCTGTGCTGAAGTGTGTCTTTTCCGGGCAGTCAGCGAACAACGCGGGTTTTATGGCTGCTTGTTGCAGGGGGCTTGGTCTTATCATCCAGTCAGAGAAATCGGTGTTTCTCCACGTTCTAGCACCTGACTACGAGCAACGTCGTGATGAACTCCTGTCATTAGTGGGCGGTGAAACCGAAGCCAAATAACTCCAAATCCACATCAATCCTTACCCATTAAGCCAATTCTGGCTTTCATACCGAGCACTTAACAAGAGTGCATCCCTAACAAACTAAAAGAGATTTTATTATGAACTTAACTTTTGACGTTGAGCGATTACTGCTGCCTGTCAGTGTCGATCTTCAAGATGCTTTAAACCGAGTGATCAGCGAATCAGGCAAATGGACACCTATGATCCAATCGGTCGTATTTAACTTCCGAGATTCATCCTACAGTTCGGAAAACGGCGGTTGGCATCCAGTTGAAATCAGGCTTGTCCGCCTCTACGACCAGTGGATATTTGATTACATCACTGACTTTGCGTATTGCGGCGGTCCTTATCCCGAACTGGTTAAAGAGGTGGATTTTAACTTCTCATCTGGAACAGCAAGTTTTTCCTATGTTCCGGATTTACCGATAACAAGTAGTGAGGTAATGGAGTTCTATTCGATGTGGGAGTCCAACTTCCTTAGCTACGTGGAAATGGGCGTGTTCGATGAGATAAAAGTCACCGTGGATTAGTCCATTCGTCCGGAACCAAGTTGAAAGCACCGTATATGAACCATAAAATTGGTTACTCACTTCCTAGTGACACTGAGGCTTCCTATTGCTCCATGTTAATCATGGCGTGATGGGAAGCCTTTTTCATTGGGGCAAGTTTTAGCAACGTTTACCCAATCCGTTGCCTTCGGGATTCAGAGGGGATGGCGTTGCTGGATTGCGATGGACGGTGGAAACACCAAGGAAGGGAGCGTTAATTTTAACGAGTTTGGTTGGTTTGTTCTGGTGTTTTGTTATTAAAAACCCCCATTGCTATGTCGAAGCAATGGGGGTAGTAAAGGTAGGGAAGCCTATGGGAAATACCGAGAGAATGATTTGTCTGATGCTATCTCTGCTACTTAGGGGTAAAGGCTTCCCTTAATATCAGCACCAAGAGTGCACCCTTAATTCATTTGTTCGTAGTTCGGTGCGAAAACTTGGGCATTTTCAACGTTGCTATGCGCGGTAAGCGGTAATCCACGATTCCCAATCATTAACTTCAAACCCGTTGAGTTAAAAAGGAACTTGTCACTGGAATCTATAGTGACAAGTTCAATTCATGGCTCAGTTATCCGGTAATCAAGCAAATCAGATAGCCAATGGCAGCAAAGCTTAACAGGTTGGCTATATCAACAAGGAAAAGATACGGGCTTGAGCTAGCGAGTTGGAGCAGAGTTCGTGCATCAGACATCATGGTTTTACCCTCTATTAAAATTCAGCTTCCTTCGGAACTATTTTAGTGTTTCCTAATTAACGACAAAAAACAGCATCATTTTGAGTTTTACCTTGCGCGGTATCGGTTTGTGGTTCTGCTAAATCAGTCACTTCCCATACCCAACATAGGTGACTTGAAAATCAGAGCATAGTGGTAAGTTCTTGGTGAGGGAGGGCTGCAGTGGCCCAGTGAAACAACATTATGTCGCGGTAACTGGACAGCACAGCGTTCTACCATCAAGAGGGCATTGTTCACCGTCAATCAGTGCGCTAGCTTTCTACTTGGTTGAGTCCAGGTAAGTTTGTAACTCTTGCTTCAACAAGTAACGAATCCAGTCAGGTGAGAGCACTTCGGCATGAGGAAGCCACGCTTTGAGCTGACGTAGTAACCGAGGAATGTTCTTGGTCTGGTGGCTGATAAGCAGGCTACCCGAATCCAGTTCTTTCAATACTTGGAAGTCGTGAGTATTACTTTCATTTAAGAATGCGTCGGTCACTTTACTGCTCATCTGCATAAGAACCTCAACGGGATTGAGTAACTCCCTTTCATATTCTCGACCAGTGAGCTTCTGTTCAACGCTAGGGTCGGGAGAGTATTTATCTTCGTAGCGGATTAAATCCCGAATTTTCACGATTCTGAGTGACTCTAGGCGGTTTCTCTGAGTCCCAGCTACGTACCACAATCCATATTCATTCACCAAGCGGTAGGGGTGAAACTCATCGTAAGTTTTACCTTCGCAGGTAAAGCCAATCACATTTCGCCTCTGAACCGATTCAACCAGTTTCTCAAACACATTGGAGTAATTACTGATGTCCTCGATGTGCGGGTTCTTGAATAGAAACGGCGGTGTCGATTTGTTGTTGAGCACACCGTTACTCAGATAGTGCTTACCCGAAAACAATGTATCGAGTCCCATGTTGGCGAGTAACGTAGATATTTCGTGGTTGGTCTGCCTACCCAGAACCTTTGGGTCAAGAAAGTAACAGGCCCCTTCGCGTTGAATAGGGAGGTAATTTAAGCGCTCATTGAAATCCCGTTGTAGAGTTCGTTCACTCACACCGAACTCTCGACTCAATTCTTCCAGATACAACCGTTCTCCCGTATTCAAACGGGTCAGGATAATACCAAGTCTTTTCGCTAGGGTGTCATGCTCTTTCATGCTACGCATTGTAGATAGACCACTCGTCAGGGTGTGTCACGCCAAGAAAGAATGTGATTATTTCTAGCTGATTTTCATAAGGTTACTGATATTGCTATCGCTTTTATTGGTCGCCACAGCGTATGTCTGACAAGGCATATATAACCTGAGTGAAATTGATTCACTCGTCTCGACACAACCTGTCGATCACCCTTTTTAAACTATTAACCATTCGCGCTCTCGGTGCCTTCACTGATGGCGTCATGATGTATTCAAGGAAACAACACAATGAAAAAATCAATCATCCTGCTAGGTCTATCGTGTCTATTCGCAACCGCCTCATCATTCGCTGGTGGTACGTTCGGCGGTAATCCAACTGACATTTCGAAGATAGAACAATCCTGGAATGGGAAAGCAGGTAAACAAGTTTACTCTCAGTCTGGCCCTCGTATTGAGTGGTATGCCGATGCCTGTGGGACCATGAATGGCAAAGTCATGGATGCAGCGAAATGCCAGCCTAAGACCAATAAGTAATCATTTCGAAAAACAGGTTTGTTGTATTGCTCTAGCTTCTGATTTGAAAGTGGGGACTCTCGGTTAGAACAGAGCAATGCAACATCAACAAGGGCGATATCATCAGTGGTATCGCCCTTTCCCATATTTACAGGAAAGGACATACCATGGCGAAAACACATTTTTACTCCAAACCCCAACAGCGATGGGTGAAACCTAGCGCATCCACGGGCATCAAGTTTGCTCAATACGGGGCAACACTCGGCACTCGATATGGGCCTCAAGGCGTTGTAATCGGCGGCGCACTCGGTTTTGTCGCTGGTGCTCTTGTTGGTGGTGTACTGGATGAGTTAGACATTATCTAGCTGGAAAGTAGAGACACTATCGTCTCTACTTTTTTCTTGATCGTAATTGGCGGGAGAGAGTTTCCCTTTATCGCATAGGGGGTAACGGTTGGTGTGTGATTAGTTCGATGGGGATAGACAGTAACAACTAATCACATGCTACCCACCGTAGATATTTTGTTCCCAATATAGTTAGCGCAAAAACTATGCGAAATATCCAAGCTCAAAGTGGAGTAAGCACTTTTCTTATAGATTTAATTGGCATTATGTTTTTATTTATAATTCCATTTAGTTATACATGGTTTGGTTGAAAAATCAGAATGAAGGTTACACAAAAAACGAATCTTGGAATTTCGTGGCTTCTTTAAGGCGTAAAACTTTGTGATCGAAATGTTACTACGCTTTTCCGGAAATAGATTGATTTTATCGTTATCTTATGTCTGTGGTTTTGGTGTTAACTTTATGAAAAATAAGTGGTTGATAAAGTTTTTCCAGCGTCTATCATTTCCATGAACTACAACGCGTAGTGATGAGTTTTCTTTATGAAAACGGTTTTTTAATAACATTTTTAGGTAAAAAAATATGAGCATTAAGATCGATGTAAATGCTACAGCTGCGAAACTTACAGCTGATATAAAAGATATTGTTTTGACATCTGAGTCGAAGCATTATTCGGGCAATGCAGATTACTTCACTGGTGTTACAGCATGTGTGATTGATTCTGCTGACTATGAGCTGGGCGATCGCGAATATCTTAAAAACAGTATCGCGTATCGTTTGAGAACAACCCGTGATGCTAAGGGTAAGTTGGTAACAAACTGGGGCTACAAGCGAGTCTTGCAGGTTGTTGAGAAAGCTTTTAAGTATGTGAATAAGCCTTAATAAAGGGCCACATTTCTGAACCTTGGTCTAGCAAGTCGTTTTGCCTAAGTGCGCACTATTTATACCCATCTACATTGAATCAGTCTCAGTCGAGCACCAGTCCCCATAGGGCAACCTTTCATTTTCCGTTTTCACATATCCGATAGCCCGCAAGTAATTTTGGTTAGGGATCATTGCGCCTTGTTATGTCTGAACAACGTATCCAACCAAAGTTTCTTGCACTGAAGTATTAACCCTTGCTGCGACAGAAAGCAGCAATAAAAAGCTGATTTTGGATGGAAAATATGAGCAGTACATCTATAGAAATGAACAAGAAGGTACTCAATGCCTTGCCTCGTCCTGCTAAGGGCGAGCAAGGTGTTGAGTATCCTTGGAATAAAAACTCACGACTACGCGTCCTTGTGACTGAGAAGAGTATGCGCTGGATAGTTCGCCTTGGCTGGAAGGGAAAGCGTTACTACGAGTCGTTTGGGACTTGCCCTGAAATGAAGTTTGCTGAATTCAATCAGTTGGCTTACCAATTTATCGCTGATGTTCAATCTGGGGTATACCAGAAGGGCTCGCGCATGACGGTTCAGCAGCTCTTTGATGACGTTGTGCTTCCATATAGTCGTAATCATCACCGTGATTCTAAGACCTTTTTATCCCGTTCTAAGCGCGTAATGGCTGCGTTTGGTAAAGAACGTGTTACGGATGTGACTCGCCGTGATGTTGAACAGTTTCTCAATTCACTTACTGACTTAAGCAATGCGTCTATCAACCGTTACCACGCCTTCTTGTCGAAACTTTTCTCGATGGCGGTTGAGCACGAGATTATCGATAAAAGTCCAGTAAAGGGCGTTAAAAAGCTGGTGGAGAACAACCAGAAAGACCGAGTGTTGTCCTCGAAAGAAATGGAAAGCTTTTGTCGCCATGCGTGTGCTGAGCCTAACTTCATTCACAGTTACGCACTAATCCTTAGTCTGTTAACTGGTATGCGCATTGGTAATGTGATTAGCCTGACTCGATCTATGCTTGCGGATGATCTTTCTTCTGCTCTCCTGCCGATGACTAAATCTGGTAAATCGCAGCGCGTCTACTTCTCCGAGCCAGCAAAACGTCTGATCCGTAAATGTCTCAAAGTGTCGTTCAATGATTGGGTGTTCCCCTCGTTGAAGAATCAAGGCGAGCACATTGCCTACCCACGCGCTTGTATGGAGCGCATTCAGCAAGCCATGAAAGCGGAAGGTTCGCTAGAAGCACCTTTCACTATCCACGATCTACGTCGTACCTACGCAACTCAAATGCTGATTGCAACGAACGATATTCGTCTCGCGCAGCAAAGCCTTGGTCATTCCAATGTGAATGTCACCGAGCGGTACGCCTACTATCAAAATACCCATTTAGCGCAAGCCTCTCAGCAGACCGTTGACGCCATGCTACCTAATTTCCAATTCAGCTAAGGAGTACCCGATGAAAAATGCATTAACAGTAGAAGAGTTTGCAGAGGCATACAGCCTTAACCCTGCCACGGTGAGAACCAATGTCACTCGTAAGCCAGACAGCTTACCTAAAGTGCTGCGTATTGGTCGTAGTGTTCGTTTTTTGCGCGCTGAAATCGAGAAGTGGGAGAAAAACTTACTCGATGCTGCGTAAAGCGCGATTTCTTCCAAATCTTTCCAGCTTATTCAGATGTACCGGACGCAGTGTCTGGTACTGAAATTTTTTAATATTAAACGGAGATATCCAAATGACTACTCAAGCTAAATTCGTTCGTGACGGTTCACAAGTTGTTAATGTTGCTACTGCGGCTACCCTGACCTGCAACGACAAGTTCATTCTATTGCTAGATAAAAAAGGTAAGAAGGTTCTTTACCGCAAAGGTGAGGGGATTGCTGCTCTTTTCTCTGATTTCAAGAAAGTCGTTAAGCCAGATGAAGAATACGGTTTGGTACTTGATGATGGTGGTTTCATCGATCTTCGCAGTGTATCTACCGTATTCACCTCGCCAAAAACGGGTAACTTGGTCGTATTGAGCCATGATGAGCGTGCGTTGTATGTCTTTCCTAAGAGCACGTATAAAGATATCGATGGATTATCTGAGTCACTTCTTGATGTCCTAGTTAACGTCGGCCCTAAAAAGAAAATCGCAAAAATCGACTGGGATGCCTACAAAGGCTAACGATTTAACGTTGTTGACTTAATGGCTCTTTCGGGAGCCATTTTTGCATCTAAGGAGTGAAAAAGTGGAAGAAAATATGAATGTATGGGCTCAATCGGTTGAGCTTGAAATCAACGAAGAGTTGATGTTCTCTGACGTTGAGGCTGATTTTGCAAGTGCATGGGGAAGCTCGGATGAGCTATTAAATGAGTACGCAGAAGGTGAGACGCGAAGTCTAGCTGATGTTGTCGTTGAAACCGCGTCACCAATTGACTCTGAGGCTTTAAAAGCATGGACAGAACCCAAGAAGAAAGGCCAGCGCCGTATTGGTACAAAGTTTTATGATCGACCGATCATTGGTTTTGATACCGAGTTTGAGCTATCCAAATGCAAGAAGTATAACCATGTAATTAGCTACCAGTTTGTAGTGCGCCATAAAGGTCGAATGTCAAAGTTGGTTTTATATCCGGATTCCAACAAAAAATCGGGACGGCTAGCGATGGATTACTGCTTGGCGCGAGTAATCGAAAAGGCTATTGACGATGGAACGCTTGAACGCTGGCCTACAGATGTGATCATGACAGCTCACTTTATGAAAGCTGATCTCTTTCACTTCAACAAAGCGTTCGACCAGATCAAGACGCACATTAAAGGTATAAGAAAGACTGTTGCGAGTTTGGGTGATGCTTACGCCTTGGATTTAAGCAAAGTCCTTAGTCGCCGCATTGACGAAGAGCCTGTTGATGTTTACGACAAGAATCGGAATAAGAAGACGTTGTTTCTCAACTTTTTCGATACGATGCTTTTGGCACCTGCGGGAAAATCATTGGCTGATGTCGGTGCGCAGGTCGGTCTACCTAAACTAAAAATACCTGAGCCGTACAGCATAGAACGCATGGGAGAGTACCTTGCTGGTGATAAGCAGGGCTTTGAAGCTTACGGGTTGAGAGATGCTGAATTATCTGCACTTCACTTCGAAAAAACGGCCAATCTGTGTAAGGAGCTTGGGCTTAAATCAGTGCCGTATACGATAGGTGGTATGGCAGTAAAAGCGTTTATTAACTCACTCGATGATCCGAAAAACTATCGAGAACTTTTTGGTTTTGAGAAGAAGACCTTCGAGGTCTGGTCTAAAGATCAAGCGAAAGTGAAAACAGTCACGGTTGATGAGCCGACACCCGCTCGTAGCACCATGGAGTGGTTTGCGTCTGAGTGCTATAGCGGTGGAAGAAACGAGGCGTTCTGGGCTTCTGCGACGCATATCGACACTTGGAATGACCTAGACGTTCCCTCATGCTATACGGCGATTAGCAATGCGCTGCGACCGATTGCTTACGATAAAATGTATATGAGTAATCGAGTCGAAGATTTCTTCGGTGACAAGATGGCATTGGCTTGGGTTGAATTCGAATTTCCCCCTCAAACCCGTTTTCCTTCGTTAGTAGTAAGAAATAAAGACTCTCTTATATTCCCACTGAGCGGTGAGACGCATTGCACTGGACATGAGCTTGAGGTTGCGTACAACCAAGGCGCTAAGATTACGATAAAGCAGGGCTTTATTCTCCCATGGGCGAGTGATGAGCGAATCTTCGAAAAGTACATGCTATGGGGGAGACAAAAGCGAAAAAGCTACCCCAAAAACTCATATCAGGAAAAGCTAATTAAGGAGATGCTTAACTCTACGTATGGAAAATTTAGCCAAAACGTCAAGCAGAAGAAAACATTTTCAGTTGCAGACGGTTACAGTCAGCCTCAACAACCGTCGAAATTGACGAATCCATTTTACGCAAGCTTCACCTGTGGGATGGGAAGAGCATTATTAAGTGAGATCCTTGCGGGTGTACCTGATGATAAAACGGTAGTTTCTCTAACGACTGATGGACTAGCAACCAACGCGACAGTAGATGAGATCGACTTGACTGGTCCAGTATGCCAGCGTTTTCGAGAGTTGTTTCATCGTATGGAGCCCAACGGTGGTGAAATACTGGAAATTAAACACAAAGCTAAGCAGTTGATATGTGCCAAGACGCGAGCGCAGTTTACTGTGATTCCAGAAGAGGGCTGGGAGCCTGTTTTAGCTAAAGGTGGGGTTCGTCCACCAGAAGGTGAAGCTGACCACAATCGATACATGGTGAATTTGTATAAGGATCGAACCCCCGAACATACGGTTGATACGTCTCACCTGACGTCTTTACGTGTGATGTGTACCGAAGGGCAAGACATGAAGATGGAGCGTAAAGAGTCGCGCCTTAATCTTGAATTTGATATGAAACGTGAATTGATTAAACCAATTATGGTTGATATTGAAGGTCAACCTCACGTTAGCTTTGACACCAAACCGTTTAAGAATGCCTTTGAGATGCGTTACACCCGAATACGCTTTGATGCTTGGCGTAAGAGTGGTCACTGTTTGAAGACCTTGGAAGACTGGCATGACTGGCAAGAGCGATTAAATATGTACAAGGCTAAAGATAAAGCGATGGCAAATGAGGATTGTAAAGTCAGATTTAAGAAGGATGAGAAAGCCGATGAGTTGATGGCACGTTTGTTTGTTCGATTCTACGGTCATGAAGTATCGGGTATTAGCAAGAAGGATATTACCGCGAAAGCTTTGTCTGAGTTTTTGGTTGGCCTCGGTTATGACATTAAGCCGAGTCTCGTTCGTGGTGCAGGGCGAACAGAGTTAGTAGAAGGCGTCGTGCCGTTGATGCATTCTACTTTGCAACTGGCTAAGCAGTTAGTAGAGAGATTTCCTCAGTTTGATCCAACCCCACTCTTTGATGTCGATGATGCTGAAGAATTGAAGCACTCGTTAAAGTAACAAGATAAATTTTCGTACCCCTTAATGCGTAAAGAGCCCTTGTCCTGCAAGGGCTCTTTACGTGTGTGTCTTAAGAATGTGGGGGAATAGCATCAAACATTACACACGAATCATCCAAATCTTCCAGATTCTTCCAGCCGATACCTATACCACAACATCGTGGTGATTAATTTATAAGGTATATGAAATGAAAAAGCCGAAAATGAAACCGATTGTAATCTTGCGCGGTCACAAGACCTCAGTATTCCCAAGTGATAACGAGGCTAGACCTTACTACCAGGGTTATAAAGGTATTCGCGCCATCTTTTACAAATGCGGCACTATTGAGGAAGGTATGCGCGACCTGATTGCCTTTCAAAAGTGGGAAGCAATTGCACCGGAGTTTAAACAGCGGAATGTATCGGCAAAAGAAGCCGAGGTAATCATTCAGGCTATGCTGGCTGATGAAGATAAGTTTGTTGCTGAACAGCTTGCTGAAGTCCAGCTAGAACGTGCAGAAAAGCTTGCTGAGGAAGAGCGAATAAAGTCTCAACCCACGATGGAAGAACGTTCTATTGCTGCTTCTAAGAAAGCCACTGAACAAGCATGGAATCGACTTCAGGATGAACTAGAGCACAACAAAAAACACGTTACTTTTAAGTGCGTTCTTGGAACTAGTGGTAAAGCATCGCGAGTCGAGCAGTTATCAGCAAGTGTTAGCATGGTCGAGTACGAGAAAGGTGCGAAAGTATCATTCAAACGGATGTCTTTGGGGTATGCAGCGCTAAAACAAGCTGATAAGGCACTTAGTGGTGGTGCTGAAACCGTAAAAATTTTGGGATTGGATGTCACTGTGGTGAACACTCTGATGTTATGGGCACCGAAGTGGAAGCAACAGAACTGGGTGAAGCCTAACGGGCAGCCGAGACCGAACGCAGAACTCGTACGCGACATGCTGGCGTTGTATGAGCAGATTAAATCTAAGGTCAGCTTTGGCGAGGGTATAGCTCAAAAAGATCCTGTAGACGATGATGCCCCGTTTTAAGACCTATTTTGAGTAGTAACCATGCAGAGGTCGTCTGGCTTGTCCAGGCGGCCTCTGTGTGGTTTTAGATTTAACAAATTGAAAAGAGATAACAATATGAAAAATATCTATGAAATTGATGGGGTTGAGTTCCCTTCCCGCACCGCTGCTGCGCGTCACTATGGTTTGAATCCTAAACTGGTCAACGAACGCATAACCAAGTTCGGGTGGACGCTAGAGCAAGCTCTTGAGCTTGAAACACGACCTAAATGCGACTACCGCAAGAAAGTTGTTATAGATGGCACCGAGTACTCAAGTATGCGCCAAGCGGCTAGAGAACTAGGTGTGGCGCAAAGTACGCTGATGAACCGCATAAAGGCTGGCATTGGCTTAGAAGAAGCGCTGTCTGCTGCACACACCGAGCGTGAGAAGTTAAAAGGTCAGTCCAAGCCAATGTTCTACGGTAACAAACTTTACCCTTCTGCGCGCCATTTGTTGCTTGCTAACCCTGCGCTGGTTGCTGGTGGTGATTTGGGTAAGGCCGTTACCTCGTTGAATGATAAGGCTCGCCGAGCTAAGAATCATGGTGAGGTTTTGAATCTGTCGTTGGATCAAGTTACTGCTGAATATGGCTTAGCGAAAATTGGGTTTGCTGATGAGTTTGATGGTTTTGTTGTACAGTTAGTTGAGCAAGTTGGTGACGCGGCTTTGACCGAGCTGTTCTACGAGCTGAAGTAGTCCGAATTGGCTTTCTGAAGGGAGTAGTTGCGTTGAGTGACTGCTCCCTTTTTGTTGTCTGCATTTTATGCTGGTGGTTTTGTTGTCGGAGTGGTTGACTGAATCTTCGCTGTTGATGATTGAATTAATAATAAATTTTGTGTTTTTATCACTAGACCTTAATTCACTAAAATTAGTGAATTACATCATTCCATAAAACTACTTTGTCTCTGCCTGTTTTTTTTGCTTGGTATAGAGCGCGGTCTGCTCTATCAATGACTATCTCCATTCCTTCATCTGATTTTAGTACTTCTGATATGCCTAAACTAATTGTTATCGGTTTCTTTCCTGTGAATTGGTGTTTCTTGATATGAACTCTCAAAGACTCCGTCAGTATCAGTGCTTGATTTACAGATGTCTCTGGTAGCAGAATGATGAATTCTTCTCCTCCCCATCGTGCAAAAATATCACTTTTTCTCAGTCTAGATTTAATCAAATTGGTAAGTTCTAATAAGTATTTGTCGCCAACAGTATGTCCAAATTGGTCATTGATGGATTTGAAATAATCCACATCAATCATCACAATGGAGTATTTTTCTCCATTTCGTAAAAAACGCTCATATTCATAAGATAAAAACTCCATAAACCTGTGTCTGTTGAAAGATTTGGTTAAGTAATCCAAGCTAGATAAAGTCTTTAATTTAATGCTGTATTGATGATTTCTATAAAAAAACCAACTATACAGTATGAATATTACAATTGTGAAAGCCGCAAATTTTTCATAATCTGATTGCATGTCCTGAATTAGATGGTCTTTGTGGGTTGCAATTAAATAAGCAACATGTTCACCCTTGATGTTAATTATCGATAAGAAGTTTAGAATATAATAAGACGTATCTGTTGATAAGCTAAATGAAAAATTACTTTCTGTATTAATTCTAGGCTGAAGTTCTTTTGATAATGTTTTTAAATCGTCTAATAATTCCGGAAAGTTTCTGTTTTCATTGAACTTATTATGAACCTGTTTATCATAATAGTAATTGTCTGATAAAGTGCTTAGTGAGTAGTTTTCTTTCATACTTTCAAAAACACTACTATCGACCACCTCTTTTTTTATCAGAAAATAAAAATCAAAGTCGGTATATAGGCTTGAAAGAACATCGATAATGCTAGACATTGAAAGTGATACTTCCATTGTTCCTAAAAATTTACCGGCCTTAAATATTGGATAAACGAATCTATAACCATTGAATATTCTTCCTTCTTCAAACCCTTCAACAAACTCTTTTCTTTCATTTGCTAATCTTATAGATTCTCGGATGGATAATAAGTTATCTCCATATTTATCTGGTTGATGAACTCGTAAGAAACTATCACCGTTTGGAAAGTGAAAATGTAGCTGTCTAAAATTACTTTTCTTTAATAGAGAATATTTATTTTTCACTATTGAAAGTAATTTGTCTCTGTATGTTTCCTTATCTTTTACATTGTACGCGTCTTCCATAATTTTTAGCACGTCATTATTGGATATGATGTCTCGATATATATATTGTGAAAATAGTTTATAAGTCGCTAAGCTTGATTTAACTTTTGCTTGGAATTCATAAGAAGAGCTCTGAAGAATTCTTTCTTTCTGTTGCGTATAATCCAAACTTACACGCCATAAGAAAAAAGCAAGAAATATTAATAAACTTGATAAAATGATAAATACTAATTGTTTGCTAAATATGTTTTTTTCTAACATCCAAGTCTACCACTGTACCTATTTTTAATTTTTGTGCATCAATATCCCAAACGAACCATGTACTTCATATAAGTCATTGATGTCTTATTATACCTTTTAGTTATAACTAAACCTTACCTCTTAAGGAGTAGTTGTCTACATAGTAGTACTATAACTATCCAAAATCTGCCACTTTGTAGGTCTAAATGGGTGATGAGAAAGTTAGTTTTTGAAAATGACATGGTGTTCCTTAAGAATGATTTGGCATCTAAGTATCATAACCCTAAAGTTTAAACAAACTACGTATTTAGTTTATTTTTTAATTAAATTAGTAATTTACAATCTAGCGATTGAGGTTTGATTTGTAGTAACGGCATTTAAAAATTATCGGTTTCACATCTCTGACATTACCATGAATGGTGTCTATCATGGTGTGCTTTAGACATGCCTGATTTAGCAATTAATGAAGATAGGTATATAATTGTGGCTAATGACTCATTTTTGAAGTCTAAGTTCAATAACACTGTGATTTTGCAGTAGAAATGGAATGGAATGCATATGAGGTTTAGTCAAAAGATTGTTGGAGCGTCGTCTTTACTATTGTTAATGACAGCATCTATCTTATCAATCCAACAAGTAAATACCGTAAGAGCAGAAGTCACTGAACTGATTGGTAGTAGCCTAAAGGGGTTCGCTGAAGGGGTTGCCGACACCGTCGCAACCGAATTAGAAAGTAAAAAGGCCTTAGCTCAATCCACAACGGAAGTGATACAACTAGATGCTAACAATCGTGATTTTGTAAGAGATGTACTGGAAACAAATCGACTAAAAAGCAGCTTCATCTTTGCGGGGCTTGGCTATGCTGACGATGGTAAGATGATAGAAAACGATGATGGTTGGAACCCTGATACAAATTATGACACGCGTTCTCGACCTTGGTTTGTTGACGCTAAAAAAGAGAGAAAGCTGACAATTACTGAACCTTACATGGATTCTTCATCCGGAGAGATGGTGATATCGATTGCGACACCTATTATTCAAAGTGGGCAGTTTATTGGTGCGATGACTTATGACATGAGTTTAGGTCGACTTGCTGAAATGGTTAACAAAGTCAACTTATTTAATGCAGGTCACATGTTTATCATTTCTTCAAGTGGTATGACGATTGCTCATCAGAACGCTAAATATAATGGTCAAGATGTCACAGCTTATCTACCTAATGTACATATCAAAGAAGGGGCGCAAGCTCTTACAATAGATGGTAAAGAATTCGTGGTTGGTTTTACGTACATGCCGAGAGAAAACTGGTATGTAGGCTCTCTAATAGATCGCTCTAAAGCTTTTTCTGCAATATCAAAATTGCGCAACAGTGCAATAGTTTACACGATCATTGGAGTGGTTCTTAGTATCATCATACTTACTTTTTTGATTAAGTATTTAATGACACCTCTTAATGCTTTAAATAATGCAATTCAAGACGTCGCTTCAGGTCATGGTGATTTAACTAAGCGCCTTAGTACAGAAACAGACAAAGAGTTTGCTGAACTTGCTATCGGGTTCAATACTTTCGTCTCAACATTACAGAATCAGATTAAAGCTACGAAAGCGATTGGAGAGGAAATTAAACATGGTGCAGAGCAAACTATGGATAATATGCATAGTTCTGCTCAAGCAATGAACTCTCAACTTCAAGAACTAGAGCAACTTGCTGCTGCTATGAATGAGATGGCTGCATCAGCAACAGAGGTTGCAAACAGTGCTCAAGGAGCTGCCTCTGCTGCTCAAGATGCAGACAATGCTACAAAACAAGGTTCGACAATTGTTGGCGATACGACAACTTCTATAGGCGTACTCTCAGATCGTATAGAACAAGCTGTAGAAGAGGTTAAAGGACTTGAGTCAGCTACTACAAATATTGAATCGATCTTGAAGGTTATCAATGATATTGCTGACCAAACAAATTTACTCGCTTTAAACGCAGCTATAGAAGCTGCAAGAGCTGGAGACTCTGGTCGTGGTTTTGCCGTTGTAGCAGATGAAGTCCGAACTCTTGCTCAGCGTACACAACAATCAACAACTGAAATTCGTGTTATGATTGAGCAGTTACAGGCTGGCTCTAATTCTGTGTCGGTCGCAATGTATGAGAGTAAAGCGACGGCAGAAGAAGCCGTTAACAAAGCTCAATTGGCAGATAATGCATTACAGAAAATTCGAGGTGCGATTCAACACATCAGTGACATGAATATGCAGATCGCGTCTGCTGCTGAAGAGCAAAGTCTAGTTGCTGAAGAAATTAACCATAATACTCTCAAAATAAAGGACCTATCAGCACAGGTGTCTGACTCAGCACAAGAGGCAAATATTTCCATGCAGACACAGAAAAATAAAGTTCATGATCAAAATGATATTTTAGGTAAGTTCATCGTATAACTTTATAAATTGAAAGGATTATTAATATGATGATTTTAGCCGTTTAATGGGCATGTTAAATGGCTAAAATTTAATGTAATTGAAATTATTCGGATAATGTGGTTGGTGGTTATGATATTTTATAGAAAGTGGAAAATGCTAGAGTGAAAAATAAATTATTACTTGCTACCGTGTTCTTCTCCAGCTTCATAACGTCGATTATAATTGCGACATTCATTTCTTATCAATTCCAAAAGATAGAACAGAATAAGTTTTTATCGGAATTACTAACGAACTCTGAGAAAGTGACGACACAGTTAGTGAGAGTATTATCTGTAGCTAATCGTCTACAAAACTTCGAATGTGACCAAAGAAATATAAATGAGCTGCGTAAACTAGTCCAAGAAAGCTCTGAAATTTATGATATTGGATATATTGTCGATAAAACTGTGTATTGCACTGCTAATTGGGGTGTGGTTTTTCCCACTAAATTGATTTCAACAGATATTGGTAAAAATAATAATTATCAATTTTATGCCAATGAACATAGTCTCTACAATATAGTGGAAGATTATAATATAACGGCTAGTGGTAATTTTTTTGCAGTGAATATAACAACTCCCTATTCTCGGCAGATAAAAACTATGCCTAAATTTGCATTTGAGATTTACTCTTCAAGTATTGATTATATTTTTGAACGCTACACACCGTATAGCACCAACAATATACTTTATGGCTTGAACCTTGAGGCTGAGTTATGTAGTGAGCGTTACGAGTACTGTGTAAAAGCAGAAAATAGAAATGCGGGATTAAACTATTACAGCACTAATACAATTGTTTTAATAATTGTTTTTATTATTATTTTTTGTTACTTGATAACACATTTGGCATCATCACTAATCGACAATGCTCAGTCAATTGAAAGTCGATTTAGACGTGCATTAAAAAAAGAAATTCTACATATGGAATATCAACCCATAATAGATATTGAAAGCAGCAAAATAATATCAGTAGAGTGTCTTGTTAGGTGGTCAGATGAAAAATATGGAAAAGTTGCACCTCCACTATTTATTAGTATAGCTGAGAAATTATCTTTATATCCTCAGCTCACGTCTTTCACTACGACGCGTTCTATCACGGACATGGCTTCAATTTTAAAAAATGATCGTGATTTTTCTCTAAGTATCAATATAAGAAGTTATGAAATATTAGATAAAATGTTTCTCGTATTTCTACATAATCTTACTAGAAAACTGGATGTTAAACCGAGTCAAATTAAGATAGAAATTACTGAAGAAATTGATGTTGGTTTAAAAGAATTATCGGATTTTTCAACCAGAGCACGTGCGTTAGGATTTATTGTCGTGCTCGATGATTTCGGGACTGGTGTTGCAAATTTGGTATGGTTAACTGAAATTAACTTTGATTGCATTAAAATTGATCGTGTTTTCGTAAAAGCATTAAATTATGACTTAAAGAAAAGCATGTCTGAAGCAATAATGGATCTTGTGACTAGCTTGGGTAAGCGAATTGTTTTTGAAGGTGTAGAGACAGAGAAAGAGTATAAAATTATTAAAGAGCAATGTTCAACTGGATTTATTCAAGGATGGTACTTCTATAAAGCCATGCCAATTGATGACTTGATATCATTACTCGAAGGCCGTCGTTAGTATGTAGTTAGTTTTATATACATACTCTGTCTGTAAAGTTTGCCCATGTCATAGGGACTGCTAAGCCGTTTAATGGACTTAATTATAGTAAAAGCGTGCGATTGCTTTATAATATAATGATAATAATATCAATAAAATTTTTACCTATTGTGTAGAGTCGAGATATGTTTTTTCTAAAAAGAAAGAGTCACCTATAAAATCGAGTCATTCTGATGAAGTATACAATGCCATTAAAAAACACGTGGCGTGGGTCGAGTTCAATCCAGAAGGATTCATTCAAGATGCAAGCCCGTTATTTTTGAATTTTTTGGGTTATAAACTGGAAGAAGTCAAAGGAAAACACCATAAAATTTTGTGTTCTGAAAGTCATGCGAATTCATCGGTATATCAGGCTTTTTGGAAAGAGCTTGTTAATGGAGTGACTAAAGAAGGTACCTTTGAGAGAAGAAATAAAAAAGGTGAGACTGTCATTCTTGAAGCTACATACTTTCCAATTAAGGACTCCAACGGTCATGTAACTGGTGTAGCAAAAATCGCAGCCGATATCACAAAGCTTTACTACAAAAATCAAAAGAATGAAGCACTTTTTAGCGCACTAGACAAGTCTCTGGCAATCATTGAATTTGATCCGCAAGGAAAGATTCTTAGCGCGAATGCAAATTTCTTAAATACATTGGGCTATAGTGCTAATCAAGTTGAAGGTCAACATCATCGCATATGTTGTTTTGACGATTTTTATAGTGAAAATCCTTGCTTCTGGCAAGAATTACAAGCTGGACAAATTAAGTCTGGACTGTTCCAGCGTCGTAGCTCTCATGGGGCGAGTATCTGGATTGAGGCAACATATAATCCAATCCGTGATGACACAGGTCAAGTTGTAAAAGTCGTTAAGTTTGCCAGTGATATTACAGAGCGTGTTGAGCGAAACCGCACAATAGCTGAAGCTTCAGAAGTGGCGTACTCTACGGCAGTAGAAACAGCGCAAATAGCTCAGGAAGGAGCGAGACTTTTGGCTGAGACCGTTCACGTTTCATTAGATATCTCTGATAAATCAGAAGATACAGCCAAGAAAGTACTGCAATTAAAAGATACATCACAAAATATTCACAACATTGTGGCGACTATTCAGGGTATAGCGGATCAAACAAATCTATTGGCACTTAACGCAGCCATAGAAGCAGCCAGAGCCGGTGAACACGGAAGAGGATTTGCAGTGGTTGCGGATGAGGTTCGAAAACTGGCATCACGTACCTCTGATTCCACAGATGAGATTGTAAAAGTGGTGGAAGAAAATCAAGGTCTTATCAATGAAGTTACGGATAGAATGTCTGAGGTTTCATCAATTTCAAAACAAGGTAATGCAAAAATTACTGAAGTCTCGACGGTAATGGATGAAATTTATAAAGGGGCTGAAAATGTTTCAAATACCGTTATGAACTTATCGAATAGTCAATCATAGATATATAGGTGAGCTGTCTAATCTAAACGATTATTGTTAATGCGATCTGCACCAATAATATTTGAGTAGACGTCATGTGACTTTTGACATACCTAAAGTAATTTTTGGATTGCTAATCTGTGCTCGACGTGTGCTAAAAAGATCCTATGAAATCCTATTTCATGGTCCTTGATATCCAAAGGAGTCCTCTTAAATGCAAGTAATTACAAGAGCTTAAGAGGAATTCAAAATCCGTTTCCTTCGGGAGTGGCGGTTCAAGTCCGCCCATCGGTACCATGATTTAGAAAGGCTGCTTATCAAAGCAGCCTTTCGTCGTTTTGGGCGCTGTCAATTTCAGCGGTAATCTCTGATGTGTCGATGTTCGTTGAATGATAGAAAAACGATGTTTTTCGGCGTGGCGGCTTGAGCGCAAGCCAGAATGAGCGCTGTCTATCGCGGGCATAAAAAAATGGGCATCGTGTGCCCATTTTTATCAACGTCAGATCACTGAGCAGTCACTACCGCCATGACCAATTGACCATTTTCCTTCACTGGGCCGTCAGCTTTGGCGCCGAGTGTATATTCAAATACGCCGGTTTTCATGCCACCGGTTTCACCATGCAGCATCAGCATGAACATCTCTCCCGATTTCACAGGTTCGGTCAAAATAGCGGTGACGTTTTGATTGTTGCCTTTCTTCAGCGGGGCATAACCGACGACGGGGCCCGGTTTCATGTTGCTGTCGGTACGATGCACGACCATCCAGCCATTTTCTCCGGCCATGACCATATTGGCGGTCACGGTGCCTCCAGACATATCCTGATCTGTTCCTTTGACCCCGAGGTGATGCCCTGCAAGCGCAAAAGAGGAGACGCCGAGCAGTGACAAGGCAAGACACAATGTTTTGGCTGAACTAAGTAAATGAGTTTTCATAATGGGTATCCGTTGTAGAGTGAGATGTTTGTGTGTGTCAGCGTTACATCGACCAACAATCAACTGATACGAGCGGCTGACGCTTTGAGTTGGAATAAATTGTCTACGGGGGCGATTCCCTGAGCGAAAATTACCGTGATGTACGGCTTGATGATTGAATTTATTCATGAAGTTTGGTTTAGGTTGAAATGTAACCAAATGTGAATAGCTGCGAATTAGAATGATGAGGTCAGGGGGAAACCGCGATGCCGGCGCTGCCAAATTGGTGCAATGCCAATGGTGTTTGTACCTTTTCGGTGCGTAGCTGGCCTCGTCGTATTTCTCAAAACGTTATGTTCTGGTTGCTGATGAGAAGTTGGCTGACTGGTCAGCTTTTTGCTTAACCCATTCACATCACTCTCGATGCTTCAGTCCGTGTGGATGACGGAAGCCAGACAACAAGGAAACAGTATGTCATTGCCGATTATCGATATTTCGCCGCTCCACTCTGCCAATCGCAACGATTGGCAACCCGTGATTGACCAAATCGACCGAGCGTGTCGGGAGCTAGGTTTTTTCTATGTGGTGGGGCACGGTATCCCTCAAGCTCAGTTTGATGGCATTGAATCGATGGCGGACACGTTGTTCCGTTTACCTGAAACGGAAAAGCAACGCATATCGATTGAGAACAGCCAGAACCATCGAGGCTGGGGGCGGTTAAGTGCGGAGAAACTCGACCCGCAGGGAGAGCTCGATTGTAAAGAGTCGTTTGATATGGCGTTGGATCTCTCCCCTTACCATTCTCAAGTGTCGCGTTGTCCAACGCTCTATGGCCCAAACCAATATCCGAACATTGCAGGGTTTACGCAGGCGATGAATCAGCATTATTCGCTGACTCTCGATGTCGGGCTGCGGATTCTCAAAGCGATGGCCATTGCGCTGAACGAAGCGGAAGATTTTTTTACCCAGCACTTTAATTTACCGATCTCGGTATTGCGCATGTTGCACTACCCAAGCCAGACCCAAGCAACCAATGGTGCTGGAGCGCATACCGACTATGGGTGTATCACGTTACTCTATCAGGATGCGAGCGGTGGTTTGCAGGTGTTGAACACACAAGATGAATGGATGGATGCCCCACCGGTCGCGGGCAGCTTTGTGGTCAATATTGGCGATTTGATGCAGCGCTGGACCAATGATATCTACCGTTCAACCAAGCACCGAGTCGCGAGCCCAACTCACGGACGTTCGCGTTTTTCGATGCCGTTTTTTGTCGAACCTGATTTCGACACGCCGATCGTCACCTTAGCCTCTTGCTTGGCAGAGAAAGCGGGGCAGGGGGGCTATCCAGTAATCACCGCCGGTGATTGGATCGTGTCTCGTTTTACTGAAACTTACGCCTATCGCCGTGAGCGTGAAAGCACCGCAGTTTAAGGCATTTTTGTCGCGGTCGTTTGGCCGCGGTAAATGAATCGTCCTCTTCATTCGTCATCAAGGCATGACAGCAACGACAGCTTGCGATCTCACGGAGCAATGAGGAGCAGCGTTGAGGGATCGTCTATGCTTCAAGAAAAGAGTGATGGAGGTGGGTATGTTTATCCTAACACCTTATTTGTTTTTTTCTGGTCGTTGCGAGCAGGCGTTGGATTTTTACTGTCAGTGTTTCGATGGATACGTGCTGACCAAACGTTACTTTCATGAATCTCCCGAACACATTGAAGGGGTGAACCCCAATTGGGTCATGCATGCTGAGCTGATTACCCAACACATGAAATTGATGTTGTCTGACGGCATTGCCGCGCAACAGCTGGTCGACAATCAAATTGCGTTGTCATTGGTGATGGATGATCTCGACCAACAATTGATTTTGTTTGATCGATTGGCTGAGCGCGGAAAAATCATGATGCCGTTAGCCGATACATTCTGGGGGACGCGCTGCGGTAAAGTGGAAGATCAGTTTGGGATTCGTTGGATCATCAATTGTGAGTTTGGTTGATGGAGGGTGAAAGGCATCACATTGTGGCATATAAGCACGATGTTGCATTGATGATCTTGTTATCAACTTCTTCTAAAATAATAAAAATTTCCAAGTAAAGGTGTTGGTAAATTGTGGCGAGCATAAAGATCACGGTAGATAGGTTGCAGCCAGGCTTACATATTCGTTTGCCAGTTAAATGGAATGAGCATCCCTTTCTACTCAACAGCTTCAAAATCAAAACGCAGGAACAGATCATGCTGATCAAGCATCTGGGGATTCAGCACGTGTTTCTTAATCCTGCGCAGAGTGACACATCCCCTTTGCCGCCGAATAGCGAGCCGAGTGTGGACGCGGCAGAAAGTGACGCATCAAACGCAGCGATTCATGATGAAGCGGATAAGCTGTGGCAGGAAAAACAAAAGCGTATAGAAAAGCTCAGTGCGTATCGTCGCCGCGTGATCAGTTGTGAGAAAGAGTTCGAGCGATCGCTTGCTCGCATGCGTGCCGTGATGAACAAAATCCGCAATCGTCCACAAGATGCTGTCGATGAAGCGGCGCAATTGGTTGAAGACATCGTCGAGAAATTATTGAGCGATGATAGTGTGACCCTACATTTGATGAACAGCAAAAGTGAGTTTGAAGATATCTACTTTCATTCACTCAACGTTTCGGTCATCGCCATGATGATCGGTAAAGCCAAAGATTACCCGGCTGAAAAAATCAAAGAACTCGCGTTTGCCTCTTTATTCCATGACATCGGTAAGATTCGTGTGCCCAGTGCGATTGTTCGTAAACAAACACCACTCAATGAACCGGAAAAGAATTATCTCAAACTGCACACCAAATACGGCATGGAAATCGCGGCGAGTACCGAACACTTTCCTGCCAGTGCGATGAAGGTGATCGAGCAACATCACGAACTCAATGATGGGTCGGGGTATCCGCAAGGATTAAAAGAAGAGGAGATTGATGAGTTGGCGCAAGTGGTCGCAGTCGCCAATACCTTTGATAATCTGTGTCATCCCAACATTCCGTCTGAGCAAAAGATTCCGTATGTAGCACTGTCCCACTTATATAAGAACTGCAAGCATCTTTATAATCACGATAATCTGAACATACTGGTGAAGTTCATGGGGGTGTTTCCGCCGGGGACCGTTGTGCAGTTGTCCAATGACATGATTGGGCTGGTCATTTCCGTTAACGCGAAAAGCCTGCTGTTTCCGAATGTACTGATCTACGATCCGTCAGTGCCGCGCACTCAAGCACCGATTATCGACCTTGCTGATAAAGACATTAAAATCGTCAGTGCGATCTTGCCAAATAAATTACCGGATAAAATTCGTGAATATCTCAATCCACGTTCGAGGATTTCGTACTTTTTTGATAGCGATGACTAGTTATCCACAGGAATTTGTGAGTAAAGTGTGCTCATCTTGAAGATAAGATCTGCATAAAAAGGCGTTCGTTTGATTATTGGTCAAACGAACGTTTTTTTATAAAAAAATGCCTTTTTGTACTTGCCAAGTTTAAGCAACTCTCTATAATGCCGCCTCACTGACACGGCAGACGCCACAAGGCTTCAGCGGTTGTCATCGAGGTGAAAGCTTCTAAAAAAGAAAATTGAAAAAAGTGTTTGACACGCTCAGTTATCTCGCTAGAATGCACCTCCGCTTTGAGAAGAAAGTTTCGAAAAAGCAA
>NZ_JBICMV010000035.1:0-504672 GCF_043106745.1 Vibrio sp. CJQ_6 | reverse complement strand
GTGAATAAGGGTAATGCCCTGATCCTGAACAACCTTGTTTGGTATCGAAAATAGCGCGCTCGTAGCTCAGCTGGATAGAGTACCTGGCTACGAACCAGGCGGTCAGAGGTTCGAATCCTCTCGAGCGCGCCATCCTTACAAAGCCTCGCATTCGCGAGGCTTTTTTATTTACATTTCATTATCATCTTGTTTATCTATATTTTACAACTCATTGTTTTAAAGGGATTTTTTCCACTTTATTAACTGCATCTCAATTTTCGTTTTGAATCTTCTTTAATCTGGGCATATTCGCCACAAAAGTTAGAACGTTTGTCGGTCATTTCACGACGTTTTGTGATTTGTGTGACGAATTTTCAACCGATTGTGTGTGCCGAGCACAACTGTGTAGTGAACAAAATTGACAATTTTTCACCAAAATTGATAATTTCGTTTCACATGTTGGCGTGAGATGGTCGCTCATGCTCAGCATATGTTGTCAGGATGACAAAGAAAGGAAGCAACATGACTAATATTGGAAGCCTGCTAGTGGATGCGGCCACCCTCATGATCACGGGGATGTCGGTCGTATTTCTATTCCTCACCATTCTGGTTTATCTCGTTCGATGCATGTCTAAATGGGTACCACAAGAAGTGCCACCATCGTTCGCCGCACCAACCCCAGCGAAAAAAGTGCAACCCACCTCTGCGGCTGTGAGTCCTCAGGTTGTCGCCGCTATTTCCGCTGCCGTACATCAGTATCGTACTTCAGCGTCGAAGTAGTCCGGATTAAAAGGAGTTATACACATGTCTAAACCTCTCGCTATTACCGATGTCGTCCTTCGTGACGCGCATCAATCACTGTTTGCGACGCGTCTGCGTCTGGACGATATGCTGCCGATTGCGGCAGAACTGGATAAAGTGGGTTACTGGTCGCTGGAAACTTGGGGTGGCGCGACCTTTGACGCTTGCATTCGTTATCTTGGGGAAGACCCATGGGAACGTCTACGCGCGCTCAAACAGGCCATGCCAAACACTCCGATGCAAATGCTGCTGCGTGGGCAAAACTTGCTGGGTTATCGCCATTACGCTGATGATGTGGTGGCAAAATTTGTGGAACGTGCGCATACCAACGGGATGGATGTGTTCCGTATCTTTGATGCCATGAACGATGTTCGCAACTTCGAGCAAGCGGTCAAAGCGACGATTGATGTCGGCGCGCATGCTCAAGGCACGCTCTCTTACACCACCAGTCCCGTGCACAACGCGGATACGTGGGTTGATTTGGCGAAACGTTTGGAAGATCTCGGCTGCCATTCGCTGTGTATCAAAGACATGTCAGGGCTGCTAAAGCCGTATGAGGCAGAAGAGCTGATCACGCGTATCAAAGCATCCTGTGCTGTGCCCCTAGCGCTGCATTGCCATGCCACTACAGGTTTATCGACCGCAACGGCAATCAAAGCGGTGGAAGCGGGCATTGATATTCTTGACACCGCCATTTCTTCGATGAGTCAAACATACGGGCATACCCCTACGGAAACCGTGGTGGCGATGCTGCAAGGTACGGCGCGTGATACGCATTTGCAGCTGGAACAACTGGAACCGATTGCTGCTTATTTCCGTGACGTACGCAAGAAGTACGCGAAGTTTGAAGGTCAGTTGAAAGGGGTGGATTCACGCATTCTGATTGCTCAGGTGCCGGGCGGCATGCTGACGAATATGGAAAGTCAGTTGAAAGAGCAAGGAGCCGCGGATCGCTTGGATGAGGTTCTAAAAGAGATCCCTCGCGTGCGTGAAGACTTGGGCTTTATTCCTTTGGTGACGCCGACCTCGCAAATTGTGGGCACGCAAGCGGTGATCAACGTCTTGACCGGTGAGCGCTATAAGAGCATTACCAAAGAAACTGCAGGTGTTCTCAAAGGGGAATATGGTGCGGCACCAGCCTCTGTCAATGCGGAGCTGCAAGCCAAAGTGCTTGAAGGGAAAGCCGCTATCACTTGTCGTCCTGCGGATCTGCTGAATGCCGAAATGGATCATTTGACCACTGAATTGCTGGAAAAAGCGAAAGCGGACGGCATTTCACTGGCTGAAGATACGGTCGATGACGTGCTGACTTATGCCTTGTTCCCACAAGTGGGCCTTAAATTCCTCAAAAACCGTCATAATCCGGAAGCGTTTGAACCGGCGCCGGGCAATGAACCGGCACCCGTCGTGGCGGCTGCACCAACATTGGCTGGCGGCGTTGAAACTTACAGCGTACGTGTGGATGGCCAAGTGTATGACGTCGAAGTGGGACCGCAAGGTCAACTGACCTCCGTGACGCCAGCATCCGCAGGCCAAGCTGCGCCCACTGCGGCTCCGGCGGCCGTCAGCGCAAATGCGGAATCGGTGCCAGCGCCGCTGGCGGGGAACATCTTCAAAATCAATGTGCAAAGCGGGAGCGAAGTGGCCGAAGGTGACATTTTGATCGTGCTGGAAGCCATGAAGATGGAAACCGAAATTCGCGCGGCGCGCGGCGGTGTTGTGCAGGATCTTCATGTTAAAGAAGGGGATTCTGTGACGGTTGGTGCGCCTCTGTTGAGTTTGGCATAAGGAAGAACCATGGACGGATTAATCACCTTATGGTCTGAAACGGGCATTGCAAACTTCGAACTCGGCCAGATCATCATGATCATGGTGGGTGGTTTGCTGCTGTTTTTGGCGATTCGTAAAGGGTTTGAGCCTTTGCTGCTATTGCCCATCGGGTTTGGTGCTGTGTTGGCCAACATTCCTAATGCCGGTTTTACTGAACCGGGTGGTCTGCTGTACTACGTCTATCACGTGGGGATTGAGTCTGGGGTCTTCCCACTCTTGATCTTCATGGGGGTTGGGGCGATGACGGATTTCGGGGCATTGATTGCGAACCCGAAAACGTTATGGTTAGGTGCGGCAGCGCAGTTGGGGATTTTTGCGACCCTGTTTGGCGCTATTTTGTTGAACTACGTGCCGGGCATGGAATTCACCATGGCAGACGCTTCCTCCATCGCGATTATCGGCGGCGCGGATGGCCCAACGGCGATATTCCTTGCCAGTCAGCTTTCGCCTGATCTGTTGGGCGCGATTGCGGTGGCGGCCTACAGCTACATGGCGTTGGTGCCGATCATTCAACCGCCCATCATGAAAGCGTTAACCACACCAGAAGAACGTCAGATCAAAATGGCGCAATTGCGCCACGTCGGCAAAACCGAAAAAATCATCTTTCCTTTGGTGGTGTTATTGATGACGATTTTGTTCTTGCCTGCGGCGACACCTTTGGTGGGCATGTTCTGTCTCGGTAACTTGATGCGCGAAGCCGGCGTGGTGGAGCGTTTGTCGAAGACGGCGCAAAACGAGCTGATCAACATCGTGACGATTTTCTTGGGCTTAGGGGTCGGCTCCAAATTGCAGGCCGATAAATTCCTAAACCTTGAAACGTTGGGCATTTTGGCGCTGGGCGCGGTTGCGTTTAGCATCGGGACGGCTGGCGGTGTGATCATGGCGAAGATCCTCAACAAGTTCTCCAAAGAAGACATCAACCCACTGATTGGTGCGGCCGGTGTGTCGGCGGTGCCAATGGCGGCACGCGTGGTGAACAAAGTAGGTTTGGAAGCCAATCCACAGAACTTCTTGCTGATGCATGCCATGGGGCCCAACGTGGCCGGGGTGCTGGGGTCGGCGGTTGCGGCCGGGGTGCTGTTGGCGCTGGTCGGTTAATCTCTGGTTAAATTGCGAACTGAGAGTTAACGGTTACTAATAAAATGGTATATATTCAAAGGGATGCTTCGGCATCCCTTTTTATTTGCCTCAATAGGGACCTTGGAAATGGACAACAAGCAGATTGCAATCACCCAGTTTGGCGGGCCAGAAGTGCTCGCGATTCAAACCACCGCGATACCTGAACCTCAGGCTGGCGAAGTGTTAGTCAAAGTGGCATTTTCAGGCATCAACCCTATTGATGTAAAAACCCGTGCCGGTCTTGGCTGGGCAGCTGCGCAGAACAAAGACAATCTACCTTGGGTGCCGGGCTACGATATTGCAGGCACCGTGGTCAGCGTGGGCGACGGCGTTCGCGAACTCAAAGCTGGGGTTCATGTGGCCGGTTTTATTGGTTTTCCACTGCGGGGCGGTGGGTACAGCCAATATGTGTGCGTGCCGGAAAAAGAGCTCAGCATTGTTCCTGATGCCGTGACCCTTGAAGCGGCGGCGGTGCTGCCTCTGGCGGGGCAGACCGCGGCACAGGCGCTCAATAAAGCCCAAGTGAAAGAGGGCGATCGGGTGTTGATCCTCGCAGGTGCCGGTGGTGTGGGGCATTTGGCGGTGCAAATCGCGATTGCAGCGAAAGCAGAAGTCTATACCACATGCAGCGAAAGCAACCTCGATTATCTGGCGACCTTGGGCGCGCACGCGATCAATTATAACTTTGCGCCAGTGTCTCAACGCTTAGAGCAAGTGGACGTGCTGATCGATTTGGTTGGTGGTGATGCAGCGTTGGATGCGCTCAAATGTCTGAACGATCATGCTCGCGTGGTGACGGTACCGACTTTGAGTGCGGAACTGATCTGCGAGAAAGCCAAAATGCTCGGCTTTGAGGCGACTGGCATGCTGGTTGACCCCAACCCAGAACAACTCAACACCATGCTCTACATGGTGAGTGTTGGGCTCTTGAAGACCGAAATTCAGCAAGTGTATCCAATGAGCGACGTGCAGCAAGCGCACACTCAAATTGAGTCCGGACACACGCGGGGCAAGGTGTTGCTTGATATGCAATGCTAGAGTGGTTTAACTCTGGCTTTACCGAACTGGCACTGCTGTTTTCTAACTCCGCCCTCTGGGTTTTGTTCTTCGGGGGCTTTTTGAGTGCAACGTTGCTTCCGGGCGGCTCGGAAGCGGCGTTAGTGGCAACGCTGTCTCTGCAACAATATTCCGTGTTGATGGTGATCGTGGTCGCGACCGTGGGCAATACCCTCGGTGGCGTGACCAACTATTGGTTAGGTTTGTGGCTGCCTAATCGAACTGAACACGAAAAACAAGGTCATAAAGCATTAGCCTGGCTGAATAAACACGGCTATTGGGCATTACTGTTGAGCTGGTTACCCATCATTGGTGATCCGCTCTGTCTGGCAGCTGGCTGGCTTCGCATGAATTGGTTTCCCGTCTTTACACTCATCCTGATTGGTAAAGCATTACGTTATTCACTGCTGGCTGCTCTCTTTTATGGTTTTTTCTAAGGAGAAGTCATGAGAAAACTTTGGTTTGGTGCTGTTTCTCTTATCGCCTTGTATGGCTGCTCATCCACATCGGCACCGGTGTCGCTTTTCTCCTCTCTGCCTTCCGGAGTGTCGCTGGTCGAAACCGTCGACGCACAACCGGGAAAAGTGATGATCCCGTATTCCAAATACCGTCTTGATAATGGGTTGACGGTGATTCTATCGCCGGATCACTCCGATCCGCTGGTGCATGTGGACGTAACTTATCATGTAGGATCTGCCCGCGAAGTGGCCGGGAAATCGGGTTTCGCGCATTTCTTTGAGCACATGATGTTTCAAGGCTCAAAGCACGTTGGCGATCAGCAACATTTTCGCATTATCACCGAAGCGGGCGGGTCGCTGAATGGCACCACCAACCGCGACCGGACCAACTACTACGAAACCGTACCGTCGAATCAGTTGGAAAAAGTGTTGTGGTTGGAATCGGATCGCATGGGCTTTTTGCTCGATGCGGTGTCGCAGCGTAAATTTGAAATTCAGCGCGATACGGTGAAAAACGAGCGCGCGCAAAACTACGACAACCGTCCATATGGTTTGATCTGGGAGAAAATGGGTGAAGCCATGTACCCAGAAGGTCATCCGTATTCATGGCAAACTATTGGCTATGTTGACGATCTCGACCGAGTCGACGTGAATGATCTGAAAGCGTTTTTCCTCCGTTGGTATGGTCCGAACAATGCGGTGCTCACCATTGGTGGTGACATCGATGTGGATAAAACGCTGGCGTGGGTGAGCAAATACTTTGGCTCGATTCCACAAGGCCCTGAAGTCGACAATGCGCCCAAACAACCTGCTACTTTAACTGAAGATCGTTTTGTGACGCTGCAAGATCGCATTCAGCAACCGATGGTGGTGATTGGTTGGCCAACGGCTTATCGCGGCGCAAGCGATCAGGCCTCACTGGATGCGCTGGCCAAAGTGTTGGGCAGTGGTTCAAACAGCTTGTTGTATCAGAATCTGGTCAAAACACAAAAAGCGGTCGATGCCGGCGCGTTCCAAGATTGTGCGGAATTGGCATGTAATTTTTACGTCTATGCCATGGCGCCTTCGGGGGACAAAGCGCAGCTTCAACCGTTGTATCACGAGTTGATGCAGACGTTGCAACAGTTCAAACAATCGGGTGTTGATAAAGCACGCCTTGAGCAGATCACTGGCATGGCGGAAGCCAATGCGGTGTTTGCGCTGGAAAGCGTGCAAGGCAAAGTGACTCAACTGGCCAGTAACCAAACGTTCTACGGCCAACCGGATCGCATCGAAACGCAACTTGCGGAACTACGTGCAGTGTCGCCACAATCGGTGTCGCAGGCGTATCAGCGTTACCTTGAAGGGCAGCATAAAGTGACCTTGAGCGTCGTGCCAAAAGGTCAAACGCAACTGGCGGTTCAAGCGGATAACTTTACGCCGCCTGCACGCACCTTGCCGACGTATCATAAGATCAGCGACAGTGATCTTCATTATCGTGCTGTGAAGGACAATTTCGATCGTTCATTGATGCCGAAAGTGGCTGAAGCGGTGCAAGCACACATGCCACCGCTGTATGACATCTATTTCGACAATGGTGCAGAACTTCTCGGCACGCAGACCACCGAAACACCTACCGTGCTGGTCGAGATCAAGCTGCCTGCAGGGGAGCGCCATGTGGCACCGGGGAAAGAAGGATTGGCGAATCTGACGGCAGCCATGCTGGAAGAAGGGTCGACGACGCGAACCGTTGAGCAGATTCAAGCCCAATTGGATCAATTGGGCTCGCAAGTGAGTGTCAGTGCCAATGCTTACTCAACCAGCATTGTGATTTCGAGTTTGAAAAAGAACCTGGCCGAAACCATGGCCGTGGTTGAAGAAGTGCTGTTTAAACCCGGTTTTCGAAAAGACGATTTCAACCGCATCAAACAGCAAATGATTCAAGGCACCGTGTATCAACACCAGCAACCGGGGTGGTTGGCTTCGCAAGCCACGCGTCAGGTGCTGTTCGGCGATTCGATTTTTGCGCGCGCCAGTGATGGGACGCAGGCATCCATTGCGGCGTTGACGCTTGAGGATGTGAAGCACTTCTATCACCAATACTACACACCGCATGGTGCGCAAATTGTGGTTGTGGGTGACATCGGTAAACGGGACGTGCGTAAACAGCTGCAATTCTTTGCTCAGTGGCAAGGGGAAGCGTCTCCATTGCTGCGCCCGCAAGTGGTGCCGAATCTGACGGGGCAGAAAATCTACCTCGTTGATAAACCGGGAGCGCCGCAAACCATCGTCCGTTTGGTGCGTCGAGGTCTGCCGTTTGACGCGACTGGCGAGCTGTATTTAAGTCAACTGGCCAACTTTAACTTGGCCGGGAATTTCAACAGTCGCATCAACCAGAATCTGCGTGAAGATAAAGGCTACACCTACGGCGCCAGCAGTTACTTTGCCAGCAATCGAGAAGTGGGGGCGATTGTGTTCAATGCGCAGGTACGCGCCGATGCCACAGTGCCTTCGATTGTCGAAATGGAAAAAGAGATGGATCGATTTAGCCAGCAAGGGCTGACGAAAGAAGAGATGACGTTCTTGCGTTTGGCGGTGGGCCAGCAAGATGCGCTCAGTTATGAAACGCCATCACAGAAAGCGCAGCTCCTAAGTAGTATCCTGACTTACAGCTTGGATAAGGATTATCTGCAGCAGCGCAATGACATCGTCAAAAGCGTGGATAAGTCGACATTGGATGAACTGGCCGCAAAATGGTTTGTGCCAACGGACTACCAAATCATTGTTGTGGGTGATGCCAAATCGCTCAAACCCCAACTAGAAAAGTTAACTATTCCCGTAGAAGAGCTTGAAATCATCCGCTAGAGTACACATTAAAGAGGAGGCGAAGTTCCGCCTCCTGCTTCTATCGTGGCGGGTTAAGCTCAGCTTCATTGGATTTATAACATTTATAAGCGAATCTCATTTTGACTAATTTTGCCGCGCGACTTGAACGAGTTGCTCATCAACCTGAAGTGTTTCAACAGTTTGGCCGAGGTGTTGAACGTGAAACGCTGCGTTACACTCCTGAGGGGGCGATTGCCCAAACACCTCATCCAACCGCGCTGGGTTCGGCACTGACCAATCGCTGGATCACAACGGATTTCGCTGAATCTCTGCTGGAGTTTATTACTCCGGTTTCGCATGATGTTCCGACGCTAATGTCGCAGTTGGCCGATATTCACCACTTTGCACAAAGCAAAATCGGTGAAGAAAAACTGTGGCCATTGTCGATGCCATGCTATGTCGGCAATGAAGATGACATCACGCTGGCTCAATACGGCTCGTCCAATTCTGGCCGCATGAAAACCCTTTATCGTACCGGCCTGAAGCGTCGCTACGGTAGCCTGATGCAAATCATTTCTGGTGTTCATTTCAACTTTTCTTTCCCGGACTCATTTTGGGACGCCCTGTATGGCGAACAATCAGAAGAACAACGTCAGGCCACAAAATCGGATGCCTATTTTGCATTGATCCGTAACTATTACCGCTTTGGCTGGTTGATCCCTTACTTCTTTGGGGCGTCACCGGCATTGTGCTCGTCATTCATTCAAGGGCGTGAAACGTCGCTGGCGTTTGAGAACATCGGGCAGACCCTGTATCTGCCGCATGCCACCTCTTTGCGTTTGAGTGATTTGGGTTACACCAACCACGCACAAAGCGTGCTTAAAATTGGATTTAATGGCATTGAGCAGTACCTCGCTGGACTCAATGCGGCGATTCGCACCCCGTCTGACGAGTTTGCCGAGATTGGCGTGAAAGTGGCGGGCGAATACCGTCAGCTCAACAGTAATGTGCTGCAGATTGAGAATGAACTCTACGCGCCCATTCGTCCAAAACGTGTGGCGAAAAGTGGCGAGAAACCGTCTGAAGCGCTGGCGCGTGGCGGCGTGGAATACATTGAAGTGCGCTCACTGGATGTGAACCCATTTAGTCCGATTGGCATCAGCGAGCAGCAAGTCCGCTTCCTCGATCTGTTCCTCACGTGGACAGCATTGACCGATTCGGATCCAATGGACGATTGCGAACTGGCTTGCTGGCGTGATAACTGGAGCAAAGTGGTGCTGGAAGGGCGCAAGCCAGGGCTGGAGCTGCAAATTGGTTGTCATGGCGAGAAATTGTCACTGCAAGCTTGGGCCAAACGCGTATTTGCTGATTTGTCTCTGATTGCTGAACTGATGGATTCCGTGCATGGCGGCAGTGCGTATCAGGATGTGTGTCGCGAGCTAGAAAGCTGGATCGATCATCCGGAACGGACGTTGTCAGCACAGACGTTGGCGCTGACCAAAGAACATGGCGGTCTCGGAAAAACGGGCTGTGCACTGGGCTTGAAATACCGCGAACAGAACTTGAACCATCAATACAAAGTGTACTCCGCGACGCTTATGGAAGAGGAAGTTGTGCGCTCGGTTGCCGCTCAGCAGCAGCTTGAGCAGCAAGACCAACAGAGCTTTGATGCGTTTCTTGAACACTACTTTGCCTATCTGAAATAACATGGCAACAAAGGCGACATGGCTTTCGGTGAGCACACTCCTGCTTTTGGCGGGGTGTGCGACCACACCACCAAGCCAACAAAGCAATCTGTGTGACATTTTTCGAGAAAAGCCGCAATGGTATGACGATGCGGTGGCGATGAATGACGCGTGGGGCACGCCGATTCAGATTGCGATGGCGATCATCAAGCAGGAGAGCAGTTTTCGCCACGATGCCAAACCGCCCAAAGATTACCTACTAGGATTTATTCCCTGGGGCCGAGTCAGCAGTGCGTATGGCTATGCGCAGGCGCAAGATCCTGCTTGGGAAGATTTTCAACGCGCGACCGACCACGGTGGCTCGCGGACCAATTTTGATGATTCGTTAATGTTTATTGGCTGGTATACCAGCGAAACACAAAAAACGCTTGGGATCTCGAAATGGGATACCTATCATCAATATCTCGCCTATCATGAAGGTCGAGGCGGCTTTAAGCGTAAAAGCTACCAGTCAAAACCGGCCTTGATCAAGGTGGCTCGTAAAGTCGAGCAACAGGCAAAAGACTATGGATGGCAGCTCAAACAGTGCCGTCAGGAATTAGAAGACAATCGAAGCTGGTTTTTCTGAACTGGCATGCAATGGAGAAAGGACAATGCCATTATTAGACAGTTTTACCGTCGATCACACTCGCATGAACGCACCGGCTGTGCGTGTTGCGAAAACCATGCAAACGCCGAAAGGCGACACCATTACGGTGTTTGACCTGCGTTTTACGATGCCAAACAAAGATATTCTGTCCGAGAAAGGGATTCATACGCTGGAGCATCTTTACGCCGGCTTTATGCGCGCGCATCTGAACGGTGCGAACGTGGAAATCATCGACATCTCGCCGATGGGATGTCGCACCGGGTTTTACATGAGCCTGATTGGTGCACCAAGCGAAGAGCAAGTCGCCGCCGCTTGGTTGGCGTCGATGCAAGACGTATTGAGTGTCGAAAGCCAGGATCAAATTCCTGAGCTGAACGAATACCAGTGCGGCACCGCAGCGATGCACTCCCTGAATGAAGCCAAAGCGATTGCTGAAACCGTGATTGCCGCAGGCATTCAGGTCAACAAGAATGATGAACTGGCGTTGCCCGAATCGATGCTCAATGAGCTGAAAGTGCACTAAAGCTGCGCGTAACGATTACTGCGCGTAACCATTGCGAGTGAAAATTCGAGTAATAAAAAAGGCTTGGGATGACCAAGCCTTTTTTGTGGATGCTGAATGTGGGCGCTTACGCTTTCTTCGTTTTACGCGGGTAGACTCGAACCAGTTTGATGCGGTTTTCTTCGAGTTCGACGATCTCCATCGGGTGACCAGCAACTTTGACACTCAGGTGACTGGCTGGAATCTCTTCCAGATGTTCCAAAATCAACCCGTTGAGTGTGCGAGGACCATCGGTCGGCAATTTCCACTTCAAGCTCTTGTTGATGTCGCGGATGTTGGCACTGCCTTCCATCAGGAAGCTGCCATCGCCTTGCGGGGTAATCTCTTCCGCTAAACTTGGCGCAATGGATGTGGTGAACTCGCCGACAATTTCTTCCAGAATGTCTTCTAGCGTGATGAGACCAATGATGTCGCCATACTCGTCGACGATGAGGCCAATCCGCTCTTTATTGCGCTGGAACTTGAGCAATTGCACGTTGAGTGGGGTACTTTCTGGAATGAAGTACACTTCATCGGCGGCCCGCAATAAGGTCTCTTTGGTGAATTCGTTTTTCTCCAACACGAAACGCGCTGCTTCACGCAGACGCAACATGCCAACCACTTCATCAATGTGATCGCGATACAGCACCACGCGGCCATGTGGCGAGTGTGTTAGCTGACGCACAATGGATTTCCAGTCATCGTTGATGTTGATGCCGGTGATCTCGTTGCGGGGAATCATGATGTCGTTCACGGTGACGTGTTCCAAATCGAGGATCGATAGCAACATGTCTTGGTGGCGACGTGGGATCAACCCACCGGCTTCATTCACCACCGTGCGTAGTTCTTCCGAGCTGAGCGGGTCATCGCCTCCGTGTTGCGCAGAGAGCCCCAGCAGGCGAATAAATCCATTGGTAATGAAGTTGACGAACACCACCAGTGGCGACAACACCTTCATCAAAATCGAGAGCAGGACGCTGCTGGCGTAAGAGACGCGTTCTGGATACAGCGCGGCCAGCGTTTTGGGTGTGACTTCGGCAAACACCAAAATCACTAAGGTGAGCACACCGGTGGCAATGGCCACGCCGATATCACCGTACAGACGCATCCCCAAAATGGTCGCAATCGCCGACGCTAAAATGTTAACGAGGTTATTACCGATCAGAATCAAGCCGATCAAACGGTCGGGGCGGCCAAGGAGTTTTTCAACGCGTTTGGCGCCTTTGTGTCCCGTGTTCGCCAAGTGTTTCAGGCGGTAGCGGTTCAGCGACATCATGCCGGTTTCTGAACCCGAGAAATAGGCGGAAATAATAATAAGACACGCGAGTAGCGCAAATAAGATACCCGTTGATATGTCGTCCAAAACGCTTGTTTTCCTTATAACAGTTTTCGGTAAATAAAGGCCTATCCCAGGCGGGGGTGTTCATGTTGATTCAGGTCTAATTCGTTGACCTTAGCGCAGAATAATCTCTCTGACAAATCGGCTGCCGAAGTACGCCAGCGTAAGCAAGGTTGCCCCGGCCACGGCGAACCACGTGACTTTACGTCCGCGCCAGCCTTTCTGATAGTGCCCCCACAACAAAATGGAATACACGACCCAAGCAATAAACGAGAGAATGCCTTTGTGCGCTTTGCCTTGGGCGAACATATCCTGAACGAACACAAAACCGGTGATCAGGGTGCCGGTGAGCAGCAGGTTACCGATCAAAATAATTTTGAACAGGTGACGTTCAACCATCAGCAAGGGCGGCAGGTTCGGGTTGATGGTAAGTCCTTTTTTCTTCTTTAACTTGTAATCCAACCAAGCCAGTTGCAAGGCGTACAACGCGCCTATCGACAAGGTAGAGTAGGAGAAGAGTGCTAAAGAAATATGAAACATCAGCTTGGGATCATTTTCCAGATGGGTCATGAACGTCCCAGGTAGAAACGCCGCCGCAGAGAGGTTAATGGCGGAGAAGCTGTACACCACCGGCAGCAGGAACCACAAACGCGCTTTGAACATCGCCACGCTCATGACCAGCGCAATGATAAAGCTGATCAACGAGGCCACGTTCAGAATACTTAAGTTTTGACCGCTGCCGTGCAAAATGAGGTCACTCAATAGCCAGGCATGAAAAAGCAGCGCCAGCGCGGCACTGATAAATACCGTTTTAGCTTTGATCCCTGTTTGGTTGGCCAAGCCCGGTACGATCGTCGCAATGGACAGTGCATACAAGATGGCGGCAACGATAGCGATTAAGTTATCCATGCTTCTCACATAAATGGTGATTGAAGTGGCGAATTATACCCTGCATAACCCCAATGAGCTATGCCGGATCGTGATCTATTTCGAGAGTTGAGATATCGCGATGAAGCCCAATCTAATAAAGAAACGTGGATGCAACCGCGCAATGGGTATGCCTATTCATTTGGCTAAGGTATACTCACCGATATGAATCGCCTTATCGCGAAGAGAAAAAGATGTTTGAAAATTTAACGGATCGATTGTCCAAAACGCTGAAAAATATCAGCGGTAAAGGTCGTCTTACAGAAGACAACATTAAAGAGACGTTACGCGAAGTGCGTATGGCGCTGCTGGAAGCAGACGTCGCGTTACCGGTCGTACGTGAATTTGTCAGCCGCGTCAAAGAGAAAGCGGTTGGTGTTGAAGTTTCGAAATCCCTGACACCTGGCCAGGAATTCATCAAGATCGTTCGCGGTGAACTTGAAGCGGTGATGGGGGAGTCGAATGAAGCGCTGAACCTAGCAGCTCAGCCACCGGCCGTGATTCTGATGGCGGGTTTGCAGGGTGCGGGTAAAACCACATCGGTCGGCAAACTGTCAAAATTGCTGAAAGAGCGCGATAAGAAAAAAGTGCTGGTGGTTTCTGCCGACGTTTATCGCCCTGCGGCAATCAAACAGTTGGAAACCCTGGCGAACGATTTAGACGTGGATTTCTTCCCCTCTTCGCCGGATCAAAAACCAATTGATATTGCCAATGCAGCGATTGATCACGCGAAGAAAAAATTCTTTGACGTACTGATTGTCGATACCGCGGGTCGTCTGGCGATTGACGAGCAGATGATGGGAGAAATCCAAGATCTGCACAAAGCGATCAACCCAGTTGAAACGCTGTTTGTGGTCGATGCGATGACCGGTCAGGATGCGGCCAATACTGCGAAAGCGTTTGGCGACGCGCTGCCTTTAACCGGTGTGATTCTGACGAAAGTCGATGGTGACGCCCGTGGCGGTGCTGCGCTGTCTGTGCGTTATATCACGGGCAAACCGATCAAATTCCTTGGTGTGGGTGAGAAAACCGACGCCCTGGAACCATTCCACCCGGATCGCGTGGCGTCACGTATTCTGGGCATGGGTGACGTTCTGTCGCTGATTGAAGATCTGCAACGCAATGTCGACCAAGAAAAAGCCGAGAAACTGGCGAAGAAATTCAAAGAGAAGAAAGGCTTCGATTTGGAAGACTTCCGCGAACAACTGGGCCAGATGCAAAACATGGGTGGCATGATGGGCATGTTGGATAAACTGCCGGGCATGTCGCAACTGCCATCAGACATCAAAGACAAAGTTGATGACCGCATGTTTAAGCAGATGGAAGCCATCATCAGCTCCATGACCATGAAAGAGCGCCAAAACCCCGACCTCATCAAAGGCTCGCGTAAAAAACGCATTGCCGCTGGTTCAGGCACGCAAGTTCAAGACGTCAACCGCCTGCTGAAGCAATTTACGCAGATGCAGAAGATGATGAAGAAAATGCAAAAAGGCGGCATGAAAGGAATGATGCGAAACATGCAAGGCATGATGGGCGGCGGTGGCGGCTTCGGCGGCGGATTTTTCGGTCGTTAAGCATGCAGGTGAGCACCGAAAGTTTTGATGACTAAGTTTTCAAACTGTTAACATGCTCACGGTAATTTGCCCCCACTTTTGGTGGTGAAAAAATAGCTAAAACCCTTGCAATGCCTCGGAATAAGAGTAAAATTCCGAGGCTTTATTTTGGCACGAGACCCCAAACTGTTTTAGAACAACGGTTTTTGGGGTTAATTTTATTTTTGAGAAAGCAAAGAGGACGACATGGTAACCATTCGTTTGGCACGTCACGGCGCTAAAAAGCGTCCATTCTATCAAATCGTTGTTGCTGACAGCCGCAACTCTTCAACTGGCCGTTTCATTGAGAAAGTTGGTTTCTTTAACCCAACTGCTCAAGGTCAAGAAGAAGGCCTACGCCTAGATCTAGCGCGCGTGAACCACTGGGTTTCACAAGGCGCATCTGTATCAGATCGCGTAGCTAAGCTAGTTAAAGACGCTCAAAAAGCGGCTTAATTCTTACTTAGTAAGTAGCACTAGTTTATGTCGATGAAAGGTAAAGAAACAATGAGCAAGCAAGACGAAAAAATTGTTGTAGGTAAGTTTGGTGCTTCTTATGGCATTCGTGGTTGGCTTAAGGTTTTTTCCTATACAGACGATGCTGAGAGCATTTTTGATTACAGCCCATGGTTTGTGAACCATAAAGGCGAATGGGTCGAGTACAAAGTAGAAAGCTGGAAACGCCATAACAAAGGTATGGTGGCAAAACTTCAAGGACTTGATGTTCGAGAAGATGCGAACCTGATGACTAACTTTGAAATCGCGATTGACCCTGCATCACTACCTGAATTGTCAGAAGATGAGTTCTACTGGCGTGAATTGTTCGGTATGCAAGTGGTGACAACACAAGGCTACAACCTTGGTGAAGTTGTCGACATGTTAGAAACTGGCTCGAACGATGTTCTCGTGGTGAAGGCGAATCTAAAAGATGCTTTTGGCCAAAAGGAACGATTGATTCCGTTCCTTGAAGAGCAAGTGATCAAAAACATTGATCGCACGGCTCAACGGATCGAAGTTGACTGGGATCCTGCGTTTTAATTCTGAATCGATAAGGCAGAGAACACATGTGGGTTGGCGTCATTAGCCTATTTCCTGAAATGTTCCGCAGCGTTACCGATTTCGGAGTAACAGGTCAAGCGGTAAAAAAAGGGGTGTTGTCCATTGAGACTTGGAATCCTCGTGATTTCACTCATGACAAACGTCGCACTGTCGATGACAAACCCTACGGTGGCGGTCCTGGCATGTTAATGATGGTTCAACCTTTAAGGGATGCCATTCAGACAGCCAAACAGGCGGCACCGGGAAAGACGAAAGTCATTTATCTTTCTCCTCAAGGTCGAAAACTCGATCAGCAAGGGGTCGAAGAGCTGGCAACGCATGAGAACCTGCTTCTCATCTGTGGCCGCTACGAAGGGGTAGATGAGCGCATCATTGAGTCTGAAGTTGACGAAGAATGGTCAATTGGCGACTTTGTGATGACGGGTGGGGAGCTCCCAGCCATGACGTTGATTGATTCGGTCTCTCGGTTTATTCCGGGGGTACTCGGTGATTTTGCGTCGGCAGAAGAAGATTCTTTTGCCAATGGCTTGTTGGATTGTCCGCACTATACGCGTCCAGAAGTGTTGGATGGAAAAGAGGTGCCTCAGGTGCTGAAATCCGGAAACCACGAGGACATTCGTCGTTGGCGACTGAAACAGTCGCTAGGCCGAACTTGGCTGAGAAGACCAGAGCTCCTGGAAAACCTAGCTCTGACTGACGAACAGGAACAATTACTGGCTGAGTACATTAAAGAGACCCAGACCCAGTAACCTATTAAATTTAGTATCAGTTTATTCTAGGAATTTAGACAATGAGTAACATCATCAAGGCTCTTGAAGAAGAGCAAATGAAGCAAGACCTACCTCAATTTGCACCAGGTGACACTGTTGTTGTACAAGTTAAGGTAAAAGAAGGTGACCGTGAGCGTCTACAGGCTTTTGAAGGCGTTGTAATCGCAATTCGTAACCGTGGCCTACACTCAGCATTCACAGTTCGTAAAATCTCGAACGGTGAAGGTGTTGAGCGTACGTTCCAAACTCACTCTCCAGTAGTGGCTAGCATCGAAGTTAAACGCCGTGGTGCAGTACGTCGTGCCAAACTGTACTACCTACGCGAACTATCTGGTAAAGCAGCTCGTATCAAAGAGAAGCTTGCTAAGAAATAATGCTAGAACTCGCGTTCTCATGAAAAAGCGGAGCCCATGGGCTCCGCTTTTTTGTGTCTGAATGATGGGGTTTTCAATTAAGCATGGTGTTTTGAATTAGAACCGTGTCTTCAATTGGGATTGAGAGTCATGCGTGGTTACGGGGCTGTTGGTTGTGAAGCGAACCGACTACTCGCGCGAATCTTCCGCAATGGTCACGGGTAACGTGATCTCTTCGCCTTTACGCAGCAGCGTGAAGTTCACCACGGTTCCAGGGCGCAGATCCGTGACCGTATCCATCACGCTTTGACGGCCGTTGATCTTCTGTCCATCAATTTTCAGGATAATGTCTCGCGCTTGGAAGCCCGCACGTGATGCCGGCCCATTCGGGTCGATACCCAACACCACAATGCCACCAATGTGTTCACTGCCAAGCAGGCGTGAGGTGACTGCGTTGATGTCTTGGCCATCGACGCCAATGTACCCGCGAATCACACGGCCATCGGCGATGATTTTATCCATGATTTTACTGGCCAAAGTGAACGGGATCGCAAAGGAAATTCCATAGGTTTCCATTTCCGTTGCTTGTTGAAATGAGGCGGTATTAATGCCCACCAATTCCCCTTGCGTATTCACCAGTGCCCCGCCGGAGTTCCCTTCGTTGATGGCTGCATCGGTTTGAATAAACGCTTGGCGACCATCGGCACTGATTGATGAGCGGCCGGTTGCGGAAATGATACCAAAAGTAGTGGTTTGACCGAGGTTATATGGGTTCCCGATCGCAAGCACAACATCACCGACTTTGGCTTGATAGTTCGGGTTTTGTGGAATGATGGGCAGGTTTGTCCCTTCCACGCGCAGCACTGCGATGTCGGTACGGCGATCTTTGCCCACCAATTGCGCAGCGGCAACGCGCCCATCTTGTAACGCCACGATGATTTGATCGGCCTGCGCGACCACGTGATAGTTGGTAATGATGTAGCCTTTTTCACTGACGATTACGCCAGAGCCCAACCCCTGCGTCGACAGTTTGGTTTTATCACTTTCTGAATATTTGCGGCTATAGATGTTTACCACCGCAGGTGCTGCGCGGCGGACGGCCTCATTAAATGAGATCTGAAGAGAGGCGAAATTGGCTGGTTGCGCGCTTTTTTCGGGCATCACATGGCTGCGCAACGATGGCACGGCCGCAATCACGACCGCTGCCGTGACCAGCCCAAGTCCGACTGAACGAACCAGAAATTTCAGCATATAGTTTCCAACCACTTACTCAACGAACCGACGAATGAACGTTACGCATCGATAAATTAGGATGATACGAATCTGTAACGAGTTCGAAGAATAGCATTACCTTACCGAATAACAAAAGGGCAGCGTAACAATGCTGCCCTTTTCTCAAGCGACGAGTCTCGTGTTTATCGCACAACCAGATAAATGGTGCGATCACCTCGTTGAATATTCAACGCCAGCACGTTCGGACTTTTCTCCAAAATGGCGCGTAAATCGGCGATGTTTTTCACGCGTTTACGGTTCACGCCAATAATGATGTCGTCTTTTTGCAGTTGATAACCTTCTGCGGGAGAGTCTTTCGCTACGCTGGTAACCTTCACGCCTTGAATCACATCGTTGGCGGTGGTGTTACTCAGTTCAGCCCCGCTCAGACCTTGGTGCAGTTTATCGGCCTTGGTCTTGTTGTTACTTTGCTCGCCCAAAGTCACTTCGTAGTTCTTCTCTTTTCCGTCGCGAATCACACCCAGTGTCACGGTTTTGCCCGCGCCCAATGTGGCCACTTTGGCGCGTAATTCGGCAAAGGTTTCAACTTTCTTACCGTTAACAGAGATGATGATATCGCCAGCTTTGAGCCCGGCTTTATCTGCGGCGCTGTCAGGGAGGACCTGACTGACAAATGCGCCTTTGCTGGATTCATAACCCAATGCGTCCGCCAGCTCAGAAGTAATTTCGCCCCCTTGAACACCAAGCATGCCGCGTTTCACTTCACCGAATTCTAGAATCTGATCGGCGAGGTTTTTCATCATGTTGGATGGGATCGCAAAACCGATACCGACGTTGCCGCCATTGGGGCCCAGAATGGCGGTGTTGATCCCGATGAGTTCGCCGTTGAGATTCACTAAGGCACCACCGGAGTTACCGCTGTTGATGGCCGCATCCGTTTGAATGAAGTTCTCGAAGTTTTCGATATTCAGGCCGCTGCGACCGAGCGCAGAAACGATCCCGGAAGTGACGGTTTGGCCAAGGCCAAATGGGTTACCGATCGCCACGGCAAAATCGCCGACGCGCAGTTGATCCGAATCTGCAATCTTAATTTCCGTGAGGTTTTTCGCCTTTTCTAGTTTGAGCAGGGCGATGTCGGACATTTGGTCGCCGCCAACCAGTTCTGCATCGTATTCACGACCATCATGCAACTGAACTCGGATTTTTTCCGCGCCGTTGATGACGTGATAGTTGGTCACGACGTAGCCTTTTTTAGCATTAATCACAACGCCTGAGCCCAAGCCACGGAACGGACGTTCTTGCAGTTGCTCCGTTGGAAAATCCGGGCCAAAGAAGAACCGGAATTGATCGGGAATACGTTGACGAGAGACTTGAGTACCTTCAACCGCAATGCTGACCACGGCCGGGGTGACCTTTTCCAGCATGGGTGCCAAACTCGGAACTTGCTCTCCACTCACGGAGAGAGGTAGCGCGGCAGAGGCCGGCAAGGGGGTGATGATGGAACTTAAGCTTAGAGACAGAGCGGTTAAGACAAGCAAAGGTTTTTTCATCATAAAACTCCTCATAGATTAACGCCTGGTTACAGATATATTTGTTACAAAATATAAATTTCAACAGACTCAGTGAGAGTTATGACTCAAAAACCTTTGCAAAGTTCAGTGGTCGATGATTCAACCGTGGATTAAATTAACTCGCTTTCGCGTTGACCACTTCGGAAGAGTGAATGATCGCTTTCTCTTCTGTTTTCAGCAGACCCGTTGCACCCAGCGCGTAGTCTTTCGGTGGTTGTTCGAACGATTCGTCTGCGTTGCCTGCGGCTTCATTTTCTTTGTGCTGAGCAATTTTCTTCACAAACGGATTATCTTGCTCTGGCAAATTCGGTAATAGCTCAGACGAGGTTTTGGCCATGTGTTGGTAAAGTTTGGTGTAATCCTTACCGAGCGTATCCAGCATTTCAGCCGCCTGAGCGAAATGATCAGCCAGCTCTTGGCGATGCTGTTCAATTTCAAATTTGGCGCTGTCCAAGTCTTTTTGTAGGGACTTTTGCGTCTTGTACTGCGGGGTGGTCAGGCGAGCAATAACGATCCCTGCAACAATCCCCACTAGCAAGCCCACAATGGCGTAAATCCAAGGCATAACTGCTCCTTATTGTTGTTATTTAACATGTTTTTCACTGGTTGGTTACACATGTTCAAGGGACATGTTACTATGAGACTGTTGGCGGATAAAGCAAAAAGCATGTGCTTTCAACGTCAGTTTTTTGCCCTTCATTTTTGCAGTAGACACTCATGACACCGAAGCAACGATACGAACAAGATTTAAAACGATCGGATTTTCAAAGAGATGACGCTCAGGCGCGAGCCGTCGATGGGTTGGATACGCTGTATCATCAACTGATCGAATTCCTCGACACACCAGTGGTACGACCTTCTCGCTGGCAAAAATTACTCGGGAAAAAGGTGGAGCGTCCTATCCCGCCCAAAGGACTGTATTTTTGGGGCGGCGTGGGGCGTGGCAAAACGTATCTCATGGATACCTTTTATGACGCACTGCCCACGGAACGTAAGATGCGGGTCCATTTTCACCGTTTTATGTATCGCGTGCACGATGAACTCAGATTATTGGGCGAAACCAGTGATCCGCTTGAGGTGGTGGCCGACAAGTTCAGCCGCGAAGCGGTGATCATCTGTTTCGATGAATTTTTTGTGTCTGATATTACCGATGCGATGATTTTGGGCACGTTGTTTCAAGCCTTGTTCCGTCGTGGCGTGGTGTTGGTGGCGACATCAAACATTCCACCGCACGACCTCTATCGCAACGGGTTGCAACGGGCGCGTTTTCTACCGGCTATCGCCTTAATTGAAGCCAACTGCCATATTCTGAATGTCGATAGTGGTGTCGACTACCGATTACGCACGCTTGAGCAAGCGGAAATTTACCATTATCCACTTGATGAGCAGGCGCGGGCGAATTTGAGTCAGTACTACAGTCAGTTGGTGGGGCATGAGAAACCGAACGTCAATGAAATCGAGGTGAATCGTCGCAAGCTCAGTGTGATTGAAGCCAGTGATGGCGTGCTGCACGCGTCATTTGCTCAGTTGTGTCAAACTGCGCGCAGTCAAAATGACTATATCGAAATGTCGCGTTTGTACCACACCGTGCTCTTGGCGGATGTGAAACAAATGGATCGCACCTTAGATGACGCAGCGCGTCGTTTTATAGCATTAGTCGATGAATTTTATGAGCGACACGTGAAACTGATTATTTCCGCAGAAGTAGCACTGGAATCGCTTTATACCCACGGTCAGTTGGAATTTGAGTTTAGACGTTGTCAGTCAAGGCTGATTGAAATGCAGAGCCGCGATTATCTCGCCAAAGAGCATCTGGTGTAACCACAAAATTTTTGTCATCAATCACGGGCGAAAAAATTTGTGAATTTATGCAAAAAGAGGTGATTTTTTCCGCGCTCTTCTCTATAATCCTGCGACCCACCGTTACTGCAGGTCTTTTTTAAGGCCGAGAGTGCCACCCACTCGAAGGGGTGATGACTGGGCTCTTAGACAGTGGGAGCGTATGCTCCTTTAAGTGTAAATTTGATTAAACGGGTTATTATTAGCATGAAAACTTTCGTTGCTAAACCAGAAACTGTAAAACGCGACTGGTACGTTGTAGACGCTGAAGGTAAAACTCTTGGCCGTCTAGCAAGTGAAATTGCATCTCGCCTACGTGGCAAACACAAAGCTGAATACACTCCACACGTTGACACTGGTGATTACATCATCGTTGTAAACGCGGAGAAAGTTGCTGTAACTGGTAACAAAGCTAAAGACAAAATGTACCACCGTCACACTGAATTCCCAGGTGGCCTGAAATCTTTCAGCTTCGAGAAGCTGATTGAGCGTAAGCCTGAGATGGTACTTGAGCTAGCGGTTAAAGGTATGCTTCCAAAAGGCCCTCTAGGCCGTGCTATGTACCGTAAGCTGAAAGTTTACGCAGGCGCTGAGCACAACCATACTGCTCAACAACCTAAAGTACTAGACATCTAATCGGGGATTTCGGAAATGGCAGAGAATCAATACTACGGCACTGGCCGTCGCAAAAGCTCAGCTGCACGTGTTTTTATCAAACCAGGCAGCGGCAACATCGTAATCAACAAGCGTAGCCTTGATGAGTACTTCGGTCGTCCAACTTCTCGCATGGTTGTTAAACAACCTCTAGAGCTAGTTGAGATGGTTGAGAAACTAGACCTATACATCACTGTTAAAGGTGGTGGTATTTCTGGTCAAGCAGGTGCTATCCGTCACGGTATCACTCGCGCTCTTATGGAATACGATGAATCTCTACGTCCTGTTCTACGTGCAGCTGGCTACGTTACTCGTGACGCTCGTCGCGTTGAACGTAAGAAAGTTGGTCTACGTAAAGCACGTCGTCGTCCACAGTTCTCTAAGCGTTAATCTTTTCTTTACGAAAAGAATCTCGCTTTCCAGTGTTACTGGAATGTGGTTCAAAAGCTCGGCATTTGCCGGGCTTTTTGTTTTTCTGCACAAAAGTTTTTGTGCGCTTCTCCAAAAGAAAGTCCTTTCTCACAAGTCGCTTCATCTCCCTTTCTTTCAATAATGTCCCTTTTGTGACCTCGCGTGCGAATTGCTTCACGAATGTTATGAAAAGGTAGCTTTATCTTGTCAAAAAGTAGGGTTTTATTTATCATTTCATATCAAATAAATACAACGAAAACCCGTATTTTGTTAGCCATGCTCTTTAAGCGGAATAACAGGAATCCACAAGGAGCAAATGGGAGAATGTCTGGATGAGCAATGCGCCTTTGAACAACGGTCGCAGACGTTTCTTAACCGCTACAACAGCTGTTGTGGGTGGTTTAGGAGCGGCTGCGGTTGCCGTACCTTTTATCAAATCGTGGAACCCAAGTGCGAAAGCGAAAGCGGCCGGTGCCCCTGTCGAAGTTGACATCAGTAAACTCGAAGAAGGGCAGATGGTTCGTGTGGAGTGGCGAGGTAAACCTGTCTGGGTTGTCCGTCGTGCTCAGTCTGTTGTGGATGCTTTAAAAGAGCACGACAACCAACTTCGCGACCCGAACTCTAGTGAAGAACAACAACCGAACTACGCTCAAAATACCTATCGTTCAATAAAGCCTGAATACTTTATTGCGGTGGGGATTTGTACTCACTTAGGGTGTTCACCAACCTATTTGCCTGACTCCTTTAACGAACAAGTTCAAGGGGTGAAATCAGGCTTCTTCTGTCCATGTCATGGTTCGAAGTTCGACATGGCTGGTCGTGTATTCCAAGGGGTACCCGCACCACTCAACTTGGTGATTCCGAAATACATGTACCTGAGCGATACCAGAATTGTTATCGGCCTTGACGAAACCGGGGAGGCATAATGCAAGCTCTACTTGATTGGGTGGAAAAACGCCTGCCCGCAATGAATGCGTACAAGAAACACCTATCTGAATACCCAATGCCGAAGAACTTTAACTTTTGGTACCTTTTCGGTTCCTTGGCAATGTTGGTCTTGGTGAACCAGATCCTCACCGGGATTTGGCTGACGATGAACTATGTGCCATCTGGTGATGGTGCGTTTGCTTCAGTGGAATACATCATGCGTGATGTCGATTACGGTTGGTTGTTGCGTTATATGCACTCCACGGGCGCATCGGCATTCTTTGTGGTGGTTTATCTGCACATGTTCCGTGGTCTGATTTACGGTTCATATCAGAAGCCGCGTGAGTTGCTGTGGATCTTCGGCATGTTGATCTTCTTGGCGCTGATGGCTGAAGCCTTTATGGGGTACCTACTACCTTGGGGACAGATGTCTTACTGGGGTGCTCAGGTTATCATTTCGCTATTCGGTGCGATTCCGGTGATCGGGGATGATCTGACGCTATGGATTCGAGGTGACTACGTCATTTCAGGTGCTACGCTGAACCGCTTCTTTGCGCTGCACGTGATTGCGTTACCTATCGTGCTGCTGCTGCTGATCGTACTGCACATTCTTGCGCTGCACGAAGTGGGATCGAACAACCCGGATGGGATCGAAACCAAACTGCCAAAAGGTGAGATGGGCGACGATTACCAAAGTCAGTTCAAGTTCCATGAGTACTACACGAAGAAATACGACATCATCGATTCGATTCCTTTCCACCCTTACGGGACTGTGAAGGATCTCGTGGGTGTTGCTGGCTTCTTGTTCTTATTCTGTTATGTACTGTTCTTTAACCCAGAGATGGGAGGCTACTTCCTTGAGCCGCCTAACTTTGAAGCCGCGAACCCACTGAAAACACCTGAGCACATTGCGCCAGTGTGGTACTTCACGCCGTTCTACGCCATTTTGCGTGCAGTTCCGGACAAGTTGGTCGGTGTTATCGCGATGGGAGCGTCGATTGTTGTGCTGTTTTTGCTGCCATGGTTGGATCGCTGTAAAGTCCGTTCGTACCGTTACCGCAGTAAACTGCACCTGGTGAACATCATTCAATTTACCATTTGTTTCATTGCCTTAGGTATTCTGGGGGCGCTTCCAGCCACACCAACATATACCTTACTGGCTCGAATCTTTAGTTTGGGTTACTTCATGTTCTTCGTCTTGCTGTTCTTCTACAGCAAAAACGAAGCAACCAAGCCACTACCAAAGAGGGTGACATTCAAATGAAAAAATGGATTGTAATTTTGTTTGCCATGTTGCCTTCATTGGCGATGGCTGCGGGCGGAAACGTCCATCTGGACAAAGCGGGCAATGACCTGACCGATACTGCGTCGTTGCAACGTGGCGCCCAGCTGTTCATGAACTACTGTTTTGGCTGTCACTCGACGCAATATCAGCGTTATGAGCGTGTCGCGACGGATCTTGGCATTCCCGCGGATCTGATGAAAGAGAACTTGATTTTCGATCCGCAAACCAAGATTGGTCAGTTGATGGAGAATGCCATTCCGGACAAATCTGCGGCGAAATGGTTTGGCGCGCCACCACCGGATCTGACGTTGGTTGCTCGCGTGCGTGGTGTGGACTGGTTATATACATATCTCCGTTCATTCTATGCTGACCCAAGCCGCCCGTTTGGTGTGAACAACATCGTGTTCCCAAGTGTTGGTATGCCTCATGTGCTTGAAGAGCTGCAAGGCACTCCTGATCCCGTGTTTGGAACGCACCTGGTGAATGGCGAAGAAGTGAAAACCGTTGTCTCTACGAAGTCTCGTGGTAATGGCGAGTTGAGTACCGGTGAATACGATCAAGCGGTGCGTGATCTGGTCAACTTCCTCGAGTATTCCGGTGAGCCGGTAAAACTCGAACGTCAAAGCATGGGCTGGTGGGTGATGGCCTTCCTTGTACTGCTTACCATCGTGGTCGTCGCGCTCAAGAAAGAGTATTGGCGTGATGTGCACTAATTGTGCTATCATATCGCGCTAATTCTCGATTTATCGAATCATCAATGGAGGCTTAGCCTCCATTGTTTTTTATATCTGTAAGTGTGTGCTGGAGGGCTCCATGGCTGTAGCTGCCAATAAACGTTCTGTGATGACTCTATTTTCAAGTGCGTCTGATATGTATAGCCATCAGGTTCGTATTGTGCTGGCCGAAAAGGGTGTCAGTGTTGAAGTTGAGCTGGTTGATGAAGATAACCTACCTGCGGATCTCATCGAGCTGAACCCATACAAGACGGTACCAACGCTGGTTGACCGTGAGCTTGCGCTTTATGACTCTAAAATCATCATGGAATACCTTGATGAGCGTTTTCCCCATCCACCATTGATGCCAGTGTATCCTGTTGCCCGTGGTAACAGCCGTCTGATGATCTACCGTATCGAAAGAAACTGGTACTCACTAGCGAACAAAATCATCAACGGTTCTGCCGATGAAGCAGAATCTGCTCGTACGAAACTGCGTAACGATTTGCTGACGTTGGCTCCGGTATTCGCGGAATACGAATACTTCATGAGTGAAGAATTCAGCCTGATCGATTGTTACTTGGCTCCGCTATTGTGGCGTTTGCCTGTTCTGGGTATCGAACTGATCGGCCCGGGTTCTAAAGAACTAAAAATCTACATGAACCGCGTCTTTGAACGTGATTCATTCCTGGCTTCTTTGACTGAAGCTGAGCGTGAGATGCGTCTCGTTCGTTAATGGTTGTTTGATGGATATTGATCACATGACGCCACGCCGACCATTTATGCTACGCGCATTTTATGATTGGCTGTTGGACAATGACCTGACGCCACATTTGGTTGTCGACGCCACAATGCAGGGTGTTCGAGTGCCAATGGAATATGTGCAGGATGGTCAAATCATTCTGAACGTCGCTCCACGTGCGGTTGGCAATCTGGAATTGGGCAATGACGAAGTGACGTTTAACGCGCGCTTTGGTGGTCGCCCACATCTGGTTGTGGTGCCGATGTATGCCGTTCAAGCGATCTACGCGCGTGAAAACGGTGCTGGGACGATGTTTGAGCCTGAAGCGGCTTATATGGATGAACATGAAGTCGGTATTTTCGAAGAGGATGATGAAGAGACCACAGAAAGCGGATTGAGCGAAGTGACGTCCGAACTGCCAACTGTTGAGGATTCTGAACCGGAAGATGCCCCTCGTCCAAAAGGTAAACCAAGTTTACGAGTGGTAAAATAAGCCCGTAAGTTTCAATAAAAAGCAGCGCTTCAGCGCTGCTTTTTTATATGTGGCTTATTGAACTTAGTCCGCGTATTGGAAGGCGCGAATCACTTGTTTGACGCCGGAAATATTACGGGCAACCTCGGTCGCAATGTTGGCGTGTTCACGAGAGACATACCCCAGTAAGTACACTTCTCGATCTTCGGTGATCACCGAAACTTTCACCCCGTTGAGTTCTGATTTGGCGAGCAGTGCAGATTTCACTTTGGTGGTGATCCAACTGTCGTTGCTGACTTCGCCGAGGGAAAGTGGGGCTTTGATATTGACTTGGTTGTGCAGTTCTTTCACGCCCTTGATTTGCTGGACTTGCGCAATAAACTGCTCGAGCAATTCAGCAGTGCGTGACTGACCAATCAAAATTACGGTGCCGCGATACGAATTGGCGGTAATTCGCATTTGGTTTTGATACGGCGCTTTATTACTCAGGCCGGTAATTTCCAGTTGCAAGTTGCTATCGCGCCAGATCTCTTGCGTGGTTCGTGGGTCGGTGGCGATGTTCACGGTGGTCGCAGCGCCTGCGATAAACAGCCCGGCACACCCAGACAAAGTCATCAGCATCGCAACAACGGCAAAAAGGCGTAAAGTCTTCATCAATTACTCTTCATGAGCGGGAAACAGAACCTGATCGATCAAATCGCACAGGCAGTGCAAGGTCACCATGTGAACTTCTTGAATCCGCGCGGTGCGCTGAGACGGAATGCGAATTTCAACATCGTTTTCACCCAGCAGGCCGGCCATTTCGCCGCCATCTTTGCCGGTCAAGGCAATGATGGTCATGTCGCGTGTTACCGCAGCCTCCATCGCTTTGATGATGTTCTTGCTGTTACCACTGGTGGAGATGGCCAGCAGAATGTCACCCGGCTGACCAAAGGCACGCACTTGCTTGGAGAAAATTTCCTGATAGTGATAGTCGTTAGCCACCGCTGTCAATGTGGTGTTATCGGCGGTCAGTGCGAGTGCAGGCAGGCTCGGGCGTTCAGTTTCAAAACGGTTCACTAAACAGGAGGTGAACTGTTGCGCATTCGAGGCCGATCCGCCGTTGCCACAACAGAGAATTTTGCTGCCGTTCAGCAGGCTGGCCACCATGGCTTGGGCCCCGTGCATAATCGCATCTGGCAACGCTTCGGCTGCGGCGATCTGAATTTGAATGCTTTCGGTAAAACTATCTTTAATGCTATCGAGCATCGATTATCCTTCAGTGATTGCGTTTTTTATCCAGTCAATCTGGCGGCCTTCATCATGGATCGCCACCACATCGAAACGAAAATCGGTCGTGTCGGCACTCAGGCCTTGCTTGAGCATCCACCAATTTGCCGCTTTGATCAAGCGTGCTTGCTTCTGTCTGGTGACCATTTCAGCAGCATGGCCGTGACGTTGGTTCTGACGATACTTCACTTCGACAAACACCAAAGTCTGTTTTTCTCGCATGATTAAATCCAGCTCGCCACCGCGAATCTGGAAGTTTTGGGCAATCAGTGACAAGCCATGGCGGCGCAAATAATCCGCCGCTGTGGCTTCGTAGTGTTGTCCAGTTTGGCGGCGATTAAAGAGCCCCATGCTCCGCCCAACTGATTTCACGTTGCACCACACATTGTTCGTCAATGCCCAGCACGCCGGTTTGACCATCAATGGTATACCCTTCGACGACTTTCATCTGTGGCAGTTCGACCATCAGGTTGTACGCATCCATCCCCATCGCTTGCAGGCGGCGTTCCGCGTTGCTGGATTTCGGCCACAGTTTTTCCATCTGTTCCGAAATGGCTGGCGTTGGGTGAATTAACAACGGAATGTCACTGTAAGTCACGCCCGTTAAATCTTCATACTGGCGGCCACCACTGTTGCTGGCGGAGTTAGAAAACAGTTTCGGTGGTTGGGTATCTGGGTTGATGGCGACTTCGATAAACGGCTTGATCAGCGTGAGGTCAGCGCTGTTGGCCACGATGTATACCGCATCGATGTCACGACGGCTGCGTGGCTGGCTTTCCATTTTCAGTCCGGTCAGCGCTTCCATCTGGGCAATATTCTGTTGGCTATCTTGCAAGCCGAAGACGCTGTTGATGTTGCGTTGCAGCTGACGACGATCGCCGTATTGGTTCACAGCGACTTTGTTCTTGCTGAATTTGTGCCACTCTTCATCAAATGCTTCCACCACACGTTCGCCATAGCTGCCTTGCGGAGCCAGAACCAACGGGTAACGGTAGCCTTGCGTAAAGAGATGTTTAGCCGCTTGCGCAACTTCTTGTTCTGGAGAGAGAGCCAAGTAGCAGGTGTCGGAGCCATCAATCACTTGATCGGGAATGTTCAGCGCCAGCGTCGGAATTGATTGACCCCGTGCTTGCTGGAACTGTTGCAGTTTTTCAATGTTGCCTTTAATCAGTGGACCCACCACGAAATCGATGTGCTTCGCTGTCAATGTGGCGTCGACCGATTCCAACGTTTCTGCGTTGGTGTCGATGATGGTTAATGTTGCTTCAGGATCGCGATCGTCATCGTTCATCATCGCCATGATAAAACCGTCACGAATCTTTTGCGCTGGGCTTGAGAACTTGCCAGTCAGTGGCAGCAGCAGGGCCGTATTCTTCGGTTTGACGATTTCCAGAGCAAGGATGTCTTGAATCGCTTTGGGCGTGTAGATTGCCGCGGGATGATCCGGGTTTTCAGCAAGCCATTTTTCCAGCGTGTTTTTGAGCTGAGGCAGGTCGCTCCCCATGGTTTTGACGTACACCGCCAATTGCAGCCAACCGTCTAGAGTCGCCTCGTTACGTTCGGCGGACAGCTTGGTGATCGCATATCCCGAGTAGTGATTGAGGTTGGCCCAGATTTGGTCGGCTAACGCTTCTTGTTGATCGCTGTCGGCCAGATCATACAGGGCGACCAATTCGCGACTGGAATCAAATGAGCGGTCGAGCGCGGTAAAAATATCGGCGCGCATCTGGTGGTATTCCTGCCATTGCAGCGTCGGCAGTTTCCAGTTGGGCTTAAAGTTGAGCAGGCCAAGGGCATCTTGGTATTTTTCTGCATTGACCAACAACTGGGCACGCGCCAGTTGCCATTCCGCCTGCTGACTTTCACTCAGCTTTTGTTTCGCCAAGCGGCGAATCAGCAAGTCCGCTTGCTCGGTATTGTTTTCAGCAATCGCGGCTTTGAGAGCCATGATTAACCAGTCATTTTGCAGGCTGCCTTGACTGCTGTCTGCTTGCATCAGGTACGTCTGTGCAGGCAGGCTCGGTTCACCGGTAATATCCACCAAAAGTGGCGATGTCGGCGTCGAGGTACAGGCGGCTAGGGTAATTGCTAATGCAACGGGAGTGAGTAAGCGTGGTACACTGCGTCTCTGATGGTTTTTCATAGCCATGAGTTCTTTCGTTAATCCGTGTAAAATTGTCTCTATATTAATCGTTGAAGTGATGGTAAACAAATGACAGATAACAAAACCTTGCCTGCCGAAGTCCCAACTTTGTACATTGTTCCGACTCCGATTGGCAACTTAGGGGATATCACCCAACGTGCCCTCGATGTGCTTTCAAGTGTTGATGTTATCGCCGCAGAAGATACACGCCATTCAGGCAAACTGCTGTCGCACTTCAATATTCAAACGAAGACGTTCGCTCTGCATGATCACAATGAACAGCAAAAAGCTCAAGTCTTAGTTGAGAAATTGTTGTCCGGACAGTCGATCGCGTTGGTATCGGATGCCGGTACACCACTCATTAGTGATCCAGGTTATCATTTAGTCACTCAATGTCGTCAAGCGGGTGTTAAAGTTGTGCCACTTCCTGGTGCGTGTGCGGTGATCACAGCATTGAGTGCCTCTGGTTTGCCGTCCGATCGCTTTAGTTTCGAAGGCTTTTTGCCCGCTAAAAGCAAAGGGCGCAAAGACAAGTTTATGGAAATCGCCAAAGTTGAGCGCACATGTATTTTTTATGAATCGCCGCATCGCATTACGGAATCGCTGCAGGATATGCTGGCCATCTTGGGGCCAGAGCGTGAAGTGGTGCTGGCTCGTGAGCTGACCAAAACCTTTGAAACCATTCAGGGCATGCCGCTGGGCGAACTGATTGAGTGGATTGATGCTGACGAAAACCGCAAACGCGGCGAGATGGTCCTGCTGATTCACGGCTACCGTGACAGTGCAGAAGACACGTTGCCGGAAGAGGCGCTGCGCACGCTTGGTATTTTGACCCAAGAACTGCCACTGAAGAAAGCGGCGGCGATGACGGCAGAAATTTACAACCTGAAAAAGAACGCGCTCTACAAATGGGGATTGGAGAATCTCGGCTAACTGATGAACTTCTGACCAGTTGCGTCGAAAATCGGTGTGGAGGACGATTCTTCCTAGACAGTGACCTGCGATGCCGATAGAATTCGCGCCTGGAGTTGACTGGGTAGTCGCTGCCTTATTGACGTCCCTTAACCTTGTGTTAGGGAGACTGATAAGGGGGAGGAAAGTCCGGGCTCCGTAGAGCAGGGTGCCAGGTAACGCCTGGGGGGCGCAAGCCTACGACAAGTGCAGCAGAGAGAAGACCGCCGATGGCCCGCAAGGGATCAGGTAAGGGTGAAAGGGTGCGGTAAGAGCGCACCGTGCGACTGGCAACAGTTCGTAGCAAGGTAAACTCCACCCGGAGCAAGACCAAATAGGCCTCCACATAGCGTTGCTCGCGTTAGGAGGCGGGTAGGTTGCTTGAGCCAGTGAGCGATTGCTGGCCTAGACGAATGGCTACTACCGCGCAAGCGGAACAGAACCCGGCTTACATGTCGGCTCCACCTATTCAGACCCATCATAACTTCGCGGTTATGATGGGTTTTTTGCTTTTTATTGACTTAGACGATAGTAAAACCATTAAACTTAGCGCAATGTCACGTCCCGTAAGTGTTTTTATGGGTAGCAGTCGTGTAGGAAAACGGTACACTACACAATCAAACTGACGGACGTTTGTGCTGAACGAGACCCTTATGACTGAATCTTTCCAACATATTTCTGTGCTACTTCATGAATCGATCGACGGTCTGGCGATTAAGCCGGATGGGATTTACATCGATGGCACCTTTGGTCGTGGCGGACACAGCCGCACTATCTTGTCTCAGCTTGGCCCCAATGGCCGCTTGTACAGCATCGACCGCGATCCGCAGGCGATTGCTGAAGCGCAGAAAATTGATGATCCGCGTTTTACCATCGTTCATGGCCCGTTTTCCGGGATTGCGGAATACGCTGCGCGTTACGAATTGGTTGGCAAAGTCGATGGCGTGTTGTTTGATCTCGGTGTGTCTTCACCGCAGTTGGATGATGCCGAGCGTGGTTTCAGCTTTATGAAAGATGGCCCGTTGGACATGCGCATGGATCCGACCTCGGGCATGCCGGTGTCGGCTTGGTTGGCACAGGCGGATCTGGACGACATCACGTGGGTGATTCGCGAGTTTGGTGAAGACAAACATGCGCGCCGCATTGCCAAAGCCATTGTGGCGTACCGTGAGAATGAAGAAAACGAACCCCTGACGCGCACCAGTCAGCTAGCGAAGCTGATCTCGGATGCGGCGCCAAAGAGCTTTAAAGAGAAAAAACACCCTGCGACGCGCGCATTCCAAGCCTTTCGCATTTACATCAACAGTGAATTAGAAGAGATCGATACCGCGCTCAAAGGGGCTGCGTCGATTTTGGCCCCGCAAGGCCGTTTGTCGGTGATCAGCTTCCATTCGCTGGAAGATCGCATGGTGAAGCGCTTCATGCGTAAAGAGAGCAAAGGGCCAGAAGTGCCTCACGGCATTCCGTTGACGCAAGAACAAATTCGCGCGCTGGGCAGCGCTGATCTGAAAACGGTCGGCAAAGCCATCAAACCGTCTGAGCATGAAGTGGCGATGAACCCACGTTCTCGTAGTTCCGTGCTGCGCATTGCTGAAAAACTCTGAGTGGCCTGAAACTCGATTGCTGTTATGTCTCAAACCAAGCCTAATCTCGCCAAACTGATAGCGTTCGACCTACTCACGGTGGGTCGTATTCCGCTGGTCATGCTGATGTTGATCTTTGCGACCGCGATGGGGGTGGTGTTTACCACCCACCACACGCGCCAATCGATCACGCAAAAGGATCTGGCGTTGCAAGATCGCGATCACCTCGACAACGAGTGGCGTAACTTGATTTTGGAAGAAACGGCGTTGGCGGAACACAGTCGAGTACAAGACTTAGCACGCAAAGATCTCGAAATGAAACGTCCGGATGCTGACAAAGAAGTAGTGATTGAACTCAAATGACGAAGAAGCCAGCGAAAGCCAAAGAGAAAACTCCCGCCAAACCTAAAGCGAGCGTCAAAGCAGCCGGCCCAGACAGTCCGGTGCTGATTCGCTGGCGTTTCTATCTGATCATCCTATTTGTCCTGCTGGCATTTGCGCTGCTGGTTGGGCGCCTTGCCTTTATTCAAATCATTGAACCCGATAACCTCATTCGTGAAGGGGACATGCGTTCCATTCGCGCCAAAACCTTGCAATCGGCTCGCGGCATCATTTCGGATCGCAATGGCGAAGCGCTTGCGGTGAGTGTGCCGGTGGAAGCCGTCTGGGCCGATCCGGCGACGATTTTCAAACAAGGCGGTTTGGTTGAAAAGGATCGTTGGTACGCGCTGGCGGATGTGCTGAATCTGGATCGTCAAGAGATGATGACCAAGCTGGAAGACAACCGCACGCGTCGCTTTATCTATCTGCAACGTCAGGTTAGTCCGGCGATGGCGAAATACATTCGCGAGCTGAAGCTGTCTGGTGTGGGGCTTAAATCAGAATCCCGTCGCTATTATCCGGCGGGAGAAGTCAGCGCGCACTTGATCGGAGTCACCGGCATCGACGGCCATGGCCTGGAAGGCGTTGAGCGCAGTTACGATAAATGGCTGACGGGTGAAGCGGGCAAGAGCATTATTCGTAAAGACCGCTACGGCCGCGTGGTGGAAAATATCTCGCTGGAAGAGCGCGAAGAAGGTAAACCGCTGCAACTGACGATTGATCAGCGCCTGCAAGCGATCGCGTTTCGCGCGGTGAAGCAGGCGATGGCGGATTATCGTGCCACATCCGCATCCGCGGTGATGCTGGATGTGAAAACGGGTGCCGTGCTGGCGATGGTGAATGCGCCATCCTATAACCCAAACAATCGCGCGGATTGGCAAAGTTTCAAAATGCGTAACCGCGTGATTACCGATGCGTTCGAACCGGGGTCGACGGTGAAACCGTTTGTGGTCTTGGCCGCACTGGCCAATGGCACGGCCGATGAGCATACCATCATTGATACCGGCGATGGCGTCATGCGTATTGGTGGCAGCCGCGTGCGAGATACCTCGAGAGTCGGCAAAGCCACGCTCCAAATGATCCTGAAAAAATCGAGTAACGTCGGTGTGGCGCACTTGGCGCTGGGCATGCCGCTTGAAGCGATGCTGGGGATGTACAATTCAGTTGGTCTGGGGGAAGTGTCCGGTCTGAACTTGGTGGGTGAAACGACGGGGATTTTCCCGAACCGTCGCCGCTGGTCGCAGTTTGAAATTGCCACGTTGGCCTTTGGGTACGGTTTGTCGATCACGCCGATTCAATTGGCGCATGCTTACGCGACGTTGGGCAACTTCGGTAAATATCAACCCGTGCATCTGATTGAAAGCAACCAACAGGATCTCTCTCACCAAGTGGTGGATGAGCAATACGCGAAGAAAGTGTTGGATATGCTGGAAACCGTCACCCAACCGGGCGGCACGGCCGTGCAAGCCGCGGTGCCGGGCTATCGCATTGCGGCGAAATCCGGGACGTCTCGTAAGGCGGTCGCGGGCGGTTACAGTGATGAATATTTTGCCTACACCGCCGGTGTGGCGCCGGTGAGCGATCCGCGCATTTCGCTGGTGGTGATGGTCAACGAACCGCAAGGCGACTCTTATTATGGCGGTGCGGTGGCAGGGCCAGTGTTCTCGGAAATCATGAAAGGGGCACTGCAGATCCTGAACATCGCACCGGACGAGAACCGATTTCAAAAATAACAAAGCCCGTTCACGCGGCGGGCAGAACATAGTGTGAGAACTCCATGAACACTAGCAAGGCTTTACAACAACTTATCTCTCCATGGCTGACCATCAGTGCGCCGTCACTGGCAGCGTTGACCGTGACGCATCTGGAACTCGACAGTCGCCACATCCAAGCGGGCGACACCTTTGTCGCGATTATCGGCCACGCCACCGATGGACGTCGATTCATCGATAAAGCCATCACCCAAGGGGCCAATCTTGTGTTGGCGCAAGCGTGTTCACAGCATCCCCATGGCAGTGTCGAAGAGCGCCATGCGGTGCCGGTTGTGTACCTCGAACAGTTGGATAAACACCTTTCAGAGCTGGCTGGGCGCTTGTATGGCGGTCATCACAATCATGTGATTGCGGTGACAGGCACCAACGGCAAAACCACGATTTCTCAACTGATCGCGCAATGGATTGATTTACTGGGCCATCGCGCCGCGGTGATGGGAACCACGGGCAACGGTTTTCTGAGTCATTTGCAGCCTGCGGCCAACACCACGGGCAACGCAGTTGAAGTGCAGTCGACGCTGTTTGAACTCGCGCAGCAAGGTGCGGAATATACGGCCATGGAAGTCTCTTCACACGGCTTGGTGCAAGGGCGAGTGAAATGTGTGCCGTTTGATGCGGGCGTATTTTCTAACCTCAGCCGTGACCATTTGGATTATCACGGCACGATGGATGCCTACGCGGACGCAAAGTTGTCGCTGTTTACCGAGCATGAGACGCGCCAAGCCATCATCAATGTCGACGATGAAGTCGGCGCGCGCTGGGCGCAGCAACTTCAGCATGCTGTGGGCGTATCACTGAAAGCGAAGCCCAATGCTGAACAAGCGTTGTGGGCGGTGAAGGTGAGTTACGCAGAAAGTGGCATCACGATTGATGTCGATGGCAGTTGGGGCGCAGGGCAACTGCGTGCGCCGCTGATCGGCGAATTCAACGCCTCAAACCTGATGCTGGCTCTGGCCACGCTGCTGAGCCTGGGCTTTGAGCTCGATGCTTTATTAGCGGCGGCACCGCAACTTCAACCGGTGTTAGGTCGCATGGAACTGTTTCAGGCCCCCGGCAAAGCCAAAGTGGTGGTCGATTACGCCCATACGCCAGACGCGCTAGAAAAAGCGCTACGCGCCTTGCGTGTGCATTGCCAAGGTCACCTGTGGGCGATTTTTGGGTGCGGTGGGGATCGTGATACGGGGAAACGTCCGATGATGGCTGCGATTGCCGAAGCCTTTGCTGATCGCGTGATCCTGACTGACGACAACCCACGCAGCGAAGATCCGCAGGCGATTGTCAATGACATGCTGGCCGGACTCAAAGCCCCGCAATACGCGAATGTGGAACACAACCGTTTTGACGCGCTGCGTACGGCGCTGTCGCAAGCCGGGGAACAAGACATCATTCTGTTGGCCGGTAAAGGCCACGAAGATTATCAAGTTTTGGCCCACGACACGATTCACTATTCGGATCGCGAATCCGCACAAACCTTATTGGAGCTATCAGCATGATTCGTCTTTCTTTGTCACAGCTCACGACGGTTTTGGATGCTCAATTAGTCGGGGAAGATACGGACATTGCGGCAGTGTCGACTGACACACGCTCGATTGCACAAGATGCGCTGTTTGTGGCTTTAGTCGGTGAGCGTTTTGACGCGCATGAATTTGCCGCGCAAGCGGTGGCTGCGGGCGCCAAAGCGTTGCTGGTTGAACGAGCGCTCGACGTCAACGTGCCTCAGCTGGTGGTGAGTAATACCAAAACGGCGTTGGGCCAACTGGGGAGCTGGGTGCATCAGCAGTGCCACACGCCAACCGTGGCGATCACGGGCAGTTGCGGCAAGACGACCGTAAAAGAGATGGTTGCCAGTATTTTATCGGCCAAAGGCCAGGTCCTGTTCACCGCGGGTAACTTTAACAACGACATCGGTGTGCCGCTGACGTTGCTGCGTTCGACGCCGCAAGATGACTATGCCGTGATTGAACTCGGCGCCAATCACATTGGCGAGATTGCTTACACAGTGGGTTTGGTGAAACCGGATGTGGCTTTGGTCAATAACGTCGCTGCTGCACACTTAGAAGGTTTTGGATCGATTGACGGTGTCAAACGCGCGAAAGGCGAAATTTACCAAGGGCTGAGTGCAGGCAACACCGCGGTAGTGAATTTGGATAGTCAGGGCGGCGCGTTGTGGCAATCGGTGCTGGCTGACAAAAGCGTGAAAACTTTTTCCGTCACAGAGCACAGCGCTGACTTTTACCCACGGGATATCGTGTTGAATGCAGCAGGAGAAGCCAGCTTTGTGTTGGTGACGCCAATCGGTGACGTGGCCGTAAAACTGGGCATCATCGGCAAACACAATGTGGGAAATGCTTTGGCTGCCAGTGCGCTGGCGATCGAGATGGGCGCAACGCTTGCGGATATTCAGCACGGCTTAGCGCATCTGTCGAAAGTGAAAGGCCGCGTGGATGTGACCGAGCTGACCGACCACATTACCTTGATCGATGACAGCTACAATGCCAGCGTTCCTGCGATGAAAGCAGCGGTGGACTTGCTTGGCGGTTTTTCTGCCACCCGTTGGCTAATTTTGGGCAATATGGCCGAGTTGGGCGAGGAAAGCCTTGCACTTCACCAACAAGTCGGTGAACATGCTGCACCATTCCAGTTTGACTATGTTCTGACATATGGCCACGATGCGAAAGTGATCAGCGATGTCTGTCACGGCCGTCATTTTGCGTCCCATCAGGACATGATTATGTTTATCGAGCAGCACCTAGAACAACAACCCGATCACACTCACGTCCTGATCGTCAAAGGCGCCAACAGTGCGGGTATGAGTAAGATTGTCGCTGCTCTTAAGGAGAAATACTCATGATTATTTGGCTTGCGGAGTTACTCCAGCCATATTTTTCGTTTTTCCGTTTGTTCGAATACCTTTCATTTCGAGCGATTGTCAGCATTCTGACGGCGCTGGGCTTGTCATTGTGGATGGGCCCGCGTTTGATCAAGCGTCTGCAATTGCTGCAGATTGGTCAAGTGGTGCGTAACGACGGTCCGGAATCTCATTTCAGTAAACGTGGTACCCCAACGATGGGCGGTATCATGATTCTGGCCTCGATTATCGTCACCGTGTTGTTGTGGACGGATCTGTCGAACCCGTATGTCTGGGCGGTGCTAGCCGTGCTGATGGGGTATGGCGCTGTCGGTTTTGTTGATGATTATCGTAAAGTGGTGCGTAAAAACACCGATGGTTTGATTGCGCGCTGGAAATACTTCTGGCAGTCAGCGATTGCATTGGTGGTGGCATTTGCACTGTACGCGCACGGTCACGACACCGCTGCCACTCAGTTGGTGGTCCCCTTCTTTAAAGATGTGATGCCTCAGTTAGGCTTGTTCTACATCATTCTGACTTATTTTGTGATCGTCGGTACCAGTAACGCCGTGAACCTGACGGATGGTTTGGATGGTTTGGCAATCTTGCCGACCGTGCTCGTGGCTGCGGGGTTTGGTGTGATTGCTTGGGCGACCGGAAACGTCAACTTCGCCAACTATCTGCATATTCCTTATATTCCGTATACCTCTGAATTGGTGGTGGTGTGTACCGCGATTGTCGGGGCAGGGCTTGGTTTTCTATGGTTTAACACCTACCCAGCGCAAGTTTTCATGGGCGATGTCGGCTCATTGGCTCTGGGCGGCGCACTGGGTACGATCGCGGTGCTGGTTCGTCAGGAATTCGTCTTGGTGATCATGGGCGGTGTGTTTGTGATGGAAACGCTGTCGGTGATTTTGCAGGTGGGCTCATACAAACTGCGTGGTCAACGCATCTTCCGTATGGCGCCAATTCACCATCACTATGAATTGAAAGGTTGGCCGGAACCACGCGTGATCGTGCGTTTTTGGATCATCTCGATCGTTTTGGTTTTGATTGGTTTAGCGACGCTGAAAGTGCGTTAATCCGTTGAGTGGAAAAGAGATAAAATGGACCGTTGGCAAGGCATTCAGCATGTAGTGGTCGTGGGGCTCGGTATCACCGGGCTCTCTGTCGTTAATTATCTGCAAAAATATCATCCGTCGGTGAACGTTCGCGTCATCGACACCCGCGAAGCGCCACCGGGGCAAGAGCAACTGCCAGCCGGTGTGGCACTGCATAGTGGCAGTTGGAACGTTGCGTGGTTGTTGGCGGCGGATTTAATTGTAGCCAACCCGGGCATTGCGCTCGCCACGCCAGAAATTCAGCAGGCGTTGGCGGCGAACATTCCAGTGGTTGGTGACATTGAATTGTTCGCTTGGCACGTGGATAAACCCGTGATTGCGATTACCGGTTCGAACGGCAAAAGCACCGTGACGGACCTGACTGGCGTGATGGCCAATGCGGCGGGGATTGCGACTGCTGTGGGCGGGAATATCGGCGTGCCTGCGCTGGATCTGCTGGCGCAGCCAGCGGAACTGTATGTGCTCGAATTGTCGAGCTTCCAATTGGAAACCACTTCATCTTTGGCGGTCACCGCAGCTGCTTTTCTCAATCTGTCGGAAGATCACATGGACCGTTACGACGGCATGGCAGGATACCGCCAGGCTAAGCTGCGCATTTTTGAACATGCACAAACGGCGGTCGTGAACGCTGACGATACTCAAACCTATCCGGATGCCTACTCGGGTCGCACGGTGCGTTTTGGTCTGGAGCAATCTGCCGAATTTACCACGGCGCAACACGACGGTAAGGAAGTGTTGCTCGCCAATGGCGAAGTGGTGCTGCCAACCTCGGATCTGAGTCTGGTTGGTCGTCACAACGTGGCTAACGTGCTGACTGTGCTGGCTTTACTCGATGCGGCGGGTGTGAATTATACAAACGCGTTGCCTGCATTGAAGTCTTACACGGGACTGACACATCGCTGTCAGGTGGTTGCCGATAATCAGGGTATCAAATGGGTCAATGATTCGAAAGCAACCAATGTGGCGAGCACATTGGCGGCGCTGTCTGGCCTGACCTTGAATGGCACCTTGTATCTGCTGGTGGGCGGGGTTGGCAAAGGGGCGGACTTTACGCCGCTAAAACCAGTGCTGGAGACGTTGCCGCTAACGCTGTGCTGTTTTGGCCGCGATGGCGATCAATTCATGCCACTGCATGCTTCTGCACAACGCTTTGACACCATGGAAGCCATCATTGCCTCGATTCGTCCGCAATTGAAAGCGGGGGATATGGTGCTGCTGTCGCCCGCATGTGCCAGCTTCGATCAATTTAAAAACTTTATGGCACGCGGTGACGTGTTCGCTGAGCTGGCTCAGCGCTACGCCTAGAGACAAAAGGAACGACTTTGTTATTGTCCAAACCATTTCATGCACTCAACCGCTGGCTGCGCACTGCGTCGCCTGACGCATTGTTCGATCGTCAGTTGGTCTGGATCGCGCTGGGGTTGATGCTGATTGGTTTGGTGATGGTGACCTCGGCCTCGTTTCCCATCAGCTCGCGTCTCACCGACCAACCGTTTCACTTTATGTTCCGCCATGCGATCTTCTTGATGCTGGCGCTCATCACCTCTGCGGTGGTGCTTCAAGTGCCGCTGCAACGCTGGATGCAATACAGCTCCGTGTTGCTCGCGATCTCCTTTGTATTGCTCATCATCGTGTTGTTAGCGGGTAAATCGGTCAACGGTGCTTCGCGCTGGATTCCCCTCGGTCTGTTTAACCTTCAGCCTGCGGAAGTGGCCAAGTTATCACTGTTTATCTTTATGTCCGGCTATCTGGTGCGCAAACACGATGAAGTGCGACAAACCTTCTTTGGCGGCTTTCTCAAACCGATCATGGTGTTTGGTACGCTGGCGGTCTTGCTGCTTGGCCAGCCAGACTTAGGGACGGTTATCGTGATGCTGGTGACGCTATTTGGCATGCTGTTTATCGCTGGGGCAAAGCTGTCGCAGTTTCTCGCCTTGATGGTGGCCGGTATTCTCGCGGTGGTGGCGTTGATCGCCGCTGAACCCTACCGGATTCGCCGGGTAACCTCGTTTCTCGACCCGTGGGAAGACCCATTTGGCAGCGGTTACCAGCTCACGCAATCGCTGATGGCCTTTGGTCGTGGTGAATGGTTTGGTCAAGGCTTGGGCAATTCCATTCAAAAACTGGAATACCTGCCTGAAGCGCATACAGACTTTGTTTTCGCCGTGATGGCGGAAGAGCTTGGCTTTGTTGGCGTGACACTGGTGTTGATGCTGATTTTTAGCTTGGTGTTCAAAGCCATTCTGATAGGCAAGAAAGCGTTTGAGCACGATCAGCAGTTTGGCGGTTATCTGGCGTTTGGCATCGGGATCTGGTTTGCGTTCCAGACTTTGGTCAACGTGGGCGCTGCCGCAGGGATGGTGCCAACCAAAGGTCTGACATTACCGCTGATCAGTTACGGTGGTTCGAGTTTAATCATTATGTCGGTGGCTGTGTCGATACTGCTGCGCATCGACCATGAATGCCGCATGGCAGACAATCGCAGAACAAAAGAAATAACCAATGAAGAAAACTAAACGATTAATGGTGATGGCTGGGGGAACCGGCGGTCACGTGTTCCCCGGCTTAGCGGTTGCAAAACAGTTGCAGCATCAAGGCTGGGACATTCGCTGGTTGGGAACGGCGGATCGAATGGAAGCGGATCTGGTGCCCAAACATGGCATCGCGATCGATTTTATTCGGGTAAAAGGTCTGCGTGGTCAGGGCATTGCTCGTCTGTTGAAGGCGCCATTTCAAATCGTGAATGCCATTTTACAGGCACGCCGCCACATGAAAGCGTGGCAACCGGATGCAGTATTGGGCATGGGTGGCTATGTCAGTGGCCCGGGCGGGATCGCGGCGTGGACGCTCGGCATTCCGGTGATTTTGCATGAGCAAAATGCGGTGGCCGGTCTGACCAACCAATGGTTGTCTAAAATTGCCACCAAAGTCTTTCAGGCTTTTGACGGCGCGTTTGCGGGCGTCCCTGTGGTAGGAAATCCAGTTCGTGGTGATGTTGTTGCGCTGCCGGAGCCGGATGTTCGAATGGCGGAGCGCACAGGTCCGCTGCGTATTCTGGTGATGGGTGGCAGCCAAGGCGCGCGGATTCTCAATCAAACCGTGCCGGCAACGTTGGCGTTGTTGGGTGACGGTTACCAAGTGCGTCATCAGGCTGGGAAAAATAACCAACAAGACGTTCAACAAGCCTATGCGGAACGGGGTGTGCACACGGCTGAGGTGACTGAATTCATCGATGATGTCGCACAGGCGTATGCTTGGGCGGATCTCTTAGTTTGCCGCTCTGGCGCCTTGACGGTTTCCGAAATTTCAGCCGCTGGCGTGGCCGCGATCTTTGTGCCTTTCATGCATAAAGATCGTCAACAAGCGCTCAATGCCGACCATTTGGTGGCGTGTGGCGCAGCCCTAATGATTGAACAACCTGAGCTGACCGCAGAGACATTGGCCGCTGCAATTAAGCAGTTAGATAGACCTGCTCTGCTGGAGATGGCGCGAAAAGCTCGCCATGCAGCCAAACTGGACGCGGATAAAGTCGTGGCGGATGCCATCGTCTCCGTCACGCAGTCCCGTGTCGACCAAGAATGAGAACCACTTTATGACGATCAAACACACACAAGATTTAGCACAAATTCGCGCCGTGGTACCGGAAATGCGCCGCGTGAAATGCATTCACTTCATCGGAATTGGTGGGGCGGGCATGAGCGGGATCGCGGAAGTGTTACTCAACGAAGGTTACCAAATTACCGGGTCTGATATTGCGTCGAATGCAGTGACCGAGCGTCTAACTGATAAAGGGGCGACGGTGTATATCGGCCACTCGGCATCAAACGTCGCGCAGGCGAGCGTGGTTGTGGTGTCTACCGCAATCAACGAAGAGAACCCAGAAATCAAAGCCGCGCGTGAAAAACGAATTCCGGTGGTGCGCCGTGCAGAGATGCTGGCCGAACTGATGCGTTTTCGCCACGGCATTGCTGTTGCGGGGACGCACGGTAAAACCACCACGACAGCCTTGGTGACCCAAATTTATTCTGAGGCAGGCTTAGATCCAACATTTGTTAATGGTGGCTTGGTGAAAAGCGCTGGCACCAATGCGCGTTTGGGCTCGAGCCGCATTTTGATTGCCGAAGCCGATGAAAGCGATGCGTCGTTTTTGCACCTTCAACCGATGGCGACGATTGTCACGAACATCGAAGCGGATCACATGGACACCTACGGCGGTGATTTTGAAACGCTGAAACAGACATTTGTCGATTTTCTACATAATCTGCCTTTTTATGGTCAGGCGATTTTGTGCGTTGACGATCCGGTGGTGCGTGAACTCATTCCGCGTATCAGCCGCCACGTGATCACCTACGGTTTCTCTGAAGATGCCGATGTTCGCATCGAGAATTATCGTCAGGAAGGGCAACAAGGTAAATTTACGGTCGTACGCCAAGGGCGCGCGAATCTCGATATCACCTTGAACATTCCGGGGCGCCATAATGCGCTCAATGCGTCGGCGGCCATTGCGGTTGCCACCGAAGATGACATTCACGATGACGTCATTTTGCGTGCGATGGCGAATACGCAAGGCACGGGACGTCGTTTCGATCATCTGGGCGAGTTTGACACCGGCAATGGCGACGTGATGCTGGTCGACGATTACGGCCACCACCCAACCGAAGTGGGCGTGACCATTGCCGCCGCGCGCAATGGCTGGGCGGACAAACGGTTGGTCATGATCTTCCAACCACACCGTTATACGCGAACTCGTGATCTGTACGATGACTTTGCGAACGTTCTGGAGCAAGTGGATGTGTTGCTGATGTTGGATGTGTATTCGGCGGGTGAGAAGCCCATTGCCGGTGCTGATGGCCGCTCGCTGTGCCGTACCATTCGCAGCCGAGGCAAGCTGGATCCGATTTTTGTGCCAGATAGCAAGACCTTACCGTCAGTTTTAGCCAATGTCCTACAAGATGGTGACCTGGTGCTGACGCAAGGTGCGGGCGATATCGGCAAAGTAGCAAGAGAATTGGCTGCGTTCGAGCTGAACATTGAGCGTATGCAAAATGCGTAATCGCGTTGCATTCCTGTGTCTCATGGTGAATTAAGTCTGTTTGAATACCGAATTTCTGTATTTGAGTATTTGATACTTTTTAACACCTCAGTATAATCCAAAGGTTAAAGTCAGTGCTTTTGCCTCTATTGCGAAATGAAATAGGGAAACAATTTGCCAGTCGCCAACAGGATCAACGGACTTTGATAAACAGCGTGTTAGCCGAAGGCCGTCGAATATCCAGTTCACCACTAGTCAAACAGCATGCCGTTGGAGGCAGCTTTTTCCTGGTGGTGTTGTTGTTGATTGGTTTTTTGTTGTATTCGACGATCAGTTGGATGTGGGATGAGCAGCGTCTGCCACTCTCTAAAATCGTTTTGCAAGGTGACTTACAATACGTGTCAACGCGGGATGTTCAGCGTTCGTTTGCTCGCTTAGAGCACATCGGCACCTTTATGTCTCAGGATATCGATGCGCTGCAAAGCAGTGTGCAGTCCATTCCTTGGGTTGCACATGCATCCATTCGGAAACAGTGGCCTGACACGATAAAAGTGTTCTTAACGGAGCACCAAGTGCAGGCGATTTGGAATGGCAATGCCTTACTTGATGACGATGGCATCGTTTTTGACGGTGATATCGGCGTGGTGAAAGGCGAGCACGTGAAGTTGTATGGCCCAGATGGCAGTGCTCCGGAAGTGTTAAACGTCTGGCGAGAATATAACGCACAGTTTCAGAACATCGGTCGTAACATCTCGTCGTTACTGCTGAATGAGCGTCGTGCCTGGCAGATTATTCTGGATAACGGCATTCGCTTGGAACTGGGTAAAGAGTCGTTGGACGAACGGATAGCACGGTTTTTTCTACTGTATAAGCAGTTGGGCAATGACGCTGATAAAGTCAGCTACATTGACCTCAGATACGATACAGGCGCCGCAGTAGGTTGGATCTCAGAACAAGAGTTAGCACAAGAGAATAAAGATGACTAAAACTGCTAATGACAACATCATTGTTGGTCTGGATATCGGCACCGCCACCGTATCAGCTTTAGTGGGAGAAGTTCTCCCAGACGGTCAGATAAACATTATCGGTGCGGGCACCAGTCCTTCCCGAGGCATGGATAAAGGTGGCGTGAACGATCTGGAATCGGTTGTGAAATCGGTTCAGCGTGCCATTGACCAAGCAGAATTGATGGCGGAATGCCAAATCAGCAATGTGTTTCTGTCGATTTCCGGCCGTCACATTGCGAGCCGAATTGAAAAAGGTATGGGAACTATTTCCGATGAAGAAGTGTCGCAAGACGACATGGATCGGGCGATTCATACCGCAAAATCAATCAAAATTGGTGAAGAGCAGCGAATTTTGCATGTGATTCCTCAAGAATTTACGATTGATTATCAAGAAGGCATTAAAAATCCTTTAGGATTATCAGGTGTGCGAATGGAAGTCAGCGTACATTTGATTACTTGCCACAACGATATGGCAAGAAACATCATTAAAGCCGTAGAACGTTGCGGATTAAAAGTTGAACAGTTAGTGTATTCAGGGTTGGCGGCAAGTAATGCCGTGATCACTGAAGATGAGCGCGAACTTGGTGTGTGCGTGATCGATATTGGTGCAGGGACAATGGATATTGCCGTCTGGACTGGTGGCGCACTGCGACATACCGAAGTCTTCTCTTATGCGGGCAATGCCGTCACCAGTGACATCGCGTTTGCTTTCGGAACTCCCGTGAGCGACGCCGAAGAGATCAAAGTGAAATATGGCTGCGCGCTGAGTGAGTTAGTAAGCAAGGATGATACGGTTAATGTTCCGAGTGTGGGTGGGCGCCCATCACGCAGTTTGCAACGACAAACCTTGTCGGAAGTGATTGAGCCTCGCTACACTGAGTTAATGGGGCTGGTGAATCAGACCATTGACTCGGTACAGGAAACACTGCGTAAAGACGGCATCAAGCACCACTTGGCTGCCGGCATTGTCTTAACGGGCGGTGCAGCGCAGATTGAAGGATTAGTTGAGTGTGCGGAGCGTGTGTTCCGCAACCAAGTCAGAGTTGGCAAACCTCTTGAGGTGAGTGGCCTGACGGATTACGTTAAAGAGCCGTATCATTCTACGGCAGTTGGTTTACTTCATTACGCAAGAGACAGTCAAATTAACGACGATACTGAATATCAAGAGCCAAAGCGCCAATCAATGTCGGGCTTATTGGGTCGTTTGCGTAACTGGATACAAAAAGAGTTTTAACCTGAGTTGCAGGAAAAACGGAGATAACACATGTTTGAACCGATGATGGAAATGTCTGACGATGCTGTAATTAAAGTCGTTGGGGTTGGTGGTGGCGGCGGTAACGCCGTAGAACACATGGTGCGTGAATCCATCGAAGGCGTGGAATTCATCAGTATCAATACAGATGCGCAAGCACTTCGTAAAACCAGCGTAAGCACAGTCATTCAAATCGGCGGTGATATTACTAAAGGTTTAGGTGCGGGTGCGAATCCGCAAGTTGGACGTGACGCAGCTCTCGAAGATAAAGATCGAATTAAAGAAGTGCTGATGGGTGCCGATATGGTATTTGTCGCCGCTGGTATGGGTGGTGGTACCGGTACTGGTGCTGCTCCTGTGATTGCGGAAGTGGCTAAAGAACTCGGTATCCTGACGGTTGCTGTTGTCACTAAGCCATTCAGCTTCGAAGGTAAAAAACGTCTTTCGTTTGCGGAACAAGGTATTGAAGAGCTGTCGAAACATGTCGACTCTTTGATCACCATCCCGAACGAAAAACTGCTGAAAGTACTGGGTCGTGGTATCACTTTGCTTGAAGCCTTTGCCAGCGCGAACGACGTGCTTAAGAACGCAGTACAAGGTATCGCAGAACTGATTACTCGTCCGGGCATGATCAACGTCGACTTTGCAGACGTACGTACGGTGATGTCGGAAATGGGTCACGCCATGATGGGTAGCGGTGTTGCGAAAGGTGAAGACCGTGCTGAAGAAGCGGCAGAAATGGCGATTTCAAGTCCACTTTTGGAAGACATCGACCTCGCTGGCGCTCGCGGCGTACTGGTGAACATCACGGCTGGATTGGATATGCGCCTGGATGAATTCGAAACTGTCGGTAATACTGTTAAAGCGTTTGCTTCTGACAATGCGACCGTGGTGATCGGTACATCTCTGGACCCAGACATGGCAGACGAGATTCGCGTAACGGTTGTTGCAACGGGTATCGGTAACGAACGCAAACCAGATATTACGTTGGTGGCAGGCGGTAAAGCGAAGCCAGTGCAAGCAACTCAACCACAACAAACCGTTGCTCCGGCAGCCAAAGTGGAAGAGAAAGCGGCACAACCTTTGCAAGAAAGAGTTGAAGTGAAAACACAGCCGGCACCGGCCGCGTCAAGCAGCTCTTCCTCTGCAAGCCAAAGCACTGCGCCTAAGCAAGAGAAAGAGAGTGGATACCTTGACATCCCTGCTTTCTTGCGTCGTCAGGCTGATTAAGATCTCGCCACAATTTGACACTGTTCAAAATTCTGGTAGGATGTCGGTCGGTAACTTTACCGGCCGAGCTTTGTGGCATCGATTTAGAGGCAAGTAGATGATCAGACAACGTACACTGAAAGAAATAGTGAAAACAACTGGGGTGGGCCTTCACTCTGGTCGTAAGGTCACGTTAACTCTTCGCCCAGCTGCTGCAAACACTGGTATTATTTACCGTCGTACCGACGTAAACCCACCTGTGGACTTTCCAGCAGACCCAGAATCTGTACGCGACACCATGTTGTGTACCGCTCTGGTGAATGATGAAGGCATTCGCATCTCAACGGTTGAACACCTGAATGCGGCATTGGCGGGGATGGGGATCGACAACGTTATTGTTGAAGTGGATGCGCCTGAAATTCCAATTATGGATGGCAGTGCGAGCCCATTTGTATACCTGCTGCAACAAGCAGGCATCGAAACGTTGAACACTCCGAAACGTTTTATTCGTATTAAGAAACCGGTGCGTTTTGAAGATGGTGATAAGTGGGCAGAATTGCGCCCGCACAACGGCTTCAAAATGGATTTCGAAATCGAATTTAACCACCCAGCGATCGACGGCGATGAGCAACACTTGGTGTTTGATTTTTCTTCACAAGGTTTTGTGAAAGAAATCTCTCGTGCTCGTACCTTTGGTTTCATGCGTGATATTGAATACCTTCAGTCACAAAACCTGTGTCTGGGTGGTAGCTTTGATTGTGCCATCGTTTTGGATGACTACCGTATCCTGAACGAAGAAGGCCTACGCTTTGCCAACGAATTTGTGACGCATAAAGTTCTGGATGCAATTGGTGACCTATACATGTGTGGTCATGCGATTGTGGGTGAATTCTGTGCTTACAAATCAGGCCATGGTCTGAACAACCAGTTGCTGCGCGCAGTGCTGGCAGATCAAGAAGCTTGGGAATGGGCAACGTTTGAAGAAGAAGCTGGTTCGCCAGTGGCATTCGCAGAACCCAACATGGTTATCGCATAAGCGAACAGATTATTGAAAAAAGCCAGACTTCGGTCTGGCTTTTTTTATGTCACTTTTTCGCGAGTTTCGCGAGGTTCTCTAACCGCTGACGCACTTTGGGTGAGGCCCTATCGGCAATGGTCATCAACACTTGGGCGGCATGTTCTGTCAGGGGAGGGCGAGCTTTTGCCTCTTCCTGTTTTGCCGTTGAACGGGGTTGATGACGATAAAGATCCGGGTTGATCTTGATGTCAATGCTGATCAAACGACCGAATCCATGCGCGCGAAGCTGGTTGAGCAAGGATAGACGATCGTAATCGATCTTCATTTTGATCGCCGCGCTGGCTGCTTCCAAAACCAAATGACCGCCGCGAATATTGGCGGCGCGCACGTGCTGCTCGGTCCCTCGAGGAAGCAGGGTTTTGAGGAGTTGATTGAGCTGCAAAATTTCTTTGGCGTGTTCCTGCAGTTGACTGAGTCGTGATGACTCGATCAGCGCTTCGGTATTGGTGGGTCGGTGATCTCGCATAATGCTCATCGGCTGTGTGTCCTGACTCTATTCTATACACAAATCACGGCGACGAAAACGTTGATGGTGAGGCCTCGTGGGACGCAAAAGGCGGCCAATGATGCTTTTTTAATCGCTCAACATCCGGCGAAGCGCACAAAATGTTAAGCCGAATGCAAACAAACCGGATTGTTATTGGTTGTTCCATCAAAAATTCCTTAAACTAGGCGCCACTTAAATTCATTTAGTGCCTTGAAAATAAATATCACCATCACAATATCCCTAGATACATGACTTACCTCAGTATCCTTAGTTGAAATTAGGTAGAGACTTAAGGCAGTAAAAGTAGATCGGGAAGATCTAAGTAAAGAGAGATTCACAACAGATGATAACTAAGCTACTGACAAAAGTGATTGGCAGTCGCAATGACCGCACACTGCGCCGCTTGAGAAAGATTGTAAAAGAGATCAACAACTACGAGCCGGCATTTGAAGCGCTTTCTGACGAAGAACTGAAAGCCAAAACCGTTGAATTCCGTCAACGTATTGAGCAAGGCGAAACACTCGACCAACTTCTTCCAGAAGCCTTTGCAACTGTACGTGAAGCTTCGAAACGTGTGTTTGGTATGCGTCACTTCGACGTACAGCTGATCGGTGGTATGGTGCTAAACGCAGGCCAAATCGCGGAAATGCGTACGGGTGAAGGTAAAACCTTAACCGCAACTCTACCTGCTTATCTGAATGCACTGCCAGGTAAAGGGGTTCACATCGTCACGGTGAACGATTACTTGGCAAAACGCGACGCCGAAACGAACCGCGCGTTGTTTGAATTCTTGGGCATGACTGTGGGCGTGAACGTGCCAAACATGCCACCTCAAGAGAAAAAAGAGGCGTACCGCGCCGATATTCTTTACGGAACCAACAACGAGTTTGGTTTCGATTACCTACGTGACAACATGGCGTTCCGCACTGAAGATCGGGTGCAACGCGCGCGTTTCTTTGCCGTGGTCGATGAAGTGGACTCGATCCTGATCGATGAGGCGCGTACGCCGCTGATCATTTCTGGCCCGGCGGAAGACAGTTCAGAGCTGTACACTCGCATCAATACTCTGATTCCACATCTGCAAAAACAAGACAAAGAAGATTCAGAAGAGTACCGCGGTGACGGTCACTACACCGTTGACGAAAAATCCAAGCAAGTTTACCTGACGGAAACGGGTCAGGAGTTCGTCGAAGAGCTGTTGGTGAAAAACGGTCTGATGGAGGAAGGCGATACACTGTATTCACCGACCAACATCAGCTTGCTGCACCATGTGAATGCCGCGCTGCGTGCACACGTACTGTTTGAGAAAAACGTCGATTACATTGTGACGGATGATGGTGAAGTGGTCATCGTGGATGAACACACCGGCCGTACGATGCCGGGTCGTCGCTGGTCTGACGGTTTGCACCAAGCGGTGGAAGCCAAAGAAGGCGTGAAGATTCAAAACGAAAACCAAACGCTGGCATCGATCACCTTCCAGAACTACTTCCGTCTGTATGAAAAACTGTCTGGTATGACAGGGACAGCGGACACTGAAGCGTTTGAGTTCCAGTCGATCTACGGCTTGGAAACGGTGGTGATTCCAACCAACAAACCGATGATTCGTAATGATATGCCGGATGTGGTTTACCGCACCGAAGCGGAGAAATTTTCGGCGATCATTGAAGACATCAAAGAGCGCGTGGTGAAAGGCCAACCTGTGCTGGTCGGTACGGTGTCGATTGAAAAATCGGAACTGCTGTCGAACGCCCTGAAACAAGCCAAGATCAAACACAACGTTCTGAACGCCAAATTCCACGAGAAAGAAGCGGAAATCGTTGCTGAAGCGGGTAAACCAGGTTCAGTGACCATCGCAACCAACATGGCGGGTCGTGGTACGGATATCGTGCTGGGGGGCAGCTGGCAGACGAAAGTCGAAGGCCTCGACAACCCAACGCAAGAGCAAATTGACGCGATCAAAGCGGAATGGCGTCAAGTGCACGATGCCGTTTTGGAATCTGGTGGTCTACACATCATTGGTACAGAGCGTCACGAATCACGTCGTATCGATAACCAGTTGCGTGGTCGTGCGGGTCGTCAGGGGGATGCGGGTTCTTCACGTTTCTACCTGTCGATGGAAGATACGCTGCTGCGCATCTTTACCTCTGATCGCATGGCGAGTCTGATCCAAAGCGGTATGGACGAAGGTGAAGCGATTGAAAGTAAGATGCTGTCACGTTCGATCGAAAAAGCGCAACGTAAAGTCGAAGGTCGTAACTTCGATATTCGTAAGCAACTGTTGGAATACGATGATGTGGCCAACGATCAACGTAAAGTGGTGTATGAGCTGCGTGATGAGTTGATGAGCGCAGAAAACATCAGCGACATGATTGAACAAAACCGCATTGACGTGCTGACAGCTGTGATGGATGAATACATTCCACCGCAATCGCTGGAAGACATGTGGGACATTCAGGGCTTGGAAGAGCGACTGAAAAACGACTTCGATTTGCCGCTGCCAGTGCAAACTTGGCTCGACGAAGACGACAAACTTTACGAAGAAGCGCTGCGTGAACGCATTCTTGAGCAAGCGGTTACGGTCTACAAAGCGAAAGAAGAGGCGGTGGGTGAAACCGTCATGCGTAACTTTGAAAAATCGGTCATGCTGCAAACGCTGGATACGTTGTGGAAAGAACACTTGGCGGCTATGGATCACCTGCGTCAAGGTATTCACTTGCGTGGTTACGCACAGAAGAACCCGAAACAGGAGTACAAGCGCGAGTCGTTTGAATTGTTTGAGGGCCTGTTGGAGTCGCTGAAAACTGACGTGATCACCATCCTGTCAAAAGTTCGCGTCCAACAACAAGAAGAAGTGGAGCGTATGGAAGCGCAGCGCCGTGCACAAGCGGAAGAAGCTGCTCGCCACGCGCAAGCGCAACACGCCAATGCCGACGGTTCACCTGAGCAAGACGACGATCACCAGCCGATGGTGCGCGACGAGCGTAAAGTGGGTCGGAATGAACCGTGTCCATGTGGCAGCGGTAAGAAATACAAACAGTGTCACGGTAAGATCGATTGATCCCGTTACCTTGAGAGAAGAGTCGCCGCTGGCGGCTCTTTTTTTATCGCAAGTATCTGGACATTGTGTCGGCTTGCGATTAGAAACAAACAGATTTCAGTCAACAGGACCTAACTATGAAACGTATTCACATTGTGGCAGGCATTATTTTTAATCAGGACAAGTCGCAGATCTTCATCACCAAGCGTCCGGATAACCTGCATAAAGGTGGTTTCTGGGAATTTCCCGGTGGCAAAGTCGAAGCGGGCGAGTCGATTGAACAAGCGATGGCGCGCGAGCTCGACGAAGAAATTGGCATTGAAGTGACACAACAAACGCCATTTCAACATCTGGAATACGATTACCCCGAGAAGTCGCTGACGTTCGACTTCATTTTAGTGACCGATTTCAACCATCAACCCTACGGACGTGAAGGTCAGCAGGGCGAGTGGGTCAATATCGCAGATCTTGCGCACTACACCTTCCCCGAAGCCAATGTGCCGGTGCTTGAGCGCGTACTGAAAGAGTTCGCGTAAGTGCTAGCCACAGCCCTTTATAGTTGGTAGTTTAAACACACAAGTTGGACACTCCGTGCGAGAGCACGTGCGAAAAGAAAATGGAGAAGACGCAATGGTAAGAATTGCGATTGCAGGTGCGGCGGGTCGAATGGGCCGTAATCTGGTTAAAGCTGCCCACCATCACCCTAAAGCGACCGTGGGTGCAGGCTCTGAGCGCCCCGAATCATCACTGGTTGGTGTTGATGTCGGTGAACTGTGTGGCGAAGGCCGTTTTGATGTCGCGCTGGTTGATAACCTAGAACAAGCGATTGATCAATTTGATGTCATCATCGATTTTACCGCCCCCGTCAGTACACTGGCGAACATCGAACTGTGTCAAAAACACGGTAAGAAACTGGTGATCGGTACCACGGGCTTCAGCGACGCCGAACGCGTGCTGATCGATGAAGCCGCGAAAACGATGCCAATCGTCATGGCGCCAAACTACAGCGTAGGCGTCAACTTGGTCTTTAAGTTACTCGAAAAAGCGGCCAAAGTGATGGGGGATTACTGCGACATCGAGATCGTCGAAGCGCACCACCGCCATAAAGTGGATGCGCCGTCAGGCACTGCCATTGGTATGGGTGAAGCCATCGCGCATGCGATGGGCAACAAGCTCAGCGACGTTGCGGTATACGCCCGTGAAGGCATCACCGGTGAACGGACGCGTGATGAGATTGGTTTTGCGACCATTCGTGCCGGTGACATTGTGGGCGAACACACCGCCATGTTTGCCGACATCGGTGAGCGCGTGGAGATTACCCACAAAGCCACTGACCGCATGACCTTTGCGAATGGTGCGGTCAAAGCTGCGATCTGGCTTGCCGAAAAACCGGCTGGGTTTTATACCATGACCGATGTCCTCGGACTTAATGAGCTATAAATACATAATTATGCGCCGGGTAACTCCGGCGTTTCTATAAATCTCGTCCCAACCCCTCAAAAATCTATTCGTAAAATATCGCCACTTAACCCTGACTTTTGTTTGGTTTTCTCGCCGTTGGCTTGTGATTTGAAATGTAATCGATATTTTTTTAGTTTAATTTCTCAGATTATCGTTTGCCTGATTTTTAATAATGAATTTGTCTGGAAAAAATTTCCAAACTGACTGTTTTTTATTCGCGCATTCATAACTATCGTTTGAAAGTGCCTAAAACATGCAGTTTTAGTGCCTTTACGTGCTTTTTTAGTTGTAACCTACCAAAAAATAATTTTATTTTTGAACGAATGTTGACAGAAGTCACGGCGCTCATTAGAATACCGCCAATTTGTCTGAAACCCCCTAGAGCAAACTATAAACGCGAAAAGGAAGGCAAATTTGCAGTTTAATTTAATATTTTTGCATTTTTATTCTGGAGGTTGTCTTGAGTAAATCAGCACTGTTAGTCCTAGAAGATGGGACAGTGTTCCGCGGAGTGTCCATTGGTTCAGATGGTTCTTCCGTCGGTGAAGTCGTTTTTAATACCTCGATGACGGGGTACCAAGAAATCCTCACTGATCCTTCCTATTCCCAGCAAATCGTTACCCTGACTTATCCTCACATTGGCAATACCGGCACCAACGCCGAAGACGAAGAATCATCATCGATTCATGCTCAAGGCCTTGTGATTCGCGATCTTCCTCTTCTCGCTTCTAACTTCCGTAGTGAACGTTCTCTCTCCGATTACCTTCAATCACAAAACATTGTCGGCATTGCTGACATCGATACGCGTAAGCTCACTCGTATCCTGCGTGAAAAAGGTGCGCAAAATGGCTGCATCATGGCTGGTGACAATCTGGACGAAGCGTTGGCGCTGGCGAAAGCGAAAGAATTCCCTGGTTTGAAAGGGATGGATTTGGCGAAAGTGGTAACGACCAAAGAAGCGTACGAATGGAAACAAGGTTCATGGACGCTGGAAGGCGGCCTGCCTGAAGTGAAAGACGAGAGCGAACTGCCATACCACGTGGTGGCTTACGACTTCGGTGCGAAGCGTAACATCCTGCGTATGCTGGTGGACCGCGGCTGTCGCCTGACGGTGGTTCCGGCTCAAACGTCTGCAGAAGACGTATTGGCGATGAATCCGGATGGCATCTTCCTGTCAAACGGCCCGGGCGACCCAGAACCATGTACTTATGCGATTGAAGCGACCCAAACCTTCCTCGAGAAAAATATTCCGGTATTTGGTATCTGTCTTGGCCACCAAATTCTGGCGCTCGCTTCTGGCGCGAAGACGGTGAAAATGAAGTTTGGTCACCACGGTGCAAACCACCCAGTAAAAGACCTGGATCGTAATGTTGTGATGATTACCTCGCAAAACCACGGTTTTGCCGCAGATGAAGACACGTTGCCAGAGAATCTGCGTGCGACGCACAAATCTCTGTTTGATGGCTCGCTGCAAGGGATTCACCGCACGGACAAACCGGCATTCAGCTTCCAGGGCCACCCTGAAGCAAGCCCGGGTCCACACGATGCGGCTCCGCTATTCGACCACTTCATTGAACTGATTAAACAACACCGCGCTTAATTTGGAGTAGTAAACAATGCCAAAACGTACTGACATTAAAAGCATTCTTATCCTGGGTGCGGGTCCGATTGTTATCGGTCAGGCTTGTGAGTTTGACTACTCAGGCGCGCAAGCGTGTAAAGCGCTGCGTGAAGAGGGTTACCGCGTTATTCTGGTCAACTCAAACCCAGCGACCATCATGACTGACCCAGAAATGGCAGATGCGACTTACATCGAGCCAATTCATTGGGAAGTGGTCCGCAAGATCATCGAAAAAGAGCGTCCGGATGCCGTCCTACCAACCATGGGCGGTCAGACAGCACTGAACTGTGCTCTGGCGCTGGAAAAACATGGCGTACTGGCTGAATTCGGCGTGGAGATGATCGGCGCAACCGCTGACGCGATTGATAAAGCAGAAGACCGTTCACGCTTTGATAAAGCAATGAAGTCGATTGGCCTCGCGTGTCCACGTGCTGATACAGCAAAAACCATGGAAGAAGCGTACCGCGTGCTGGATATGGTGGGCTTCCCTTGTATCATCCGTCCTTCCTTTACTATGGGCGGGACCGGCGGTGGCATCGCGTACAACAAAGAAGAATTTGAAGAAATCTGTCGCCGTGGTCTGGACTTATCACCAACCAACGAACTGCTGATTGATGAATCGCTGATCGGCTGGAAAGAGTACGAAATGGAAGTGGTTCGCGATAAAGCGGACAACTGTATCATCGTATGTGCGATTGAAAACTTTGACCCAATGGGTATCCACACCGGTGACTCGATCACCGTGGCGCCAGCTCAAACGCTGACGGACAAAGAATACCAACTGATGCGTAACGCGTCTCTTGCGGTTCTGCGTGAAATCGGCGTCGAAACCGGTGGTTCGAACGTGCAGTTCGGTATCAACCCGAAAGATGGCCGCATGGTGATCATCGAGATGAACCCACGTGTATCTCGTTCTTCGGCTTTGGCTTCTAAGGCAACGGGTTTCCCAATTGCCAAAGTGGCAGCGAAACTGGCGGTTGGCTTTACCCTTGATGAGCTGATGAATGACATCACGGGCGGCGCAACACCAGCATCATTCGAACCGACGATTGACTACGTTGTGACGAAGATTCCTCGCTTTAACTTCGAGAAATTTGCTGGCGCGAACAACCGCTTGACCACGCAAATGAAGTCAGTGGGTGAAGTGATGGCCATTGGTCGTAACCAACAAGAATCGCTGCAAAAAGCACTGCGCGGTTTGGAAGTAGGCGCGACCGGTTTTGACGAAATGGTGGATTTAGACGCACCAGATGCGCTGACCAAAATTCGTTACGAACTGAAAGAAGCTGGTGCAGAGCGTATTTGGTACATCGCGGATGCATTCCGTGCTGGGATGTCGATTGATGGCATCTTCAACCTCACCAACATCGACCGTTGGTTCCTGGTTCAAATTGAAGAACTGGTGAAAATGGAAGAGCAGGTGAAGCTTGGCGGTTTTGCGGGCTTGAACGAAAACGTGCTGCGCGCCATGAAACGCAAAGGTTTCTCGGATGCTCGTCTGTCTAAACTGCTGGGCGTGTCTGAAAGCGAAATCCGCCGTCTGCGTGACCAGTTCAACATTCACCCAGTTTACAAACGCGTGGATACCTGTGCGGCAGAATTCTCTTCTGACACCGCGTACATGTACTCATCTTACGATGACGAGTGTGAAGCCAATCCAACCGATAAAGACAAAATCATGGTTCTGGGCGGTGGTCCAAACCGTATCGGTCAGGGTATCGAATTCGACTACTGCTGTGTACACGCGTCACTTGCACTGCGTGAAGACGGTTACGAAACCATCATGGTGAACTGTAACCCTGAAACCGTTTCGACCGACTACGACACGTCAGACCGTCTGTACTTCGAACCAGTGACTCTGGAAGATGTCCTGTCTATCGTGCGCGTTGAAAAGCCAAAAGGTGTCATCGTGCAATACGGCGGTCAGACGCCGCTGAAACTGGCGCGTGCGCTGGAAGCAGCAGGTGTGCCAATCATTGGGACCAGCCCTGATGCGATTGACCGTGCTGAAGACCGTGAGCGTTTCCAACAAGCGGTCGACCGTCTGGGTCTGCTACAACCACAAAACGCAACCGTGACGGCGATTGAACAAGCGATTGAAAAGTCGCGTGAAATCGGCTTCCCGCTGGTGGTTCGTCCTTCATACGTGTTGGGCGGTCGTGCGATGGAAATCGTTTATGACGAATCTGACCTGCGCCGTTACTTTAACGAAGCGGTGAGCGTATCGAACGAATCTCCGGTTCTGCTGGACCGTTTCCTAGATGACGCAACGGAAGTGGATGTGGATGCTATCTGTGACGGCGAACGCGTCGTGATTGGCGGCATCATGGAACATATCGAACAAGCCGGTGTTCACTCGGGTGACTCCGCCTGTTCGCTACCCGCTTACACGCTCAGTCAGGAAATTCAGGACAAGATGCGTGAGCAGGTTGAGAAACTGGCGATGGAATTGGGCGTTCGCGGCCTGATGAACACGCAGTTTGCGGTTAAAGACAACGAAGTTTACCTGATTGAAGTGAACCCTCGTGCTGCGCGTACCGTACCGTTTGTGTCGAAAGCGACTGGCGCGCCGCTGGCGAAAATCGCTGCGCGCGTGATGGCAGGTCAAACGCTAGAACAGCAAGGCTTTACCAAAGAAATCATTCCACCATACTACTCGGTTAAAGAAGTGGTGCTGCCATTCAACAAGTTCCCGGGTGTTGACCCGCTGCTTGGCCCTGAAATGCGCTCAACCGGTGAAGTGATGGGCGTGGGTGCCACATTTGCAGAAGCATACGCGAAAGCGGAACTGGGCTGTGGCAACGTCTACCCTGAAGGTGGCCGTGCACTGCTGTCGGTTCGCGAAGGTGACAAAGAGCGTGTGGTTGACCTGGCTTCTAAACTGGTGAAACTGGGTTACAAACTGGATGCGACGCACGGCACCGCTGTGATTCTGGGCGAAGCGGGTATTAACCCACGTCTGGTGAACAAGGTACACGAAGGTCGTCCGCACATTCTTGACCGCATCAAGAACAACGAGTACACCTACATCGTCAACACGGCAGCTGGCCGTCAGGCGATTGAAGACTCGAAAGTTCTGCGCCGCGGCGCACTGGCTGAGAAAGTGAACTACACCACGACGCTGAACGCGGCGTTTGCAACCTGTATGTCGCATACTGCCGATGCAAAAGCGAGCGTGACGTCAGTGCAAGAGCTGCACGCGCAAGTGAAAGCAAGTTTGGCGTAACACATTACGATCGGAAAGCCTTCGGCTTATCTGACAACCTCATTGCCCGCTCAAGTTGAGCGGGCTTTTTTATGCTCTGTTCTCAGCAAGCTGTGTTTTGCTCGGCTTACATCTTCTGCTGGCGTGAGCTGACGGCCGTTTTGAGCAGTTCCGCTAACGCCTGAATACAGGCATCGTGTTCGACCTTCGGATTTTTGACAGCATAGATGGAGGTGATGCGGCGGTAAGATTCATGTTCAGTAATCGGGCGAAGGGTTTGATCGCTGAGTTGTTGTTGAATCTCACTGGCTGGCAGCCAGCCACATCCAAGCTTGTTGGTGATAGCGGCAACGGCTGAGGTGATTGAGGTAAAGTACCACGACTCCTGATAATGCGTTGGGCGTTCACCCTGTTGATGGTGTTTATCCACCACTTGTATGGTGGGGTAGTCTGCCAGCTTCATTGCGCGCAGCTCCTCGCGATAGGAAAAGATCGGATGGTCACGGTGGGCAACCAGCATGACGGGCACATCCAACATTTTCTCTTTCGGCAATGCAATATCTTGACCCAAACTGATGACGTACAACTCATCCTCTTGCTGATGGATGTGGACGATGCCTTCATCTCGAACGGTCTCTTTCAAGTGAATGTGCGTGTGAGGAAACCGTTGATGGAACTGCTCAAAGGCGTCAAACAGGCAGGATTTGGGAAACAAACTATCCACCACCAAACTGATGACGGTGCGTTCGCCGTTTTTCACTGCGACTGCTTTTTCCTCTAGCAATTGCCAGTTGTCGAGCAGCACGCTTGCTTGCTCGAGCAGCACCTGACCTGATTGCGTTAACTCCAGTTTGCGTCCTTTGAGTTCCAACAGTGGAAATCCCAACTTGTCTTGCAATTGGTTGAGTTGATAGCTGACGGCGGGTTGGCTACGAAAATGCTGCTCAGCCGCCTTGGCAATGCTGCCGTGTTCGATGACGGCTCTCAGCAATGCCCATTGTTCTAGGTTGGTTTTAAACATATAAAATTATTGGATAGTTAATATCAAAATTACGCGTTTTTTAATAAAAAAATCATAGGTTATAGTGTCTGTGTTGACAAGATACAGGAGAAATTAAGATGTTTGATAAAAATGATTTGAGCGGCATCGTTGGTAAACACTTGGTGTACACTTATGACAATGGTTGGAATTACGAAGTTTACGTGAAAAACGAAACAACCATGGATTACCGTATCCACAGTGGTATCGTCGGCAATCGTTGGGTGAAATCACAACGCATCTATCTGGTGCCAGTGGCCCAAGATGTTTATAAAATTTCGTGGACAGAGCCAACCGGTACGGATGTGAGTTTGATCATCAACCTGGCTGACAACGTGTTCCACGGTACGATTTTCTTCCCACGTTGGATTATCAACGATCCGAAAAAAACCGTTTGTTTCCAAAACGATCACATTCCTCAAATGGAAGCGTACCGCGATGCCGGTCCAGCGTACCCAACTGAAGTGATCGACGAGTTCGCGACCATCACCTTCGTGCGTGATTGTGGCCGTGACAATGACGAGGTGATCAACTGTGCAGCCAGCGAGTTGCCAGCCGATTTCCCAAATAATCTGTAGTCCAACGTAAATTAAGTCCTTACGATCGACTGTCTGAACGAGCAAACCGCCGCCGAGGTGGTTTGCTCTTTTTTATTGATGAATAATTGGAATGAATTGTTTTCTTTCAATTCACTGTTATCACCGCAAAGCCAATGCTAGTTTGTGTTTTTTAGTTGTGGGTGATGTGGACGTTCATGGAAGTCTCAATAGAAGTTTTAGGATTGTTGTTTTTGGTTGCCGGTGTGGCCGGGTTTATTGATGCGATGGCAGGCGGCGGGGGCTTGTTAACGCTACCGGCCTTGTTAGCCGCAGGCGTGCCACCGACTCAGGCGCTGGCGACCAATAAATTGCAAAGCTCTTTTGGTAGCTTTTCGGCCACATGGTATTTTGTGCGCAATGGCATTGTCAGTCTTAAAGAGATGCGCCTAGCGATTGTGTGTACTTTTGTCGGTTCGGCTATTGGCGCAGAACTGGTGCAACAGTTTGATGCCTCACTACTGACCAGCTTGATTCCCTTGCTGCTGATCGCCATTTCTCTCTATTTTCTACTGGCCCCGCAAACCCGTGCCGACTCGGGTAAAAAGCCACTGCCGGAAGCGCTGTTCGCGTTATGTATTGGTGGTGGTATCGGTTTTTATGATGGCTTTTTCGGGCCAGGAACCGGCTCCATTTTTACGGTCTGTTTTGTGGTGTTAGGCCATTTTAGTCTGGTGGATGCGACCGCGCGTACCAAAGTGTTGAACTTCACCTCCAATATCGCTGCACTGACTTTCTTTTTGATTGCTGGCCTGCCGATTTGGCAAATTGGTCTGACGATGGCGGTCGGTGGTTTTATCGGTGCTCGCATGGGTGCGAAAGTCGTGGTCACCAAAGGCCACAAATGGATTCGCCCGCTGGTGATCACCATGTCGATGCTGATGGCACTTAAACTGCTGTGGGAACAGCATTCACAATCGTTTCTATCAATGTTCTGACACGCGGTGAGCGGTAGCTAGTCGCCCGGACACAAATGTGAATTGGGCGAAACAGCGGCGCTAATTCGGCAAAGTCAAAGCAATATTGCGGTTCGATTTTGAGCGCATTAACGATGGAGAGGGGCACGAGGGCTGGGGCCATACCACCCAATGCTAACTGCGCGGATGCGGTGTAGGAGTCCATTTCCATCACCGGATTGATGCCAAGCCTGGCGAGGATAGCGGCCTGATAGGTGTTAGCCGGGTTGGCCAAGTCGTTGGTCACCACTTCATCGGGCAAGCCGGACAGTGGCTGGCGACTGACAATGTAAAACGGCTCATCGAACAGATGCAGCGTCATCAACCCATGGTTACCCGGCAGATAGCCTGCGCAAAATCCCAGCGTGGCTTTGCCCGATTGAACGTGTTCCACAATACGCGGCGTATGGTGAGTGGTGATGGTGAAATGGGGATCGCGTTGGCGATAGTCACCCATCACCTGAGTCAGATAACCCGCGACCAGAGTCTCTGAGCAGTCGAGGCGAATCAGCGTATCATCCTCCAGCGTTTGCTGCTCAAAGATCAGGCCGCGTAGTTCATTGAATGTCGGTCCGATGTTGGCAATTAACTGCTCAGCTTCCGCGGTGAGCTTAATGTGGCGCCCTGACGGAACGATCAGTTTCTTGCCCAGTTTCTTTTCCAGATTCGCAATGCGTTTGCTGACCGCAGACTGGCTGATGTACAGCTGGCTGCCTGTGCGGCTCATGGTTTTTTCTTTACTGAGAACCAGCAGGGTCTCAATGCCTTCCAGTAGCATGGCGTTCCAATGACAAATGGGAATAGATGACAGTCATTGTACTTCACTTCTGCCCATTTAACAGCCACACGGTTTGAGGCTTCGAATCACGGCGCGTAACTGCCGGCGATGGCGCGCTGTGCTTTGCTGCTGACACTCATCGAGAGCACTGGCCGCATTCAGCGCTATATCATGCTGCAGATACGCGGGCAGATGATCGCGGGTGCTGAGCCAGTGATGAAACTTGCGCTGGCAGAGCTGATGTTGCTGACGTTGGTTGAGTGCCAGCAGCGCCAGCACCAGTCGATAAATCAGGATTTGTAACATAGGCCCTCCTATTGATTGAGCAGTGAGGCCATGCGTTCACCATAATAAAATGCCGTGGCCAGATCGTTCGGGTTCACCTGAGAGGTGTTATCAAGGTAGCTCGCCACCACACCAATACTTGAGCCTGTATGATTCAAACCACGGGAATCGGTGTGTTTGGAGACATCCAGCCCGACCCAAATCATGCCGTGTTGGCAGGCAAGCGTGACGAAACTGTACAGCGTCTGCTGTTGCTCACCATTGACGCTGCCACCCATGGTTAAGCCGCCCGCCAGTTTGTTGCGCCACAACTTGTTGGCGTAACCGTCACTGCTGGTATCCATAAATGCTTTGAACTGAGCGGCGGGTCCGCCCATATAGGTTGGGCTCGCGAAGACGATGGCATCACATGCCAACAACTGGCGAAATAACGCGTCATTCTGGTATCGGCCGGCCACGATGTCAGTGGCTTTGATCTCTAACGTGATACTTTCTACGCCCTGGTGTTGAGCGCCTTCCGCGACGTGCTGAGCCAGCAAGCGAGTCGCACCATCTTGAGAAAAATAAACAATTGCAATGCGTTTCATATTTGGTCCTGATATTGATGAGTGATTAAGCGGGATAATGGTTTCGTTGGGCAGGATCGTCAGAAAAATACTCAATGAATTCCCACTCCGTCCCGCTGGGATCAAAAAAATAGACCCGATGACGATACTCGTTGTTCTCGGATAGCTCATTGAGTTGATACCCCGCTGCCAACAGGCGCTGCTTCACCGCTTCGGCATCATCGACCACGATACCGACATGATTGATGCCCACATCCCGGTAAGGCATACGATCCACCTCTGTACGGTTTTGCACTTCCTGTAGCGCGATGTACGTCTGCTCTGTGCCAATATGGCACCAGCGATAGTCCTGCTTCCCCTGATGGCGAATCTTGAAATCGGGCAACGCGGTTTGTAGAAACGTAATCGCCTGATCGATATCGGCGACCGTAATGTTGGCGTGTTCGACATAAGCTTGCATCGTTGCCTCCATGGCTATTAAGTAAAGTTATTTGTTTATTAAACTAGTTCAAAATGCCATTAAGTAAACATAAAACTTTATTTATCTGTTTGATGATCGTATTTCTGTGATCAATGATCTCATTTTGGTGTATTTTTCGTGCAACAGAAGAAGGCCGTCGACAAAGTGCCAACCAGAGAAAGAAGGCTGAAAGCAGGAGAGGAATGCGTGGGGAGATATAAAAAAGGCCGCATGGAGCGGCCTAAATCAAACTTAGCGAGTAATGGCAAAGGTGGGCAGTGATAAATGCCAACGAATGGCGCCCAGGCGAATGATCAGCGTGGATAACACGCCAGAAATAAATGCAGTCGAGCTGTCATACCCCATCGCCAATGCCGTGGTATGGAACACGCCGCCAATGATGCAGGCTGTTGCGTAAACTTCGCTGCGCAGTACCATCGGAATTTCACGGGCCAATACGTCGCGAATGATCCCGCCACCACACCCAGTAATGACGCCCATGATGATCGCGATCAGCGATGATTCTTGATAAATAAGTGCCTTTTCGACACCGATGCCGACAAATACCGCCAAACCAATTGCGTCACACACCGGCAGGATCCACCACGCCAGACGTTTAGGGCGGCGCACGATCAGCATGGTCAGAATACAAGTGATGAAAATGACCCACAGATAGGTGGGATCTTTAATCCAGAATACGGGGGTGGCACCAAGCGACATGTCACGAATGGTTCCGCCGCCGATCGCGGTGACGCTGGCCAGAACGATGACGCCGAATGGGTCCATTTTTAGACGGCCAGCAAGCAAAACGCCGGAGATAGCAAAAACAGCGGTACCGAACATATCGATCAGATAGAGCAGTGAAGTATCCAAAGTGTGTATCGCTCAGTTAAGTCAGTCATGGGCAAAATTGGCCGCAAATTGTACGAGATTTTTGTTCGATCTGTTACTTATTTTCGCACCTGATCGAAGTAATGACACACTTGTTGAATCGCATTGAGTGTACGGGGGGTGGGGCGGTTTAACCAATCCGATGTTAAGGCCCAGACGTGGTTCTGTTTGACCGCTGGAAGCTGTGCTTGCCAGCGCTGCCACATGTTGCCGTTGTCGATGGCATGCTCGGAGGTGAAGATCACCTCGGGTTGCGCGAGCAGAACTTGCTCCAACCCGACTTGCGGATAAGGGCTTGGGCTGCGCTCAAACACGTTCTCTCCGCCACAAAAACGAAAGACCTCGCTGGGCCAGCTGCCTTGCGCAAGTGTAATGATCGGTTTTTCACTCAACTGGTAAAAGTAACGCACGGGCTTGGCATCGGCGTATTGCGCACGCAACGTTGTCAATTGGTGGCGAAAGTCGTCGGCGGCACGCTGTCCGATGGTTGGATCGTCGGCGTATTGGCTGAGCTGTTCGATGTTGGTGGCAATGTCGTCCAGCGTGCGCGTGTTGGACTCATACAGAGGCAAACCAAGTTGTTTCAGTTTGTCTAATTCACGTGCCGGGTTGCCTTCAGGCCAGACGATCACTAAGTCTGGTTTCAGCGCCACAATGCGTTCAACTTTGACGCCTTGGTAGTTGGATACCTTTTCGATCTGACGCGCTTGCGGCGGGTAATCGCTGTATTCGCTCACCGCGACCAGCTTGTCACCCAGCCCGGCAGCAAAAGCCAGTTCGGTGGCATGTGGCGCGAGGCTGATGACTCGTTGCACGGGGTGCGCCGCATAGGAGATAGAGGTGAAGCATAGTAGCGTCAGCGTCCAAAGGCGCATTTAAACTCCTCGATAAATCACAACCAGCAACAGGCTTTCAATCAGGATCCAAGCGAAAATTCGCCAAGCCAGTAGCCTGTGCAGTTGGGATAAATGAATAGCAGAAGGGGCGATGCGGCCGCCGATTTTGACGCGAACGGCTTTTTGTTCGCCGTAAATTGCCGGACCACCGAGTGACAGTTCGAGTTTGTTGCCCACGGCGCATAGCAGCCAAGCGGGGCCAGGCAGTGGCCATGAGCGGCTTTGTTGCAGCGTTCGGTGTAGCGTTTGTGCCGCGTGATGCCCAGCAATGATCAGCACGCTAAACAGGCGTAGTGGAATGAATTCAAGCACCGCGACCGCGCGGATCACCGGTAGGCCAAATGGTTGAAAACGTGGGCGCGATGGCGACCAAGCGCGCGCCAATTCCACCATTAATCGATAGATCAATGCCCCAATTCCTCCCAGCAGCGCATACCAAAACAACACGCAAACCACATTGCGGCCAAAGCCCATAATGATGGTTTCGGCACCCGCTTTGCCAAGGCCCAGTGGTGAAAGCGTCGCGGTGTCGCGATTGACGTATGGCATCAACAAGCTGCGCGCGAGTTTTTTGTCTTCTTTGGCCAGTGCAGCGGCCATGCGATTGGCCAATTGCTCTTGGCTACGCCAATCCAGCGCCAGCAACAGCAGTGCCAGCTCAAATAATTGCGGTTGCCACACCAATGGTTTCAGCGCAATGCATACCACCAGTGCCGGCAATATCATCAGTAGCCAAGCGAGTGTGCCGGAGAGCTGGCTTTGCGCATAACTGGCGTTGGTATTGACCTTGTCCGCCAGTATTTCCGCAAACTTGTGCCACAAAGTCACTGGATGCGCGCCGCGCGGGATCGGTAAGATCAGATGAAACAACAATGCGCCCCACATGACGAGGAGCGCACCGTTGGCATAGATCGTGTGAAAAATCTCGTCCATGAGGGCGTATCGGTTACTTCAACAATTCAACCATTTTGCTCACCATTTCTGATGAACTTTGCGCAGCCAGCGGCAGGAACTCATCGAACGACATCGGGGACTCTTTATCCGCCACGTCGGAGATCGCGCGCACGACCACAAACGGCACTTGGAATTGGTGACAGGTTTGTGCAATCGCAGAGGCTTCCATTTCTACCGCAATCACGGATGGGAAATTTGCGCGGATGAACGCTTGGCGCTCTGCAGTGCAGACAAACGCATCGCCGGTACAGATCAGACCGCGAACCGCGTGTTTGCCGACCATGGATTCCAGCGCCTTTTCTGCCACAGCCATCAGTTTTTCGTCGGCTTGGAAGGCCGCAGGTTGACCTGCCATTTGGCCGATTTCGTAACCAAACGCGGTCACATCGGCATCGTGGTGGCGCACTTCGGTTGAAATTACGACATCACCCACGTTGAGGGTTGCATCGAAACCGCCCGCAGACCCGGTATTGATCACCACATCTGGTTGGTATTCATCGAGCAAGATCGCGGTGCCAATGGCTGCGGCGACTTTGCCGATCCCCGATTGCAGGAGCACAACGTCAACGCCATGCAGCTGGCCAGAATAGTAAGTACAGCCGCCTTTGCTGACTTCCTGACAGTTGTTCAGTGCGTCTTTCAGAATGGCGACTTCTTGTTGCATTGCGCCGATGATGCCAATTTTCATGCAGTGTCTCTTTTTGAATTACGAAAAATCAGGGCGAAGTTTATCACGACCCGAGTCGTTTGCGCGAGGTTCGGTGTGCGTTATGGTTGACGCAGCATGCCTGCTTCGGCCAGTTTTTCACGCAGGCTTTCTGCGCGGCGGCGGTTGACGCCAAAGTCGCTGTAGCCGACGCGCGATTCTGAGCGGACGAGTAGGTGATCATCGGTCAATTTCAGCTCCAGATCGTCAACAAAACGCAGAATGCGTGTGGTGCATTCGATGCGTAAGTACGGGCCATCTTTGTCGGCGGTTTTCGCGCCGGGCAGGGTCAGAGCCACGCGCTCAATTTGCTCTAACGTCACGCCGGGGCGCAGAATAAACGGCGCGAGGGTGAATTTCTCACGATTCTCTTGGGTCGACACGCAGTTGGGCTTGTCGCCACAAAGGGTGTAGGTGCGGTCAGTCATCGGAGCCACTCCCTGACTACAGCCGCTTAGCAGGACCACAGCCATCGATAGGGTTACAGTTTTTAACATGCATGCTGCCTTATGGAATTCAGAGTGAGCAGAGGTGGTCAGCATATCGATTTATTCCTCTGTCATGTCAATACGTTACAACTGGTGACAATTATAGGCCGAAAATGAAAAAAGGATTCATCGTTGATGAATCCTTTTGCTCAACCGTGAAGTTAGGTCACGGATTTTATACCTCGAGGTAATCCATGATGCCTTCCGCTGCTTTGCGTCCTTCATCGATGGCGGTCACCACCAAATCTGAACCGCGCACGGCATCACCGCCAGCAAAAATTTTCTCATTGCTGGTTTGGAACTTAAATGCCTGACTGAGCGGCGCTTTAATGCGGCCCCATTGATCCAGTTCGACGCCAAACGGTTCCAGCCAACTCATGTGGTGTGGTTGGAAACCAAATGCCATGATCACCGCATCGGCTTCTAGCACGTGTTCACTGCCTGCAACCGGTTCTGGGCGGCGGCGACCTGCGTCATCCGGTTCACCCAAGGCGGTTTGCACCACTTTCACGCCCGTCACTTGACCGGATGCATCCACTTCAATGCCCAGCGGTTGCAGGTTGAACATGAACTCCACGCCTTCTTCTTTGGCGTTCTTCACTTCACGGCGAGAACCAGGCATGTTCTCTTCGTCGCGTCGGTAAGCACACACGACGCGTGAGGCTCCTTGACGAATCGACGTGCGCACACAGTCCATCGCGGTGTCACCGCCACCGAGCACCACGACTTTCTGGCCGGCCATGTCGATGAAGCGCTCTGGCGACGGCAGATCCATCACTTTGTAAGTGTTGGAGATCAAAAATGGCAGCGCATCGTACACGCCTTGCGCGTCTTCGTTGTCCAGACCCGCACGCATGTATTTGTAGGTGCCCACGCCAAGGAACACCGCATCGTATTCGTCAATCAGTTGTTGCAGTTGAACATCTTTGCCCACTTCAACATTGAGGCGGAATTCGACCCCCATTTCGCTAAATACGCGGCGGCGGTTTTCCATCACGCCTTTTTCCAATTTGAATGACGGAATACCAAACGTCAGCAGGCCACCGATTTCAGGATAACGATCGTACACCACCGGTTTCACACCGTTGCGAACGAGGACGTCAGCCGCGGCAAGCCCTGCCGGGCCAGCCCCGATGATGGCGACTTTCTTATTCGTCCATTCCACGTTGGACATGTCCGGTTTCCAACCCATCTCAAAGGCTGTATCGGTGATGTATTTTTCAACGTTCCCAATGGTCACGGCGCCGAAATCGGCGTTCAGTGTACACGACCCTTCACACAGACGATCTTGTGGGCACACACGGCCGCACACTTCGGGTAGGCTGTTGGTTTGGTGTGACAACTCCACTGCCTCGAGAATGCGGCCCTCATTGGCCAGTTTCAGCCACTGAGGAATGTAGTTGTGTACTGGGCATTTCCACTCACAGTACGGGTTGCCGCAATCCAGACAGCGATCCGCCTGAGCGGTGGCTTGCTGTTTGGTAAACGGTTCATAAATCTCTACGAATTCAATCTTACGAATGGTGAGCGGCTTCTTTGCCGGGTCCACTCGGTTGACATCAATAAATTGGTATACGTTCTGGCTCATGACTTCGGCTCCTTCCAATTATTGTGCTTGAACGCGCAGTTCAGCAGCGCTGCGGCTTTGGTGACCCAATAGAGTCTGCAGATCCGCTGCCTGAGGTTTAACAAGGTAGAACTTCGGAATCCATTCATCAAAGTTCGCTAAGATATGTTCAGCATGAACAGAGCCAGTTTCTTCCAGATGTTCTGCAATCAAGCCACGCAAGTGTTCTTGATGGATGTAGAGATCGTTCAGCGCAATCGCTTCGACAGATTCCTCGTTCACGCGGCCTTGGAAATCGCCATTTTCGTCAAGGACGTAAGCAAAACCACCCGTCATCCCCGCGCCGAAGTTGACGCCCGTTGCCCCGAGAATCGCCACGATGCCGCCTGTCATGTATTCACACGCGTTGTCGCCGGCCCCTTCAATCACGGCAATGGTGCCAGAGTTTCGCACGCCAAAACGCTCGCCGGCTTTGCCGGCTGCAAACAGTTTGCCGCCAGTGGCACCGTACAAACAGGTGTTCCCGATGATGGTGGCTTCGTTACAGGTAAATGCCGTTCCCAGATGCGGTTTGATGACAATCTTACCGCCCGCCATGCCTTTACCGACGTAGTCGTTGGCATCGCCTGTCAGGTACAGCTCGACACCGCCCGCGTTCCATACGCCAAACGATTGACCCGCAGTGCCTTGCAACACCACTTTGATCGGCGTGGCGGAGAGGCCTGCGTTGCCGTAGCGTTTAGCGATTTCACCCGACAACCGCGCCCCGACGGAGCGGTCGGTGTTGATCACGTCGTAGTACAGTTCGGTTGAGTACTGGTTTTCAATCGCTTCCAGTGCGTCATCCACGATTTTCTGGTTCAGCGCCGCTTTATCAAACGGGGTGTTCGGTTGAGTACAGAACAGTGGCAAACCTTCCGGTGACACCGGTGCTTCGAGGATGCCAGACAGGTCCAGCTTGCTCTGTTTCGCCGTCATGCCTTGTACCGCTTCCAGCAGATCGGTTCGGCCAATCAGGTCGGTGAGTTTTTCTACGCCCAATTCAGCTAGATAACCACGCACTTCTTCAGCCAAGCCGGTGAAGTAGTTAATCACCATCTCAGGCAAACCTTTGAAGTACTCGCGGCGCAGGGTTTCATCCTGAGTCGCCACCCCGGTTGCACAGTTATTGAGGTGACAGATGCGCAGGAATTTACAGCCCATGGCTACCATGGGCGCGGTCCCAAAACCAAAGCTTTCTGCACCCAGAATCGCGCCTTTGATGACATCGAGGCCGGTTTTCAGACCGCCATCGACTTGCAGGCGAATCTTATGACGCAGACCATTCGCCACCAAGGCTTGCTGAGTTTCCGCCAGCCCCAGTTCCCAAGGACTGCCCGCGTATTTGACTGAGGTCAGTGGGCTCGCCGCTGTGCCGCCGTCATAGCCGGAAATGGTGATAAGGTCGGCGTAAGCTTTGGCCACACCGGTCGCGATCGTGCCGACGCCCGGTTCAGAAACCAGTTTGACCGACACCAGCGCTTTCGGGTTGACCTGTTTTAGGTCGAAGATCAGCTGGGCTAAGTCTTCAATCGAGTAAATATCGTGGTGCGGAGGCGGCGAAATCAACGTCACGCCTTGTACGGAGTAACGTAATTTCGCGATTTCCGCCGTCACTTTGTGACCCGGCAACTGACCGCCTTCACCCGGTTTTGCCCCTTGCGCGACTTTGATTTGCAGCACGTCAGCGTTGGTCAGGTAGTGTGGCGTCACACCGAAACGACCCGAAGCGACCTGCTTGATGCGCGAGTTACGTTCGGTGCCAAAACGGCGCGGATCTTCGCCCCCTTCACCGGAGTTCGAGTGACCGCCAATTCGGTTCATCGCGGTCGCCAGCGCTTCGTGCGCTTCCGGGCTCAGTGCGCCGATAGACATGGCGGCCGAGTCAAAGCGTTTGAACAGCTCAGTGGTCGGCTCAATTTGTTCTAGAGCCAGCGGGTTGTCTGATTTTTTCAGTTTGAGCAAATCGCGCAGCATCGCCACCGGACGTTCGTTCACCTGTTTGGCAAACTGAGCGTAGTCTGATGTTTCACCGGATTTCACCGCCGTTTGCAGCGTGCCAACCACATCAGGGTTGTAGGCGTGGTATTCACCGCCGTGCACGTATTTCAGCAGACCACCATGTTCCATTGACTTGCGTTTGGTCCATGCTTTGCGCGATAGGTTAAACAAGTCCTGCTGGAAGTCGTCAAAGTTGGCGCCCTGAATGCGGGTGGTGACCCCTTTAAAGCACAGTTCGACGATGTCGCTATGTAGGCCCACCGCTTCAAACAGCTGTGAACAGCGGTAAGAGGCCACGGTTGAGATGCCCATTTTGGACATAATTTTGTACAGGCCTTTGTTGATGCCGTACTGGTAGTTTTGCATCGCATCGCGATAGCTCTTCTCCAGCACGCCATCGTCGACCAATTTACCGACCACTTCATATGCGAGGTAAGGGTAAACCGCCGTGGCCCCAAAGCCGATCAGCACCGCGAATTGATGCGGGTCGCGCGCGGTGGCGGTTTCGACGATGATGTTGGCATCACAACGCAGGTTGGATTCCACGAGGCGCGTTTGCACGGCGCCAACGGCCATCGCCGCTGGGATCGGCAGCTTGCCTTTGGTCAGCGCACGATCCGACAGCACGATCAGCACGGTGCCTTCGCGCACCACTTGTTCGGCTTGATCGCACAGCGCCAAGACCGCTTGCTTGAGATCGTGTTCCTGCGGATCGTAGTTGATGTCGAGGATCGTATTGCGATAGTGCTGATCGCTCAGGGTCAGCAACTGTTGCATGTCCGAGTAGAGCAGCACCGGCGATTCAAACGTGACTCGGTGTGCGTGACCATCGGTTTCGCAGAAAACGTTCATCTCCTGACCGATACTGGTGGCCAGCGACATGACGTGTTTTTCACGCAGCGGATCGATCGGCGGGTTGGTCACTTGTGCAAATTTCTGACGGAAGTAGTCCGTGATCAGGCGCTCTTTCGATGAGAGGACGGCCATCGGCGTATCATCGCCCATTGAACCAACCGCTTCCTGACCCATGTCGGCCATGACGCGCAGCACTTGATCCACTTCTTCATTGGTCATTGCAAACTGCTTTTGATAGGTGTTGAGCTGATCCGCATCAAAGCTGCGCTCGCCCACCTGATCGTCTGGCAGTTCAGCAAACGAGGTTAATGGATAAACGTTGTTTTGCATCCACTCACGGTAGGGGTGGCGGCTCTTAAGATCGTTGTCGATCTCGGCCGATTGCCATAACTTGCCTTTGCGTGTATCGATCACCAGCAGTTCACCCGGACCCACGCGGCCTTTCTCTGCCACTTCATCCGGGGCGTAGTCCCAAATACCGACTTCCGAGGCCAGCGTGATCAACTTATCTTTGGTGATCACGTAGCGGGCAGGGCGCAGACCGTTGCGGTCAAGGTTACACGCGGCGTAGCGGCCATCGGATAACACGATACCCGCCGGGCCATCCCACGGCTCCATGTGTTTGGAGTTGAAGTCGTAGAAGGCGCGTAGTTCGTCGTCCATATCCGGGTGGTTTTGCCACGCAGGCGGCACCAGCATCCGCATGGCGCGGAAGATATCCATACCGCCCGCGAGGAACAGATCCAACATATTATCGAGGCTGGACGAGTCCGAACCGGTTTCGTTCACAAAAGGTGCGGCCGTTTGTAAGTCAGGCAGCAGCGGCGACGAGAATTTGTAAGCACGCGCACGCGCCCACTGACGGTTCCCCTCGATGGTGTTGATCTCACCGTTGTGCGCTAAGTAGCGGAACGGCTGCGCCAATGGCCAACGGGGTTGCGTGTTGGTTGAAAAACGCTGGTGGAACAGACAGATCGCCGATTCCATACGCAGGTCGGCCAAGTCGAGATAAAAACGCGGTAAGTCCGCTGGCATGCACAGGCCTTTGTAAACAATAACCTGCGTCGACAGCGAACAGATGTAGAAATCTTTGTCTTCGGTGATTTGCTTTTCGATGCGGCGGCGCGCGATGTACAGGCGACGTTCAATGTCGCGTTCACGCCAGCCGGCAGGGGCAGAAATGAAGACTTGTTGAATATCCGGCAGTGAGGCTGCGGCGATCGGCCCCAGCACTTTCGGATTGGTTGGCACGGTACGCCAGCCGGAGACCGTGAGTGTTTCTTGCGCTAGCTCTTTATTGATGATGTCGCGCGCAGACTGCGCTTTGACCGGATCTCGGCTAAGAAATATCATCCCAACCGCGTATTGCTTACCCAGCTTCCAGTGCTGTTCTTCAGCAATCAGGCGCAAGTAAGTATCGGGTTTTTGGAGTAGAAGACCACAACCATCACCGGTTTTTCCATCGGCGGCAATACCGCCACGGTGGGTCATGCGGTCGAGAGCAGAAATCGCGGTGCGAACCAATTTATGACTGGCTTGACCTTCCATATGCGCGATCAAGCCGAATCCACAGTTGTCTTTCTCAAGACTTGGATCATATAGAGCCATTGCAATTCTCCCTTTGCTTCTCTGTCATCCAGACAGTAAATGACTAACTATTCGTTTATATTGTTATTATTTAGATAATTATTAATTAAAACTGATTAAAAATTTAACAATTTCGGACAGTTTAATTTGCACTGAATTCACAACCTATAGCTTATTGTGAAAAAGGTCAAGTTTTTGGTGATTAATCATGTGTGTCAGCGATTTACCAAGCATTACTCTAATTAATATCAATAAATTCAATATGATAGGTTTTTAAATGTTACGACTTTTTAACATTTAAATCTCGCCAGATGAGAAACAAAGAAAAAAGGCTAGCGGGAGGGCTAGCCAAATAGGAACTGTTTGGAAGGAATTTGTTGTGTTTACAGCAAGGTTCCTAGGGAGATACTCTCTAAGAACCTTGTTGAATAGACCTTTATGCTGAAAGCATCAAAGAGTCGGCTTTGGCTTCGAGATGCGTATTGCCCATCAGGTATTCATCGACGGCACGCGCAGACTCGCGACCTTCGTTGATGCAACGAACCACCAACGATTGGCCCGTACGCATATCCCCCGCAGCAAACACTCCTTTTTGGTTGGTCGCGAAGTGTTGTGTAGCCACATTCCCGCGTTCATCCAGTTTGATGTCGAGCTGAGCCAAGACGCCATGCGGTTCCGGATGGAGGAAACCCATCGCCAGAAACGCCATGTCACATGGAATCACTCGCTCGCTGCCTGCCACTTCTTCGAAACTCGGACGCTCGCCCGCTGCGGCTTCTTTCCAAACAATGTCGGCAATGCGCAGGCCGGTGACCTCACCGTTGGCGTTGCCAATGAACTCTTTGGTCAGAATGTTCCAATGACGCTCGCAGCCTTCTTCGTGGGAGGTCGACGTACGCAGAATTATGGGGTATTGCGGCCAAGGCATGTTCGCCGGACGTTTGTCCGCTGGCATGGGCATGATTTCCACCTGAGTGATGCTTGCCGCGCCGTGACGGTTTGAAGTGCCGACACAGTCAGACCCGGTGTCACCACCGCCAATCACTACCACGTGTTTGCCTTTGGCATGGATCTCGTCGGTTTTGAGATCCATGTTGTTGGCACGGCGGTTGTTTTGCGCTAGGAACTGCATCGCAAAATACACTCCACTTAGCTCGCGGCCCGGAATCGGCAGGTTGCGTGGGACGGTGGATCCGCCCGTCAGTAGCACGGCATCGAATTCCTGACGCAGTTGCTGGGCGTTGATGTCGACACCGACATGCGCATTGACTTCAAATTTCACGCCCGCTTCGGCCATCAGATTGATCTTGCGATCAATCACATCCATGCTCAGTTTGAAATCTGGAATCCCAAAACGCAGCAGGCCGCCGACTTTCTCATCGCGCTCAAACACGGTCACAGTGTGACCCGCACTGTTGAGCTGCTCTGCGGCAGCTAACCCTGCAGGGCCAGAGCCAATAATGGCGATCGATTTACCAGTGCGAGTGCGCGGCGTTTTGGGCTTGGCATAGCCGTCTTGATACGCGCGCTCAACGATGGTTTTTTCGATATTACAAATGGTGATCGGATCCTGATTGATGCCCAGCACACACGCGCTTTCACACGGCGCCGGACACACACGACCGGTAAACTCCGGGAAGTTGTTGGTCGAGCTCAGGATGTGCCACGCTTCTTCCCAGCTTTCACGATACACCGCATCGTTGAACTCTGGAATGATGTTGCCAATCGGGCAGCCGTTATGACAAAACGGCACGCCACAATCCATACAACGTGACGCTTGTTGGTTGATCTTGTTGCCAAATTCGGCGTTCAGCACAAATTCGTTGTTGTTCTTGATGCGTTCTTTCGGGTCGATCTTCTTCGGTAGTTCACGACCAAATTCTAAAAATCCAGTAGGCTTACCCATTACACTGCCTCCACTTCTGCCGCTGCTGCTTCCTGACGTTTTTGAAGTACCGCTTTGTAATCACGCGGCATCACCTTCACCATATCGGCAAGGCTAGCTTCAAAGTTGTCGAGGAAGGACTGTGCCACTTCACTTCCTGTGAACTGAACGTGTTTGGTGAGCATCGCTTTGAGCAGCGCTTTGTCTTCTGCTTCAATTGGATCGAGATCCACCAGTTCAGGGTTGAGTTTCGATTCGAAGTCACCCGACTTATTCCAGACATAGGCGGTTCCGCCGCTCATGCCTGCCGCAAAGTTGCGACCGGTTGCGCCAAGGATCACGGCCACGCCGCCAGTCATGTATTCACAGCCGTGGTCGCCCACGCCTTCAACCACGACTTTGGCGCCGGAGTTACGGACACAGAAACGCTCGCCCGCAAGGCCACGAATGTAAGATTCGCCAGACGTCGCACCGTAGAAACAGACGTTTCCGACCACGATGTTGTCTTCGGCAATCAGGCTGGAATCGCGGTTCGGATAGAGCACCAGCGTGCCGCCGGACAACCCTTTACCCCAGTAGTCATTCGCATCACCTTCCACTTCAAATGTCACGCCTTTGGCCAAGAATGCGCCAAACGATTGACCTGCGCTGCCGTTGAATTTGACCTGCATCGGCTGCGGTAGACCTTGATCTTGGTAGACTTTGGAGATCTCGTTCGACAGCATGGTGCCGGTGCTGCGGTCGGTGTTGATGATCGGGAATTGTGCTTGCACCGCTTCGCCTTTCTCCAGCGCCGGTTTAGCGACCTCGATCAACTGGCGATCCAGCACGCTTTCCAGATTGTGGTTCTGCTGCGTTTGACAGTAGATGCCATCGGCTTCACGCGGCGGCTCAAGGAACAGTACCGGAGACAGATCCAGATTTTTGTATTTCCAATGGCCAACATCGTCGCGCAGTTTCAGTTTGTGCGCCTGACCCACCATCTCATTGATGGTGCGGAAACCCAGCTCTGCCATGATTTCACGCAGACCTTGCGCCATGTATTGGAAGAAGGTCACCACGTCATCGACGCGGCCGTCAAAGCGTTCACGTAGCGTTTTGTTTTGTGTCGCGATGCCAACCGGGCAGGTGTTCTTATGACACTTACGCATCATGATACAGCCTTCAACCACCAGTGCGGCGGTAGCCACGCCCCATTCTTCAGCGCCCAGCAGCGTCGCAATCGCGATGTCGCGTGGGGTTTTCATCTGACCATCGGCTTGCACGACGATGCGGTTACGCAGGCCGTTTTTCAGCAGGGTTTGATGCGTTTCGGCCAGACCCAGTTCCCACGGCAGACCGGTGTGACGAATCGACGACACGGGAGATGCACCCGTGCCACCATCGTGGCCAGCAATCAGGACCACATCCGCTTTCGCTTTGGCGACGCCAGATGCGATGGTGCCGACACCCGCTTCCGAGACCAGTTTGACGTTCACGCGGCCTTTGCGGTTGGCGTTTTTCAGGTCAAAGATCAGCTGTGCCAAGTCTTCAATGGAGTAGATGTCGTGGTGCGGTGGTGGCGAAATCAGGCCGACCCCCGGGGTCGAGTGACGCGTTGCGCCGATCCAGTCATCGACTTTATCGCCCGGCAATTGACCGCCTTCGCCCGGCTTCGCGCCCTGCGCCATCTTGATCTGAATCTCTTCCGAGTTGGTCAGATAATACGACGTCACCCCAAAGCGGCCTGACGCCACCTGTTTGATCGCCGAACGTTCCCAGTCGCCATTCTCTTTTGGCAGGAAGCGCATTGGATCTTCGCCGCCTTCACCCGAGTTTGACTTCGCGCCCAGACGGTTCATCGCAACTGCCAATGTGGAGTGCGCTTCGTAAGAAATCGAACCAAACGACATTGCGCCCGTGGCAAAGCGTTTAACGATGCTGTCAATTGACTCCACTTCTTCAATTGGAATCGAGCCGGCCGGATTTTTCACAAAGTCGAGCTGACTGCGCAGAGTAACGGCTTTGTCGCCTTGGCTGTCGACTTCTGCGGCGTACTTCTTGAACTCTTCAAAGTCTTTGTTGCGCGTCGAGTGTTGCAGCAGGTGAATGGTTTCTGGGTTGAACAGGTGTTTTTCACCTCGTTGTTTCCACTGATACACACCGCCGACATCCAGCACTTGCAACGGGATTTCACGCGTTGGGTAACCGATGCGGTGACGCACGCCGACTTCTTTGGCGATGTCATCCAGCGTCATACCCTGAATACGGGTGATGGTGCCGGTAAAGTATTTATCGACCACCGCTTTGCTGATCCCCAGCGCTTCAAAAATTTGCGCGCCATGGTAGGACTGCAGGGTTGAAATCCCCATTTTTGAGAAGATTTTCAGCAGGCCAGCATTGATGCCTTTACGGTAGTTTTCGAAATATTTGTCGACCGGAATCTCGGCATCCAGTTTGTTGCGGCGTTTCAGATCGAAAATGGTTTCTGTGACCAGATATGGGTTGACTGCGTTGGCCCCGTAACCGACCAGGGTCGCGAAGTGGTGCGTTTCACGCGCATCCCCAGTCTCAACCACAATGCCACACTTCGAGCGCAGCCCTTTTCGGATCAGGTGATGGTGCACTGCGCCCACGGCCAGCATGGCAGGAATTGCGGCGTGGTTGGAGTTCACGGCGCGGTCGGTCAGCAGAATGATCGAGTAACCGTCGATGACTGCGTCTTCTGCATATTGGCAGATGCGTTTCAGCGCGCGTTCGAGTTTGCCGGGTTCGCCGCTGGCCTGGAATACGATATCCAGCGTTTTGGCTTGCAGGTGTTCGTTATCGATCGCGCGCAGTTTTTCCAGCTCAGCGTTGGAAATCACGGGCGATTCAAGTTCCACTTTACGACAGTGCGCAGGCGTTTCAGTGAGCAGGTTTTGATCGCGGCCGATGTAGGTGTTGAGTGACATCACCATGCGTTCGCGAATCGGGTCGATCGGCGGGTTGGTCACCTGAGCAAACAGCTGCTTGAAGTAGTTCGACAGATGCTGGGACTGGTGCGACAGCACGGCCACAGGCCAGTCGGCGCCCATCGAACCGAGCGGTTCATAACCGGTTTGCGCCAGTGTCAGAATGATGTCGTTCACTTCTTCGCTACTGACCCCAAAGGCTTGCTGACGGTGCAGCAGACGTTCTGGCGAAGGCTGGCTGTGCACGTTGTCGGCATCCGGCAGCTTCTTCAAGCTCAGCAGGTTTTCTTCTACCCATTGTTCATAGGGCTGGGCGTTGGCAATGCCATCTTTCACTTCTTCATCCGAAATGATGCGGCCTTGTTCTAAATCGGCCACAAAGATACGCCCCGGTTGCAAACGGCCACGGTATTCAACGTTTTCCGGTGCAATTTCCACCACGCCCGACTCGGACGCCATGATGAGGAAATCGTCTTTCGTCACGGTGTAGCGAGACGGACGCAGGCCGTTGCGGTCGAGCGTCGCACCCACTTGCACGCCATCGGTAAAGCAGACCGAGGCTGGGCCATCCCACGGTTCCATCACGTTGGCGTGGTATTGGTAGAACGCACGACGTTTCGGATCCATGGCTTTGTTTTCTTGCCACGCTTCCGGAATCATCATCATCAGGGCATGTGGCAGGCTGCGGCCAGAGAGCACCAAAAGCTCAAGCACCATGTCGAAGTTGGCAGAGTCAGACGCGCCTTCTTGGCACACCGGCAGCAACATGTCGATTTCGGCTTGCGTAAATAAATTCGATTGCAGAATCGCCTCGCGCGCCTTCATCCAGTTCAGGTTGCCACGTACCGTGTTGATTTCACCGTTGTGCGCAATGTAACGGAAAGGCTGAGCCAGACGCCATTTCGGGAATGTGTTGGTGGAGAAACGCGAGTGCACCAACGCCAGCGCCGTCACCATGGTCGGATTCTGTAGATCTAGGAAATATTGTGGTACTTGCTCGGTCGTCAACTGGCCTTTGTAGACCAGCGTTTTGTACGACAGCGAGTTGATGTAGAAGTCATCACCGATGTTCGACACGCTTTCGAGACAAACGCGGACGGTGTAATTACGTAAGACGTACAGTTTACGTTCCAGCTCGTCAGCACTCATGCCCGGACCGCCGGAAATAAATACGTGTTCAAATTGAGGCTCGGTGCTTAACGGATCTGCACCCAGCATGCTGTTGTCGGTTGGCAATACGCGGTAACCAATCACGTCCAGATCCAGACGCTTGGCGTTGCGTTCTAAAATATCGCGACATTGCGCGCGTTTGTGCTCATCTTGGGGAAACAGCACCACACCGACGCCGTATTTATCGAATGCTGGCAATTTGATGCCCAGCTTCACGGCTTCTTCCAATAGAAATTCGTGTGGTTTTTGCAGCAGAATGCCCGCGCCGTCGCCACTGCAAGGGTCACAACCTTGACCGCCGCGGTGCTCCATGCGTGCCAGCATATCCAGTGCTTGAGTCACAACTTGGTGAGATTTGCGGTTCTTGAGGTGGGCAACAAAACCGATACCACAAGCATCATGCTCGAGTTCCGGCGTGTAAAGACCTCGCGAACGTTGCTCTCGATCTACCATAGATACATCCTTCCAGTTCAAGCGGACACAAGCAAGCCAAGGCAAGCCCCAGCGCTGTATCCTGTCCTTATTGTTATGAATCTAAACCTGCCAGTGGTGGCGGGTTCGCTTCCTTTCCGTCTCTCACAGGAAAAATTTTGTGAGAAAAACAATCCTTAGTGATATCCCTTTTGTCAGGCCACTTTTGTAGTGGTTTATATAGGTAGGAGCGGAATATCACCGACGTTTCGCAGCGTTTCTTGTAATAAAATAATCAAAAAACAGTGCAAAACTGTAAGTATCCTACAATTTTGTCGTGCAAAAATGCAACGAAAAGTCGGCGATTTTTATGGGCTTTTTTTGTTTGCAAATGCATAACTTGTTTAACATTTGTAAAACATTAAGGGTTAAATGCTGTTTTTATGAATGTTTATTGATTTTGGTTAGAGATGTCTGCGTTTCATACACCTAAAATTTGTGACTAAATAGTGTAATTATGTAATTTAATTACATTTTGTAATTGAGAATTATTTGTATTTATTTTGGGTATCGCCATGCAGTTACATGAGTTAGTGAACACGATTGGACAAGATCTCCAGCGCCGCTACGGAGAGCGTGTACATAAGTTGACCTTACATGGCGGATTCAGTTGCCCGAATCGCGATGGCACCATTGGCCGCGGCGGTTGTACTTTTTGCAATGTGGCGTCGTTTGCCGATGAAGCGAGCCAGGCCAAAAGCATTGAAGACCAGCTGACTGATCGCGCGGGTGAAGTGCAGCGAGCGAAGAAATATCTGGCCTATTTTCAGGCTTATACCAGTACCTATGCCGAGGTTCAGGTGCTGAAATCGATGTATGAACAGGCGCTCAAAGCGGCGGATATTGTCGGCTTGTGTGTTGGAACGCGCCCTGACTGTGTGCCGGATGCCGTGTTGGAACTGCTGGCTGAATACGCGCAGCAAGGGTTTGAGATTTGGCTTGAATTGGGGCTGCAAACGGCCAACGACCAAACACTCAAACGCATCAACCGCGGCCACGATTTTGCCTGTTACGCTGAAATCACTCGTCGAGCCCGCGCGCTGGGTATCAAGGTTTGTACGCACCTGATCGTCGGGCTACCGAAAGAGGGGCGAGACGATAATCTCGCCACCTTAGAGCAAGTGCTTGCCGTGGGCACCGACGGCATCAAATTGCACGGTCTGCACATTGTTGAAGGCAGCACCATGGCCAAAGCATGGCGTGCGGGCAAATTGGAAGCGCCGACGTTCGACGAATACGTCGCGATTGCGTGTGAAATGATTCAGCACACACCGCCAGAGGTGGTCTTTCATCGCGTGGCTTCGTCGGCACGTCGGCCAACCCTGCTGTCACCGTTGTGGTGTGAGAACCGCTGGCTGGCGATGACGGAGATTGGACGCCGATTGGATCGTGACGGCGCTCAAGGATCCTTCATCGCACGGCCATTTCAATATCACCCAATCGAATAGTTGCGGATCAAACCCAGAGAAACTGTTATCTTTTGCCCTCTCAATAAACGGTAGTGTTTGAAGGTTTTCATCAGCATGGATCAACTGCAGTGGGCAGCGACAGGATTTATGGAACACTGGGGATGGTTTGTCTCGCTGATCGCTGTGATCGGCGCCGGTTTCCTCTACCTGTATCGTCGTTTGCAGCGGCATTTGGTGTTGCTGATGGCCAGTTCACCGGCGGCGCTGCTGCTATTTCAAGCACAAAAAGGCGAATTGGTGTTTGCCAATTTAGCCGCGTTCTCGCTGTTTGGCATTCGCCGCGTGGGCAAAAACTTTTTCTTTCCTCATACATTACCAACGCAGGCGCTAGAATCGCTGCTGCAAACCGTGGCGGGCTGCGCTGAAACACACGTTGCGGCGGTGATTGACTGGCCACTGTCTAGTGGCGGTGAGCACAAAATTGAACTGACCGCGCGCGCGACCCATTATCGTGGCCAGCAAGTCTGGCTGGTTAATGCGGTCGCTTACCACCATGCTGCCTCTGAACACCACCATGAACTCAATACGTTGACCATTTCTAAAACCGCCTTTGATTCTCTGTCGGAACTGATTTACGTCAAAGACTTAGATGGGCAACGCATCGCCACCAACCGCGCGTTTGATCAATTCTGGCATGGCCGTGAAGCCGAAGGCAGTGAAGCATTTTCAGGCGTGATGAAAGGGCGCGCCAGTCAGCAGCGCTGGACCACCACACCGGATGGGCGCAGTTGTTTGCTGGAAACTCATCAAACGGTGCTGATGTCGCCCAGTGGCGAGAACTTGGGCGTGTTGGGTATCAGTCATGATGTGACGGACTGGCACAACATTGAGCGCAATCTGCGTGATGAAATGGAAAAGCGCAAAGACACGGAAGTGGCACTGGCGCAGCGCGATACCATTTTGCAAAGCATTTTGGACGCCAGCCCCGATTCCATCGGCATTTTCAACGAGAACATGGTTTATCAAGCGTGTAATGAACCGTTTATTGACGCGCTGGGGCTGCATGATGTGCGTGAATTGATCGGCAAGCGCTTGCAAGATGTGGTGCCAGAAAGTGTGTATGCCCGTTTGTCGGAAACCGACAGCAGCGTGCTGGAAAGTGGCCACTCGCTGCGTTATCTGGATAAAGTGGACTATGCCAATGGGCGTCAAGTATGGTACGACGTGGTGAAATCGCCTTTTCGTGATCCCATTTCCGGGACGCGAGGCGTGCTGATCATGGCGCGAGATGTGTCGGAGCGCTATCTCAGCGAGCAGAAATTGGAAGCGGCCAACCAAGAGTTAGAGCGGTTGAGTTACTTAGATAGCTTGACGCAAGTGGCAAACCGACGCCGTTTTGATGCGCAGATGCAAGCACTGTGGCACCTGCATGCCCGTGAAAAGCGTCCACTGAGCGTGATGCTGTGCGATGTCGATTACTTTAAAGGGTACAACGATCGCTATGGCCACTTACAAGGGGACGATATTCTTCGCTTGGTGGCGCAGGCGTTCAATGACGTGATTAATCGTTCGTCCGATTGCGTCGCCCGATATGGTGGGGAAGAGTTTGCGATCATTTTGCCCAACACCGAGTTGGCGGGCGTTCAATTGGTGGCGCAGCGCATTCACGATCGTTTGGCAGAACTGGCGATCCCGCACCAGAGTTCTACTGTGTCGCCTTATATCACCATCAGTATTGGTGTGGTGACCTGCATTCCTCAACCCGAGGATACCCCAGAAACCATGTTGGCTTGGGCCGACAGCGCGCTGTACCAAGCCAAAGCCAATGGCCGCAATCAAACCAGCGTGCATCCCATCTCACTTTGAGCATGCGTGGGGTGATTCATCCACGACTTGTCACGGTTATGGCTGACGTTCATAGGCCAAACACGCTAGACTAACGCCAACGTTTATCCTGGAGCTTTGCATGAAACCCATGAAAAATCTCGCCCAGTATTATGTCGATCTGCTGGTCAAGCTGGGCATCCTCCGTTTTTCAATTTTGCTGGCGCTGGCCTTAGTGGCTTTGGCCGTGGTGGTGCAAGTTGGCATCACGCTGGCGCTGAAAGGTTTTGTCGACGACATCGATATTGTTCGCTCGGTGTTCTTTGGCTTGTTGATCACGCCCTGGGCGGTCTATTTCCTTTCGGTGGTGGTCGATCAGTTGGAAGAGTCACGTCAACGCTTGTCCAAACTGGTCTCTAAGCTCAAGGACATGCGCTCACGCGATCAGGAACTCAATCAGAAGCTGCAACAGAACATCGTCAAGCTCAATCAAGAAATTGAAGAGCGGATCAAAGCCGAAGAAGCGCGTGAAGAGGCGATGGTGGATCTGGAGAACGAAGTCTACCAGCGTGAAAAAACCCAGGTTGAATTGGCAGAACGGACCGCGCTGCTGCGCTCGTTCATCGATGCGTCACCGGATCTGATCTACTACCGCAACTCCAAATGTGAATTCTCCGGCTGTAACCGCGCGATGGAAGAGCTGACCGGCAAGCGCGAAAGTGATCTGGTTGGGTTGACGCCATGGGATGTGTATCGCAAAGAGATCGCGCAGTCGATCGTTGAAACCGACCAGCAAGTGTTTGATAACAACCGTTCGCTCACGTATGAGCAGTGGCTGGAATACCCGGATGGGCGTAAAAGTTATTTCGAGCTGCGCAAAGTGCCATTTTACAGCAAAGATGGTCGTCATTTGGGCTTGGTGGGCTTTGGGCGCGATATCACGGAACGTAAGCGTCATGAAGAGTCTTTGGAAAAAGCCAGCCGTGACAAAACTACCTTTATTTCGACCATCAGCCATGAATTGCGTACCCCGCTCAACGGCATTGTGGGGCTAAGCCGTATGCTGCTGGATACCCAGCTTGATCCCGAGCAGCGTAAACACATGCAGACCATCAATGTCAGTGCGGTGACGCTGGGCAATATCTTCAACGACATCATCGACATGGATAAATTTGACCGTCGCAAACTGGAGTTATTCCCGGCGCCGCTCAATTTCGAGGAGTTTGTTGCTGAGCTCGAAAGCCTCTCGGCGTTAATGGCCGAGCAGAAAGGACTGCGTTTTGATCTCGAACGGTTGACGGATTTACCAGCGCTGGTGGAAGTGGATGCGACGCGCCTGCGTCAGGTGCTGTGGAACCTGATCAGCAACGCGATGAAATTCACCAAAGAAGGGGGCGTGGTAATGTCGGTCAGCGCTGAGGTTGAGGGGGATTTCGCCAATATCGTGATGGACATTGAAGATACCGGGATCGGCATTCCAGAATCGGAGCTCGATAAGATCTTCGCCATGTATTATCAGGTTAAATCAGGCAAAGATAACTTACACGCGGTCGGCACCGGCATTGGGCTGGCGGTGTCTCGCCAGTTGATCAACCTGATGGGCGGCGATATCAGTGTTAGCAGTGAAGAGGGATTTGGCAGCACCTTCACCGTCACCATTTGCGTACCATTGTCACACGCGAGCGTGGCTGAGCCGCAACCTATGCAGCAACAGAGCTTAAATATCTTTATGGTGGAAGATATTGAACTCAACGTTACCGTGGCTCGCTCGCTGCTGGAAAGCTTAGGCCATACCGTGTCGGTCGCGATGACTGGGGAAGAGGCCAAAGCCGTCTTCGAACCGGATCAATACGATTTGGTGTTCCTCGATATTCAATTGCCGGACATGACCGGCTTTGACATTGCTCAGTACTACCGAGATACGTATCCGCATCTGCCGCCGTTGGTGGCTTTGACGGCCAACGTGCTGAAAGACAAAGGCGAATATCAACGTAAAGGCATGGATGATGTGATCAGCAAACCGCTGTCCGTACAAGCCGTGCAGGATGTGATTAACAAGGTGGTGCATCACATCGACAAACCGAGTGTGCAGGCCGTTTCGCCGCAGCCAGAGCTGCTGGATGCGCAAGATGAGTTGTATCAACGTTTACTCGATCTGCCCATGTTGGAGTCCTACATTGACATTGTGGGGCCGCAGCCGGTGCTCGACAGTATTGAAATGTTTGCCGAGATGATGCCAAGCTATATCGAGGTTCTTGATTCCAATATGGTGGCCAAAGATCAGGCGGGGATTGCGTCGGAAGCACACAAAATCAAAGGGGCGGCAGGCTCGATTGGTTTGAAACACATTCAGAGTGTGGCCCAGAAAGCGCAATCGCCGGATGCACCAGCATGGTGGGAAAACATCACCGATTGGGTCGATGAAATTAAAAATGAATACCAGAATGATATTCTGGTGCTGAAACAGTGGTTAGCGCAGAGGAAATAACATGAAAAAGTGGCTTTTGGTTTTAGCGAGTACAGTCTTGGCCGCGTGTGCGACGCATACCGTCAACTGGCAGCACAGCAATTTGGCCATGTTCTCAGACACGGCGATTCAGCTCAAAAGTAACCTCTGGACCGATCAAATGCCTAAGGTCGGTGAGGATGTTGATTCGCAGAATCTCAACGGCACCTTGACGCTGGAAACGTCCGGTCAGCTTCCGGCGGATCTGAATGTCAGCATGGTGGTGATTAAGCAGGGCGATGAGATGTGGACCATTGACGGTGATGACGTGGAACTGCGTACCCAAAGTGAAAACATGTGGGAAGTGGTGTTCCAGAGTGACATTGAAATCGATCTGAACAAGCCAGTCAGCGTGGCGTTGGGCTTAAGTGACAGCCAAGGCGAAACTTGGCTGGTAGAACACAAAGTCACCATCGACAAAGTGTACTGATCGGTAAAGCATAAAAAAGCCTCTGCATGCAGAGGCTTTTTTGTGTTCGTTGATTTGGAAAATTACTCTTCCAGATCACCACAGAAACGGTAACCTTCGCCGTGAATCGTTGCGATGATTTCCGGTGTGCCAGACACAGATTCGAAGTGTTTACGAATGCGGCGAATGGTCACGTCTACGGTGCGGTCATGAGGTTTGAGCTCACGGCCAGTCATTTTCTTCAGCAGATCCGCACGAGTTTGGATCTTGCCTGGGTTTTCACAGAAGTGCAGCAGTGCACGGAACTCTGAACGCGGCAACTTGTAGCTGTCGCCGTCAGGGCTAACCAGTGAACGACTGTTGATGTCCAGTACCCAACCGTTGAATTCGTATTTCTCAACAGAACGTTTCTCTTCGTGTGTTGTGCTTGCGTTCATTGAACGGCTAAGCAGGTTACGTGCACGAATGGTGAGCTCACGTGGGTTAAATGGCTTCGTGATGTAATCATCTGCACCGATTTCCAGACCCAGAATCTTGTCTACTTCATTGTCGCGACCAGTCAGGAACATCAGCGCTACATCTGCTTGTTCGCGAAGTTCGCGAGCCAGCAGCAAGCCGTTTTTACCTGGCAGGTTGATATCCATGATCACCAAATTGATTGGGTTGTCGGACAGCACATGGTGCATCTCTTCACCGTTACTGGCCTCAAAAACAGCGTATCCCTCTGCTTCAAAAATACTCTTAAGAGTGTTACGAGTTACCTGCTCGTCTTCAACGATTAGAATCTGCGGGGTTTGCATTGGCGGTACCTAAACTTGTGAAAAAAATGTGCTAATAGAACTCATTCTAGGCAAAAACATAACATACAAGTAAAATTATGTTGATAATAAACCAAAGTTTTTAGACAAAGTCTCGACTTTGATTGCCCGCCATCCATGGATAACACTAGCGATTGAGATCCAATACCTCGACAGTTCTACTAGGCTTTGCAGCGAATTCTATAATGTTAACAGCATGCTAACAACGGCCTGTTGTTAATTCCAACAACTTTGTTGATTTACATCAAGAGTTGGAATGTAACAGATATGAATAGTAATAACGAGTTGTAAAAATACGAGAACAATGACGATAGATAAAAAACTGTGGCAAGCCTACTCTCATGTCCGATTTGCCTTTGAATCCCCGTTGCGCAAGCGATCGTTCGCCATAATCACGGCATGGAACCCGAAAAGCCAGAGGTTGTCGAATAATGAGAATTGCGTAAATAATCAACGTTTACAACAGAAGTTGATGAATTATGATTGGTCTGAAGTGGTGGTCGGAGATGACCATTTCGACTGGTTTGAAGAGAGTTTTGCCGTGGTCATGCCTTTAGACACGGCGCTGCAGCTGGCCAGAGACTTTGACCAGAATGCGATTTATTACGTTATGAACGATGAGCTGATGTTGCACTCTTGTATTGACGGGAGGGCGGTGTCGTTAGGCTCGTTACAAGAAAAACTTAAATAACAAGCACAACAAGAATCATGGAGGAATGATGAGAGATATTACACCGGATATTTGTGATCAATATGAATCGCAAGTGACATTGTTGGAGCTGCCGTTACAAAATTTCGGTATGCGCAGTGCCTTCTGGGGACAAATCGTCACCGTACGCTGTTATCACGACAATTCGAAAGTGAAAGAAATACTCAGCCAAAACGGCAAAGGGAAAGTGTTGGTGGTCGATGGTCATGGCTCCTGCCAAAAAGCGCTGATGGGCGACCAAATTGCCATTTCCGCCATTGAGAATGAATGGGAAGGCGTGATCATCAATGGTGCGGTGCGCGATGTGGTGGCGATGTCCCAGATGGATCTCGGCATTAAAGCGCTGGGGGCTTGCCCGTTCAAAACAGAGAAGCGCGGTGCGGGGGATGTCAATGTCACATTGACGATTCATAACCAGATGATTCAGCCGGGCGATTACCTCTACGCCGACTGGAATGGGGTTCTTCTGTCGCCTGTCGAGCTGACGCTGAGTTAGAACCGAAAGCCGAGACCAAACTCGATGCCTTGCTGCCACTCCTGATAGTCGAGAGTGGCGTGCAAATCGAGATTTTCGGTCAGGTGCAAGCGGCTGGAGACTTCGGCCGACAAGACGTCAACGCGTTTGTTGTCTTCACTAAGTTTGTTCACCGAATAGAGAGTGCTTTTGAGTGAGAAGCGCTCGCTCACCTTGTAGCTGACGCCACTGAGAAACCCATTTTCGCCGCCATTGATCGATGAGTTGACGCGCGCGCCGACATACAAATCTACATTGCGAAATACGTTATACATGTACCCGCCATCGACCACCCAACTGTCAAACCCCTGATTACCCGGTTCGCTGTACAAGAACATACTGTGTGAAGATCGGCTCTGTTCGGAGGGCAAGGCGGGGAGCTCTACGGCGTGCGCGGCACAACCCATCACGAGGCATACCATACCAAGAATGTGCTTCATGATACCCTCCTTGTTGTGATGATTGGGTGTTCGCTTTCCACTGCGGCAACCCCAATTTAAGCACAAAATATCACCGGTTGCTGCTCAAATTGTTATAGCGATTGGTTATGTCGGAATGATGGATCGGTTATCTGCGTGTCACCCTAGCATATGAATCCTGATGATTTAGCGATTTAGACGTAAGAATTGAAAGAGAAGCGAAAAAAAACAAATTTTTCGTTGACTCTTTGCGCAAAAATGGGTTAAACGTAAAGGCACGCAAACACACGAGTTACGCAAGATTCCTATGATTAATAACAGCCTAGTAGTAATGACCACGACCATTATTATTACCGACATGACGCATGTTGGGGCAGGCTGCTGAGCGTAAAAAATTCACAAAAAAGGCCTGTATCCCAACCGATACAGGCCTTTTTTTATACCAATTTTCAGAGAGTTTGGAGGAAGGGATGCGAGTATTAAAGTTTGGAGGTTCATCGTTAGCAGATGCTGACCGTTTTTTAAGAGCGGCTGACATCATTGCCAACAATGCACAGCAGGAAGAAGTGGCCGTTGTACTGTCCGCGCCAGGGAAAACAACCAATAAGTTAGTGGCTGTGATTGAGAATGCACTGCGCAATGGTGAGGCGGAATTACAGATCGCCGAGCTGGAAGCATCATTTCAAGCGCTGTTTGACGCGATCAAAGCGGTGTTGCCCCATCTAGACGGCAGCGGTTTTGACAACCAAGTGCGTACGTCGATGTCGAAACTGCGTCAGTACGTGCACGGCATTAGCTTGCTGGGCATGTGTCCCGACAACGTGAATGCGCGCATCATCAGTAAAGGGGAACGTATTTCCATTCAACTGATGAAAGCGGTGATGGAAGCCAAAGGGCTGGCTGCCAACCTGATTGATCCCGTGAAGTACTTGCTGGCCAAAGGCGATTACTTAGAAGCTATGGTGGATGTCGATGCGTCGACACAGCTGTTCAAGCAAAATCCACTGCCAGCGCATCACGTCAACATCATGCCGGGCTTTACCGCGGGGAACAAAAAAGGCGAGCTCGTTTGCCTTGGCCGCAACGGTTCCGACTATTCAGCGGCGGTTTTGGCCGCGTGTCTGCGCGCCGAGTGCTGCGAAATCTGGACCGATGTGGATGGCGTCTACAACTGTGATCCGCGTTTGGTGGACGATGCGCGCCTGCTGAAATCCCTCAGTTATCAAGAAGCGATGGAACTCTCGTATTTCGGTGCGTCCGTTCTGCATCCGAAAACCATCGCGCCGATTGCTCAATTCCACATTCCTTGCTTAATTAAAAACAGCTTCAATCCACAAGGCCCAGGCACACTGATTGGCCAAGATACCGGCGAAGATAAGCTGGCCATCAAAGGCATCACCACACTCAACAACCTGACCATGGTGAACGTGTCTGGCCCTGGCATGAAAGGCATGGTCGGGATGGCCAGCCGCGTGTTTGGCTCCATGTCCGCTGCGGGCGTCTCCATTGTGTTGATCACGCAGTCGTCGTCGGAATACAGCATCAGTTTCTGTATTGAAGCAGAACACAAACAACTGGCACAACAAGCGCTGGCGGAAACCTTTGAGCTTGAACTCAAAGATGGCCTGCTCGAGCCGGTTGAGTTCATGGAAGATCTATCGATCATCACGCTGGTGGGTGACGGAATGCGGACTTCGCGTGGCGTTGCATCGCAGTTCTTTGCATCACTGACTGAAGCGCACGTCAATATTGTTGCGATTGCGCAGGGCTCATCTGAGCGCGCGATCTCCGCGGTGATCCCAGAAGACAAAGTCTCTTCGGCGATCAAAGCGTGTCACGAGAACCTCTTCAATTCCAAACACTTCCTTGATGTGTTTGTGGTCGGCGTGGGTGGTGTGGGCGGTGAGTTGGTCGATCAGATCCACCGACAACAAAGCAAACTGGCCGATAAAGGCATCGTGATCCGCGTATGTGGCCTTGCCAACAGCAAAGGGTTGCTGCTTGATAGCGAAGGCTTGCCGCTGGATCACTGGCGCGATCGCATGACCGCTGCCACCGAAGAGTTCTCATTGGCACGTTTGATTGCCCTTGTACAACGCAACCACATCATCAACCCGGTGTTGGTGGATTGCACGTCAAGCGATGACATCGCGCGCCAATACGCCGATTTCTTGGCCGCGGGTTTCCATGTGGTCACCCCCAACAAGAAAGCCAATACCGCCAGCATGGCGTATTACTACCAGTTGCGTGAAGTGGCGCGTCACTCTCGCCGTAAGCTGATGTATGAAACAACTGTTGGCGCGGGTTTGCCGGTGATTGAGAACCTGCAAAACCTCATTGCCGCAGGCGATGAGCTGGAAAAATTCAACGGTATTTTGTCGGGGTCACTGTCGTTTATCTTCGGCAAACTCGATGAAGGATTGTCGTTCAGCCAAGCGACCTCGGTTGCCAAAGACAAAGGCTTTACGGAACCGGATCCGCGCGATGACCTGTCGGGTATGGATGTGGCACGTAAGCTGCTGATCTTGGCGCGTGAATCGGGCATGGTATTAGAGTTAGACGACGTGATCGTGGAACAGGCACTGCCACCGGGTTTTGATGCATCGGGCAGTGTGGATGAGTTTATGGCACGTCTGCCACAGGCCGATGCGTACTTTAAGTCCTTGGGCGATCAAGCGGCTCAAGAGGGCAAAGTCCTGCGCTACGTGGGTGAAATTGCCGATGGTCAGTGCCGCGTGCGTCTGGCGATGGTCGATGAAAATGACCCAATGTTCAAAATTAAAGATGGCGAGAACGCGCTGGCGTTCTACAGCCGCTACTATCAACCAATTCCTCTGGTGCTGCGCGGTTATGGCGCCGGGACAGAAGTAACTGCCGCAGGCGTATTCGCGGATGTGATGCGTACGTTAGGCTGGAAATTAGGGGTTTAATCCATGAGTTCAAGTGATATGAGTGTCGTTGTTTATGCGCCGGCATCCATTGGTAACGTCAGTGTGGGGTTCGACGTGCTGGGGGCCGCGGTGTCCCCAGTCGACGGCACTCTGTTGGGTGACCGCGTGCAGGTCAAGTCGGGCAGCGAACCATTCACACTGAAAACAGCGGGCAGCTTCGTCTCTAAGCTGCCCACGGATCCCAAAGAAAACATCGTGTACGACTGTTGGACCGTGTTTGCGCGCGAGCTGGATAAAAAGCAGATCGCCCTCAAACCGCTGGACATGACGCTGGAGAAAAACATGCCGATCGGTTCAGGACTGGGTTCCAGTGCCTGCTCGATTGTGGCTGCACTCGATGCACTGAACCGTTTCCATGGCCAACCGCTGAACGACACTGAGTTGCTGGCACTGATGGGAGAAATGGAAGGTAAAATTTCCGGCGGTGTGCATTACGACAACGTGGCGCCATGCTATTTGGGCGGCGTGCAACTGATGTTGGAAGAGCTCGGTATCATCAGCCAGGAAGTGCCTTGTTTTGATGAGTGGTACTGGGTGATGGCGTATCCGGGCATCAAAGTCTCGACCGCGGAAGCACGTGCGATTCTGCCGTCGCAATATCGTCGTCAGGACATCATCGCACACGGCCGTTATCTGGCGGGCTTTATTCATGCGTGTCATACCAACCAACCGGAGCTGGCGGCGAAGATGATCAAAGACGTGATCGCAGAACCATATCGTGAGAAACTGCTGCCGGGCTTTGCCGATGCGCGTAAATACGCGGCGTCTGCAGGGGCACTGGCGACCGGGATATCAGGCAGTGGTCCAACGCTGTTTAGCGTATGCAAAGATAAAGATGTCGCAGAGCGTGTCGCTCGTTGGCTTGAACAAAACTACGTCCAAAATGAAGAAGGATTCGTGCACATTTGTCGCCTCGACAAGAACGGTTCGAAAGTTACAGGAAGTGAGCTATGAAGCTTTACAACATAAAAGAAAATGATGAACAAGTCTCCTTTGGCCAAGCCGTGCGCCAAGGGTTAGGCCGCAACCAAGGTCTGTTTTTCCCGTCGGAATTACCCAAGTTTGACGATATTGATGCGCTGCTGGCGGAAGATTTCGTCTCTCGCAGCACCAAGATTCTGTCTGCGCTGATTGGCGATGAGCTACCGGAAGACAAAGTGAATGCGATGGTGGATGCGGCATTCCAATTCCCTGCGCCGATTCAGTCAGTCAAAGACGGCGTCTATGCGCTGGAGCTGTTCCACGGTCCAACCCTGGCGTTTAAAGACTTCGGGGGGCGCTTTATGGCCCAATCTCTGGCAGCGGTGTCGAACGGCGGTAAGATCACCATTCTGACCGCAACATCGGGCGATACCGGTGCGGCGGTGGCCCACGCCTTCTACGGCATGGAAGACATCAACGTGGTGATTCTGTATCCGAAAGGCAAGATCAGCCCATTGCAAGAGAAGCTGTTCTGTACGCTGGGTCAAAACATTCATACCGTGGCCATCAATGGCGACTTCGATGCTTGTCAGGCGTTAGTGAAAAAAGCGTTTGATGACGCTGAGCTGCGTCAGCAGATCGGCCTCAACTCCGCGAACTCGATCAACATCAGCCGCCTGATGGCGCAAATCTGCTACTACTTTGAAGCAGTATCGCAGATGAGCAAGGCAGAGCGCGAGAATCTGGTGATCTCGGTCCCGAGTGGTAACTTTGGTAACCTGACGGCGGGCCTGCTGGCTAAAGCGCTGGGTCTGCCGATCAAACGGTTCATTGCCGCAACGAACGCCAACGATACGGTGCCTCGTTATCTGGAAACCGGTCAATGGGATCCGAAACCGACGGTCGCGACCACGTCAAATGCAATGGATGTGAGTCAGCCAAACAACTGGCCACGCATTGAAGAGCTATGCCGCCTGAAAGATTGGGGCCTGGAAACATTGGGCAAAGGGGCGGTGCTTGACCACGAAAGTGCGCAATCGGTGCAAGAGCTCAATGCGCTCGGCTATTTGTGTGAACCACACGGCGCGATTGCGTACCGCGTGCTCAACGAGCAACTGCAACCGGGCGAAACCGGTCTGTTCTTGTGTACGGCGCATCCGGCGAAATTTAAAGAAGTCGTCGATGAGATTTTAGGAACGGATATCGAACTGCCGGCGCCGCTTGCCAAACATGCGGTCATGGAGTTGCTGTCGGTTGATCTCGACAATGACTTTGACGCACTGAAAGCCTTGCTGGTCAAAGTGCAGCCTTAATTGGCTCACGTGAGTGGCTAAAGAGAATAAAAAAGCGGCGCCCTCATCGGCGCCGCTTTTTTCATGCATCTGAGATTACAGAGATTCTGTAAATGTACGTGCGATCACATCACGTTGCTGCTCTGGCGTCAGCGAGTTAAAACGTACCGCGTAGCCTGACACGCGAATGGTCAGCTGTGGGTATTTTTCTGGGTTCGCAACCGCATCTTCCAACGTTTCACGTTTTAGCACGTTCACGTTCAGGTGTTGACCACCTTCAATGCGAGGTGTGGTTTCAATCGCCACTTCACGGCTTTCGAATTCACCCAGTTCATTGATCGCAACAACCTGATCAGCGTCGTAACCGGCAACGGCGGCAACACAACGTGCTTCATTGGCTTCACTGTCGATTAGCCAAATGGAGTTAAGTAGGTCATCATTAGCGGCTTTAGTAATTTGAATACCTTGGATCATCACTATCTCCTAGTCCACAAACGTGGCATTTATTGGTGTTAATTTTCAAATTTTATTGAGCTTCGTATTATATAGCCAATATCCATGATGATAGTATTGATTTAGGTCAAAAAACAACAAAAACCTTATTTTCTTCAAGGGGAATACTTTGATTTTGGTCAATAAGTTGTTTAAAAACAAAGTATTTACAATTTAGTTTAAAGTTTAAAACATAGTTTAATTTGTATTTTGTTGTAATTTTACTACAAAATAAACCTATAACCCGTCGGCGATGACATGAGATCAGGCAGTTAGGCGGCCAAACTGAAAGTGTGAAGTGATTAAATGACAAACAGTAAAATCGATTCTGAAAACAAGTTTATTGGCGCCCATGTGTCCGCCTCGGGTGGGGTTGATCAGGCGCCATTGCGTGCCAAAGAGATTGGCGCCAATGCGTTTGCACTGTTTACCAAAAACCAGCGCCAATGGGTGGCCAAACCGCTTGAAGCGGCAACCATTCGTGCCTTTAAAGCCAATTGCCAGCGTTTGGGCTTTGCCGCAGAACATATTTTGCCGCATGACTCCTACCTGATTAACCTCGGCGCGCCGGAAACTGACAAGCTAGCAAAATCACGTGAAGCCTTTATTGATGAGATGGAACGTTGTCAGCAATTGGGGCTCACGTTGTTGAATTTCCATCCCGGCAGTCATTTAAAGCAAGTGAGCGAAAGCGAATGCCTGCGTACGATCGCGGAATCAATCAACCTTGCGCATCAGGCGGTTCCTGACGTGATTGCGGTGATTGAGAACACCGCTGGGCAGGGGACTAACCTCGGGTGGCGTTTTGAACACTTAGCGGAAATCATTGATCAGGTTGAAGATAAATCGCGCGTCGGCGTGTGTCTGGATACTTGCCACACCTTTGCCGCCGGTTACGACCTGCGCACCCCTGAAGCGTGTGAAGCCACATTTGCCGAATTCGACCGCATTGTGGGCATGCACTATTTAAGGGCAATGCATATTAATGATTCAAAGTCGGCCCATGGCAGTCGCGTCGACCGTCATCATTCGCTGGGGAAAGGGGAGATCGGCTGGCACTGCTTTGAATACATTGCCAAAGATCCTCGCTTCAATGGTATCCCATTGATTTTAGAAACGATTGATCCGGATATTTGGGCGGATGAGATCAACACATTGCGCGAATTTCATCGTCAGGTGTCATAATTTCAAGCGGATTCACACTATTGGCATCTTTCTTTCATTACATTTTCGTGTAAGTGTCATGTCAGTAAGGATGTCAATATGAACTCAGCTCACCCTGTTGCAATTCACGCCATTGCTCGCGCTGTTCCTCGCATGCCGGTGCCAAACCGCCATGTACATGGGCAAGGGCATCATCGTTCACCACAACGCAGTCGTCCCCACCATTAGTTGGTGCGATGCCCGTCAAACACTGAGTCATCATAGACGCCTGACGACGAAGAGCAAATCAGGGTACAATCGCCCTTATTGTTCAAGGAATAAGGATCTTTTATGACTCAGTCACTGACTTGGCATGACGTTATTGGCACCGAGAAACAGCAAGACTATTTTCAGCACACACTGGCATTTGTGGAAGCGGAGCGACACGCGGGGAAGGTGATTTTCCCGCCGGCCAAAGATGTGTTTAACGCCTTTCGCTACACCGAATTTGACCAAGTCAAAGTGGTGATTCTGGGCCAAGATCCTTACCATGGGCCGAATCAGGCACACGGGCTGTGTTTTTCTGTGCAACCCGGCATCAAAACACCGCCCTCTTTAGTCAACATGTATAAAGAGCTGGCGCAAGATATTCCCGGTTTTCAAATCCCCAATCACGGTTACCTCAAAAGCTGGGCTGATCAAGGCGTTCTCTTACTCAACACCGTCTTGACGGTGGAGCAGGGCAAAGCTCATTCGCATGCCAACACGGGCTGGGAAACCTTTACGGATCGTGTGATCGATGCGCTCAATCAGAATGGCGAAGGCATCGTGTTCTTGTTGTGGGGAGCACATGCTCAGAAGAAAGGCCGTATGATTGATCGTCAGCGTCATCATGTGCTGATGGCGCCGCACCCGTCCCCGTTATCAGCGCATCGTGGCTTTTTAGGGTGTCGCCACTTTTCGCAAACCAATCAGTTGCTTGAAGCACAAGGCAAAGCCTCGATCGATTGGCAACCGCACCTCGATTAACCGATAGATTGGCGTTTTTTCGACCAGAATCAAAGCGTGTTTTTGAAACCTTATATACACTTACAGAAAGTATGTGTAAGGGAGAAACACGATGATGATTGAGAGAATCAGACGCGAGCATGGCTATATGACTCGGTTACTGGCGATTCTGCGTGACAAGCTGAAATTGCTCAAATCCGAACAGGCCATCAATTATACCTTGGTAAAAGAAATCGTGGATTACCTGGGCAGTCACTCCGAAACGGTCCATCACCCGAAAGAGGACATCATCTACCGCTACTATATGGCGCATTATGGTGAGCTTCAAACCGTGGCCGATTTGGAGAAGGAACACGTGACGTTGTCTGAGCAGACGCATGCGTTTCTCGATATCGTGGAGATGATTTTGCAAGATGCCGTGGTGCCTCAAGCGGTGATCATTGAGAAGCTGGAAGCGTTTATCGATGCGCAGCGCCGCCACTTGGAGATGGAAGAACAGTCCATTTTACCGCTGATCAACCGTACCTTTACGGTCAGCGATTGGCAGAACGTCGAATCACAATGGAATGAGAATGAAGACGATCCGGTGTTTGGGGAAACCATCGCCGAGCGGTTCGCGCAATTGGCGCGTCGCGTCCGTAAAAGCGAATCTGAATGCACCTGATGCCAGTCAATGTACGGTAATAAAAAGGCACCCGAAGGTGCCTTTTTATTTCATAATTTGATGTCGTTGATCTCCAGACAAATATCCATATCGAGAAGCTCTTTTTCCAGTCGCTTCTTATCACGAATGGCTTCGATTTCTCTCCACATACGCTTGACCGGTTTGGCTCGGTTCGCGCGGATCTTCGTGATTTCCCTATCCAACAGTTCATCGAAGTGCAAGTCATCCATAATCTAGCCTCATTGTCGTTGTCATCATTTCATGAGTGCTGTCTAAATAGCACAGTTAGCCGAAGCGTAACTTTGATTTGTTTCTCATTTGTTTCGTTTGGATGAAGCTTTGATGAGTTTTTTTACTGTGATTCACAGTTTTTAGGCCAAATTTTTGAGTAAAAAAGCAGCAGTTGAATCGCGCAAACGTTTTTATTGCGTTCAAGCGGTTGTTAAAAAGGTGTTGACGAGTTCGCGGTGGAATGATTGAGTGGTTAATAAATGTCCAATTGATTTCAAAATATGACTTTTTACTGACAAATTTCCCTGCCTGAACGTCGAACCCCTTTATTCTCAGGGGGTGAGATTAACTTTATGCAATAAGGTTTTTATGGTTGCTTTTTGCTCTGAAATGTTGCGAAAAAGATAGTATTTTGCTCTGTTGTTGTAGCTGGTTTGATTGGTTGCGTGTTAATGAATGGTGATTTTATAGTAAAAAATAACAATCAAAAGCAATACATTGCATATTGATTTTTGCCACCTCAGGTTGCATTATCCGCCCGTCAAAAAATACGCTGGTTTATTTGGACAGCCTTTTCGGCTGGCTTAATGGCATCAAATGTAACCACAATTCAGATAACTTCGCGGGATGCGAAAGTGCATTTGTCATGCTGAGTGACACTCAGATCAGCGCAATCACTCTACGAGAGGTTCTTGTGACAGACTTAATTAACTTAATGAACGATCTGCTTTGGGGATCGATTCTGGTTTATCTTTTAGTGGGTGTGGGTATTTACTTCACTCTACGTTTAGGCTTTATCCAATTCCGTCATTTCGGCCACATGTTCAGCGTGTTGAAGAACAGCCGAAAAGAGGACAACGCTGGTATTTCTTCTTTCCAAGCCCTTTGTACCAGTCTTGCTGCTCGCGTGGGCACCGGTAACATGGCCGGTGTGGCTGTGGCGTTAACCGCTGGTGGTCCTGGTGCGATTTTCTGGATGTGGATGACGGCGTGCCTCGGGATGGCGACTTCATTTGCGGAAAGTACACTGGCTCAGCTGTACAAAACACGAGATAAAGACGGCAACTACCGCGGTGGTCCGGCGTATTACATGGAAAAAGGTTTGGGCATGCGCTGGATGGGCATCCTATTCTCTATCTTCCTAATCATTGCGTTTGGCTTGGTGTTTAACGCGGTACAAGCGAACTCCATTTCCAGCGCAATGAACACTGCATTTGGCTACGAGCCAATGTATGTGGGCATCGCGATTGTGTGTTTGTCGGCGTTTGTGATCTTCGGTGGTATCCGTAAGATTGCCCGTACCGCAGAAATCATCGTGCCGTTTATGGCGCTGGCGTACATTGCGATTGCGCTGTTTGTCGTGTTCATGAACCTTGAGAAATTGCCTGAAGTATTTAGCTTGGTGATCAAGAGCGCGTTTGGCTTCCAACAAGCCGCCGCGGGTGGTTTGGGCTACGCCATTGCACAAGCGATGATCAACGGTGTGAAACGCGGTTTGTTCTCGAACGAAGCCGGTATGGGTTCTGCGCCAAACGCGGCAGCATCGGCAACGCCGTATCCGCCACACCCGGCGTCTCAAGGTTATGTGCAAATGCTGGGCGTGTTTGTGGATACCATCGTGATCTGTTCTGCGACTGTTGCCATCATTTTGATGTCGGGTGAGTACGTGCCACACGGTGAAATTACCGGCATCGAGCTGACCCAGCGTGCGCTCAGTTCGCAAGTGGGCAGTTGGGGCTCTATTTTCGTGGCCTTTGCGATTTTCTTCTTCGCATTTACCTCGATCATTGCCAACTACTCGTATGCTGAAACCAACCTGATTTTCTTGGAGCACAACAACAAACGCGGTCTGGTGATCTTCCGTTTGGTGTTCCTTGGCATGGTGATGTTCGGTTCACTGGCCACGCTGCCGACCGTATGGTCGATGGCAGATGTGTCGATGGGCTTGATGGCGATTGTCAACTTGGTGGCGATTCTGCTGCTGTCTGGCATTGTGATTAAGCTGGCGAAAGACTACAACCGCCAGTTGAAAGCCGGCAAAGTGCCGACCTTTGATGCGAACGAATACCCTGAGCTGAAATCTCAGCTGGAAGAGGGCATTTGGGACAACACCAAGAAGTCTTAATAGATAGCATCAATATCAGAGATTGGAAAAGCCATGCAGACAATGCATGGCTTTTTTTGTAGGCTATTGTCAGCTCAACCCATCAAAGAATTAGGATAAAACGATGCTGATTGTAGTTTCCCCTGCAAAGACACTGGACTATGACTCGCCACTGCCAAGTGAGCGCCACACGCAACCGGAACTGACTCAACATGCCAAAGTGCTGATTGATGTGTGTCGTCAGTTGACGCCTGCGGATATTTCAGCACTGATGAAGGTCAGCGACAAAATTGCCGGCCTCAACGTTGCCCGCTTTGCTGAGTGGTGTGAAACATTCACTTTCGACAACGCGCGTCAGGCGATTTTTGCGTTTAAAGGCGATGTTTACACAGGGCTAGAAGCCGACACCCTCACGGACGATGATTTAAGTTTCGCGCAAGATCACCTGCGTATGCTGTCAGGTTTGTATGGTTTGCTCAAGCCGCTTGATTTAATGCAGCCGTATCGCCTTGAAATGGGCACCAAGCTTGCCAATGAGCGCGGAGCCAACTTGTACCAGTTCTGGGGCAACATCATCACTGACACGCTCAATGAAGCGATTGCAGCGCAAGGCGACAACGTGCTGGTCAATCTGGCATCCAATGAATACTTCAAAGCGGTCAACACCAAACAGTTGGATGCTCAGGTGATCACACCGGTGTTTAAAGACTGCAAGAACGGCCAATACAAAGTGATCAGTTTCTACGCCAAAAAAGCGCGGGGCATGATGGCCCGGTATATCATTGAGAACCGGATTGCTTCGGTGAAACAACTGGAAGCGTTTGATACCGCGGGGTACTACTTCGTCCCTGACGAATCGAGCGCAACGGAATTGGTCTTCAAACGCGAAGAGCAGTAAATCAGACGCAGCAGGAGAGAGCTATGTGGGCATGGATGAAAGCAATGATCGCGCGCTACGACGCTTGGTGTCAGTCGATGGGGCTGACGCCGGAACAAAAACGGTGCTGTGTGCCTTACCGTAAAGATCCGGTGCATGAACAAGACCGCGACCAAGCCTGATTTTCCGCTGTTCGATACCCATTGCCACTTTGATTTTGACGAGTTTCGCGGCGATGTAGCCGGCGAACTCGCCAAAGCGCAAAGTCAGGGGGTTGAACGCATTCTGATCCCCGCCATCGGACCGCAAAACTGGTCGCGAGTGCAGCAACTCGCGGCCGATTTCCCCGCAATGCTTTACTACGCGCTCGGTTTCCATCCTTATTTCTTGACGTCGCTCGGCGAGCAACCGTTAATGCATCTGGAACAGGCACTCACAGAGCGTAGCGCCGCGTGTGTGGCCGTCGGCGAGATTGGGCTCGACGGCGTGGTTGATGTCGATGCGCGCATTCAAGAACGCCTCTTGTTGGGGCAGTTGGCCTTGGCTCAGGCCGCGCAATTGCCCGTGATTTTGCACAGTCGTCAAACGCACAACCGCCTACTGCAATTGCTGAAGCAATCAAAATTCTCGGGCGGCGGCGTGTTGCATGCGTTTTCTGGCAGCGAGCAGCAAGCGCGGCAATTTATCGATTTGGGCTTCAAAATCGGCGTCGGTGGCGGCATCACATACCCCCGAGCCAACAAGACGCGCCGTGCGATTGCGGCACTACCCATCGAGCATTTAGTGCTCGAAACGGACGCCCCTGATATGCCGTTACACGGCTATCAAGGGCAAGCCAATCACCCAAGCCAACTGCCAAAAGTGCTCGATGCGCTCGTTTTACTGCAAAATATGGATAAGCAATCGGTTGCTAGTGCAGTTTGGAAAAATAGCAATTCTGTGTTTTCTATTTGTGAAAGATTACTAAATCATTTGTAGGGTGAATGCGAATTGCGCCATTAAAGGGTGACCGGATTCACACAAATGAATGAACGCAAAGTTAATCTTATTAGAAAGTGTGAGGGGTGCATTACTTTAAGGGTTTAGGGGTGAGTATAATTGCCCCGCTTTTCAGCTCCAATTTGTAACACGCCAACATTAAACATAGAAGGAAGTCATAAACTATGAGCCTGTTTATGAGCCTAGTCGGTATGGCAGTACTTATTGCAATCGCAGTACTACTGTCTGATAACCGTAAAGCTATTAAAATTAGAACCGTGGGTGGCGCATTCGCTATCCAATTCGCACTCGGTGGTTTCGTTCTTTACGTCCCTTGGGGTCGTGATCTACTGGCAGGTTTCTCTGCTGGTGTTCAGAGCGTTATCGACTATGGTAAAGACGGTATTGGTTTCCTATTCGGCAGCCTTGTTAACTTCTCTGTTGACGGTATCGGTTTCATCTTTGCATTCCAAGTTCTACCAACCGTAATCTTCTTCTCTGCACTGATCTCAGTTCTTTACTACCTGGGTGTGATGCAGTGGGTTATCAAGATTCTGGGTGGTGGCCTGCAAAAAGCACTGGGTACTTCACGTGCTGAATCGATGTCTGCTGCAGCAAACATCTTCGTCGGTCAAACTGAAGCGCCACTGGTTGTACGTCCGTTTGTTCCAAAAATGACTCAGTCTGAACTATTCGCCGTTATGTGTGGTGGTTTGGCATCGGTTGCTGGTGGTGTACTGGCGGGTTACGCATCGATGGGTGTGCCTCTAGAATACTTGGTTGCAGCATCATTCATGGCGGCACCAGGCGGTCTGTTGTTCGCGAAAATCATCAAACCTGAAACTGAAGCGCCAGATGAAGAACTGGGCACAGTAGACATCGACGGTGGTGATGACAAACCTGCAAACGTGATCGACGCTGCGGCGGGCGGTGCGTCTATGGGTCTACAACTGGCGCTGAACATCGGCGCAATGCTGCTGGCGTTCATCGGTCTGATCGCACTGATCAACGGCCTTCTGGGTGGTATCGGTGGTTGGTTCGGCATGCCTCAACTGACTCTGGAACTGATTCTGGGTTGGATCTTCTCTCCTCTGGCATTCGTTATCGGTGTGCCTTGGTCTGAAGCGACATTGGCAGGCTCGTTCATCGGTCAGAAAATTGTTGTGAACGAATTCGTTGCTTACCTGAACTTTGTACCATACGTGGGCGAAAACGCTCAGGTACTGGCATCAACAGGTGCAGTGATGTCTGAGAAGACGCAAGCAATCATCTCCTTCGCTCTGTGTGGTTTCGCGAACCTATCTTCAATCGCGATTCTGCTGGGTGGCCTAGGTGGTATTGCACCAAACCGTCGTCACGACATCGCACGTTTCGGTATGAAAGCTGTGGCTGCTGGTACGCTATCTAACCTGATGGCAGCAACCATTGCTGGCTTCTTCCTGTCTTTCTAAGTTTGTAGAGAAAGATTATATAGACGCCGTTTAACATCACCCCGTAGCAAGAGATTGCTGCGGGGTTTTTTTGTTTTCTGACCATCGAAAATGAAGAGGGTGCGTGTAATGGATTGCATGCAAAATCTAGCGCCGACAAGGGCTGAACCTCGTTTCGATGGGGAATTATTTTGAGATACAAACCGTTTGCTCTAGCAACGGCACTACAGTTTTGCGACGAATATCTATACTGTATACATCTAGAGAAAATAGGGTAAACCTCATGAATGATGTTGTCCTTGCAACCCTGGCTGGGGTTGTGGTTGGAATCCTGTTTTCTGCCATCAAACTTCCGATTCCTGCGCCACCGGTGTTACCGGGTGTCATGGGGATCGTCGGTGTCTACATCGGTGGTGTAACTTATCAATGGTTGATTGAGAAGTTTTTTAGCTAGCATGAATGAATACATGGAGTATTATTCACGCTGTGGCAACGCGAGTTGTCTGTATACGTTAGACACCACAATCGCAGATTGTTGTGCCATAGACCAAATTTGGTACTGTGCGGTGACAGGGATAGCAATTGGTGCGTCGCACCGAGTCTTCAAGGAACCAAGTCCGTTCATTTGTGACTGTCCGCCACGAAGCAAACGCTGGTGGTTGGACGGTGAACTATTTGAAACTATTGATCGGAGATAGAAATGAGCGATTTAAAAGCAGCAGCACTACGTGCACTTAAACTGATGGACCTGACCACGCTGAATGATGATGACACGGATGCGAAAGTGATCCAGCTTTGTCATGATGCGAAGAGCCCAGTCGGTAACACCGCTGCGATCTGCATCTACCCTCGCTTTATTCCTATTGCTAAGAAGACCCTTCGTGAGCAAGGTACACCTGACGTTCGTATTGCAACCGTGACTAACTTCCCACACGGGAATGACGATGTGGAAATTGCAGTCGCTGAAACCAAAGCTGCTGTGGCTTACGGTGCAGACGAAGTTGACGTGGTGTTCCCATACCGTGCTCTGATGGCAGGCAATGAACAGGTTGGTTTTGACCTGGTGAAACAATGTAAAGAGGCTTGTGGCGACACTGTGCTTTTGAAAGTGATCATCGAAACCGGTGAACTGAAAGAAGAAGCGCTGATCAAAAAAGCCTCTCAAATCTGTATTGAAGCGGGTGCCGACTTCATCAAAACATCAACCGGTAAAGTGCCAGTGAATGCAACGCCTGAATACGCGCGCATGATGCTGGAAGTGATTCGTGACATGGGTGTTGCGAAAAGCGTCGGTTTCAAACCTGCGGGCGGCGTTCGTACTGCAGAAGATGCAGCGCTGTATCTGGCTATGGCGGATGAACTGCTGGGTGACAACTGGGTCGACAGCCGTCACTACCGTTTTGGTGCATCAAGCCTACTGACCAATCTCCTAAATACATTAGAAGTGACCAACGAAACTGCAGATCCTGCAGCGTACTAATTCGTTTTGCGTCTGAGGTGGCGCGCTGCGCCACCAACAATTCACTCTACACGACTAGACCATGGCTCTGATTCAGAGCTTGGGAGGCACTCATGTATTTACCTCAAGAAATTATTCGCAGAAAACGTGATGGGGAAGTCCTGACCGCAGAAGAGATCAACTTCTTTATTCAGGGTGTCGCAAACAATACGGTTTCTGAAGGCCAAATCGCAGCCTTTGCGATGGCGGTGTTCTTTCGTGAAATGACCATGCCAGAACGGATTGCGCTGACTTGTGCAATGCGCGATTCCGGCATGGTGATTGACTGGAGCCACATGAATTTTGATGGCCCGATCGTCGACAAACACTCCACTGGCGGTGTGGGCGATGTGACCTCACTGATGCTTGGCCCAATGGTGGCAGCATGTGGGGGGTACGTGCCGATGATCTCTGGCCGTGGCCTTGGCCACACCGGTGGTACGCTGGATAAACTGGAATCGATTCCAGGCTACAACATTACCCCAACCAACGACGTGTTCGGCAAAGTCACCAAAGAGGCTGGCGTGGCCATCATCGGTCAAACCGGCGATTTGGCCCCCGCGGATAAACGTGTTTACGCGACGCGTGATATCACCGCCACCGTCGACAACATTTCGCTCATCACGGCTTCCATTTTGTCGAAAAAATTAGCGGCAGGTTTGGAATCGCTGGTGATGGACGTCAAGGTGGGTTCTGGCGCGTTCATGCCGACTTACGAAGCGTCGGAAGAGCTGGCGAAATCTATCGTGGCTGTGGCCAACGGTGCGGGCACCAAAACCACCGCAATTCTGACCGACATGAACCAAGTGTTGGCTTCATCGGCGGGGAATGCCGTGGAAGTGCGCGAAGCGGTGCGCTTCCTCACCGGGGAATACCGTAACCCACGCTTGTTTGAAGTGACCATGGCGTCGTGCGCTGAAATGCTGGTGCTGGGTAAATTGGCCCAAGACACCACCGATGCGCGCGCTAAACTGCAAGCGGTGTTGGATAACGGCCAAGCGGCGGAACGCTTTGGCAAAATGGTGGCCGGTCTTGGTGGCCCTGCTGATTTTGTGGCGAACTACGACAACTACCTTGACAAAGCAGAGATTATTAAACCTGTCTATACCGAGCAAAGCGGCGTGGTGTCTGCGATGGACACGCGCGCGATCGGTATGGCGGTGGTCGGCATGGGCGGCGGACGCCGTGTGGCGACAGACAAGATCGATTACGCGGTCGGCTTTGACCAGTTTATTCGTCTGGGTGAGGTGGCCGACAGCAATAAACCTTTAGCAATGATTCACGCCCGCACGGAAGCGCAGTGGCAAGACGCTGCCAACGCATTACAACGTGCAATTAAAGTGGGCGGAGAGTATGTACCAACTCCGGAAGTGTACCGTCAGATTCGTGAAGAAGACGTGTAGTTTCGGCGAGGAGTGAGCAATGAAAAGAGCATTTATTTTAGTTTTAGATTCTTTCGGTATTGGCGCGGCACCGGATGCAGAAGTATTTGGTGATGTGGGTGCAGACACACTCGGTCACATCGCCGATCAGTGTGCCGCCGGCGACGCGGACAACGCCAATCGCAAAGGTCCACTGACGCTACCTAACTTGTCTAAGTTGGGTCTGGCGATGGCCCACAAAGAGTCAACGGGTCGTTTCGCGCCGGGCTTGGATGAGCGTGCAGACATCATCGGTGCTTACGGTCATGCGTCGGAACTGTCGTCTGGTAAAGACACTCCGTCTGGTCACTGGGAAATCGCTGGGGTGCCGGTTCTGTTTGAATGGGGTTACTTCAGCGACAAACAAAACAGCTTCCCGAAAGCGCTAACCGATCGCATTCTGGCGCGCGCGGGTCTCGACGGATTCTTGGGCAACTGCCACGCATCGGGCACGCAAGTGCTGGATGACCTGGGTGAAGAGCACATGAAAACCGGTCGTCCGATTTTCTACACGTCAGCAGACTCCGTCTTCCAAATTGCGTGTCACGAAGAGACGTTTGGTCTTGATCGCTTGCTGGAACTGTGCCAAATCGCGCGTGAAGAGCTGGAAGATTACAACATTGGCCGCGTGATCGCGCGCCCATTTATTGGCCCGGGCAAAGGTCACTTTGAACGAACCGGTAACCGTCGCGACTTGTCCGTTGAGCCGCCTTCAGCGACCGTGCTGCAAAAACTGGTCGATGAGAAACAAGGCCACGTGGTATCGATCGGTAAGATTGCTGATATCTACGCCAACTGCGGCATCACTAAGAAAGTGAAAGCGACTGGCATTCCGGCGCTGTTTGATGCGACGTTGGAGCAGATTTCTGCAGCCGGTGACAACACCATCGTGTTCACCAACTTCGTCGATTTCGATTCCGCTTACGGCCACCGCCGTGATGTTGCTGGCTATGCTGCGGCATTGGAATACTTCGACAAGCGCCTGCCACAAGTGCTGGAACTGATGCAAGACGATGACCTGCTGATCCTGACCGCGGACCATGGCTGTGATCCAACTTGGCCGGGCACTGACCACACGCGTGAACACATTCCCGTGATTGTGTACGGCAAAAAAGTGAAACCGGGCTCTCTGGGCCAACGTGACACCTTTGCTGACATCGGCCAAACGCTGGCGAGCTACTTCGGTACGTCAGCAATGGACTACGGTAAAAACTTTCTGTAAACCCGCGCCGCAGGCGTGAACGCGTCATGAACGTGTCACGTCTGCGGGCAACTATTTCACTGCCTGTAGGCAACTCTTTCAATGCCTGTGAGCAGAAATAAGAATCAACGATTAAGATTTACCCGATGATTGGGTAAACGAAACAAAGGAAAACACACATGGCTACTCCACATATCAATGCTGAGATGGGCGATTTTGCTGATGTTGTACTCATGCCGGGTGACCCGCTGCGCGCGAAGTACATCGCAGAAACTTTCTTAGACGATGTTGTTCAGGTTTGCGACGTGCGCAATATGTATGGTTACACAGGGACTTACAAAGGCCGCAAAGTGTCAGTCATGGGCCACGGCATGGGCATTCCATCTTGCTCAATCTACGTGACTGAGCTGGTGAAAGACTTCGGCGTGAAGAAAATCATCCGTGTTGGTAGCTGCGGCGCGGTCAACGAAGACATCAAAGTGCGTGATGTGGTGATTGGTATGGGTGCTTGTACCGACTCTAAAGTGAACCGTATCCGTTTCAAAGACCACGATTTCTCTGCAATCGCCGATTACAAAATGGTGAAAGCGGCAGAAGAAGCGGCGAAAGCACGCGGTATCGACGTGAAAGTGGGCAACTTGTTCTCTGCAGAACTGTTCTACACACCAGATCCATCGATGTTCGATGTGATGGATAAATACGGCATTGTGGGTGTGGAAATGGAAGCGGCAGGCATCTACGGCGTTGCCGCAGAATACGGCGCGAAAGCACTGGCGATCTGTACCGTGTCTGACCACATCAAAACCGGTGAGCAAACCACATCAGAAGAGCGTCAAAACACGTTCAACGAAATGATTGAAATCGCGTTGGATTCTGTGCTGATTGGCGATCAAGCTGGTTACTAAGTCGCTCGAAGCGATAAAAAAACAAAAACCTCAGCCTAGGCTGAGGTTTTTTTGTGCATGACCCATGAGGTTAGCCGACGTTTTTCAGCAGCAAGTTTTCCCCTTTGCTTTTGGGTTGGCGACGCAGCAGCAGTGTCAGCAACATGCCACTGATAAAGCTCATCAATAGCATCAAATACATGTAACGATCGCTTTTGCGATAGTGATGATCAGAAATTGCGGTCACTTTGCCGGTTTCAAACGTGATGCGTACAAAGCCAATCAAACTGCCATCGTGCATCACCGGCTCGACCAGTTGTTGACGGCCTATGGCGGCAGTTTGCAATGGTGTATCCAATCCCAACACTTCGCGCACACTGAGCGCGGCGTCGCTGGCGGCCAGTTTCACCCCTTCAGCATCGTAAATGGTGGCATCAAACACCAAACGCTCTTGGGCCAGTTGATTGGTTAATGCCAATAAGCGTTCCTGATCTTGATCGGCAATCATGCTGCTTGCTGACAACGAGGCCTGCGTGATCAGTACTTTGGTCAGCGTTTCCAACTGATTGGCTTGAATGCGTTCATTGCCTTTACTGATCACCACACTGTTTTTGATGGTGATGAAAAACATTGTCGCCAGCAGGATCATTGCCACCGCACGAACCACCATTCGGAAGGAGAATAAGGAGCCGTCCATAGACCGTTCACCCTAAGAAAAATAAGACTGGGCTCATATTGAGACTTGCGTTTTTAAATTGCAATAGGGTAACGTCAGGGAATCCCAACAAAGGAAAGTGGACATGGACGCTTTGAAAACCTTACCTATTAAAAAACATACGACTTTGCTCAACCGCCTGCCTGAAACCCGTTTTGCGAGCCAGTTAGACAAGGCCAAAGCCAGCTGGATTATCTTTGGCGAGTGTCTGTCGCCGCAGCAATTTGACGACATCGACTTCTTTACGGGTCAATACAACACCATCTTGGACACCTGGAAAGTGGGGTATTACGACGTCGCATTGATGGCGGGCGAGTTAACGCCGGAGCATGAAACCATTCTCAAAGGCCTCGCGCTGGATTTTGCGCGCATCACGGAAGTTCCGGATCTCTCAAAGCCCGGCCTGATTGTGCTGGATATGGACTCAACGGCGATTCAGATTGAATGCATTGATGAGATTGCGAAGTTGGCTGGCGTGGGCGATGAAGTGGCGGAAGTCACTGAACGCGCGATGCAGGGCGAACTCGATTTTGAACAAAGCTTGCGCCAGCGTGTCGGCAAACTTAAAAATGCTGATGCCGCGATTCTAGACGCGGTGCGTCGCGAGCTGCCGCTGATGCCTGAACTGCCCGAATTGATTGGCACATTGCAGTCGTTTGGCTGGAAAACTGCGATCGCATCTGGCGGGTTTACGTACTTCTCTGATCATCTGCAACAGATGTTGTCGCTGGATCACGCGCAGTCCAACACACTGGAGATCATCGAGGGCAAACTGACCGGGCAAGTGTTGGGCGATGTGGTGTCAGCGCAAACCAAAGCCGATATTTTGGTGGATCTGGCGCAGCAGTTTGATATTGAAATGCACAACACCGTGGCGGTGGGGGACGGAGCCAACGATTTGGTGATGATGTCGGCAGCTGGCTTGGGCGTAGCATATCATGCCAAGCCGAAAGTCGAAGCCAAGGCGCAAACCGCAGTGCGTTTTTCTGCTTTGGGCGGCGTGTTGTGTATTTTGTCAGCCGGGTTGGTGAAACAGCAAAAATTGAGTTGGAAAACGCAGCCGTAAGCAGAACGTTGAATGAAAAAAACGAGGCGTTTCGCCTCGTTTTTTATTGGGTCAATTCCAAGCGAATCAACACCTCTTCGGTGATATCGATGATTTCGCCGAATCCCGACATCGCGGTCAGCTCTTTTTCCAACGCTTTGGCGTGTGGCATGCTGATCTGCGCCAGTTCGTTGAGGTCGCTGCGCATTAACGTGGTGATGGGGTCAAACACCGGCACGCCACTGACCCGTAGCACATAAATTTCGCCCATGTGTTGCGCGCGCTGAATGAACTGAATGCGCTCTTTGGTGTTGACGAAATCGCTCACCAAACGTGATTCAATGGATTGAATACGAGAGCCAAACTTCATCGCCGCAATGTACACGTCATTGTATTGTGGCTCAGCCCCATCGATGCGACGCATCGGGGTGGCCAGTAACGAATTGGTGTGGCCTTTGAAAATAGGCTCCAGCGAGATGCGATTCTCGTGTCCGAGCTTCGCCAGCAAAGCCAAATGGGGCGGTAATGGGTAGTTCACGCCAATCACACGTGGGCGTAAATTCGCCCCCACTTTTTCGACAAAAATCGGCGAGCTGACAATCTTATCCAGCAAAATATTGTGCAGACCTTCCAGCAACGTCGGGCTGGGCAGGATCTCTTCTTTACGTAGCAACTTGTCCTGATTGTTTTCGATGATGCTGTTAAAAAAGGCGATGCTCTTCATCGTCTGCGCGTTTTCTTCAATCATCAGTTGCAAACGACGGCCTTCCGGCCCGACACGCACCACTTGATACGGTAGGGCATCCAGCGGCAGCTTTTTGTCGTACAGTTTGAGTTCCTGAAAATTGACCGTCACCATGTCTCCGGCTTTGAGGTCGACGGGCGAGGCCAGTATCAAACTCAGTCCGCGTTTGGACAAGTCGACGGTAAATCCTTCGGCCACCGCCTGCGCGTCATTCATCAGCTGCATGGGGGTGCGGAATTTATAGCGCGGCTCTTTGCGGCGGGTTTTGGCATCAAAGTAGATGTTGAGCGGCGCGCCTTCCACTTTCCGCGGATGACGAAACGGGTTGAGCTCACTGCTGGCCATCGTGGGTTTGTCGACCAGCAGATAATCTTTGGCGGCGCTAAGGTCACTCACTTCCTGCAAAATGCCACAATGGGTCAGTTCGCTGGAGTGATTGGTCAACTCCTTTGCGTGGGTGGCCAGTTCGGAACGCTCCTCCTCGGAGAGTTCAAACACCGACAGGCGAAATGCTTTCCAACTGTTTTTACGTGCGCCGATGTGCCAGAACAGTTTGCGCTGTTCGCGAGATGCTTCCGGCATCATCATCGAAAAGAACAGGGTTTTGCCTTGATGATCATGTTTGAACGAATACAACACGTTGTTGCTGCCACGCATGCCCGGTTTGGTCAGCTGTTCCATACGAGCGCTGTTAAACAGGCTACCGAGTGCTTGTTGGTTGCGTTCGTCTTGCCAATATTGCCAAATCGGTTGGTTGTTTTCGGTCATCAATACCAATTTGAGTTCGCTGCCGCTAAAGAACACCGGCAAATTGGCGGTGTGTTTGAGGTAGCTATGTTCAAAACCGCGCGTGCGGGCACGAATGATTTTGTCTTGGTTATCATGCTTGGCTTTTTGCGCGTTATTGCGCAGCGATTCGTCGATCACGCGTTCAATGACGGTGGTATCTGTCAGTTTCAGAGTGCGTAGAAACTTAACGGCATCGTTGTCGTACGAGTCGTCAATCGCCAGAATCCGGTATTCGATGGCGGCGCTGAGGCCACCGATTTCAGACGACTGTGCCAGTTCAGTAAAAAACACTGAAATCACGTCGCCGAGTTTGTAATCGAATGCGGACGGCACTTTGAATTTTGCGCCCGAGGCCGATAAGTCAACGCTCAAACCATGCACGACTTGCTGATTTGGGCGCAGATGGATTTTCACCTGAGAGGCTATTTTTAAGCGGTTTTCCTGACGTTTGAGGTCATACCCTAATTTCACCGGTTCGACTTCAAACGGGCTATCGGCACTGGTGAGTTTGGATTGATTGAGCGTGCCGCGCTGTTTCATCACGCGGAAATTATTGCGTGTGTTGTATAGGATTTCCCACACGCCTTCGGTGTAGCTACCGTACTTCTTTAGCCCTTTGTGGTAGGCGTTAAACGCGACGTCGTCGAGCCAATGTTTGCGGCCATCCAGATCGTATTCTCGGCACTCGCCTTGCACGCGACCGCGTAGGTCGATGCTCTTGCTACACGGCGCCATCACGCGGTTGAGCTCCATCTTCACCAACAGTTTGACTGATGGCGGATGGCTGCTGGTGAGCTGGTTCAGCAGGCGCTCGAAATCGGGTGAGTGAAACACCGGAATTAATTGTTCAGCGAAAGAGAGAATTTCAGATTGCTGCATATTTTTCTGTTAGAGTGTGGTTCTCATTCATGATACATCGGCTTTAGACGTAAAATCTTTAGCGGTATGTTGCAGTGATTCAATAATTTATTAAAGCTGTGTAGTCACAACTTAGACGATTTTTGAGGATTCATGGTTAAAGCAAAACGGGCGTATGTCTGCAATGACTGTGGTGCGGATTTTCCGCGTTGGCAAGGGCAATGTAATGCCTGCGGTGCGTGGAACACCATTTCTGAAGTGCGTTTGGCGGCATCGCCGCAGGTGGCGCGCAATGAACGCTTGAGCGGTTACGCTGGCAGTGCAACGGAAGCGGTGGTGCAAACGCTGTCTGAGATTGATTTGCAGGAAGTGCCGCGTTTTAGCAGTGGTTTTAAAGAACTCGACCGTGTGCTGGGCGGCGGCGTGGTGCCGGGGGCGGCGATCCTGATCGGGGGCAGCCCAGGCGCCGGTAAATCAACCTTGCTGCTGCAAACCATGTGTCTGCTTTCGTCACAAATGAAAACCCTGTACGTCACGGGGGAAGAGTCGCTCCAGCAAGTGGCGATGCGTGCCTCTCGCCTTGGATTGCCGAAAGAGCATTTGCAAATGCTGTCGGAAACTAACGTCGATCGCATTTGCCAAATTGCGGAAAAAGAGCAACCACGCATTATGGTCATTGACTCGATTCAAGTGATGCATGTTGCCGATGTGCAATCGTCGCCGGGCAGTGTCGCGCAGGTGCGTGAAGCGGCCACGGCCCTGACGCGTTACGCCAAACAAAACAATGTCGCGGTGTTTATCGTCGGTCACGTGACGAAAGACGGCACCTTGGCGGGCCCTAAAGTTCTCGAACACATCATCGACTGTTCGGTGCTGCTCGATGGCGGGGCTGACAGTCGTTTTCGCACACTGCGCAGTCATAAAAACCGTTTTGGTGCGGTGAATGAATTGGGCGTTTTTGCGATGACCGGACAAGGGCTGCGTGAAGTGAGCAATCCATCGGCGATTTTCTTGTCGCGCGGAGAAGAGGCCACGTCTGGCAGTTCCGTGATGGTGGTGTGGGAAGGTACACGGCCTTTATTGGTTGAAATTCAGGCGCTGGTGGATTACTCACAGTTGGCGAATCCTCGCCGTGTGGCGGTCGGTTTGGAACAAAACCGTTTATCGTTGCTGCTGGCCGTGTTGCACAAACACGGTGGGTTGCAGATGGCGGACCAAGATGTGTTCGTCAATGTGGTTGGTGGTGTGAAAGTCACCGAAACCAGTGCCGACCTCGCCCTATTGATGGCGCTTTTGTCTAGTTTTCGTGACAAACCACTGCCAAAAGATGTGGTAGTATTCGGCGAAGTGGGGTTGGCCGGCGAAATTCGTCCGGTCCCGAGCGGTCAGGAACGATTGAACGAAGCGTTCAAACATGGCTTCAAAAAAGCCGTCGTCCCGATGGCGAATATGCCGAAAGGTGGCATCCCTGGAATGCAAATTCATGGGGTTCGAAAGTTGTCGGAAGCCATTACGGCCTTTGATGAACTGTGAGGAAGTGAATGGTAAACGCTCGGTAAATATTTCGCTTATCGGCTCGCGTCTTGAAGGCGGATCGCCTATATTTCATCAGCAGTAGACAGCCGTAAACTATTTTTTTTCAGCAAGTGTACGCAGGGGTATCAGTCTTGACGGATTGTGATATACTCTGCGCGCACTTTATACCTTATTAACAGAGTAAGACAATGGCAGATTTATCGAAATACAGAAACATTGGTATTTTCGCGCACGTTGACGCGGGTAAAACCACTACCACTGAGCGTATTCTTAAGCTTACTGGTAAAATCCATAAAACTGGTGAGGTTCACGATGGTGAATCGACTACAGACTTCATGGAGCAGGAAGCAGAGCGCGGTATTACTATCCAATCAGCTGCGGTAACTTGTGAGTGGAAAAAACACCGACTAAACGTTATCGATACTCCTGGACACGTTGACTTTACAGTAGAAGTATACCGTTCACTGAAAGTTCTTGATGGCGGTATCGGTGTATTCTGTGGTTCTGGCGGTGTTGAACCTCAGTCAGAAACTAACTGGCGCTACGCGAACGAATCAGAAGTTGCACGTATCATCTTCGTTAACAAACTGGACCGTATGGGTGCAGACTTCTTCCGCGTTGTAGAACAAGTGAAGAACGTACTGGCAGCGAACCCACTGGTGATGACGCTTCCAATCGGTCGTGAAGACGATTTCGTGGGTGTTGTTGACGTACTGAACCGTCAAGCTTACGTATGGGATGATTCAGGTCTTCCAGAAAACTACGAAATTAAAGACGTTCCTGCAGACATGGTTGATCAAGTAGAAGAGTACCGTGAGCTTCTGATCGAATCTGCTGTAGAGCAAGACGACGAGCTGATGATGGCTTACATGGAAGGTGAAGAACCAACTGTTGAGCAAATCAAAGCATGTATCCGTAAAGGTACTCGTGATCTAGCGTTCTTCCCAACATTCTGTGGTTCAGCGTTCAAAAACAAAGGTATGCAACTTGTTCTTGACGCAGTTGTAGATTACCTACCAAGCCCAACAGAAGTTGAACCACAAGATCTGACTGATCCTGCAACTGGTGAACCAACTGGCGAAAAAGCAATCGTTGATGCTGATCAGCCACTGAAAGCGCTAGCATTCAAGATCATGGATGACCGTTTCGGTGCTCTGACTTTCATCCGTATCTACTCTGGCCGCATGAAGAAAGGCGACACTGTCCTTAACTCTGCGACTGGTAAAACTGAACGTATCGGCCGTATGGTTGAGATGCAAGCGAACGACCGTACTGAGATCACTGAAGCGCAAGCAGGTGACATCATTGCTGTTGTTGGTATGAAAAACGTTCAAACTGGTCACACGCTGTGTGATCCAAAACACGAATGTACGCTAGAACCAATGATCTTCCCTGAGCCAGTAATCTCTATCGCTGTTGCTCCTAAAGACAAAGGTTCAACTGAGAAAATGGGTATCGCGATCGGTAAAATGGTTGCAGAAGATCCATCATTCCAAGTTGAAACTGACGAAGATTCAGGCGAAACCATCCTGAAAGGTATGGGCGAACTTCACCTAGACATCAAAGTGGACATCCTGAAACGTACTTACGGTGTTGAACTGGAAGTCGGTGCTCCTCAGGTTGCTTACCGTGAAACTATCACAAAAGCAATCGAAGACAGCTACACCCACAAGAAACAGTCTGGTGGTTCAGGTCAGTTCGGTAAGATCGACTACCGCATCAAACCAGGTGAGCCAAACTCAGGCTTCACTTTCAAATCAACTGTAGTTGGTGGTAACGTTCCTAAGGAATTCTGGCCAGCAGTTGAGAAAGGTTTTGAGAGCATGATGGCGCACGGTGTGCTTGCAGGCTTCCCAACGCTTGACGTTGAAGTTGAACTGTTCGACGGTGGCTTCCACGCAGTTGACTCATCTGCAATCGCATTTGAAATCGCAGCGAAAGGTGCATTCCGTCAATCAATGCCAAAAGCGGGCGCGCAACTTCTAGAACCTATCATGAAAGTTGACGTGTTCACTCCAGAAGATCACGTTGGTGACGTTATCGGTGACTTGAACCGTCGTCGTGGTATGATCAAAGACCAACAAGCTGGTGCAACTGGCGTTCGTATTAAAGCAGACGTTCCTCTATCAGAAATGTTCGGCTACATCGGTACGCTACGTACTATGACTTCAGGTCGTGGTCAGTTCTCTATGGAGTTCGAAAAATACGCACCATGTCCAGCAAACGTTGCTGAGAAAGTAATTGCTGAAGTTAAAGAGCGTAACGCTAAGAAGTAATTCTTAAGCGAAGCACTTAACAACAAAGCCCCGTGAGCGAAAGCTGACGGGGCTTTTTCTTTTGGCGCCATTTGAGAGGACGGACGGTGTGATGTGCAGTGACTGCGTTGCCAGCAGTACCTCAGCACTTAGCGATCAAACTGTGTGTCACGAACTTCGCCAGTGTAGGGATAACGCTGCTGAAACTGAGTAATTTCTGAACGCAACCATTGATGAAACGCTTGAATCTTTGGACGCTTGAAATAACCATTTGGCGCACATAAATAGAACTGAAAACGCGGCTTTAACGCCACATTGCCAATCTGCACCAACTTCCCTTCTTCGATGTAGCGACAGACCGTCGCGTGCTTCACCAACGCAACGCCTTGAACGGCGAGTGCACCTTCGAGCACAAACTGCGAGCCGTTGTATTGCAGCGTCGGTTTACTGCTGTCATAGCCAAGGTTACGAAGCCACACGCCCCAATCCATGTCGGGCCAGATATCCTCAATCAGGTCGGCACGCACCAGATCATCGAGCTGATAAATCTTGTGCTGCTGCTGATAAATCGGGTGGCAAACAGGATAGAGCACTTCGTCCATCAACCATTCTGAACGCACGTTCTTATAATCGCCACTGCCGTAGCGAATGCAAACATCCACACTAGAATCTTGAAAATTGACCAAATCGCTGGTGGGTTCGATCAGCAGCGAGATTTCCGGATGTTGCGCGCGAAAATCACCAATCCGTGGCACCAGCCAGTGTTGAGCAAACGAGGGTAGGGTGGAAATGGATAGCTGATGCGGCGCCGGATCTTGGTTGATCAGCCGAATCCCTTCCTGCAAGTGAGCAAAGCCTTTTTGCGCTTGGTGATACAAAATGGTGCCTTCATGGGTCAGCAGGATCTTGCGGTGCTGGCGAATGAAGAGTTCAGCGCCCAACCACTCTTCCAGTAAACGGATCTGTTGGCTGATCGCCGCTGGCGTCACAAATAACCGTTCGGCCGCCAGTTTAAAACTGCCCGTTTCCGCAGCCGTATAAAAATAGAACAGTCCTTGAAAAGGCGGGATACGTTCACTCACATTAGTTTTCCTTAACTCAATAGCAAAATCTATCGTTTGTCGCCTGAATGATTAATGACGATTATTAGCCATAACAAATCAGGGTTCAAGGGGGACTTATGAACGTAACTCACACTGAAACATCCAGCACTCACCATGAAATACCACGTGATTCACTTAACGCATTCTTGAGCCAACTCATGCAGTGGCGCCACAACTACCGGACGCGTCGTCAGCTACGTGAGCTACCACCCCACTTACTCAAAGACTTAGGCCTTGAACAGGATCAGGTACACGCTGAAGCCAATAAATATTTTTGGCGTTAAAGCGGTGCTTGTTGTTTCAGCTCTCGTCGCAGCCAATCACTAAACGCATGAATGCGGGCTGCGCGGGACGAGGCGGGATCGCTGATTAAGCTATAGCGCACGCCGGGCGTGAGCCCGATGGCAAACGGTTTCACCAATAAGCCTCGGGCGACAAAATCACCCGCTAAGCTATCGGTGGCTAAACAGGCACCGTGCCCGGCAATGACGGCATTCAATGCCATGTCGAAGGTGCTGACTTCCATCCACTGCACCGCCTCTTTCTTCATGGCGACGTGTGCAGCTTGAAACCAGTGCGACCAGGGGAAACTCTGTGAGTCGAAGTGAATTAACCAGCAGTTCAGCAGTTGTTCGGGTTGGGAGAACTGCATTGACTGAGCCAGCTCGGGAGAACAAAACGGATAGACGGGCTCTTCGAACAATATTTCTTGATCCAGTTCGCTGTCGGTGACCGTTTCATTGCCTTGCCAGATCGCGACATCAATCGCGCTGTGGCGAATATTGGGGGTGTCGCAATCAGTGATGAGACGAATCGGAATATAAGGATGCTCCATGGTGAACTTCCATAGGCGGGGCATTAACCAACGTGACGCAAATGACGGTGGTGTTCGCACACACAGCACCCCTTCAACGGGTTCACTCTGAATTTGATTGAGTCCGGTGATGATTTTTTCAAAGCCACTACTGACTTGTTGGTAGAGCGTTTCACCCGGTTTGGTGAGGTGCATTTCGCGCCCTTGGCGCACAAAAAGCTGACAGCCCAATGCATCTTCCAATTGCCGAATCTTTTGACTGACCGCCGCTTGAGAGATAAATAATTCCGCCGCGGCAGCGCTGTAACTGCGCAGGCGAGCGGCGGCTTCAAAATAACGCAGACCAGCTAAGTGCTTCAGTCGATTGTCCATAATCTCTGCTTATAGTCGGTGGTGGAAATGATCGTTCGTGTCACGAGGTCGTGCTATCCATAATACGCATAAGAGAGTGCAGGATACAGGAGTAAATCAATGGAACGAGCGATCAAACTCACCCAGAAAAAGACGTGGATTAACCGCTTCTCAAGCTTTATGAAGGCGGTGTGGTTGAACAGGCCATCTCGTCGAAAAGTTGCTTCATTGCCAGAGAGTGTCCATTTGCAAAAAGACATGGGTTTGGAGTCGTCACGCAACACTTCACACGACTATCAGCGTTACTTATAGTCATGACATCAAAAAGGGAGCAATAGCTCCCTTGTGGTGTTGATAGCAATGATGAAGGAATGGTTACTCTTCCCACACCACCAATTGCCCTTTGGGCCAGTTTTGGCCGACGTCGTGGTATTTCTGTTCCAGCACGTGGCGTTTGATCTTCAGCGTGGGGGTCAAAATCCCGTTTTCGATGCTCCATGGCGTTTTGATCATCAAGACGCCTTTGATCTGTTCATGCGACTCCAGCTCCTGGTTGATCTTAGCGATCACTTTATGGGTCGTACGTTCATAGCGGGCGCGATCAAAGTTGGTAAAATGATGCGGCACCACCAGCAGAATTGGAGCCGGTAAGCCGAGACCAATCAGGCACATCATCTCCACTCGGCTGTACTCAAACAATTTGTTCTCTATCGGAACCGGAGAGACGAATTTACCTTTGGCGGTTTTGAAAGTGTCTTTCTTACGCCCTTGAATCGTCAGATACCCATCGGCGTCAAGTGAGCCGATATCGCCCGTGTGCAGCCAGCCTTCTTTATCGAAGGACTCCTGCGTCGCAATGTCGTTTTTGTAGTAACCAGAAAACAACCCTTTGCCGAGCACCATGATCTCACCATCAGGGGCAATTTTCAGATTGATGCCGGGGCCGGCTTGTCCGACGGTGCCGATTTTATCCGCGCGGAATGGGTAGTTGATGGTACTGTATGCAAAAGATTCGGTCATGCCCCACGCTTCCGTGATATTCAGTCCTAAACGGTGATACCAATGCAATAATGCTGGGGAGACAGGGGCTGAACCACACCCCAGCACGCGCGCTTGATCCAATCCAAGCCCATCAGCCAACTTACGTTTGATCAGCGTGTTGATCAACGGGATTTTGAGCAGAATATCGAGCTTCTTCTGCGGCAATTTATCTTGAATACGTTGCTGGAACAACGTCCAGAGCCTTGGCACCGAAATAAACAGCGTCGGACGCTGCATCTTCACATCTTCGATAAAGGTATCGAGTGATTCGGGGAACGCGGTTGGCACGCCGCCTTGGATCGATGAACCAAAAATATAAACTCGTTCAGTGATGTGTGCCAAAGGCAGATACGAGAACAGGCGGTCCCCCTCTTGGATACCGATATGACGAATCAGTTGCTGCACTGACCAACTGAACGCGCCAAAGGTCAGCATTGCGCCTTTGGGGAGGCCCGAAGTGCCAGAGGTGTAAACCAAAGACATCACTTTTTCATCGTCATGTTGAGGACGCTTTTCGCTCGGCGGGTAGTGCGCAATCAAATCATGATAGTGATGCTGACACTGCGGCGCTGAATCGTAGGGCAAAGCAATACTGATGAGATCCGGCATCTCGGCCAGAACCTGCGCCGTAGGGTTGGCATCGTCGAGTTTGCCAGCAATGAGGATCTTACTTTCACTGTGCGTCACACAGTATTCGATGGTCTCAGCACCCGCGGTTGGAAAAATCGGGACACTGACAAAATCACCCAGCATCATCGCCAGATCGCAGATGAACCATTCGGCACAGTTTTTTGAGACCAACGCGATTTTATCGCCAGGCTGCGCGCCTAAATCGCTTAGCGCAGAGGCAAGACGCAATGCCTGATCGGCCACTTCGGCGTAGGTAAACTCGACAAATTGGCGATTAATGACTTGCTTGAGATAGACTTCATTAGGGCGTTCCTTGGCCCATTTTAAAATCATCTCGTTGGGTGGGGGGAGAGCACAGGTCGGTTTGCGTAACTCGTTAGGCTGAATCATTCTCTAACTCCATGTTATTGGCAAAACAGTGATACCTTTGCTGCGCAGTGTTTCACGATGATTCTCGGTCTGTGAGTTCATCATTAAAACCGCCCAGATTAGGTACGTTATTGTTATGTTAATTTATTGTTAACTCTAGCAGTTCGTTTTGCCCTGGGGAAGCATTACTCACACCCAGTTACAGAATTTATGACGCGTGAAGCTGACGGAATACGCCTGGGCTAATGCCGGTTTTCTTTTTAAAAATGCGCGAAAAATAGGACACATCCCGATAGCCGCATTGATACGCGATGAAGGCGATTTTCGCGTTTTTCTCATCTACCAGTAAACGCTTCGCCATGGCAATTCGCTTGTTGCAAATGTAATCGCGGAAACTGACACCGATGACTTTGTGGAACAATTTCGAGAAGTAAGAGACGGAGTAGTGGCAATAATTGGCGATGTCTTCCTCACGAATTTCTTTGGTAATGTTGAGGTCGATGTAGCGAAGAATGTCCAGCATTTCTTTGCTCATGCTTGTGGGTGATGTTGGGCTGTGGGGCAGTTTGGGGTCAAACACCTGCTGATCAAAACTGAGCTCCAATTTCTCACACAAAGAGACCAGAATGATTGAGGGATCATCGCGAGAAATATCCATCAAACCAAAAATGGCTTCGTGGCGACCAATCGCATTTTTATACGAACCGTCATGAATGATAATCAGATACTTATGAAGATTGGCGCACATTTTCAATGCGGTGAGGAGTAATTCTTGTCCGCGATCCTTTTGATAGAAAAAGAGCGCATAGTGAATATCCGGTTCACTGAGAATGGACACGTCGTTCCCATGCTCCACTAAATCAAAATGATGTCGACACACGTCCTGAACTCGCCTAGGTAAAAAGTTTACCGGGCTTCCCAGCCAGTGCCCCTCGTGTTTCCCTGTCATCGTCGTGCTCACATTGTTTTCATGAATAACCCGTTGGAAAGCCGGGTTTTGTAGTAAGCCTAGAATCACGACCAAAAAGTGCAAGTTTCCCCCCAAAGGTATGAGGTCAAATCACGCGTTTTGGCGCGGTTTCGCAGTGATGCTCAATCAAGTCTGGAATGTAAATCACTGAACGATGTTTCATCCATGAGAATGTGTGTTGTCGGAAAATTTGGCCTGATACTTCGATTCGCGATTTAAATCTGAAACATCCTCAAAAACACCCCATTGCCAACTCATGAAACCGAGTGAAAGCAACGGATCATGCCAAATCATTACGGTCCATTCATTCATTATGTTGATAGTTGTTTCAATGTTTTGGTTGTTTTGTGAATAAAAAAGTACCAAAAGAGGTCAAAAAAATCCTAACTACTATTGATAGAACTATCTAGATTCTAAGAGAACCATTCAGGAAGGAGACCACGATATGGATCAATTAATTAATCGCTGCAAAGCATTCTGGAAAGATGAAGAAGGTTTGTCTGTTGTTGAATACGTTGTGGGCGCAGGCCTGCTGGTTACGGCACTGGGCGTGATCTTCTCCGGTTGGGGCTCGACCCTACAATCTGAGTTGAACGACATCTTCTCATAGCTTTATTGTCTTCATCGGCGAAAAACGACTTATGAGCCTGATTATTTGGACGATGTTATTTGTGGTTGGTGTATACGATGCGCGTCAGCATCGTATACCCAATTATTTACTCGCTTTGTTGATGCTGTCTGGCGCAATTCAAACCGTGTTGATTGACCAAGCATTTGGACTGTTTGTGGGGCAGATTGGGGCTATGCTGATGGTGTTTGTGCTTGCCTTGTTGTGTCACATGGCTGGATGGATGGCGCCTGGGGACGTGAAACTGTTGGCAGTCGTTGGATTTCTGACCGGTTTTGTTCATCTTGCGGATACGTTTTTCTACATCGGCATTAGCGCGATTTTTATCGGTGTAATGTATGGCGTGTTGAATTACTTGTTGATACACAAAGAGGTGGTCAGCATCGGCGGTATTTTGAGTCAAGTTCATCTGTCTGGACCGCTACGCACGAAGCTAAATCGTGAAAGTTTAAAAAGGCCCAAGGGCTCAGATCTCGTGATGCCTCTGGCACCGGTCATTGTTGTCGGTGTTGCCTTAGCACAATATGCACAAGCCTACTTTTAAACAGCGCGACCATGACAAGGAGTCATTATGGCAACAGCGGTATCCAACGATCTTCACCGATCCGCCCTGACGCCTCAAGCAACTGCGCCGAAGGTTCCGACATCATTTGAGGATCTCAAAGTTCCGAAAGCCGTGTTAGAAAACCTGCTGTTAAAGCATCTGGCCGCTTATCCTAAATCGGACGTGTTGCAGTTGACTCGGCACATGGCGATCAACAGTCATATGATTGAGGATTTGATTGCTGTTTTAAGGCAAAAATCACTGGTAGAGGTCTTTCAAGCGGAACTCTCCTCCTACCTCAATCCTACATCAGGGCACGTGAGATACGGCCTATCGGAAAGTGGTATGCGGGAAGCCGACGTGGCATTTGCGAAAGATGCTTATCTCGGGCCGGCGCCTGTTTCTCTTGAAGACTACAATGCCATGGTTCAGGCGCAAGATGTTCGCTCTAAAATCATTACGCGTCCTGATGTCGAATTTGCGCTGAAAGATGTTTTTGGTTCGGAGCGGTTGGTCTCGGTGCTTGGGCCGGCGATTAACTCGGGTCGAGCGCTGCTCCTTTATGGCGATGCTGGGACCGGGAAAACCTTCGTTGCCACCCGCATTCTCAATTCTCTCAATACATCGGTATTCGTGCCTTATTCGGTATATGCCATGGGGAACATCATTAAGGTGTACTCGCGGCAGCATCATCGTGCGGTGGATGCCAATAACCAGAATCAATCGCTGTCGTACAAAGATCAATATGACCGCCGCTGGGTGTTGTGTGAACGACCAAGTATTCAAGTGGGTGGGGAGCTCACCATGGATATGTTGGAAGTGAACCACACGGAGCATAACCGTGTTTGGATGGCGCCACTACAAATGATGGCCAATAACGGCATTTTCATTATCGATGATTTAGGGCGACAGCCCATGCCAGTGGCTACTTTACTTAACCGTTGGATCGTTCCGATGGAATACTTCTATGACTATCTGTCATTGCCCAACGGTCAACAAATCACCATTCCTTTTATATTAACACTGGCGTTTTCGACCAACTTGGATCCGGAAAAAATCAGTGACCCAGCATTCTTGCGTCGACTAGGTTACAAAGTTCAGTTTCATCCTCTGGAGCAATCTGAATACCACGCATTGTGGGAAGAAATGGCTTCTAATCGAAATTTACAGGTTCATGCTTCGTCTTTTGAGGTTCTGTACAGTTTGCACAGACAACACGCAGTGGGCTTTTATCCCTGTTTACCGAAAGACTTAATCGGAATCAGTCGAGACATCATCGCATTTGAAGAAAGTGATCCCCTCATCACTCCGGTCATTATGGAGCGAGCTTGGGAAGTTTACTTCACTGCGGATGGCAAAGGAGGAGGTGCTCGATGAGTCGTAATCAAGTGATTTTGTTATTTCTGCTGTCTGTACTGTTTGGGCTTGGCGCGGTGTTTTTTGCCAAACAATGGATGGATCGGCAAGTACAACCGCAGACCGAAGTGGAAGTGGTTGAGCGGGTGCCTGTCGTGGTGGCATCCCGTGATATTCCAGCCAGTACGGTCATTGAAGAGCAGTACTTAACCACCCGTCTGCTGGAAAAATCATGGATGACCGAAAATCAATTTTCTGAGCCCACGGAAGTGATAGGAAAGATCGCCGAATCCGATATCTACCCCAATGAAATTATCGTCGCGCAACGTCTTAGTATTCCCGGTGAAGGGGCCACGCTCGCCGCGTTGATTCCTGAAGATAAACGAGCGGTCACCATTCGCGTGAATGATGTGATTGGTGTCGCGGGCTTCTTGCTGCCGGGGAATAAAGTCGATGTGTTGAACACGATTCAGTACAGCAAAACGTCTGCGAACACGACCACCATTTTGAAAGACATTCGTGTGTTAGCCGTTGACCAAACCGCAAAGACTCAAGAAAACAAGCCGATTATTGTTCGAGCCGTGACGCTGGAAGTCTCTCCCAAAGAGGCAGAAAAACTATTGAGTGCCAAAAGTAAGGGAGACATTCAGCTGGTGTTGCGTAATCCGCATGCGGTTGAGGAAAAAGTGGTGCGTCGTTATGTGCCGCCGCCTAGTGTCACCATCATCAAAGGAACGAACTCATCGAATGTTCGTGTAAAAGAGTGAGGTGAAAGATGAAAACGATAATGACAACACTGATCCTTTTCCTGACGTGCAGTCAATGGGTCTATGCCGCGAATCAGAGCGGTAAAGTGGTGACCGTTCCTCATCACAAATCAACTTACGTGAAACTTCAAGGGGCTGCGAGCCGAGTTTCGCTTGGGGATCCAGAGGTTCTGGATATTGTGATGCTCAAAGCTGATGAACTGTTTTTGATCGGGAAGCGATTAGGGTCGACCAACTTAATGGCTTGGGATAGACGAGGCCAATTGCTGGAGTCGATCAACATTGAGGTCACGCACGACGTGAATAGCCTGAAAGCCAAACTGTATGAATTTTTACCCAACGAAACGATCTCTGTACACAGCGCGCAAAATCGTTTGATTTTGAGCGGGCAGGTCAGTTCACAAGAAAAAATGAATTTGGCATTACGACTCGCGGAAACCTACGCGTCAGGCGATACCGCGGATAAGGCGACGGATTCAAGAAATAAAGAGGCGGAAAAAACAGGCGTGGTGAATTTGATGTCGATTGGTGGTGCGCAGCAAGTGATGATTGAAGTCACGGTTGCGGAAGTACAACGCAGCTTAGTTCGCCGTTTTGACTCCAATTTCCATTTCTTCGAAGGGAACGGCAAGTTCTCGTGGGGTGCAACATCTGCGGGGGGCTACATTGATGACATCACGGGAGTTGCGGGGCCGGTATTTAATGCCCCCGGCATCGACAGCACCGGGTTGTTATCAACCTTTATTGATGGCGATACTCTATTTACGTTGGCGTTAGATGTTGCCAAAGAGAACGGGGTGGCCAAAGTCTTGGCCGAGCCTAACCTCACTGCATTAAGTGGGGCTAAAGCTGAGTTCTTAGCAGGTGGGGAATTTCCTATTCCTGTCCCTAATCGAGACGGCATCACCATCGAATATAAAGAGTACGGGGTTGGGTTGAAATTCATTCCGACCGTGTTGAGTGACAAAAAAATCAACCTGAATCTGGCTGTGGATGTGAGTGAAATCGCCAGTTCAACCACCTTAACGGTTTCGCCATCGGGCACCAATGCGGCGTACTACATTCCACCGATCACGCGTCGAAGTGCGGCGTCCACCTTGGAACTTGCTGATGGACAGACCATCGGGATTGCCGGGCTATTGAGTGAGAATGTGCGCGACTCGGTGAGCAAGTTTCCGGGCATTGGGGATATTCCGGTTCTCGGACAACTGTTCAATAGCCAAGAATATGTTTCGGGTGAAACCGAGCTGGTGATTTTGGTCACCCCGCGTCTGGCAAAACCGATTGATCGTAGCAAAGTGGTGTTGCCGACGGATGCGTTTGTCGAGCCGACCGATCTGAAATACTACCTGTTGGGACAAGGGGCTTATATCGCAGGGCCTCGTGATGTGAAACGCACCAAAGCGTCAGATAGCTACGACGAAATGGCGACGACGGGTAAGGGTGGTTCGGAAGGTTCTTTTGGTCATGATCTGTAAGGAGCATCTTATGAAATATGTTGTTTTGAGTTTGTTGCTACCGTTGATGCTGCTGAGTGGATGTGCCAACGATCCTCGATTAGGGACCCATGTCGCGCAGGTGAAACAGTTACAAACTTATAACCCCAATGCCACGAAAGAAAACCTAGAGGTTTTGCCTGATGGTACTGGGGAACGTATGGAAGGTGTTTACAACACCTATACTGGTAAGAAAGGGGAAGAGCTCAAAGGGGGCTCAACCAGTCAGATTCTTGAGGGCTTTAAATAGTCGAGGTCGTTATGAATACACAACGCCCACTTCGTGGAATTCGTAAGCAGCGAGGTCTGGTTGTTGTGATTGTTACCATAGCAATGTTGGTGCTCATCGCAGTTGCCGCCTTTGCCATTGATATCAACCACGCAATGATGAATCGGACCAAGTTGCAAAATAGCGTGGATGCAGCGGCTCTGGCAGCGGCAATTGTATTGGATAAAGATGGGACAGAGGCGCAAGCCGACACGATTGCGCGGTCGACATTAACCAAAATGTCGACCGCCGCAGGTAACGCTGAGTTGACTCTGGATGTCTCGAATGTGGTGAACGTTGAGGTGCAGTTTTCCAACGATCCGACGGTTTTTCCTGATTCAGGTTATTCGAGTTCGCCTGACGGTGATCGCTATGTTCGCGTGGTGATCAATCAATTGGATTTAGAAAGCTTTTTTTTCGCTCGAGTCATGGGGGTGACTAAACGCTTAACAGCCAGCGCTGTCGCAGGGCCTAGCCCGGGCGGGAATGCGTGTAATATTGTGCCAATGGCGGTGTGTGAAGGCGATGATGCTGGAACGAATGGTTATGACGCAGGCGTCGTGTATGCCCTCAAAATTGCTGACCAAAACGATCCGGCGATGGGGTCTGGTAATTTTCAATTACTTGATTTTGGCTCTGGTGCGAGCACGGTGCGTGAAGCATTGGCCGGTGGTTATGCCGGCTGTGTTGATTTGGACGCCGGGGAAACGGTTACCACCAAACCGGGTAATACCGTCGGGCCGGTCGGGCAAGGGCTGAATACTCGGTTTGGCGACTATTCAGGTGGTGGCCTGAGTGCCACAGATTACCCTCCTGATTTGTATGTTAAACAAACGACACCGACATTGACGGATGCAGATGTCGGCTCGACCCCTGCATGGGGGTATCAAGATTACAAAGACGATTTGAATGACAATGTGTGCCCTGGTGATGCGACGAATTGCAAAAGCAATGGTGATGCCGAGCGACGGATTCTGGCGATTCCGGTTGTGGACTGTTCGGGTGCAAGTGGTGGGACAAACAACTTTGCCGTATCCGCGATCGGGTGTTTCTTTTTGCTGCAAAAGGCGCCCAATTCTAACGGTGGACATACTTCAATTTTTGGCGAGTTTATCGAAGATTGCACCGTGAAAAATACTCGTAACAATGGCACCAGTACGTCCAATGGTCCTCATCGAATTGTCCTATACAAGGACCCCAATAGTGAGGAGTCGTAATGATGAAACGCCTCATGAAAAAGCAAGCTGGTTTAGCCGCGGTGGAGTTCATTATTACCGTGCCGTTGTTGCTGGTGTTATTGGGGGGGATTGTTGAATTTGGTAATGCCTTCGTACGGTATAACACGCTCAGCAAAACCGTCCAGAATGGCTGCCGATATGCGGTCACTGATATTTATGGTACATCCAATTCCGACTCGATTGCGCAGGTGGCGGATATCAAAAATATGGTGGTGTATGGCAACAAAGCAGGGACCGGAACGCCATTGCTCACGACCTTGACTGTGGACGATGTCACGGTGATTCATGCGGATAAGTTTGTGGTGGTGTCAGCCAGTTATGACTACGTACCATTGTTGAATATTTTACCGGATGCCTTGCTGGCCAATATCGTACTGAGTTCGTCAGCGGTGATGAGGACGACGCTATGAAATCATTTCGTCGTATGCAGCGGGGCATGACCCTGATCGAATTCACCTTTTTGGCATCGGTCCTGTTGATGATTCTGTTTGCGATTATGGAAATCGGGATGTACGCCTATTCAATTCAGACCATCAACAACATCACGCGAAAAGCGGCTCGTTTTGCCACCGTGTGTGTGGTATCCGATCCGGATATACCATCGTTGGCATTGAACGATGGGGCGCCGGATGGATTTACTTCGGCCAATTTGGTGATTGAGTATTTGGGCGCGGATGGCAGTAAAGTCACGGACCCGCCAACCAGTTATCAAGCGGACATTTATTACGTGAGGGCTCGCGTTACCGGTTATAGCTACCAGTTTTCAGGGTTGCTGAGTTTTTTAGGTTCAAGTGGCGTGGTTTCCGTTCCTGATTTTGAAACCACTTTACCTTCAGAGTCTTTGGGCGTTCTGCGCCCTGGTTCTTCAGATCCTGATGATAAGACCGATTGCTAAGAGGGATTGCTATGGGAGAGGCCGTGAAGTTATCACGAGGTGACAGCAGTAATTTGAGGCTCAAAACCAGTTTATCGGTATGGGTTCTGTATTCTAGCGACCGGTTCAAGCTCCATATGATGAGCGAGTTATCGAAATGCCATAGCATCAGTTTTGAAGTCATTTCGCTGCATGGTGTGATGTCTGACAGCTTTAAGCATTTTTCGCCACCAGATTTAATTTTTGTCGAAACCGGCCCCAATTGGGCGCAGAAAGTCATTGAACTACAAAATTACGAAAGTCCAGAAGTGGATGAAGAAGAGGTCAATACCTCTCTGATTGTGTTTGGTGATGAGAGTGATAATGGCGCGCTCAAAATTGCCCTGCGTATTGGCGCGGCTGATTTTGTGTCGGATCAAGCCACATTAGAGGAACTGGTCCCGTTACTAAAAAACACGGCCGAAGAGAAAATTGCAGCAAGAAAATTAGGGCAGCTTTTCGTCTTTATTAATACCAAAGGCGGCTCTGGCGCGACGACGATCGCGTTGAATACTGCCGTTGAAGTGGCATTGCAGCACAAAAATAAAGTGTTGTTACTGGATTTAGACATTCACTTTGGGGTGATCATGGATTACCTCAATTTAAACCCGACTTACAGCATCAATGATGCTATTGCGAACGTGGCTGATTTGGACGAAATTTCGCTGCATAGTTTGGTTTCCAAGCATCCATCGGGCTTACATGTACTAAGCTTTAAGCATGAAAATCACAACGAGAATTTTGACAAAGCAATGCAACTGGGCAAGTTGCTGCCGACGTTGATGGAATACTATCCCTATGTTTTTGTGGATCTGTCGATGGGGGTTGATCGCATGTTTGCCCCGGTGTTGTCTCATTCATCCAAAGTGTTTTTGGTGACGCAACAAAACTTAGTGGGGATCAAAAATACCTCGCGCATCGCCAAGTCATTGATGCTGGAGTATGGGATTGCCAAAGAACAGATCGAACTGATTGTGAATCGCTATGAAAAGCGTCAGCAAATTAAGATGAAGGATATTGAACAGACGATCACGGGGGTCAATGTACATATGATTCCAAATGATTTTAAGGCGGCGATTGAAAGTGCCAACTTAGGCAAACCCGTGGTTGAATCGAAGAAAAACAGCTCGATTACTAAATCAGTGATTGAGTTATCTCAAACGTTAGCGCCTGAAGTCAAAGAGAAAAAAGGTTGGATTAAGCGTTTATTTTCCTGACGGATTAGGAGGGTTGCATGTTCTTCAAAAGAAAAAACATCAATACCGAGTTTCAAGACCAGGTGCTCAAAGTTGAGGATTTACTTCATGTAGAACCCAAATCAACGCTTTCAGCATCTAGCCCCAAGCAGGATGAAAGTCCTTTGGAGAGAAAACTTCGCGAATCGGATGCTAAAAACCGCGAAATCGATGATGCGCGTAAGCAGCTAGAGCAAGAGCTGGCTGTGAAGCACTATTATCATCAGCGCTTGTTGGAAACGTTAGATTTGGCACTGCTTTCAAGCTTGGAAAAAGATCGCGCCAAGAAAGATCTGCATGATGCGATTGTGCAGTTGATGGCTGATGATCAAACGCATGCGCTGAGTGCAGAAGGCCGCAAGCGTGTGATCAAACAGATCGAGGATGAAGTGTTTGGCCTCGGCCCCTTAGAACCTTTGCTGCATGATTCCACCGTCTCGGACATCTTGGTCAATGGCCCTAAAAGTGTGTTCGTTGAACGCCGCGGTAAACTGGAACGAACCCCCTACACCTTTTTGGATGATCGCCATCTGCGCAATATCATCGACCGTATCGTGAGCCAAGTTGGGCGTCGTATCGATGAAGCTTCACCGATGGTGGACGCGCGACTCGCAGATGGCTCACGTGTGAATGCCATTATTCCCCCCCTCGCATTGGATGGCCCATCCGTTTCCATTCGTCGTTTTGCGGTCGACAAGCTGACCATGGATAACCTGCTGTCTTTTAATTCCCTGTCTGAGCAAATGGCTAAATTTGTCGAAGCGGCAGTGAAAGGTGAACTGAACATCCTGATCTCGGGCGGTACCGGCTCTGGTAAAACCACCACGCTCAACATTTTTTCCGGTTTCATTCCCAAAGAAGATCGCATCATCACCATTGAAGACTCAGCGGAGCTGCAACTGCAACAACCTCATGTGGTGCGTTTGGAAACCCGTCCGGCGAATTTGGAAGGCAAAGGGGAAATCACGCAGCGTGATTTGGTCAAAAACTCATTGCGTATGCGACCGGATCGCATTGTGCTGGGGGAGGTCCGTGGTAGTGAAGCGGTGGATATGCTTGCCGCTATGAATACTGGTCATGATGGTTCGTTGGCGACCATTCACGCCAATACACCGCGTGATGCATTGAGCCGGGTAGAGAATATGTTTGCGATGGCAGGCTGGAATATCTCGACCAAGAACCTGCGTGCTCAAATCGCTTCTGCGATTCATTTGGTGGTGCAAATGGAGCGTCAGGAAGACGGGAAGCGTCGTATGGTGAGCGTTTCAGAAATTAATGGCATGGAAGGAGACATCATCACCATGTCGGAAATTTTTAAGTTCCAACGTCAAGGGATGGATGATGAAGGCAATGTGGTGGGGCACTACACGGCAACCGGGGTGATTCCTCAGTGCCATGATTCGTTGTCAAAACGAGGCTTCCATTTGCCGTATGAAATTTTCAATGAGACGTACCAGTAGGAGGTCTCTATGCAAGATATCACGATGTTTTTTGTGCTGCTGTTTTTTGCGGTGGTGTTTATTTCACAGGCGTTGATTCTCCCGGCGGCTGGGAGTAAGGCGAAACACAAAGAGCTGGCGAATCGGCTCAAAGAAACACAATCTAATCTGGATGAAGAAAGTCGCTCATTGTTGCAAGAGCACTATCTGAAAAGCCTGACGCCATTGGATCGTCGTTTGGTGCAAGTGAAGGCGTTCGCTTCGCTGAAAAAAAGCATTGAGTTGTCCGGGTTTGATTGGTCGCTCTCGCAGACGCTTGGCGTCACAACGGTTTTGAGTTTGGGGCTGGGGCTACTTTTACTCATTCTCGGGCAAGTCTGGTACTTGTGCCTCGCTTCTGTCGCCTTTGTGTGGGTATGCCTACACATGACGTTACAGAAAAAAATATCTGACCGCTTATCAAAGTTTGAAGAACAACTGCCGGATGCGTTGGATATCATTCGTCGCATGCTACAAGCAGGTCAGCCGCTCACACAATCATTCAATGAGGTCGGGAATGAAATGCCCGCGCCCATTGGGGTTGAATTCAAAAATACCTTTAACTTGCTGAATTACGGCTATGACTTGCGCCTCGCGATTATGCAGATGGCGGACAGAACGCCCACGGTATCAATGCTGGCATTTTCCAGTGCCGTGTTACTGCAAAAAGAGACGGGCGGTAATTTGTCTGAGAACCTAGACAAAGTCTCGAAGGTGTTGCGGGCTCGGTTTAAGTTGGCTCGAAAAATCAAAACCATTTCTGCCGAAAGCCGTATGTCTGCTTGGATTTTGGTGTTGTCACCCTTCGTTTTGTTTGTGGTGATGTCTTTTATGCGACCCGATTACGTCGCGCCGTTGTATGAAGATCCGAGAGGTATGGGGTTGATCAGCTATGGCGTTGTCAGCCTATTTCTGGGCTCTTTATGGATGAGAAAAATTATCAATTTCGAGGTGTAATATGGACGATTTACTGACTGCATTATCCTCATTTCAACTGACTGAACAGACCGTGTTTCTGGGGTTAATTTTGATCGCTACGGTGTTGTTAATTATGTCGGTGGCGCTGATTGTGGTAGGGACCAAAGCGCCGATTCAACGTCAACTCGAAGAAATTCGCAAAGCGGGCGCGGTGAAAACGCCCAGTACTTTGGCTAAAAAACGCGACAAAATTCATAACACCTTGGAATCCATTGCGCCGATTATGTCGCCCAAAAACATCAAAGAGCGAGAGAGCGTACGTCATCAATTGATGCACGCGGGCTACCATGAAGCCAGTGCTCTGACGACGTTTTATGCACTGAAGGTACTGTCAACACTCGCCGGAGTGTCCATCAGTGCGCTGATGTATTTTCTCTATCCAGACATGAAAAATCTCAAATTAATCGTGATTTTTAGTGTGGCTATGGGGCTGTTTCTACCCAATTTCCTCTTGGATCGAATGGTTAAAAAACGCAAATCGAGAATCAAAGGTGGTATTCCGGATGCGTTGGATTTGCTGGTGGTGTGTACGGAATCGGGGTTGGGGTTTAATGCCGCACTGCGCCGTGTTGCTGACGAGTTGATGATCTCCCATCCGGATCTGGCGGATGAGTTGGATACCGTGTGCGCAAAGATAAAAGCGGGTGTTGAGATGTCTGAAGCGATGGCGCAGTTGGTCGAGCGTACTGGCCTTACTGAAATCAGCGGCTTGGTGAGTATGCTGGCGCATGCCTCGCGTATCGGTGGCAGTATTTCGCAAACCTTGCGTGATTACACGGAAGATTTTCGTGATAAACGGAATCAGGAAGTTGAAGAAATTGCCGCTAAAATTCCGACCAAAATGATTTTTCCGCTGCTTCTGTTTGTTTGGCCCTGCTTTTTTATCGTAGCAGTTGGTCCTTCCATGCTGTCTTTGACGGCGCATTTCGGACGATGAGGTATTTATGAGAAGACGTTACGCGACGTTGCTGATGCTGATCACGCTGGGCGGTTGTGCCAGTCAAACCGATCAACCCAAACCTTTTGAAAATGAACTTTATGATGGTCGTCCGGTTGAAACGTTTAACTCTGACGCTGCGCCGTTGACTGAAGTGGAGGCGATTAAACGCGGTGATTACGCATTAAAAGGTAACAACACTGACTTGGCGCTATATGAGTACATTCGTTCGTTGGATTTTCCTGATGCGCAATATCGCGACAAAACCTTGTACACCATTGGGCGTATTCATCAATCGCGGGGCAATCTGGAACTGTCGGAAAAGGCGTATCTTCTGGCTTTAGATGCCAACCCGAACAACATCAAAGTGTTGCAACAACTGGGTTCCAACTACACCAAACAAGGGGATGTTGAGCAGGGGGAAAGTTACTTTATTCGTGCGATTAATGCAGACCAACTGCGTTTGGCCAGCCGTGAGAAACTTGCGCTCAACAGTGTCTCGATCACCGCGATTGAACAGCTCAGCAGTGACAATCAGTCGCCCGCGCTGGCATATATGGGCTTGGGGATTTTGTATGATGTGAAAGCCAAACATCACGTTGCCAAAGCGTTTTATCAACACGCTTTGAAAATTGAACCGAAGTCGAGCAAGGCCCTGATGAACATGGGGTACTCTTATTACATGAGTGGCGAGTACGACAACGCTAAGCGCTACACTGTGGCTGCGTTAGAGCAAGACAAAACCAATGAACGGGCGCAGAACAATCTCGCCTTGATTTACCTCGCCACTGGCGAAGAGCAGCGGGCATTGAACGTGTTCATGCGCTTTATGGATGCGCCCGAAGCGTTAAACAACGTGGGCTATTTCTTGATGTTGCAGGGCAAACCGGAGAAAGCGATTCCGTACTTGCAACAAGCGATTGACAAGAAACCCTCTTACTACAAAGTGGCAAATGAAAACTTGGAGCGTGCGTTGTTGGAAGTTCGCGCCAACACCTCAGACGCCAATTCAGGCTCTGCTGCAAATTCAGGCGCTGCTGCAGTAACGACAGTCACAACGCAGTGATGGCATGGCCGAGAGGCGAGGTCAGTGATGTGTATCTAGCCTATCTTTGGGGTCTGGCTCAGGATAGGCTTCAATCACTTTCTTCAGAAATTCTTGGTGGTAACGCAGCGCATTGACGCAGTGTTTATCCAGCTTGCCAGACAACACCATTTTCTCCAATTCCAGTAACGCAAATGGCACTGACCACGCTTGTTTATAAGGGCGATGGCTAGTTAGCGCATCAAACACGTTGGCAACCGAAATGATGCGAGCGGACACTGGGATGTCATCTTGCGTCAAGCCATACGGATAGCCACTGCCATCGAGAAATTCGTGATGGTAGGCCACGATTTCTTTTAAGACCGACACGCACGGATGGTTGGGCGCCCCCATGTCGTCAATGATGTGATTGATGATCTCGACGCCCTTTTCCACATGGCCGTTGAGCTGTGCTCGTTCGTCCTCTTCCAAATGACTGGGCTTGGTCAGCACGCTCGTTGGCACGGACAGCTTGCCGATGTCGTGACAGCGTGAAAATTGGCTGATGTTCTCGATGGTTTCATCGTCGAGCTGATAGATCGGTGCCACTTCCACGGCAATCACTTTTGCAAATCGGCTGATGCGTTCACGATGCTCACGTGACTCTTTTAAATGCTCAGGAGAGTTTGCGTTAAGGTGGTTGGCCGAATCCAGCAGCGTATGGACCAGATCGTATTCGGATGAAACGACAAAACGTAAAATTTCAATGTAAGGTTTTAAGCTGGATGTTTTGATTTCATTGAAGAATTCCCGTTGGCAGGAGTTGAGAAATAAAAATCCAATGAAGGCTTTCTCGTGATAAACCGGGATGGCTAACGATGAGCGAAAACCTTGCTCAATTAACCATTTTGTGTGCGGGTAAGTGGGTTTCAGCTCTAAGGGAATATCGTTCACATAGCGGCACTCACCGGATTGAGCGCAGAGTTTGAGCGCGGGTAATTCGCTGAGCGGAAACTCGTAATGCATCAGTTCAAAGCCATGAAACGTACTGTCGGCGTATGTTTTGAGCAAATCATGTTCATGATCATAGAGCGCAAAGGAGATGCGGTCGATGTTGGGTTCGGTCACCAACAATCGATGATGAATATCGGCCAACTGATTATTCAATGTGCCCGCAGTGGGAAAGAAACTATGTTCACCTGATTTGCTGTGGGTATTCATGTCGGCGCCTCCTTGCTCACGGTGCTTACCCCGAACTTAAGTTTAGGTCATTGCCAAGAGAAACCACCAACGGATCGCCAACAAATCCAACCAAATCTTGATCTAGATGAACCCCAAGCACACACCCGCTGCGGCGAAATAAACCACCATCAGTAAAATGGGCAGACGCAGTATTTTGAGCAGCACGAACCCTAACAAGAGACAAGCGATGTCTAAGGGCTGACTGACCGCGCTCACAAACACCGGTTGGTATAGCGCTGCCACGAGCAGCCCGACCAGCGACGCATTCACGCCCGCTAGCGCACCATGAACCGCTGGTATTGCTGCGAGCGCGCGCCACTGCTTCAAGACCGCCAGTAACAACAAGAATCCCGGTAGGAAAATTGCCAGCGTGGCGAGCAGTGCAGCACTGACCGGGAAATCAGGAGCGAGTGCGTAACCGAGGTAGGTCGCGAGTGTAAACATGGGGCCAGGCACAGCTTGCGCTGCGGCGTATCCCGTCAGAAAGGTATCGGTCGTGAGTTGGGCGCCGAGTGAGTTTTGCAATAACGGCAGCACGACATGGCCACCACCAAACACCAAACTGCCCGCTTGATAAAAATGATTGAATAGACTCAATAGCGGAGCATAAGCGGCCAGCAGTGGCAAGCCAACCAAGAGGGCGACAAAGAGACTCAGCGGCTGCCAAGCGAAGAAAGCCCCGTTGCATTTTATCGTGTCTGAGTTCGCTGCGGGTGGTGCCGCTTTCAAGCGCACGGCACCCACGAGAGCGGCGACCAGCAGCACCAGCATTTGTGTCGACAGGGTGGGCAGGCAGAGCAACGCAATGGCGGTCAGAAAGCAGATCATCACCGTCAGCTTTTGACGGCAAAAGTTGTGATACATGCCCCAAGCCGCATCGGCCACGACCAGCACAGCCAGTAACTTCAGGCCATGTACGATGTGCAAAAATAGTGGTTGTTCGAGCAGTTGGCTGCTGACTATCGCCACAAGCAACATCAGCAGTACTGATGGCAATGTAAAACCGAGAAAAGCAGCGCAGGCACCGCTTAGGCCGCCTTGTCGGTAGCCAATCGCAAAGCCGACTTGGCTTGACCCCGGGCCGGGTAGAAACTGGCTCAGCGCGACAATTTGTGCGTATTCTTCATCACTCAACCAGCGATGCTTGTGCACGAATGTTTGTCTGAAATACCCGATGTGCGCTGCCGGTCCGCCAAAGCAGACCCACCCCAACGTAAAGAAGATTCTGAATATGTTGACCATCTCATCCTGCTTGTTTGTCGCCCGTCTTTCGCCCGCAATGTAGGGAGAGATAGCATCGAGCTCAACGAAAAAGTTGTAAGAAAATACAGCAGGTTTGTGACATTACGATGAGGGCGTTGTTCTCTTCATCAACCAACCCATGGTTTGCCAAATGATGACGGTCACCAGAGCGCTTACATAGCCATCGATGGCGTAATGCCACGCGAGATGAACTGAACCAATTTGGATCATGAGTGCGTAGCACCATGCCAATATTCCCCATTGACGATGCAATGTAGAAACTGCAAGTGCGAGTAGAACCGCCATTGAGACGTGCATGCTGGGCATTGCTGATATTCCCGAACCAATGCCTTGTTGCCGATTTTCATACATTAACCAAAGATTATTCTGGATCTCAAGTGAACTTAGCATTGGCAAGCCAAGTGATATTAGTTCTCTATTTTGGGTATTTAATTTATCTAGCAATGGCAAGTAGTCTGAACTTTGATTAATGAGATGAACAAAGCATGGGCCAGAAGATGAAAATAATGTCGCCATGAATGTGCCGATTATCAACCAACAAAATATAAATGTTAATATAAATTGGTTTCTTAATGTATTATTTTCTCTATGGACAATAAAGTAAAGTAATGACGCCCACGTTACAATAAACCAAAACTTATAGTTCAAATCAAAAATTAAAGTGAATATAGCATATTTAAATAGTCCGTGAGTTATTTTCCAAGGGGGTGAACCAAAATGAATGTAACTATCAATATAACTTAATGTATTGTCACTATAGAAATAATTTACATCTGGAATAATTGTTTTTAAATATGTGTACGTAGAAAATATGAGGCTAATGGAAATAATGAAAAAAATTAATGCTAACGTTTTTGATGGGGTTTTAAAAGCATTTTTTATGACATTTAACCATGCTATTATAGGGTGAGGGTTTTTAGTTGCTAACATAAGAAAATAAAAGTATACGCACCAGCTTATGAATGTTAAATATGATATTTTAAATAAAGAAGATGTATATATTAAACTTGAGTATTTTAATGGTGATATATTGTTGGATAACTCTAAGGTATAAATGAATAGAATCAATAACAATGCTATGTAATGTATATATTTATCCTGTTTTATCAGTGTTTTAAAATGTATTAATTCAGAGTTTACGTATTTATTTATTGTTAGAATTGTATCCATACCCAGCCCTACAAACAATGTTTTCTTACATTATAGTTGATCTGTGGTTTTTTCGTTTTTGAATAATTAGAACAATGTCACGTCCATGCATGTATTAAAATGCATGGATGAGATTAATGATCAACTAAGTTAGGAATGTTGCTTATCAATCGTGATGACTTTAAATACAAACCAAATGATGACGGTCACCAGAGCGCTTACATAGCCATCGATGGCGTAATGCCACGCGAGATGAACTGAACCAATTTGGATCATGAGTGCGTAGCACCATGCCAATATTCCCCATTGACGATGCAATGTAGAAACTGCAAGTGCAAGTAGAACCGCCATTGAGACGTGCATGCTGGGCATTGCTGATATTCCCGAGCCAATGCCTTGATCGCGCGTTTCGAACTGATGCCAGAGTACGTCCTGAATGTTCAAAGCCCAAATCGAGGGGAAATGGTTTTGCTGTAACCAGTCATTTTGATCCTGAAGGCGCTGCATCAACGGGGCGTATTCATCGTGTGAGGCATTTAGCAATTCGGTGAAGCAAGGGCCCGCCGAGGACAACAGCGTGGCAAACACGCAGCCCAGCAGTATCCAACACGTGATGAAGGAGAGAAAAAAACGTAGCCGGAGGGCGGGGGTGTGTCGGTATAAAGTGAAAAACACCAACATGCCCCAAATGACGAAAAACCACAGATTGTAAAAGAAGTTAATCACCATCGTGGCCAATGGATGGGCAAAGATGGTGTGGGTGATTTTCCAAGGCGACATACCCGCATGGAGCACTTTGTCCCACTGATAAAACAGCGCATCGTATTGATAGAATTGAATATCTGGAATGATGGATTTCATGTAGGTGTAGCTGGACAGGACCACACTAAGACACAACAGTGTCAGCAAGCAGGCCAAAGGGCGAGAGAGTGGCGAACAGAAAGTGAGCACGGTTTTGAGCAGATAAAGCGTGGGGTGAGCGATACGGTTTTTGAGCATATAGCCATAAAAGTACGTGCACCAGAGCACAAATGTCACACTGGTCGTGTGCACGATGGATCCCCAATAAGTGGTGAGTCGGTAATGTAGTTTGGTCTCAATGCCACCCCATGAAATCACCCCATAAATACTGACAATCAGAATCAGCACGTAAAGATAGATGAGCTTATCTTCGGCAAGTATCTGTTTCAGGCTGCGCCATTCTTCACGCCAATGAGGGCGTGGGATTCGACATTCCATTGCGTCACTCGACTGACTTTCGGTCATATTAGTTTAGTGCAAATTATTGAATCGACATCACTTAGTGTGTTTCGAGTCATCGCTGCTCAAAACGACTTGGCTCAGCATGCCTCGTTACTGAGGTCCGTATGGATGCAGATTTTGTGCAAAAAGATAGCGGGAATATCCATGTAAACGTTTCCATTAATGCCAATTCAATCACAGTATGCCGTTGGGGTCGGTTGTTACACTGCCATCCATTCATTGATGTCGATGTAGAGAATGAATGACATGAAAAAAGTATTTACTGGATGGCGACGTGCCGTGAAATCGAATGGCACGGCAACGGAGGTGTTGGGTGGTTAATCCGTTGTTTGAGTCGATGACTCGCAAACCGTTTCAAGACGGAAACGTGGCGACGTTGGTTGAACTGACCAACCGTCATGGTATGCGCATTGTGCTGATGGACATTGGTGCGACGTGGTTGAGTTGTCAGTTGCCGCTGGAAAACGAAGTACGTGAAGTGCTGCTTGGTGTCGACACCATGGCCGCGTTTGAAGCGCAAGGCTGCTTTTTTGGTGCCACGGTGGGGCGTTATGCCAACCGCATTGCCAAAGCGCAATACCAATACCAAGGTCAAACCGTGCACGTGACGGCCAGTCAGGGTGAAAACTGCCTGCATGGTGGACAGCCGGGCTGGAGTCATCGCCGTTGGACATTGACCCGTCACTCCGAGAATCAAGCGGTATTTTCGATCGCCTCAGCGGATGGCGAGCAGGGCTTTCCGGGTCATGTCGAGGCATCCGTGACCTATGAACTGACGGACAACAATGAAGTCCGCATCCGTTATCACGCGGTCACCGACAAAGCAACGCCCGTCAACTTAACCAACCACGGTTACTTTAACCTCATGGGCGCCGATTCTGGCGCGAGCGTGCTGCACCATAAACTACAAATCAACGCCGATGATTATTTGCCGACGGATGAAACGGCGATTCCGCTTGGCGAGTTGCATAGCGTTACCGACACCGGGTTCGATTTTCGCCGCATTAAACCTGTCGGTCAGGATCTGATGCTTGATGAGCAGCAAGTGCCGGCCAACGGTTACGATCACAGCTATTGGCTCAACGACGCCTGTCGCCACGGCGCCTGTGCGGCGACGCTCATCTCCGATGATGAATCGGTCACTCTGCACGTCTACACCGACAAGCCCGCGCTGCAACTGTATAGCGGCAACTGGCTGCAAGGGAATCCGGGACGTCACGGTTCGGTCTATCAGAATTATCAAGGGCTGGCGTTGGAAACCCAATTCTTGCCCGATTCACCCAACCATCCAGAATGGCAACAGGCGAGCTGCATGCTGCTTCCTGAACAAGAATACGCTTACTCAACCGTGTATCAGTTTCAACTGATGGGGGAGAAACTGTAACGTTTCACGGTGAAGCGATGTTTGCCCTCGCCATGTGACGAGGGCATTTTTTTATCACGTGAATGACGTGCGAGTGTTCATAATTCCGCTCAATGTGACTTGTGCTTTCGCAAGGGCTTGCTAGTGTGAGCGATTATTCACTTTCGGAACTCAGCCATGGACTCAACCTTTCACACCGTCGGTTATGACGCGTTTGCCAAACTTGATTTACGCGTTGGCATCATTCGCGCGGTGAAACGTCACGAGAACGCCGATAAGCTTTACATCGTACAAATCGAAGTGGGGGAACAGACGCTGCAAACGGTCACCAGTTTGGTGCCATATTATCAGGCCGATGAGCTGATGAACCGTCAAGTGGTCGTGCTGTGTAATCTTGAACCTGTCACCATGCGCGGTGAGTTGTCGGAATGTATGTTGCTGTGCGCCGAAACGGTTGATGGGGAGGAGAGTGTGTTGTTAACCCCCGAGCGCCCAATTGCCTCAGGGGTTCGGATTGTTTAACGCACGTGTGCTATCAGTGCGTCGATCACCGATTGATGTGCTGGGGTCACGCCGGCTAAATTGCCATATTTGGGCGCATGGCGATCATTTTCCAAGGGGTGCTGCCAGCCAACGGTGTGCTCCACAAAATGACGCGCAAACGCTTCAGAAACTTCCAAGCAGCCTGCCAAGACGGTGTCCACGTAGGTTTGCACAATCGGGCTACGTTCACACGGCGGTTGATGCTGCGCGGTGACGTACACCCAAATCGCTTGGCTCGCATCAAACTCGGCATCGGTTTCGATTTGTTCTGCGGTCAACGCAATGCGCTGATACCCGCGTTCGCGGCGATCAAATTCCGCCAAGGCTGCCTCATCAATCTCCAGCAATACGCCGTTCACTTGGCCATCGCCCGGATTGACGACCAGCGGTGAAATGACGTAGCTATCATTGATTTTTCCCCAATACCGTACCAAGCCATGCACCGTGGCGGGCAGCGCACGCCCGGTGTTGCCGGTGAGTTGTCGGGATGCAGAATTCATCAGGCTTCCGTAGCCGAAAATGTACATAGTGTCTCCATGACTCCGGTTGAACGTCGAGCAGTTCGACGAGAAAGTGAGTTCGGGCTACGCGCCATGCGATCATGCGTGACGTTATGCTGTAGCCCGAGCGAAATGGGGGTTAAGGCTGATTGCTGAAAAACTGCAAACGACGCAGAATCCAGAACTCCAGCGCAAAAATCGCCACCAAGCCGACACAGAAGAAGCCAAAGGCCAGTGGGGATTCAGTGCCGGGAATGCCTCCCACGTTAACACCAAGCAGGCCGGTTAAAAAGCTGGTGGGCAGGAAAATCGCCGCGATAACCGAGAACAAATAGGTGTTCTGGTTCATCTTCTCTGCGTGGTACTGACGCAGTTCGCCTTTGATGATTTCCAGCTCGCTGAGGTAGAAATCCAGTGTTTCGTTGATGCGCGTGATGGTGTTGACGCTGTGGCGTAAGCGCAGGTGCTTGCTGCCCGCCAGTGGCACGCTGGAGTTGAGGTAATCGTCGATGGCGTATTGTTGCGGCTTAATGAAGCGTTTGATTTTCAACAGCGCTTTGTGGGTGTCCATCAGCTCTTCGCTCAGTTCGACTTCATCATCAAAGGCGCTGATTTTGTCTTCGACTAAATCGAGGTAGTTATCGATGTTGCGGTTTAAGCCATCGATGATGCCCAGCACCAATTCCGCCAAGCTCTTGGCACCATTGCCGTCAAGCAAGGCATTGCGCAAGGTATTGATGGTTTTGGAGGGAATCTTCCGGCTCGAAATCAACGCACCGTTGTAGTACAGAATGCGCACGCTGAGCATATCGGCTGGGTCGGAGTTGTCGTTTAGATTGACGCCACGCAGAATCAGCAAAAAGTTTTGTTCGTCATACTGTTCAAACAGCGGACGGGTGTCCTCAGCCAGTAAGCTGTCGACGATGGAGGCGGGAATGGTATTGGCGATCAACCAGTCTCGAACGCCCGCAGCATCGCGTTGGCAGTGATACCAGTGACCGGCTTCAATGTGTTGCGGTGACCCTTCAGGTTGCGTTGCCTGATCGTCACTAAAACGCCAGTGGTCAATGAGAAAATCCATAACAATCCTCTTATGCGAAAAAGCCAGGGGTTACCCTGGCTTTCAGTTTAGAATCCGCGCATCTGAATGCGACGGAGAAACTCGGTCATCACCCGGTCGTACAACAGATCGCCGAGGAAGGCGTCTTCGACATGGTGGTCAATGCTCGGGTTATCATTGACTTCGATAACATAAACTTGACCGTCAATCTCTTTTAAGTCAACACCATATAGCCCACCTCCGATGAGATTGGCCGCTTTGAGTGCCACATCCACCACGTGTTTGGGCACCTGTTTCAAGTCTAATGTTTCAAAACCGCCGGAAGACACACGGCCGCTGCTGTGGTGTTGGTAAATCTGCCAGTGGCCACGGCTCATCATGTATTTACACGCGAAAATCGGTTGGTGGTTCAGCACGCCGATGCGCCAGTCAAAGTCGGTTGGCATAAACGCCTGCGCCAAGATCAGCGCACTTTTTTCAAACAGTGCGTTGGCTTCGTTTTCCAGCTCTTGTTCGTTGCGAACTTTGACCACGCCACGTGAGAAAGCGCCATCGGGAATCTTCAACACCATCGGGAACTCTAAATGCTCCATCAGGTAAGATTTCCAGTTGGGATCGAAACTCTGCACGATCACACTGCGCGGAGCCGGAATGTTATGGCGTTGCAGCAGCTCAGTCAGGAACACTTTGTTGGTGCATTTCATGATCGATTCGGAATCGTCCATCACCACCAAGCCCATCTTCTCGGCCGTTTTGGCGAAACGGTAGGTGAAGTTGCTGATGTTGGTGGTCGCACGAATAAACAGGCCATCAAATTCGCCCAAACGGGACAAATCGTCGGGGGAAATGGTTTCCAAGTTCATGCCCAAACGGTTGGCTGCACGGCGAAAACGCTTCAAAGCCGACGCATCGGATGGCGGCATTTTTTCCTCGTCGTCGACCAACATCGCCATGTCATAGCGATACTTTTTCTCTTGTTTGGGTTTACGCCAGATTTTGGTGGAGAACTGTTCCAGTGACTCAATGAAGAAATCTTGCTCTGGATCGTCTAGGTTCTGGAAAGAGAACGGCGCGATCTTGCTGATTTGCCAATGGCCTTGGTGTTTGGTCATGCTGAGCTCAATCACCGGCACCATAAACTGTTCAAACAGATGGCGGGCCAATTTTTCTAACCCGGGTTCCGGCGTGCGGCCAAAGTAAATTTTGCAGTGAATCGAGTCGGTGTCTTTGCACAACTTATGCAGTTTGAGTAAGCCGCTGGAGAGCAAAAACGGTTGGTTGATGTCATTGATCGCCATGACGCGAGGAATCACACGGTGACCACGAGCTTCCGCCATCAGGGAGCAGTAATAGCCGGTGCTCATGTAGTCGTAATCGCGACACAGGTTGACCACTTGCAAGCTGCGGTGACTGTCTTTCCAATCAGCGTCAAGGTATTGATCGACACTGATCACTTGTTCGGATGGGAAGTATTGCTGCCAGTCACTGGCTTGATCTGTCACGATTAAAAGGTTTGCCATAGTTAATTTTTTCCTATCACAATAGGTGTATCATAGCCCTCAGACTTGACACCCCACGACAGACTGCCCAGCTTCTTTTCTCCGGTGGAGAAATCGTTCTCGACGGTTTGTATGGCGGTGACGCCAAGTGTTTTGGGTAATCTAAATCGCAATCTTGCCAACCACTATCCTGTAAATTCAGTAAGGACATCGTATGGACTTTCGTCTTGCGAACAGTGCTGATCTCAATGCGCTTAATGCGTTAGAACAACAGCTATTTGATGGGGATAAAATTTCTCCGCGTCAAATGAAGCGTTTTTTACACTCCAACCAGGCGATTATTTTCGTGGCGGACGCCGGTGAGGAACTGGCTGGATATGCATTGCTACTATTTCATCAAGGTACACAGCTATCAAGGTTGTATTCGATTGCCGTTAAACCTGATTTCAGAGGACGGAGGATTGCTCAGACATTAGTCGAGCAATGCGAGCGTGCAGCTCTTGATCAAGGCTCTACTACATTACGGCTAGAAGTACGTGAAGACAATATAGCAGCGATAAATTTATATGAAAAAATGGGCTACAAAACTTTGAAGCTGCTCATCCATTACTATGACGATTTATGTGATGGACGTCGCATGCAGAAACGGTTGACGCCCCATGGTCAGAAAGTGCTGCTACCCATGCCGTTGTACGTGCAAACCACGCCGTTTACCTGCGGTGCCGCATGTCTGATGATGAGCTTTTCATGCCTTGATGAGCACTTTGAACCCAGCCGCACGCAAGAGCTGCAATTGTGGCGTGAAGCGACCACCATTTTCATGGCGGCTGGCCATGGCGGATGCAGCGGACAAGGCCTCGCGCTTTCGGCAGCGCGGCGCGGTTTTCATGTCGAGCTGTGGAACCAGTCACGCAGCACACCATTCATCGACAGCGTGCGCGATCCGAACAAGAAACAGGTGATTGAGCTGGTGCATCAGGACTTTTGTCGTCAATTGGCACAAGAAGATGTTGAGATCATTGACGCGCCGCCAAGCCAAGCGCAGCTCGAAACGTGGGTCACGCAGGGTTCGTGCGTGCTGCTGCTCATCAGCACCTATCGTTTTGATGGCAAGAAAGAGCCGCACTGGATCGTCTTGAGTGGCATGAGCGACAAGTTCTTTTTCTTTCATGATCCGCATGCGGAATCGGAAGATCATGCTGTGGCGTCGGCCTATGTGCCGGTGGGCAAAAAAGCGCTGTCGCAGATCATCGGCTTTGGCAAACAAAAGCAAATTGCTTGTGTGGTGATTAGCCGCCGCGACCCAGCGTCATCATAGTGAGTCATCATCAATCAAAGGAGTCTTAATGACTCCTTTTTTATTGTGTTTTTTTGACTCGAAAATGAAAGGTTTATTTTTAATTGATTGATATTTAATGAATAGTTTTCTGGCTCGCTTTATGCGTAGGCTAAGTCATACTCCCTGAACGAGGCAGAAGAGGTCAGCGTGTTAAATATTGTCGATAAACGGGTTGAAGAGCGCATTCCGGCTTACTTGCGGTTGGGGTTTCGACCGTTCTTTTTATTGGGCAGCGTGTACGCGGTGATTGCCGTGGTCGCTTGGGTGTGGATGTTCCAGCAGGGGCAGCCGAATGTGCTGCGTGTGCCCGCATTGTGGTGGCACGTGCATGAGATGTTATTTGGGTTTGCGATGGCGATTGTGGTGGGTTTTTTGCTCACCGCCGTCCAAAACTGGACTGGCATTCCCGGCACCAAAAGCAGACGTTTAGCGCTGTTGGTTACGTTGTGGCTGCTGGTGCGCGTGCTGTTTTGGACGCCAGTTCCATTGTGGCTGACGTCGAGTATTGAAGCGCTGTTTTTGGCGCTGACGGCGTACGAAATTGGTATGCGCGTGGTGAAAGCCAAAGGCTGGCGTAATCTGTTTTTTGTGCCGCTGTTTGCACTAGCGATGGTGGCCAACTTTGCCAGTTATGCCACCATCAAAGGCATGCCGCCGTTTCCTTCCTCTGCGGTTTGGCAAGCGATGTTGTGGTGGTTCATGTTGCTGTTGTCGGTGATGGGCGGGCGGGTGATTCCGTTTTTCACCGCGCGCCGTTTTCAGTTTGAGAAAGCTGCGCCCAAACTGTGGTTGGATGTACTGGCTAACGGGCCGCTGGTGGCGCTGTTTATTGTCAGTTTTTTCCCGATTGTTGAAGCGCAATTGGCGCAGTCGTTGATGTTGCTGGCAGGCGCCGCGCAATGGGTTCGCTGGTTGCGTTGGCAACCGTGGCGTACGCTCAGTGAACCTTTGGTGTGGTCGCTGCATGGGGCGTATGCGTGTATTCCGCTGAGTCTGCTGGTACGCGGGTTCGTCAATCCCGGTTTTGTGTCGCACACCCTACTACACCTGTTTGCGATCGGGGCGCTCGCCGGGCTGATTTTAGCGATGATCGCACGTGTGACCATGGGACATACTGGCCGAGCCATTTACCAAGGGCCGAACATGGCGATGTCGTTTGCCGCGCTGCTCTTGGCGGCGTTGGTGCGCAGCTTGGGCGTGGCGTTCTGGCCGGCGCACATGATGGGGTGGATCAACCTCAGTGCCGGATTGTGGGCGCTGGCGTTTGGTTTGTTTGTGTGGCGATTTGGCGCGATGTTACTCACGCCCAGAGTCGATGGGCACCCCGGTTAATCGGGCGAAGAAAAGAAAAGCTGCGCCATGCGCAGCTTTTGTGTTGATAGGGGCGTCAGTGCCTGGTGTTATGCAAAGCGCGCCAGCACCTCATGCACTTGCGCGCTCATACGCGCCTTGTCTTCAGCGGAGATGAAGCTCGCTTCAATCGCATTGAGGGTGAATTGCGCCAGCTCTTGGTGTGACATCGGGTGTGCGTTGGCGACCGCCATAAAGTTATCGGTCATGTAGCCGCCAAAGTAAGCTGGATCGTCAGAGTTGATGGTCACGCATAGCCCTTGGCGCAGCAGTTCAACCACGTTGTGCTCATCCATCTCGCTAAACACTTTCAGTTTTAGGTTCGAGAGCGGGCAAACGGTCAGCGGCATGCGCGTCTCTTGCAGCACTTGAACCAGTTCAGTATCTTCCACGCAGCGCACGCCATGATCGACGCGTTGCACGCCAAGCAAATCAATCGCGTTGCGAATGTTCAGCGCCGGCCCTTCTTCCCCTGCATGTGCCACGGCTAGAAAACCTGCTTCACGGGCTTGGTGAAACACGCGTGAAAATTTTTCCGGCGGATGCCCCGCTTCAGACGAATCGAGACCGACACCGACAATCTTGTCCTTGTACGGCAGTGCTTGCTGCAGGGTGAGCATGGCATCATCTTCGCTGAGATGGCGCAGGAAACACATGATCAGCTGGCTGGAGATGCCCAGCTCTTGCTGCGCCTTATCCAGCGCCTGCGTGATGCCGCGAATCACGGTGTCAAACGCGATGCCGCGTGCGGTGTGCGTTTGTGGATCGAAGAAGATTTCGGTGTGCATCACGTTGTCTTGCTGGCAACGCAGCAGGTAAGCCCACGTGAGATCGAAAAAGTCTTGTTCGTGGATCAGCACGTTGGCGCCTTGGTAGTAAATATCGAGGAACGATTGCAGATTGGAAAATTGGTAGGCCGCTCGCACTTCATCCGGGGAAGTAAAGGGAATCGCAATCTGGTTCCGTTGGGCGAGGTCGAACATCAGTTCTGGTTCGAGTGACCCTTCAATGTGTAGGTGTAGTTCCACCTTAGGGAGTTGCTGAATAAATTCTTTCATATATCGGCTCTTAATCAAAAAGTTGAGATTAATCGCTTTTCACCTTGGGTGGTTGTGTTGGGCCATACAAAGAGAAAAGCGATCGTGCGCTTAACTCTTCGTAATCAGAATTTTACGGATTCTGGTAGAGACCCCCACACCCTATCAGTGGGGTTATACGAAGCAACAGTGTTGATTTCCGCTCTCATGGCTGACGAGTTTCGTCGCCAGAGTGGCATTCAATGGCGTGCGGAAATTCATTAAATGATAACTGAATTGAATCAAAACGCCACTATTGAGCAAAATCCTTTTTCAACCCACTGAATTGGAGTGACAAAAAAGGCCAACCCGCAGGCTGACCTTGTTTTTGATTCCTTTTGAATGTTGCCGACATGTTCGCGGCAAGTTCGCTCTATTTTTAGCGCTAATTCAATTGGCTGACTTAGTTGTTGCTGTGCAGTTCGCTGTTGAGCTCAACCGCAGATTTGTTCGCCAGACACTCAACCTGACCAGTTTGAGAGTTGCGACGGAACAGTAGGTCGGACACGCCAGCCAAGTCGCGCGCTTTGACGATTTCGACTTCGTTGCCATCTTTGTCCAGCATGCGCACTTTGGTGCCCGCGGTGACGTACAAGCCTGATTCCACCGTACAACGGTCGCCCAGTGGGAAGCCCAGACCGGCGTTTGCGCCCAGCAGTGAGTTTTCACCGATAGACACCACGACTTTACCGCCGCCAGACAGCGTACCCATGATCGATGCGCCGCCGCCGATGTCAGAACCGTTGCCTACCAGAACACCTGCAGAAATACGGCCTTCAACCATGCTCACGCCGGTTGTGCCTGCGTTGAAGTTGATGAAACCTTCGTGCATCACGGTGGTGCCTTCGCCCACGTGTGCGCCCAGACGAACGCGCGAGGTATCGGCGATACGCACGCCTGTTGGGACCACGTAGTCCACCATTTTAGGGAATTTGTCGACACAATCGACGCTCAATGCGCGGCCAGCCAGACGCGCTTCGATTTGGCGATCGGCCAGTTCAGGCAGGTCGATTGGGCCTTCGTTGGTCCAAGCAATGTTGTGTAGCAGACCAAAAATGCCATCGAGTACGGTGCCGTGAGGCTGAACCAGACGGTTTGAGATCAGTTGCAGTTTCAAAAAGCCTTCTGCCACGCTTTGTGGTTTGTCATCTGATGCCAGAATGACCAACACCAATGGCTGTACTGAAGCGGCTGCTTTCTCGGCAAACGCTGCGCTTGCCGCTTGATCGTTCGCTGCAAACGCTTTGGCCAGCTCAGCGCTTTGCGCTGCGGTGATCTCCAACGCTTGGTTGCCTTCGCTGTAGCCAGCCACTGCTGCCAAATCAGCAACCAGCTGATCGCTTGGGTTGAGGATCGGCGTCGGGAAGAATACTTCAATGATTTTTCCGTCGCGGTTTTTGGTTGCAGTACCAAAGCCCAGTGCAAAGTTTGCCATGTTGGTCTCCATTAATCGTTAAGCTTTAAAATTATTGTGTGACAGTGATGGGTTGAGCGTCATCCAGTCATTGGGTTGAAATCATCATAGAGAGACTCTTTCAGAGAAGAAAGGGTAAAAAAAGGATCCGTCCATCGAACGATACTTTTTGTCTTTTGAGAGACACATCTCTTTAGATGGAAGTGGGGCTTGATCGGCCGCTATGCCGACCGATCTGAACGCCAGAGATAAAAAAACCGCTGCTTAGGCAGCGGTTTCGTGTCGAATTAAGCTGCGTCGTCAACCGCGTCTTCGGTTTTGACCGCTTTAGGCTTTTTTGGGGTTGGCTTGCGCTTCGCGCCCAGAGCATAAAGAATCTCTTCTTTGTTCTGTGCCAGGAACATGGCCAGCTCTTCCTGTTTCGCTTCGTCTTCGATCAGTTCACTTTTACCCAGTAGCTCGAACAGCTCATCTGCTGTGTCCAGCATTTTGTCATAAGCGTCAGCTTCGGCCTTCGAGGTAAAAGTCATTTTCTCTTCTCCGTTGCGTTCCACCACGTACTTAACGATGACAGCCATGGTTCATCCTCTACATTATTTTGCTAAAAAATTACTGGCTGTTTATACAGTTTTCAAATGCAAAAGTCCAGCCAGCGACGTCAAACTGAGAGCTACGGCATCACGCTGGCCAGTGGTGACAGAATTCAATAAAACGCTTGAGCAGCGGGCTTTGATATTTCTCTTTATGCACCAGAACCCAAAAGCGGCGCTTCATGTCGAGCGGCACATTGAGCACGTGTACGCGCCCGTCATGAATCGCGGTTTGCGCCGCAAGGCGCGACAGGCAGCCAAAGCCCAGCCCCGCGGAAACGCTGTTGATCAGCGCTTCAGTGGTGTTGAGCTCAAACGCTTCGTGCCACTGCTCAATGCGTGGCGCCATCACGCGTAGGAAAAACTCTCGTGAGCCGGAACCGGCTTCGCGCAGCACCCATTCACTGTGCTCAAAATCGCTGAGCACAATTTTGTCTTTGCTCGCCAGCGGATGCGTCGGCGCGCACACGATGCACATTTCGTCCTGGCTGAATTGAGTCGACATCAATTGCGGGTGCAGGGTTTTACCTTCAATCAACGCAATATCAAGCTCGTAGTCGACCAGTTTTTGACAGATCAGCGCCGAGTTGGAAATAAACAGGCTTTGTGATTGATGCTGAAACTGGGCGCGAAAGGCGCTGAGCAAATAGGGCGCGACCTGATTGCCGATGGTGTCACTGGCGCCGATGCGCAGTTGGCCGGAAAGGGTTTGGTTATCTTCAAACAGGTGATCGAGATCTTTGGCGCGGCTGAGCAGTTCATCGGCCAACGGCAAGAGCTTTTGCCCCTCCTGATTGAGGATCAACCGGTTGTTGACCCGATCAAACAGCGCGTGCCCGAGCTGCTTCTCCAATTCTGAGAGCGCCATGCTGACCGCCGCTTTGGAGAGGAACAGCACCTCGGCCGCCGCTGTCAGGGTTTTGTGCTGCGTGATGGTAGTGAACACGCGCAACTGTTTGAGGGAAATATTGGATGCCATTTTCGTTAAGTTAGATTGAACGTCTGTTAGGAATAATTAGATATATTCAAACGTAGTGCAAGCGTATTATGCCCCCATTCCCGAATACGACGCGGTTGATGACCGGTTTTGTCGTGTTGTTGAAGTAACCGAGTGATGAGGTGGTTATGATTCGAACTGCGAAAAACAAAGTGATGGGCGCGCCAACACCGATGGCGGGTTTGGCGCTCGGTATCGCCAGTTTGGGCTGGTGCTGGGAAAATGCCGCTGATTTGCATGGCGTCGGTCAATGGACTGGCGCGGCACTGGCCAGCGTACTGCTGCTGATCCTGACCGTGAAGTTTTTGTGCCACGGTCATCTATTGCGTCAAGATTTGGCCCATCCGGTGGTCGGCAGCGTGGTGCCCACTTATGCGATGGCGACCATGGTTGTCAGCCATTCCGTCGGCCAGTTTTTCCCCATCGCGGGCGATGCATTGTGGCTGATGGCCGTGGTGCTGCATGTGATTTTTCTGGCGAGTTTTGTGTACCACCGCGCCAAAGCGTTCGAACTGCACCACATGGTGCCAAGCTGGTTTGTGCCGCCGGTGGGTATTATCGTCGCTGACGTGGCGTTTTCTGGTAACCCTGCGCTGGCTCCAATTGCTCATGGCGCGCTGCTATTTGGCATGCTGGCTTACGCGGTGATGCTGCCAGTGATGATCTATCGCTTTATGTTCACCCAAGAAGTGCCGGATGCGGCTAAACCCACCATGGCAATTCTGGCCGCGCCAGCCAGCCTGTCGATGGCCGGTTACTTGACAGTAACCGCCACCCCATCGCCAGTGGTGATTGCGCTGCTGTTTGGGATTGCGGTGCTGATGACTGCGATCATCTACTTGGCGTTCACCCGCTTGCTGCGCCTGCCATTTAGCCCGGGCTATGCGGCATTCACCTTCCCGATGGTGATTGGCGCCACTGCGCTGTTCAAAATGGCGCACTGGATGGACAGCATCGGTATGGCGGCACAAGATGTTCATCAAGTTCACGCGTTGGCGATGGTGGAATTGCTGGTCGCTACCGTGGTGGTCAGTTACGTGGCGCTGCGTTATGTGATGTATTATCAGCCAGCGCCTCGAATTATGAGCAATGCGTAACCCTTTGCGCATCGAAAACCGCAAAATTGTCATTCCTCAAATGCACTTATGCTAATCTCAGTGGCTATGAAAGCTAGAGCAGCATGAGTGCATTGTGTTTACCGTTTACCACGCCAACAAAGTTGATACGCTGAAGATTCTGCTGGTGCATCTGATTAAAAACGATCCACTGGCCAATCCGTTTGAGAAAGAGCAGATTCTGGTACAAAGCCCGGGGATGTCGCAGTGGCTGAAAATGGCACTGGCGCAAGAGCTTGGTGTCGCGGCCAATCTCGATTTTCCACTGCCGGCAACCTTCATCTGGGAGATGTTCACTCAGGTGTTGCCGAACGTGCCCAAACGCAGTGCCTTCAACAAAGAAGCGATGACCTGGAAACTGATGGAACTGCTGCCCTCGCAGTTGGATCAGGATGTGTTCGCGCCGCTGCGCCGCTACCTGCAAGACGATACCGACCAGTCGAAGCTCTATCAACTGGCAGAAAAAATCGCTGATATTTTCGATGGTTACTTGGTGTATCGCCCCGACTGGATCGCTCATTGGGAAGCGGGGGAAAGCGTGGCCGAAATCGACGGAGAGCACCCGTGGCAGCCGGTGTTGTGGAAAGCGCTCTACGATTACACGCTGGCGCAAGGCCAATCGCATTATCACCGTGCCAACCTCTACCAAAGCTTCATCGACGCCTTAGCGTACATCGATCTGACTCACGATGAGGTGCTGCGTGCTGCGCTGCCGAAACGCCTGTTTATCTTTGGCATCTCGTCGTTGCCCCCTCGTTACATGGACGCCCTCAAAGCGCTCGGCGAACACATTGACGTGCATCTGATGTTTACCAACCCATGTCAGCATTACTGGGGCGATATTCGCGACCGTAAATATCTGGCGCGGGTGGAAAGTCAGCGCCGCAAACAGCTGGTTCTTCATCCCAACGCGGAGACTCACACCTTCACGGTGGCGGGGGAAGTGTCGCCGCTGAAAGGCGAGCTGGACGATTACGCGGGCGATGAGCTGCACACCGCGCAAGCCGTTGGCAACAGTTTGTTGGCATCGATGGGTAAACTCGGGCGCGACAATCTCTATTTGCTGGCGCAAAGCGACAACGAAGAGCATGAACTGTTTATTGATGTGCCGCGGGATTCGCTGCTGCATCAGTTGCAGGCCGATATTCTGCATCTCGAAGAACATCAAGACGATACGCTGCTGGACAGCAGCGCGCACAAACCCGCACTGCCTCACGGCGATCGCTCACTGACGCTGCATGCCTGCCATAGCCCGATGCGGGAAGTGGAAGTGCTGCACGACGAATTGCTGGCGATGTTTGACCGCGATCCGGAACTCAAACCGCGCGACATCATTGTGATGGTGGCCGACATCAACGCCTACAGCCCTTACATTCAGGCGGTGTTTGGTAACGCGCCGGGGGAACGTTTCATTCCGTATTCGATTTCCGACCGCACCGCCGATCAGGAAAGTCCGATTCTCAATGCGTTTATGCAGTTGGTCGCGTTGCCACAATCACGCTGTCTGGCGTCGGAATTACTGGAACTTCTGGAAACGCCAGCGATGATGGCGCGCTTTGCGCTTGATGCAAGCGAATTTGACACCGCCAAACGCTGGGTTGAAGAGTCGGGCATTCGCTGGGGGCTCAACGACGCGACCGCGCAAGAGTTTGAGCTGCCGCAGACCCATCAGAACACTTGGCAGTTCGGCATCGCCCGCATGCTGCTGGGCTATGCGATGCCGTCATCGGTTGGTTTGTTTGAAGCGGACGGTCACGCCATGGCACCGTACAACGAAGTGCAGGGCATGAGCGCGGAACTCGCTGGCAAACTGGCGCATTTCATCGACACCATCAGCGATTACCGTCAGCGACTGGCGCAAACGCAGCCCATTGAGGCGTGGCGTGAGCTACTGTCGTCGCTGCTTGATGACTGTTTCAGTGTCGATCTGGACGGCGAGATGGCGCTCAAATCGATTCGCGACACGCTCGCGGCGCTCAAAGAGCAGCTCGCCGACGCCGGATACGCCGACGCAATATCACCCGCCATCATGGGCCAGTACCTGCATGACAAGCTGTCCGGTACGCGCGTCAGCCAGCGTTTTCTCGCTGGTCAGGTCAACTTCTGTACCCTGATGCCGATGCGTTCGATTCCGTTTAACGTCGTCTGCCTACTGGGGATGAATGATGGGGTTTACCCGCGTTCCATGCCGCCGGAAGGGTTTGATTTAATGAACGGCCGCACGCGTCCGGGCGATCGCTCGCGCCGCGATGACGACCGTTATCTGTTCCTCGAAGCGATGCTTTCCGCGCAGCACACTCTGTACATCAGTTACGTGGGCCGCTCGATTCAGGACAACACGGAGCGCGTGCCGTCGGTGTTGGTGACTGAATTGCTGGAATATTGCCAGCAGAACTATTGCTTGGCCGGCGATGAAGCGCTGCCGAGTGATGACTCTGGCGCGCGCCTGATTAAGCAGTTGCAGTTCACTCACGCCATGGTGCCCTTCAGCCCGCAAGCGTTTTTGACCGATGTCGGCAGCTATGCCAAAGAGTGGCTGCCTGCTGCGCTGCGCCAAGGCACTCCGAGTGGCACGTTCCACCGCGCGTTGGATGATTATCTGCTCGATGCGGTTTATCCGTTGGAATTGGATCTGGTTGAGCTGCAACGTTTTTGGCGCTTACCGGTGCAATATTTCTTCAATCGCCGCCTGAAAGTGGTGTTTGAGCCGCCTTTGCCGGTGATGGAAGATGATGAGCCGTTCGCGCTCGGTGGCCTTGCCAGCTATCAGCTGCGTGACGCGCTGTTGGACGGCTTGCTTAACGCACCCTCGGCGCAGGCACGTGACGAAGTGTTGGCGCAGTTCAATAAGCAGCAGCGCGCGCAAGGTAAGCTGCCGGTCGGCGCGTTTGGTGAGTTGGAATTTGAAACCAATCGCGTGCAAGCCGAAGAGCTGGTCGAAAAAGTTCAGTTTCTCTGTCAGGCGCCGCTTGATGATCTCGATGTCAACCTGACCCTCACGGCGCTCGGCCAGTCACGCCCGGTGCATTTAAGTGGCTGGCTGACACGGCGCTATCAATCGGGGCTGGTGCGCTATCGCAGCGGTGCGATTCGCTCGGAAGATATGCTGGCGGCGTGGATCGATCATCTGGCGGCAGCGGCATCGGGCGCTAACCTGATCACGCATGTGATTGGCTACGATCGCAAAGACGGCGTGGTGCATCAGGTGCTGCCGCCATTGAATGCCAACGCCAGTGAGAGTGCGGCGCTGGCACTCGCGCAACTGAACGAATTAGTGCGCCTTTATTACCAAGGCATGACTGCGCCGCTGGCCTATTTCCCGAAAACAGCGTTGGCCAGTGTTGAAGCTGGATTTAGCCGCGGGCAATGGGTCGACGATGAAGAAAAATCGCTCAAGAAGATGGCCGAGACATTTAATGACGGTTTCATGACCAGCGGCGAAGGCAACAACCATTACATCGCGCGTTTGTGGCCGCAATGGACGGACGAACTGGCGCATCAGGTGCGTGTGTTAGCGAGTTTGGTCTTGCAAGCACCGCGTTTACAGTTGCGCGATTACGCCGACCACATCTCAATCGAGAAGGCCAGTCAGGCATGATGGTTAGCATCGAATGTTGGGAAGCATCGAATATCGGGAAGAGAGTAGAGTGGCCGCCAGAAAATCATTATTGGTGTAGGGCGTTCGCTGTACGGCCACAGGTCAGAGGGACCATGATTCGGTAGATGGCAAGCGGGGCTTGCTTCAATGGGGTGCAGTGTAATGATCCAATATGGTGCGCGCTGTGAGTCCGATCCCATAACCTCCTGTCTGGGCAAGTTTTTGCACAGATTCATAGAATTATTTAATTCGGATCACATAAATTTTCGAATAATGACCCAAAGGCAACTGGAAATATGAGTGTCACTGCCAACATCACTGCGACGCCACTGGAAACCATGACGTTTCCGCTGCACGGCGCGCGTCTGATTGAAGCGTCGGCGGGTACGGGTAAAACCTTTACCATCGCCGGATTGTATCTACGTTTGCTGCTTGGCCACGGGAGTGAACACACCCGTCACGCCAGCGCGTTGACGGTCGATCAGATTCTGGTGGTGACCTTTACCGAAGCGGCGACCGCTGAGTTGCGAGACCGAATTCGTGCCCGCATTCACGATGCGCGTCTGGCGTTCAGCCGCGGGAAAAGTGATGATCCGGTGATTCAGCCGCTGCTGGCGGAATTTGCCGATCACCAACTGGCGACGCAGCTCTTGCTCAACGCGGAGCGCCAAATGGATGAAGCGGCGGTCTACACCATTCACGGTTTTTGCCAGCGCATGCTGACGCAAAACGCGTTTGAGTCTGGCAGCCGTTTCAACAACGAATTTGTCACCGATGAAAGCCATCTGAAAGCGCAAGTGGTGGCCGATTACTGGCGCCGTCAGTTTTATCCGTTGCCGCTCAATCTGGCTGCGGAAGTGCGCCGCTTGTGGGCATCGCCTGCGGCGCTGCTGGAAAAAATCGGCGGTTATCTGACCGGCGCGCCGCTGTCGCTGACGACACCGGTGATGGAGGGCGACCTCGCGGCGCTGCATCAACACAACCTGACTCGCATTGAGGCGATGAAAGCGGCGTGGCTGGCGGCGGCCGATGACATTCACGATTGCATCGCCAATTCCGGCATTAACAAGCGCAGCTACACTAAGAAATCATTGCCGGAGTGGATCGCCGCGGTGTCGGACTGGGCGGCGCAGCCAACCCATGGTTACGAGGTGTCGGACAAGCTGGCGCGTTTTGCTCAGGATGTGCTGGTAGAGAAAACGCCATCGGGCGATGCGCCGCGTCATGCCGTGTTTGAGGCCGTGCAGGCGTTTTTGGCTGAGCCAGTCAGCTTGGAAGCGCCGCTGCTGGCGCACGCGATCACGCACTGTCGCACGCTGCTGGCGAAAGCCAAAGCCAGCAAGCAGTGGCTGTCGTTCGATGACCTGCTGACGCAACTATCCGCATCGCTGGATGGTGATGATGAAGGCACGCTGGCGGCGCGCATTCGCACGCTCTATCCGGTGGCGATGATCGACGAATTCCAGGACACCGACCCGCTGCAATACAGCATTTTTAGCCGCATTTATTTGCCGCATCCGCAGTGCGGTCTGTTTATGATCGGCGACCCGAAACAGGCGATTTACGGCTTTCGTGGCGCGGACATTTTTACCTATATTAAGGCGCGCAATCAGGTGAGCGCGCACTACACGCTCGGCACCAACTGGCGCTCCAGCGCCGACATGGTGGCGGCGGTGAATCAGGTATTTACCCTGCCAGACAGCCCGTTTATATACGACAACGACATTCCGTTTTTACCAGTTAGCGCCAGTCCGAAAGCGAGTGGCCGTGCTTGGCTGCTGAACGGAGAGGTGCAACCTGCGCTGACCTACTGGTCAATGGCAGCTGACGCGCCGGTGACCAAAGGCGCGTATCTCGACACCATGGCGGCGGCGACCGCAAGCCAGATTCAAACCATTTTGACAGCGGCGCAGCAAGGGCAGGCGCAGTTTCGTCACGGCGGAGCTATTCAAGCCAGCGACAGTATTCAGGCGGGTGATATCGCAGTGCTGGTGCGCACCGGAAATGAAGGGCGCTTGATCAAAGAGGCGCTGGCTCAGCAAGGCATTGCCAGCGTGTATCTCTCGAACCGCGACAGTGTGTTTACCAGTGCGATTGCGCCGGATATGCAGCGTCTGCTGCAAGCGGTGCTGACCCCGGATAACGATCGCGCCATGCGCGCGGCGCTCGCTTCCCCCTTGTTTGCGCTCAATGCGCAGCAGTTGGACGCGCTCAATAACGATGAAAATGAGTGGGAAAATGCGCTGAACGAATTCAAACAGTATCGTCAGTTGTGGCTCGATCGCGGTGTGCTGCCGATGCTGCGCGCGGTGCTGAGCCTGCGTCATATTGCCGAGCGCTGGCTGGAAGAACCCGACGGCGAACGTCAACTGACGGATTTCATGCACCTGAGTGAATTGCTGCAACAGGCGACGCAGGAGATCGACAGCGATCATGGCCTGCTGCGCTGGTTGGCGCAGTCGATCGCTGATGCCGAGCAAGGGCTGGGCGGCAGTGATGAGGCGATTCAACGCTTGGAATCTGAGCGCAATCTGGTGCAGATCGTCACCATCCACAAATCCAAAGGTTTGGAGTACGAGTTGGTGTTTTTACCGTTTGTGCTCAGCTATCGCGAAGCGAGCGAAGGTAAATATTACGATGCTAGCAGCGGCCAGACCTTGCTGGACATCAGCGGTCAGGATGCCTCAATTCAACAGGCGGACAAAGAGCGTCTGGCGGAAGATCTACGTCTGATTTATGTGGCCCTGACCCGCGCCGTGTACGGCTGCTTTATTGGTGTGGCGCCACTGCGCAACGGCCGTTCCAGCAAAGAGCCGACCGGCGTGCATCACAGTGCGCTGGGTTATCTGCTGCAAAATGCCCAGCAAGGCGGCCTGGCGCTGCTCGCAGAATCACTGCATCAACACACGGCGTTGGCGTGTGTTGCGGTCACGGAGCCACCCGCTGTGCCTGAATCGGTATTTGTGCCTTCGGCTGAGCCATTGCCACCGCTGAGCGCGCGTTCGCTGAGCCACGAGATTGATCGCCTGTGGCGCATCACCAGTTATTCCGGCTTGGTCAAACAGGGCAGTCATCAGCATGATGCGAGCTTTGAAATCGGTGGCTTTGATGTCGACTCGGCGGATGAGCACGATGAGGCGGCATTGGCTGAACCCGAGCGCTCGATTTTCACCTTCCCGCGCGGCGCGCAGCCCGGCACATTTCTGCACAGCCTGTTTGAAGAAGTGGAGTTCACCCAACCCGCCAGCGATGAACACAACACGCGTATCATTGCCGACTTGATGGAGCGCGAGCAGATCGACGCCGAGTGGCTGCCTGTGCTGCAATCGCTAGTGGATACCGTGCTGCGCACGCCACTCAACGGCAAAGATTTGTGCCTTAACCAAAAAGCGCCGCATCAGCGCCTGACCGAGATGGAGTTTTTACTGCCCATCGAGGTGCTCAGTGCGCCTGCCCTGAACCGTGTGGTGCAGCGCCATGACCCGCTGTCGGCCAAAGCGGGCGATCTCGGCTTCTACACCGTACAGGGCATGCTGAAAGGATTTATCGACTTGGTGTTTGAACATCAGGGCAAATATTACGTGCTGGACTGGAAGTCCAACCATCTGGGCGATGAAGTCGCCGCGTATCAGGGCGAACGGTTAGCGCAGGCGATGGCTGAGCACCGCTACGATTTGCAGTATCAGCTTTATGCGCTGGCGCTGCACCGTTTTCTACGAAGCCGTTTGGCGGGCTATGACTATCAGCAGCATTTTGGCGGCGTCTATTACCTGTTTTTACGCGGCATGGATGGCTCGTCGCAACACGGCATTTTCAGCGCCAAGCCGAGTCAGGCGATGTTGGAAGAGCTGGATGAACTGATTCAGGGCAAAGCGGTGACATCGCGCACCACGTCCGCCGGACAGATGGAGTTGGATTTATGATGGATGTCCGTTTGGATTTCACGCAGCTGAGCGCGCAGTTAAAGCAACTGGCGGCGCAGGGCGCACTGCGCCAGCTCGATTACCAGTTTGCGCATTTCCTCGCACAACAAAGCGACGCGGAGACGCTGAGCGATCACGAGCGCGCGGCGTTGATGTTGGCCGCAGCGGCGGTCAGTGCCGAACTGGGGCGCGGTCATATCTGTTTGCCACTGGTTGATGAGCAGGGCAACTGGGTTGAACTGGCGAGCAAATTGGGGGTGTATGGCGAGGCTGCCCTGCCGTTAAATCAGCTGTGGTTGTCTGTGGATTGGGCGGCGCTGGTGGCGCGCACGCCGCTGATTGGCGCACGCGGTGAAGCGGTGCCGCTGATGTTTGATGGTCAGCGCCTATACCTGCATCGTTATTGGCATTATGAAGTGACCTTGGCGGCGCGTTTGCAGTGCTTTGGGACACCCATGATCTTAAAGCCTATGGCAGTCCAAAAACTTCGCCAGCGTCTGGATACATTGTTTGCCCGCGACTATCGTTTTTTACAGCAAGCCTTGCAGCGCAAGGGAGAAACGTCGGCATTGAATCAGGTTGGTCGTCAGCGTCTGGTGTGCGATATGCTTGATGTGGTCGACGAGTCTGGGCTCGATTGGGAAGCGATTGATAGTGTGTTGCAACAGGCCAAACGCAGCGAGGATTTTGCGCCGCTGGAGACCTTGGTGCCCCAAGCGCACTGCTTGAACTGGCAGAAAGTGGCAGCCGCGATTGCACTGACACGCCGCTTTGCGGTGATTTCTGGCGGTCCCGGCACGGGCAAAACGACCACCGTGACCAAATTGCTGGCGGCGCTGATCAGTCAGGCGCAACAAGCGCAGCACACGCCGACCATCAAGCTGGTGGCACCGACGGGGAAAGCGGCTGCGCGACTGACGGAATCGATCGGGAAAGCGGTGGCAAGCTTAGCCGTCGAACCTGAGCTCAAAGCGCTGATCCCCACCGAATCGAGCACCATTCACCGCTTATTGGGGGCGATTCCCGACAGCGCTGAGTTTCGCCATCACGCAGGCAATCGCCTGCACCTTGATGTGCTGGTGGTCGATGAAGCGTCGATGGTCGATTTGCCCATGATAGTCAAATTGGTCGATGCGCTGCCGGACAGTGCGCGGCTGATTCTACTTGGCGATAAAGATCAGTTGGCGTCGGTGGAAGCGGGCGCCGTGCTGGGCGATATCTGCTCGTTTCTTTATCAAGGGTACAGCAAAGAACAGAGCCGTGTGTTGTCTGAGTTGACTGGCTTTCAGCCTGCGGCGCTCAGCCCGCGTCACGCCGATCATCGCATTGCCGATAGCTTGTGCATGCTGCAAAAGAGTTACCGGTTTGATGCGCGCTCCGGCATTGGTCAGTTGGCGAAAGCGGTCAACAGCGGTCAGGCGGTGTGGGTAGATAAAGTATGGCAGGACGCATTTAGCGACATTCAACACTTTGCGCTCAGCAGCGAGCACTACAATCAGATGTTGCAATCTCTGGTGGGCGCCTATTCGCCGTATTTGGCGTTGATGGCAACGCCGCTCACGCCGTCGCAAAGCATGGCGGAAAAAGCGCGCGATGCGTTGCAGGCCTTTGGCCGCGCGCGTTTATTGTGCGCGGTGCGAGAAGGGGATTTTGGTGTCAGCGGCCTCAACTATCGCATGGAACGGGCGCTGGCGGCGCGCAAGAAAATCAAAGTGCAGGATGAAATCTGGTATGCCGGACGCCCGGTGATGGTGACGCGCAACGATCATGGCCTTGGCTTGTATAACGGCGATATCGGAATTTGTCTGCGCGATGAACAAGATGAGCAGCAGCGACTGAAAGTTTACTTTGAACTGCCCGATGGTAGCGTCAAAGCGGTGTTGCCAAGCCGAGTACCGCAACATGAAACCGCCTATGCGATGACGATTCACAAATCGCAGGGCAGTGAATTTGAGTTCACTGTGATGATTCTGCCGCCAGAATTCAGCCCGATTCTCACCCGAGAGCTGATTTACACTGGCATCACCCGCGCCAAAAACCAACTTGCGCTGTATTGCGATATGGGCGTGCTCAAACGTGGCATTAAGCTCAAAACGCAGCGGGCGAGTGGCTTGGTGGAACGATTGCGTGATGCGGACGAACCGGTTGCGTGATGCTCTGAGTCTGTGATGCTCCGAGTCAGTGATGTGATGGAGTGCGTGATGTGATCAGTTCGTGATGCCATCGGGGCGCGATATGAAGATTGAGTGTGTTGATATTCATCTGGCAGCCAAGAGGCTGCCAGAAGTAATGAGGTCAGATAAACGCTTTCGTGAACGTGATGCGACGAATGCGGTAGCGCTCTTGTGAGCCAAGGATAAACGCCTTGAGATTTTCACTGACGGGAAACACGCAATGTACATCCAATCCTTCAAGAAACTGGTTGTCGGCCATGTCCCAAAAGCTTTGCAGAGAGTTACAAATAACGGTTTTCATAGAGAATTTGCTCTTAAGTACTTGTTTTAGTAATAAAAGCAATCCATGCGATGTCTAAGCCAGCCACAGCTTAGGATGCGTCCTGTTGCCAGTGACTCAAAAAAGCGATCTAAGTCACAAGTGGGCGAATTTTACACAGATCATGGGGTGTTGCAAAGTGGTTATTTTGTAATCATTTTAATGAAAAGGATTGCACAGTTCTGAGTGGCTTAATTTTAGTGATTCATGCTGCTTGTTGGCTAAAAACAAGCAGCATGACAGAACTTAGAGGTTCAAAGTAAGAATTTTTGAGCGGCGTTGGTAGTTGTACAAGCTCTGCTTGGCGATCGGCAGTTTGTCGACGCCCACTTCGGTAAAGCCTTGCTCTCGAAACCAGTGCAAACTGTGGGTGGTGAGCACAAACAGGCGTTGAATCCCCATTTGCTTGGCTTGATGTTTCATGTGATTGAGCAGCAGCAAGCCGCGGTTGCCGTCGCGGTATTCTGGATGAATCGCCACACATGCCATTTCGGCCATGCTTTCATCTTGATACGGGTACAAGGCGGCGCAGCCAATCAGCAAGCCATCTTTGTCAATGATGGTGAACTTGTGGATCTCTTGTTCGAGTTGTTCGCGTGAGCGGCGTACCAGAATGCCTTGCTCTTCCAGCGGGCGAATCAGATCGAAGATGCCGCCGATGTCATCGATTTGGGCTTGGCGCACTTGTTCGGCACTCGCCATGACGATTTGCGTGCCGATGCCGTCAAACGAGAACAGCTCTTGGATCAGCGCGCCATCTTCTTTGTAGCTGACTAAATGGCTACGCGGCACGCCCGCGCGGCAGGCAGCAATCGCGGCGCGTAAAAAGCGCAACGTCCCTGTGGTGTCGTCGGCCGTCGGGCTGCTTTCCGATTCCAAGCGGTGAACGATTTTCTCGACCTCGGCGGGGAAGAGTTCTGCGATGGAGTTGCCGTTTTCATCGATGATGCCTTGTGCGGAACAAAAGCCGATCAGCTTATCGGCTTTTAATCTTATCGCCACTTGGGTCGCCACTTCTTCTGAGAGCAGATTAAAACATTCTCCTGTGACTGAACTTGCGATAGGGCCAAGCACCACAATGGAGCCTTGATCGAGCGTGCGGTTGATGCCATCGATGTCAATGCGGCGAATGCGTCCGCTATGGCAATAATCAATGCCGTCATCTATACCTAGAGGTTGAGAGATAACAAAGTTACCACTGACGACGTTAAGCTGAGTCCCCGCCATGGGCGTGTTATTGAGACTCATCGACAGGCGGGCCGTAATTGCGAGTTGCAACTGGCCGGCGGCCTGCATGACTAAACTTAACGCCTCTTCATCCGTCACGCGAATGCCTTTGTGGTAGGGCGTGGAACGGTTGTGTGTAGCTAGAATCTGATTGATCTGTGGGCGAGCACCGTGAACCAGCACTATTTTGACGCCAAGGCTGTGTAGCAAAGCGAGGTCGCTGATAATGTTTGCGAAATTTTTATCAGCAATTGCCTCACCGCCAACCATCACCACCATGATCTTGCCGCGGTGAGCGTTAACATAGGGCGCTGATTGTCGAAATCCTTTGACGAGGGCGGTACTACGAATTTTCACGGCCTGATATCCAACTTGTTTGTTTAAATATGTCCAAATAATGACTTTTTATTCATCTAGAGACAAGCGGTTTTTTCGGGTTTGATGTAAATTATCGTCCTGACGTTTCAGCGGTATGACCGCGTTGATTTCGATGATGAGTGATGGGATGGCCACGGGGCCACAAACCGACCATTCAGATGAACAGACCATGCAAAAAAGAGGGGCGATCGTGCCTGTGAATGATGAACTTCGTCAGCGTAAACGCAAAGCCGTCGAACGGATTCTGTTAGCCATTGCGGTCATCGGGACGGCACTCGCCATCATGATGTACAGCAATTTATTCAGCCGCATTGCGGATAGGTTACTGCCGCCCAAAAGCGATGTGTACGGGCTTTGGGTGGAGCAGCACGTTGCGCCTTATGCAGCAAAAAAAATTCGTTTGGACGCCAAAGGGGTGGTGATTGAAGGGCGCGTGGTGGCCACGTCGTTTGATTTTAATGGCCGCACGCTTGAATACACCATTGGCACGCGTGAGTTTCAATACAGAATGCTCAACGAAGAGAACACCGAAATGCAGCGCGTGAAACCTGCGTCGCATTACAACCCGACCTTCCAATTGTCAGGAAAACATCAAAAAAACCTCCGTTAACAATTCGACAATTGCGCTTCGCACTGGAGTTTGTCATCCTTTTCGCAAATTAGACAACGGATCAACTCCAGTGATGAAACGCCTTTTCCCCTTCGCCACCGTGGCGCTGCCTTTGACAGTCCTGTTTGGTTGTGCGCAGCCGACTGACCGAGCGCAACAATACCTCGACCATGAATTTCCGCAGACGCTCAATCAAGTGACACAAGTGGCCTCCAACACACCACGCGATTTCACCGCATTTGCCAAGCAGAGTGAGCAAGTGGTCGAGAAGTCGCCATCGATGGCTGCGATTTACGGCCCGCTGTATGAGCAACTCAACGAATGGGTGATGCAAAGTGGAGATCCGGCTGAACTGGCGCAGTTTGGCGTTCAGGCGGCACAGTTGGGCGGCGGTGATAAAAAAGGCAACGTGCTGTTTACCGGTTACTTTTCGCCCGTGATTGAATTGCGCCATACGCCAGACCCAGAATTCCATTTCCCGGTGTATGGTATGCCCGCGTGTGATGTGGATTGCCCGACGCGCGCGCAGATTTATGACGGCGCATTGTATGGTGAAGGACTGGAGCTGGGATATGCGGCCAATCGCATTGACCCATTTATTATGGAAGTGCAGGGCAGTGGCTTTGTTCATTTTGGCGATGATGACACGCTGGAATACTTTGCCTACGCTGGGAAGAACAACAAGGCTTATGTCAGCATCGGCCGCATTCTGATTGAACGCGGGTTGGTGGCACGTGAACAGATGTCGCTGAAAGCGATCAAAGACTGGGTGCTGGCCAACGATGACGAGACAGTGCGAGAGCTGCTGGAACAAAATCCGTCGTACGTGTTTTTCCAACCGCGCGCCGCAGCACCTGTGACGGGCAGCGCCGGTATTCCGCTATTGCCAATGGCTTCGGTCGCTGGCGACCGTTCGCTGTTCCCGATGGGGACGCCGATTCTGGCCGAAGTGCCGCTGCTCAACGCTGATGGCACGTGGTCGGGCGCGCATCAGCTGCGTCTGCTGATTGTGCTCGATACCGGCGGCGCGGTGAAACAGAACCATCTTGATTTGTACCACGGCATGGGGCCGCGTGCGGGCACTGAAGCGGGTCACTACAAGCATTTCGGCCGCGTGTGGAAACTGGGGCTGGAAAACTCTCCGACACAAGCGCCTTGGGCTCTGCCGCCAGAGAAGTTACAATAGCCCGCGGTCAGCTAGACTTTTTCGAAAAGAGTGCGTATAAATCGCACTCTTTCTTTTTGTGAACCTTATCATTGCGGATTAATGATCCCGATTTTGGATGATGAACATGCGTGAACTCGATACTCCAGCCTCAGACAGTTACAACCAGCGTTTTGGTGGTACCCGCCGTTTATACGGCCATTCTGAAGTCGATATTTTGCGAGCGGCGCATGTGTGTGTCATCGGCATCGGCGGGGTCGGGTCTTGGGCGGTGGAAGCACTGGCGCGTACCGGCATTGGCGAACTGACGCTGATTGATATGGACGATGTGTGTGTGACCAACATCAATCGCCAGATCCATGCGCTGAGCGGCAACGTCGGCAAGAGCAAGATTGAAGTGATGGCAGAACGGGTGAAACTGATTAACCCAGAATGCAAAGTCAATTTGATTGACGATTTCATCACGCCAGACAATCAGCATGAATACCTGAGCAAAGGGTTCGATTACGTGCTGGATGCCATTGACAGCGTGAAAGCCAAAGCGTCGTTGCTGGCGTACTGTCGCAGCAATAAAATCAAAGTGATCACCACCGGTGGTGCGGGCGGTCAGACCGATCCCACTCAAATCATGGTCGCGGATTTGACCAAAACCATTCAGGATCCGCTGGCGAAGAAAATCAAAGATCGCTTGCGTCGTTTCCACAACTTTCCGACCAATCCGGCGCGCAAGTTTGGGATCGACTGCGTCTTTTCAACTGAGCAGCTTAAATACCCGCAAGCAGATGGCAGCGTGTGCGCGGTGAAATCGACCGCAGAAGGTCCGAAACGTATGGATTGTGCCAGCGGTTTTGGCGCAGCCACTGTCGTGACGGCAACCTTTGGCTTTGTGGCGGTCTCACGCATTGTTGAAAAACTGATTCAGAAACACAGAAAATAAATAGGCAGGGTTGTTATGTCTCGCTATCCCACATCTCCGTTTGGTTGTGAAATCACCAGTGAACAGATCGCCGCAACCATGCAGTCGCTGCATGGCTGGGAAGATCGCTATCGTCAGGTGGTGCAGTGGGGGAAAAAACTGCCTCAGATGCCTGATGAGCTGAAAAGTGAACAGGTGACGGTCTCGGGCTGCGAGAGTCTGGTGTGGCTGGTGGGGGAGCCGCGCGAGGGCGTCTGGCATTTCTGCGCAGATTCGGACGCGCGCATCGTGCGCGGTTTGATTGCGATTGTCATGGCGGCGTTTGATGGAAAAACAGCGGCTGAGATTCAGGCGTTCGACATCAATGATTATTTTGACCGACTGGGGTTAATTGCCCATTTGAGCCCATCACGCGGCAACGGTCTGCGCGCCATCGTCGAGCAGATTCAAACCATGACGCACGCATAACCGATGTTGCGCCTCAGTGCGTTCAAAGCACCTTTTATCGCTTGAACTCGCTTTCCTCACGTCATGTTTTCTCAATCGATCCCATCAAAATAGCCGCATTGAGATGCGGCTATTTTGAACCGTGAGGCCATGTCTTCACGACTTACAGAATATCGACCGCTTTTTCGATGGCGGCTATCAAGCGTTCAACGTCCTGCGCTGAATTATAAATACCAAACGAAATTCGCACGGTCCCCGAGACACCAAACGCATCCATTAATGGGTGCGCACAATGATGCCCTGCGCGCACGGCGATACCTTGTTGATCGAGCAAGGTGGCCAAATCCTGATGGTGCACGCCATCCATCACCAGACTCAGAATGCTCGCCTGAGGCTGATAACCCAACACGCGAATGTCGTCCATTTGGCTCAGGGCTTGATAGGTAAGCGTCTGCAAGTGATGTAGATGCGCTTCCACGTCTTGACGCGCAAATTGGCTGTACCAATCAATCGCGGCTTTGAGTGCAATCGCGCCAGCCACGTTGGGGGTGCCCGCTTCAAATTTCCCTGGTAAGCCCGCGTACGTGGTGCCGCTGAACGACACTTTCTCGACCATTTTGCCGCCACCGTGCCACGGTGGCATCGCCTCCAGTAATGCTGGCTTGCCGTACAACACGCCAATGCCGGCGGGCGCATACAGTTTGTGACCGGAGAAAACATAAAAGTCGGCATCCAGCGCGGTGACGTCCACCGCTTCATGCACAATGCCTTGCGCGCCATCGACCACCACAATGGCGCCCACTTGATGCGCGGCGGCGATCACCGCTTCAATCGGCTGACGGGTACCCGTGACATTGGTGATGTGGGCCAGCGCAACTATTTTACAGCGTGGTGAGAGCAATGCATGGAATGCGTCGAGGCCAAATTCACCATGGTCGGTCATCGGTACTTTGACCACGCGGGCGCCGGTTTGCTCGGCGACCATTTGCCACGGCACGATGTTGGCGTGGTGCTCGGTTTCACTGACCAAAATCTCATCGCCTGCTTGAAGCGTGCTGCGCGCGTAGGTTTGTGCGATCAAGTTCAGCGCTTCAGTCGCGCCGCGTGTCCAGACAATACTGTGACTGCTCTGCGCGCCAATGAACTGCGCCACTCGGTCGCGCGCCGCTTCAAACTGGCTGGTGGCTTGCGCCGTCAGGCTGTGACTGCCGCGGTGTACGTTGGCATTGTGCGCGCTGTAGTAATGGGCGATCGCATCAATCACGACTTGCGGTTTTTGCGTGGTCGCGGCGCTGTCGAGATAGACCAGCGGCTGCTCATTGACCGATTGATCGAGGGCGGGAAATTGCGCGCGAATGGCGGCGATATCTAACATGTTACTCTTCACCCAGCTTTTCGTAATTGAGCTGCGGCAGCGCCACTAATGGCAGCGCCACTTCGCGGGCCAGGGCTTTGCCGGACAATTGCACGATGATTTCGACGGCAAACTCCAACGCGGTGCCCGGCCCTTGGCTGGTGAGCAGGTTGTTGTTGACGTCAAAGGTCACACGACGGTTGCGCCACAGGTCTTGCGGAATATGACTTTGAAAATTGGGGTGACACGTCATCAGTGCGCCCGGGTAGATATCGTGGTGTTGTAGCACCACGGCCGGAGAAGCGCAGATCGCGGCCACCAAGCGACCATCGTATTTTTGCTGTTTGATTACTTCCATCAACAGGGGGCTGTCGCGAAAGTTTTCTGCGCCGCCCACGCCGCCGGCTAAAACCACGGCGTCGAATTCGTCGTCGGCGACATCCACCAGCTTGTGTGCTGCGGTTAAGATGACGCCGCGTGACGCAGTCATGCTCAATTGGCCGTCGAAATCAGCGCTGGCGACAACCACCTGATAGCCCGCGCGGACCAGAATATCAATAATGGTCACGGCTTCCATCTCTTCAGTGCCCGGTGCGATCGGGACCAGAATTCGTTTTGTCATGATTGTGTCCAACTTTGTTCGATTGATTGAATGTGTTGATAAAGTGCCTGATTGGCTGGAACGGCAATGCCGTGGTGCTGCGCTTTGCGCACCACGTAGCCGGTAATAAAGTCTATCTCGGTTCGCCGCTGATGAACAATGTCCTGATGCATCGAGGAGCGATTGGCGGCGGTTGCATGGATCACGCGATCGACCGTCGCTTTGAGCACGGCGCCTTCCACCGGGATCTGTTCGGCCTGCATCACGCACACCACTTCGGCGATGATTGCGTCTAAGGTGTGACGAAATTCAGGCTGCGCCAGTTCACCATTGGTGATGTGATGAATCGCGGTGAGCGGATTGATGGCGCAGTTGACCGCCAATTTTTGCCACAGTGCGTGTTCAATGTGTGGGTGCCAGACGGCAGACGGCAGTGCGTGATGGAGCACATCGGCCATAAAGCGGCACTGCGCGCCGAGCGGATTCAAAGCGCCGAGTTGCGTTTGCCCCGCACCGGTGTGTTTCACCGTGTGAGCGGAAGTCTTCAGCGCGCCGTGTGTGGTGGTGGCCAGCAGGACAGGGAACGTGCTCAAGTGCTCAGCAAGCTCATCCAAGGCGCCCATGCCATTGTGCATAAACAGCAGTAGCGTTTCGGGGGCGATGTGTGCCCAGATGGGTTGCAGCGCAGCGGCCACTTGCCATGCTTTGACGGTGACCAGTAACACATCGGCGTCGCGCAAAGCGCTGACTTGGTTGTAGGCAAACTCGATACAAGGCGACTCATCGAGCTGCATTTTCCAGTGAGCGCTGTTGCCTGTGCCCCACAGGGACACCTGATGTCCGGCTTGGTGCAAAGCGCAAGCCCATAAGCTGCCGATAGCACCCGGGCCGACGACCACGATATTCATTGAATCTGCTTTGGTTGAGGGTTTGCGCTAAGGATAATGCGCAGCTTGCTGAAAGCAATAAAAAAGGCGCCCATCGGCGCCTTTTCTGCGTAACTGCAAGTCAGAATTAGAACTTGTAAGTTACAGAAATGTAGTGACCAAAGCCTGATGATTCAGCTTTCAGGTTTGCATTCCATGGCACGCCTTCGTTATCAGCAAAGCCGTAGATGTCGTGGTAAGCTTTCAGGCCGTAACCCACTGCGAAGCGGTCTGAGTGCCAGTAGATACCGTTGAACATCGCGCCGCCGTTGCTTGCACTTGCATATTCATCTTTCATACCGAATTGGTAATCGATGTAACCTTGGTAAGAGATGAATGAACCGTTTTCAAAGAAGTAGAAAGGTTTGAACCAGTTGGTTGCAAAGTGGAAACCGTTCCAGTCTTTATCGTTACCAAGGTAAGTTGCGTACAGGTTCACGCCTACTTTACCCAACCAAGGAACCATCACGTCTGAACCCAGACCGATTTTTTGGTTGTTCACACCGCCATTTGCGCCATCCCATTCGATCAGAGACGCAATGTACAGCTCTTGTACTGGACCGAAAGACAGGTCTTTACCAGTCAGTGCGTCCAGAGACATGCGAGGTGCAAACTTCATGAAGATTTTGCTGTCTGCTTTAGACTTATCGCTGCCTTTGTCTGAAGTCAGGTTGAAAATGTCAACGTAACCGTACAGGTCGAAAATACCCGAGCGACCACCAAACTCCATCTCCAGGTAGTCATGGCTTGATTCAGTAACGCCTTTTTCGTTGAACGCACCCATCAAGTTGAATTGCATCCACTTGTAATCGTTTTTGTGGATATCGCCATCTGAATAGTCTGCTGCCATTACTGGCGCTGAAGTAGCCGCTAGAAGGCTAAGAGCTAAAAGTGATTTACGCATTAGGGGACTCTCTATGGTTGTATTAATTCAGAAGAGCAATGATTCCTTGCCGCTTCCAATTGGCCGGAATAATAGCGACTAAATTCTCAATTAAAAGTGATAAAGGGTGCAAAAATAATCAAACTTGGTGATCTAGTTCACATGTTCAAATAAATATTACGGAACTTTTTTGTCTTTCATTTTGTTGCATTTTTATTGTGATTTAGATCGTTAATTTTCAGTCTGTGTCAGAATTTTAAGCCGATCGATTAACCAACAAAATTAGTAAGTGATCGCAGAAAACGCCAATTTCGTAGACAGAAAAAACACTTGGAGACAGGTATTTGGCATGGAAGAGATTATGTTATTCCCGCTTAGTTCGATTGTTTTGCCCGAAGGGAAGATGAAACTGCGCATTTTTGAGCCCAGATACAAACGCATGGTGGCAGAGTGCAGTAAAGCAAACAGCGGATTTGGCATGTGTTTGTTTGATAGCAAAGTGAAAGGAAATGCAAATCCACTTTCTGAATTTGGTACGTGGGTAAAAATTGTTGATTTTGAAACACTTGGTGATGGCTTGCTGGGGGTTACGGTGGTGGGCATTAAGCGCTTCTCAATTCATAAGGTGCGCGTCGAGTACGACGGCTTGCGCCGCGCGAAGGTGGAGTGGCAGCCAAGCTGGCCAACACAGGCGCTGGACGAAGACGACCTGTTCCTCAGCCATCATCTGCAAAAATTGTATCAGGAGTTTCCGCAGATTGGCGAACTGTATCCCCATTGTTTTTTTGATGATGCCAGTTGGGTGGCGCAGCGCTGGCTGGAACTGCTGCCGCTGTCGAATCAGCAGTTTGATTCACTGGCTCAATTTGCCGATTGTCGTCATGCGTTGTCGTTTTTAACGCAGACCATTGAGGCCTATGACGAATAAGTGAGGACGCTTGAACCATCACGGGGAACTTGAACTCCCGATGGGGCGTTTGGCGTACGATCGATTGGAGCGCACTATCTATACTGATAACAGTGATCGAATCTGCTGCACGCCCGTACAAGGTGACGTGAGGTGACAGACGGCTCAATATTGGGTCGCGAAGGACAGGACATCCTATGACGAGTGTGAATCCACAAACTTTCAGCCGGCAGGACTGGACTGTGTGTATGGACAAAGTGAAGCAGCATGACAAAGAGGCGTTTGCGCTCGTGTTTCACTTTTTCTCGCCGCGCCTGAAACAATTTGTTTATAAGCATCTGGGTAATGAGCAAGTGGCGTTGGAATTGGTGCAAGAGACGATGGCCACGGTATGGCAAAAGTCGCATCTATTTGACGGTCACAAAAGTTCGTTATCAACTTGGATCTACACGATTGCGCGCAATTTGTGTTTTGACCTGCTGCGCAAGCAGAAAGGCAAAGAGCCTCATGTACTGGCGGAGGACATCTGGCCCAGTGATTTTTGTCCGCCGGATCTGGTGGAACATTACGCACCGGAGCATGAAATGCTGAAAGAACAGGTGCTGAAATTTTTGGATACGCTACCGGAAGCGCAGCAGAAAGTGGTGCGAGCGGTGTATTTGGAGGAGCTACCTCATCAGCAGGTGGCGGAGATGTTTAACATTCCTTTGGGTACGGTGAAATCTCGCCTGCGTTTAGCGGTAGAAAAACTTAGAACTTCAATCGATGCGGAGCGGTTATGAGCTACCATCCTGATCTTCAATTGATCGAAGCCTATGCGGAAGGCTCAATTGACGCAACCCACGGCTTGGCTGTGGCCACTCATTTGGAAATGTGCCCCCATTGTCGCCATCAGGCAAGGCAGTTGGAGGAACAACATGGCGAGGCGCTACTGAGCACCGAAGCGATACCGAGTGACGAATCGAATTGGCAGCACATGCTGAGCCAGATCACGGCAAGCGACGTCCATCCAGCCGCCAAGCCGCTGCGCAGCAAACCGGTGGTGGTGTCGGTGAATGGCCGCCGCATTCCGGTGCCGCGTTCGCTCAAGCGACTGGTGTCGCCACACGCCAAATGGCGCAGTTATGGCGGAAAGGTGTTTAGTTTGCCCCTGCATCATGATGACGATGTTCACATGAACCTGATGTACATCAGCGCTGGTGTCAGTATTCCTCAGCACACCCATCGCGGGTTGGAATCCACATTGGTGCTGCACGGGGCGTTCAGTGATGAAGATGGTCATTATGATGCAGGCGATTTCTTGCAGCGTGATGCCTCGATTCGTCATTCACCGCAAACCGCGTTGCAGCAAGATTGTTTGTGTTTGACGGTGCTGACGCAGCCGATGGTATTTACTCAAGGGGTGGCGCGCATCTTCAATCTGTTCGGTAAGGGGCTGTATCCCTAATCGAACGCTCAATGGTTCTACCTTACTGAGTGCTTTCTTTCGGCCACCTTCGGTGGCCTTTTTTTACACAGGACAACACTTTTCTGGCATGGGGAGGCGGCGTTCAGTGTATGATGGCGACGTTTTCACCACTTAGATGCCGTTATGTCACAGCCCGTTGATAAAAAAACCTTTCTGACGATTTTTACCACCGTCTTTTTGCCGATGTTTTTGGCTGCGGTGGATCAAACGCTGCTCGCCACCGCGACGCCTGCGATGGTGCGCGATCTGGGCGATATGCAGCTCTCTTCTTGGATTGCGGTCGGCTACATGTTGGCGGGTGCCGCGTCTGTGCCGGTGTATGGTTGGCTCGGTGACCAATATGGGCGCAAAAAAATGCTGGCCATTGCGCTGAGTATTTTTGGCATCGGCTCCATCGTGTGTGCGTTGGCGGTCAATATGCCGCTGTTGGTCGCAGGCCGCATTGTGCAGGGCTTGGGCAGCGGCGGGTTGATGAGTCTGTCGCAAGCCTTGATAGGTGAGCTGGTACCGCCGCGTCAACGAGCACGCTTCCAAGGCTATTTTTCAGCGCTGTTTGCTCTGGCGAGCATCGGCGGGCCGGTGCTTGGCGGGGTCATCGTGACCTATTTGACATGGCATTGGTTGTTCTGGATTAACTTGCCGCTGGTCGGCTTTGCGCTCTATCGCTTATCGAAACTGCAATCGACGCAAGAGCACGCCAGCAAAACGCGCATTGATATTTTCGGGCTGGTGCTATTTCCGAGCCTGATGACGGTGATCATCTACTGGTTGTCGGCCGGTGGGCATTACTTTGCTTGGGATTCTCGCATGAGCTTTGGATTGCTTGGGCTTTTTGCCGTCTTGGTGGTGCTGTTTTTGATTCAGCAGCAACGGGTGAAGCAGTCGTTTCTGCCGTTGGCGTTGCTGGCAAAACGAGAAATCCATATTCCGCTCATCTCCACGTTTTTGTTTGCGTCGTGTCTGTTTGCGCTGGTGTTTTTCTTGCCGATTTTCTTGCAGGTGGGGTTGGGCGTTAGCGTGGCGCAATCGGGCATGTTGATGATTCCGCTCTCGGCTGGGGTGATTTGTGGCTCGTTTATCACCGGTAAAGTGATTGCCCGCACTGGTGTGCCGAAGTGGGTGCCGGTGTGCGGAATGTCGATCAGTTCAAGTGCTTTTTTTGCCTTGGCGATGTTGGATTTAAGCCCATCGATTGTCAGCGCCATCGGCTTTTTCTGCTGTTTGGGGCTTGGCAGTATCATGCCTTCGACACAAATTACGATTCAAACCATTGCTGGCAAAGCGAGTTTGGGGCGCATTACGTCAATGGCCGGGTTGTCGCGTTCGTTGGGAGCGTCGGTGGGGACGGCGGTGTTTGGCACGCTGATCTATTCGCAGATCCCGGGATTCAATGCGCAAAGCTCGCTGACGGCCCTGCTCGACACGCCACGCGATGTGATTATTGATGCGTTCCAAACCGGCTATTTGCTGGCGGCAGGATTGGCGTTCTTGTGTCTGCTCAATGCCCTGCGTGCGCCACGGATTCAGTTGGATGACTACAGCTAAGCGCTGGTGGTGAATACGGCGCTCATCTAGCCATAAACTTAAACTGAGTGCTGCCATCAACAGTGCCGTCATCAACAACGCAGTCATCAACAATGCAACCATGAAAAATGCAGCTATATAAAAATAGAGCAATAAAAAAACGGCCCGGTGAGGCCGTTTTTTGTCTCAGGCGAGTCCCTGAATGATGACGAACTTTTCTAACAGCTGTTCGTCCGTTTCAATGTGCGCTGGATCGGTGATGATACAGTTGGTGATCGGGCACACTGACTCGCATGTGGGCTTGTCGTAGTGGCCTTTACACTCGGTACACAAATCCGGGTTGATCTCGTAGATGCTGTCACCCATCGAGATCGCGCCGTTCGGGCACTCCGGCTCGCACATGTCACAGTTGGTGCATTTACCTGTGATTAGCAGTGCCATAATTATTTGCCTGTTGGGTTACGGGTATCCTGACCAGCATTAAGGTTGCGCATCAGCAGGCCGTATTCCAGATCCATGTCCTGAGGAACGGGGATGAACACGAAGTGGCCGTTGCCTTTCGCGTCGTCGGTTGCTTCGCCTTTGCGGTTTTCCATCGCTTCTAGCGTGAACACCACGTTGCCTTTTGGCGTCATCAGCTCGAGGCTATCGCCAATGATGAACTTGTTCTTCACTTCGACTTCGACCATGTCGCCACGGCGTTTGCCCGTGAATTCACCCACGAACTGCTGCGCGTCAGAGACGGAGTAGCCGTAATCGTAGTTTTGGTATGCGTCGTGCGTGTGACGACGAAGGAAACCTTCGGTGTAACCACGGTGCGCCAAGCTTTCCAGCGTACCCATCAGCGTGTCATCAAATGGTTTGCCAGCGACAGCGTCATCAATCGCTTTACGGTAAACCTGCGCGGTACGTGCACAGTAGTAGAACGATTTAGTTCGACCTTCGATTTTCAGCGAGTGCACACCCATCTTCGTCAGACGTTCCACGTGTTGAACCGCACGCAGGTCTTTTGAGTTCATGATGTAAGTGCCGTGCTCATCTTCAAACGCGGCCATTTTTTCTTCTGGACGATGGCTTTCAGACAATAGCACCACGTCGTCGATTGGCTTGCCACGACCGATGGTGGTTTCAGGGCGCTCTTCCTGCACTTCAATCGCTTGTGGCGCATTTGGATCGAACTCTTCCACGATCTGACCTGCGTCGTCTTCTTTGCCTTTCTCAACTTTGTATTCCCAACGGCAAGCGTTGGTGCATGTGCCTTGGTTCGGGTCACGTTTGTTGATGTAGCCAGACAGCAGGCAACGACCTGAGTACGCCATGCACAGTGCGCCGTGCACAAACACTTCCAGTTCCGTTTCTGGGCAGTGCTCGCGGATCTCTTCGATCTCTTCCAATGACAGCTCACGAGACACGATCACGCGCTCTACGCCGTTTGCTGCCCAGAATTTGACGGTCGCCCAGTTCACTGCGTTCGCCTGTACTGACAGGTGAATCGCCATATCCGGGAAGGCTTCGCGCACCATCATGATGAGGCCAGGGTCAGACATGATCAGCGCATCTGGGCCCATGTCGACCACAGGTTTCAGATCGCGAATGAAGGTTTTCAGTTTTGAGTTGTGCGGTTGAATGTTGCACACCACGTAAAACTTTTTGCCCAGGGCATGCGCTTCGTTAATACCGATTTGCAGGTTTTCGTGGTTGAATTCGTTGTTACGCACGCGAAGGCTGTAACGTGGCTGGCCAGCGTAAACGGCATCGGCACCGTATGCGAACGCGTAACGCATGTTTTTCAGGCTGCCTGCTGGTGACAGCAGTTCAGGGACGAAAGTTTTTTCAGTAGACATTGCTTGTATTCTCAATCTGATCTCAAGTCAGGCCAATACCACCTGATGGTATTGGAAGGGGCGCAAATTTTACGCCAAAAGAGGGCGCATGACCAGTTGAGATTGCAAGCAAACATCAGGCTTGGTCGTGAGACGCAAGCCTGATGAGGGAAGGGGTTACGCGTCAGCGTGTGGCAGGCCACCAAGCGCGTTGAACAGATCTGGTAGGAACACCGCAAATTCACCACACATCAGTGAGAAATCGGCATCGAAACGCGCAGCTTGATCTTCACGAGGAATGTCTTCGTTTTGATCTTTGAGTTCATCGCTGAATGCCAGACGTTTCAGGCTGCAATCTTCCGCGAGAATAAAGCTGATGCGATCTTGCCAGTTGATGGACAGCTTGGTCACCACCTTGTTGGCGGCGATGTGGCTCAGAATCTCATCGCTCGACAGCTCTTGCTTCTTGCAACGTACGGTGGCGCCATCATCGAGAATCGATTTCAGTTCCGCTTCGTCCAGCAAGTTAAAGCCTTGTGGCAGATTGCCTTCTTTGACCCACTCGGTCAGCGTGGTTTCGACTGCGACTTCCGGAATCGCAGGGACAACAGGCAGGCTACCCATGGTTTTACGCAGTAGCGCCAGGACGTCTTCGGCTTTTTTGTAGCTGCTGGCATCGACCAGAATCAGGCCTTGTTTGGGCATGATCAGCACCGGGGTCAGGTGGCTGCGGCTAAATGCACGTGGCAGCAGATCGACAATGATGTCTTCTTTGATGTTGTCTTTTTCTTTCTTTTTCAGCGGGCGACCTTCTTCGGCTTCCATCGCTTCCACTTTGGCGTTCAGTGAGTCTTTGATCACCGACGCTGGCAACATTTTTTCTTCTTTCTTGGCACAGATGAGAATGCGGTCTTCGCTGACGTGAGTCATCATATCGCCATGTCTGCCCATCGCATGCACCCAGCCAAACTTCTGTTTATCTTGGCTGCCACATGGCGTGAAACGGAACTCAGCCAGTTGTGTTTCCAGCTGATCGGCATTGAAGTCAATCTCGCGGTTCACGCGATAAACCATACAGTTTTTAAACCACATATCTATTTCTTTTCCTTGTTCGAAAGCCCCACATCATAGGGGATTTCAGCGCTAAAGTCTTACCTCAAATTCAAAATTCCGTGATTGATACAACTGAGATAGAACGATGAATTTGATAAGAAAGTTATATTAAAAATTGTTTTCAATGGTCACAAAAGTGTCATAATCATTTCTCATAATGCGTAGCGTTGATTAAAAATAAAGGTTATTCAATTATGTCTAGAAGGATTCTGGTTGTTGAAGACGAAGCACCGATTCGTGAAATGCTGTGTTTCGTGCTTGAGCAAAAAGGTTACCAGGCCGTGGAAGCAGAGGATTATGACACTGCCGTCAACAAACTGGCTGAACCCTTCCCTGATCTCGTTCTGTTAGATTGGATGTTACCTGGCGGTAGCGGCATCAACTTCATCAAACACATGAAACGCGAAGAGCTGACACGTAACATTCCGGTGGTGATGCTCACGGCGCGTGGTGAAGAAGAAGACAAAGTCCGCGGCCTTGAAGTGGGTGCAGACGACTACATTACCAAACCTTTCTCGCCTAAAGAGCTGGTGGCTCGCCTCAAAGCGGTGATTCGCCGCGTGACCCCCACGGCACTCGAAGATGTCATTGATGTGCAAGGTCTGAAACTGGATCCCGTGTCGCACCGTGTCACGGCCAACGACGCACCACTCGATATGGGCCCAACCGAATTTAAAATGCTGCACTTCTTTATGACCCACCAAGAGCGTGTGTACAGCCGCGAACAACTGCTGAACAACGTATGGGGCACCAATGTGTATGTGGAAGACCGCACGGTCGATGTGCACATTCGTCGCCTGCGTAAAGCCCTCGAAGAAGCGGGTCACGACAAGCTGATTCAGACCGTGCGCGGCGCGGGCTATCGTTTCTCAACCAAAGCGTAAGAGGATCCACTGCGAAGTATTATGGTTGAACGGTTAACTTGGAAAAAGCTGGCCTGGGAGCTGGCTTTTTTTTACCTGCCATGGATTGTGGTCGGGTGGATATTTGGATACATGCCGTGGTTGCTGTTGGCGGCCACGGCGTTGCAGCTTGTGTGGCATCTGCACAACCAAATGCGCCTCTCGGCGTGGTTGTGGGATGAAAAACGACTGACACCGCCGTCGGGTTCCGGCAACTGGGAATACCTGTTTAACGGCATTTACCGTTTGCAGCAGCGTCAGCGCAAAAAGCGCAAAGAGTTAACCAACCTGATTCGCCGCTTTCGCAATGGGGCGGAATCGCTGCCCGATGCGGTGGTGGTGTTTCGCGGTGAAGGCAATATCGTGTGGTGCAACCGCTTGGCGCAGCATCTGCTAGGGTTTCGTTGGCCGGACGATGCCGGACAGCCGATTTCCAACTTGATCCGCACACCGGATTTCATCAAATACCTGCAAAAAGATGACTTCACTGAGCCGTTGGAGATGCGTTCTCCGCTCAACGTGGAGCGCTCCCTTGAATTGCGTATTGTGCCGTACACCGAAGGCGAACACCTGATGGTGGTGCGCGACGTGACCCAACTGAAACAACTGGAAGGCATGCGCCGCAACTTCTTTGCTAACGTGTCGCACGAGCTGCGCACACCGATGACGGTGCTGCAAGGTTATCTGGAAATGACCGAAGATCCGGACATGCTGGTGGGCCCGATGTGGGGCAAAGCGCACGGCGTGATGACCGAGCAGCTCAACCGCATGAACAGCTTGGTCAATCAACTGCTCACGCTGTCGAAGATTGAAGCGGCGCCGATGCATGAATTGGAAGATGTGGTCGATGTGCCGGCTATGCTCGAAGTGTTGGAAAAAGAGGCGGTGAGCCTTAGCGGTGACGATCAGCATCAGCTCAAGTTTGACATCGATAAGCAGCTGCGCGTGCTGGCCGATGAAGATCAACTGCGCAGTGCAATTTCCAACTTGGTCTATAACGCGGTCAAATACACGCCGCCGGGCGCAGAAATTAACGTGCGCTGGTTCCAAACGCCGCAGGGTGCCTGTTTGGAAGTGGAAGACAAAGGGGATGGCATTGAGCCGCAGCACCTGCATCGCCTTACCGAACGTTTTTATCGCGTCGATAAAGCGCGTTCGCGCGATACCGGCGGCAGTGGTTTGGGGCTGGCGATTGTGAAACACGCCTTGTCCCACCATGATTCGCATCTCGAGATTAACAGTACCGTGGGCGTGGGGAGCCGCTTTTCGTTTGTGCTGCCTAAGCGTCTGGTGGTGAAATGATGTGGCGTGTCACCCTCGTACTTGCCGCGTGGCTGGGTTGGGTTTCGCAAGCGCAGGCCGATGAGCTACCGGAATATCACAAACACACCGGTGTGGCGGGCAGTTTGCTCTCGGTGGGTTCCGACACACTGGCGGGCATGACGACGCTGTGGGTCGAAGAATTTAAATCGATTTATCCGAACGTCAACGGCCAAGTGCAAGCGTCCGGTTCGGCCACCGCTCCGCCCGCGCTGGCCGAAGGCACCGCACAGTTTGGGCCGATGAGCCGCCCGATGCGCACGCGAGAAATTGAAGCGTTTGAACGCACGCATGGCTACAAACCAACCGCGCTGCGCGTCGCGATTGATGCGATTGGCATTTTTGTCCATCGCGACAACCCGATTGAGGGGCTGAACTTTACTCAGCTCGACAGCATTTTTTCTTCCACGCTGCGCTGTGGCGCGAACCACTCTGTGACCACGTGGGCGGAACTTGGTTTGCCCTATGAATGGGCGCGGCGGGGCATTCAACTCTTTGGGCGCAACTCGGTGTCTGGGACTTACGGTTACTTTAAACAAAATGCGCTGTGTGGCGGCGATTTCAAACGCAACGTCAACGAGCAACCGGGATCAGCTTCGGTGGTGCAGTCGGTGGCGTCATCTATCACCACGCTAGGCTATTCCGGCGTGGGGTATCGCGTTTCGGGCGTGAAATTGATCCCGATTGCGCGCCGAGGCACCGACTATGTCGAACCGAGTCATGCCAATATTCTGTCGGGCAAGTACCCGCTGTCGCGTTATTTGTATGTCTACGTCAACAAACACCCGACACGGCCGCTGACACCCATTGAGCGCGAATTCATTCGCTTTATCTTCTCCCAACAGGGGCAAGCGCTGGTGGCCAAAGATGGTTATCTCCCGATCTCGCCCGAGTTTGCTCGCGAAGAGCTTGCCAAGGTGGGGATTGAATGACATGAAAAAGCCAGCATCGCGCTGGCTTTTTCATGTTGAACAGATTGGCTGATTTGAACGGATGACATTAAAAATCCAGTTGCCAGCCCACACTGCGCCAATATTCTTGCTCAGTCAGCAAATCGGCATGCAGCAGCTTGTTGTTGTCCAGCCACTCGTGATCGGCGCATTTGAGTTTCCATTCATCATCGTGCGCGGTAAGGCTCAGCTCCGGTAGCGGATCATCATTGCGCTGGCTATTGAGCAGAATCGACAAGCGCAGCACACGAATCAGGCCGATAATGTGCTTTTTCTTAAACAGCGAAAAATCGGCCATTTCATTGAGCTTAAGTGATTTGCGCTGAAAACGCGCCAGCGTGGACAATACCAGTTGCTGTTCGCTGTTAAAGCCGGGCATGTTGGTGTGGCGCAGAATGTAGGCCGAGTGACGATGAAACGCCTGCAAGCTGATGCTCAGGCCCACTTCATGTAGCAGCGCGCTCCATTCCAGCAGATCAAACAACTCGCTGTTCTTCTTCAGCCCCAGCTCATCGGCGACCTGATCGAGAAACTCACGCGCATGGCCTTTCACTTTGGCCGCATGTTCGAGATCGACCAGATGTTTACTGGCGAGATTTTCCGTGGTGCGCAGACGAATATCGGAATACTTGAAACGTTCTTCCATTTCGTACAGCAAGCCTTCACGCAGGGCGCCGTCGGAAAAGAACATCTCTTTGATTTTGAAATCTTTGAAGATAGCAGCCAAAATCGCCACGCCAGCGGCAAACACGGGTTTGCGATCGTCGGTGAGTCCGGCAAGCTGAATGTCGTCAATCGAATCCCATTCGCACAGTTTGTCGATGAGTTTCTGCAGCCGTTCGGCATTGATGATGCCATCGTCATGACCCAGGCCAACCAACACTTCGTGAATTGCCTTCACGGTGCCGGATGAGCCAAACGCGGTTTGCCAGCCCAGTTTGCGGTATTTGCTGGCGATGGATTCCAGCTTTTGTTCGGCGGCGAGAATGGCATGAGCAAAATTCTTTTTCGACAGTTTGCCGTTGGCGAAGTAGCGGTCGGTGTAGCTCACGCAGCCCATCTGTTTGCTGTTGACCAACTCCGCTTCAAACCCTTTGCCGATGATCATTTCCGTGCTGCCACCGCCAATATCGACCACCAGCATCGATTCTGCTTGGGGCTGCGTATGCGCCACGCCCAAGTAGATCAAGCGCGCTTCTTCAGTGCCGGGAATGATTTCGATCGGAAACGGCATCACCTCTCGGGCGCGTTGAATGAAAATATGCGCGTTGTTGGCCTGACGCAGTGTGTGCGTGGCCGCGATACGCACGTTCTCGGGTTCAAACCCTTGCAGGCGTTCGGCAAACATGGCCAAACACTCCAACCCCCGTTCAATGGCTGCGTGATCGAGGTTCTTTTGTGCATCGAGTCCTGAGGCCATGCGCACGCGCTGTTTATGGCGACTGATCAGTTGTAAATCCTGATCCACCACCTTGGCCACCACCATGTGAAAACTGTTGGACCCTAAATCGATGGCCGCAATTTCACGCGCAACATTGTCACGAGTTATGTTGGGTTGGTTCATGGATGTCTGTTTGCCCCTTAATCCGAGTTCGCGTTTGTTTTTCTACGTTTTTAAGATAGTCATAAATGGCGAGTTGCGAACGGACTTTCTTGCGGTTCCCGCGTTTGACGTAGCGGTTACTCATCTCTTTGTCGATCACGCGCGCTTTGACCGTATCGGTAAACTGCAGATTGATGATGTCTATCATACGCTGTTTCAGACGTTCGTCACGCACGGGCGCGGTGACTTCAATGCGGTGATCGATGTTTCGCGTCATCCAGTCGGCCGAGGAGATGTAGACCTGCGGATTGCCGTCGTTGTGGGTGATGAGAACGCGCGGGTGCTCCAGAAAGCGGTCGACGATGCTGATGATGCGAATGTTGTCGCTCAACCCTTCAATGCCCGGCACCAGCGAACACATGCCGCGAATGATCATTTTGATTTGCACGCCAGCGGTGCTGGCGCCGTAGAGTTTATTCACCAAGCCGCGGTCGACGAGGTTATTCACTTTGAGGGTGATGGCGCCTTTTTTGCCCGCTTTGGCATTGGCGATTTCGGTGTCGATTAAGCGATAAAGTTGGGTGCGCGAGTTGCGTGGCGACACAATCAAGTGATTGAATTTGACCGGGCGGAACGGGTTCTCAATGTAGCCAAACACATTGCGCACTTCGGTGGTCAGTTCGCGGTCTGCGGTCAGCAGAGAAAAGTCGGTATAAATGCGCGCCGTTTTTTCGTGGAAGTTGCCGGTGCCAATATGCGCGTAGCGGATAAATTCGCCCGCTTCACGGCGAGTGATCAGCAGCAGTTTGGCGTGAATCTTCATGCCGGGTGTCCCAAAGACCACGTGCACGCCCGCTTCGGTAAGCACGCGCGACCATTCGATGTTGGCTTCCTCGTCAAAGCGTGCTTGCAACTCCACCACCACCACCACGCGTTTGCCGTTGTGCACTGCATCGACCAACGAATTCATCAGACGTGAATCTTTCGCCACGCGGTAGATGTTGATTTTGATGCTGACCACTTTGGGATCGAATGCGGCTTGGCGTACCAGTTCGGTGATGTGCTCAAAGCTGTGGTACGGGTAGTGCAGCAAAATGTCTTGGGCGCGAATCGCATCAAAAGCGTTGGGAAAGCCTTCAAAATCGGCACATTTCATCGGCGGCAAGGGGCGGTTTTCGAGATATTCACGTCCGACGTTGGGAAAACCGATGAAGTCTTTGAAATTGTGGTAACGACCGCCCGGCAGCAAGCTGTCGTAGTGGGAGATTTTGAGTTTCTCGCACAAGAATTGCAGCATCTCTTGTGGCATGTCGTGTTCATAGACAAAGCGCACCGGCATCGCCGTCAGGCGCTGGCTCAAGCCTTCCGACATCTGTTCCAGCAAGCTGTACTCGACTTCGTGGCTGAGGTCATATTCCGCGTCACGGGTCATCTTCATCGCGTATCCAGCCAGCGTGTCATAGTCGAAAAAGCCGCGGAAAATGTCATCTAGGCAGTGGCGAATGATGTTGTCGAGCAGAATAATGGTTTTGCGTCGTTTGCCTTTTTGCTCAGGCACCATCACAAAGCGTGGCAGGTGATCGGTGGGGATCTCAATCAGCGCGTAATGGGAATCGTCGCCTTTTTTCAAATCAACCGCGATGTAAGCGTATTCGTCTTTGAGAAATTGCAGTACGTCGATGTCATCTTTCATCAACAATGGGGTGATGTGCGGCAGCACTTCCTTATGAAAATATTTGACGATCCAGCGTTGCTGCGCTTCATCCAATTGGGTTTCGTTGACCAGAAAAATGCGGCGGCGCGCCATCTCGAGGATGATCTCCCCGTAGAGGTTGTCAAAGTCCTGATTGAGCTTGAACGCTTTGCTCTGCATACGGGTGAGCAAATGTTTAGAGCTGTCGTTGCCGCCACGCTCGCGGTTAATCAAAATGCGTCGTTTGACATCCGAAAAGCGGACTTTGTAAAACTCATCGAGGTTGTTGGAAAAAATCCCCAGAAATCGAATTCGTTCGACTAGTGGCACGGTCTTATCGGCGGCTTCTTGTAAAACCCGCTCATTGAACGAAAGCCAACTCAATTCCTTATCGATGTACAACTTTTCCGCGCTCATGGCTACCTTCCGACGTTTAGTGACATTTTAATTATGAACCACTGCAAACTAGGGTTTTAATGTGACACTTTTATTGCAAAACAGATTAGTATGCAGAGTTGTTTTATTTTCAGTTGTTTAATGTGACTTGTAATATAATTGTCACCTATTCGAAATATTATGTTATTTGGACTAAAAAGGTAGAGTGATTCATGGCACAGGCCGAGTTTTCATTGAAAGAACGAGATCGCAAGCGACTAATCAAAGATCGCCTTGTTCGTTTTGCAGTGACTGCCGGTGGCGTGAGTGTGCTTGGCGCTTTGATCCTCATTTTTGTCTACTTGGCGATGGTGGTTTTTCCACTGTTTTCCGATGCCAAATTAGAGACCGGTTTTGCCAGCCAGCCGATCACCACGATCGCGCCACAAATGCTGGCGATTGATGAATATGGCGAAAATGCTTTTGTGGTGGGCGAACACGGCAAAGCCGAGTTTTGGGCGCTGAATCATGAGCGCAGCCTGCCGCGTTGGAGCCAGCAGTTGCCGTTTGATCCGGTGCACATCGCCACAACCCCGCCTGACAGCGGTTGGTTTGCGGCGACCGATGCCGACAATCATGTCTATGTGGCTCGCCCACAATTTACCTACTCGGTGACCGCAAAAGGGCGCGCCTTTACGCCAGAATTAGAGATCTTACCGCTGCCCGTCCAATGGGCATTGATTTCACGTCCGCTGACCATTTCGCGCTTGAGTGTCGCGGTTGGCGATACGCACGCATTTTTCGCCGTGTATCAATCAGACAAACAGGTGTCGGTGCATTGGGTCAGCTTAGATGCGCCGCACGTGACGCAGCAATTTACTTTTCCCTCACCGTTTGAACAGCTCGACCAGATCCTGCTGACGCCGGACGGTCAAACCTTGTATCTGCGCAGTGGCTCTGAACTGGTGATTTCGCAACGAGTGCATGATCGCTATCAGGTGCGCGAGATTGTCGATCTCAGCCAAGGTCAGCAAAAGCACGCGGTGCAGAACATCAATTTGCTGTCGGGCGCCTATTCACTGTTGGTGACACATCGTGATGGCTTGGTGACGCAATGGTTTGATGTGCTCAAACAGGGCGAGCGCCATTTGACGCTGATTCGTGACTTTAAACTCGCTTCCGAAGTGCAATTTTTGTTGCCTGATACCTATCGCAAAGGCTTTTTCAGTTTCTATCGCAACGGCACAGTACAAAGTCATTACACCACCAGTGAAAAGTTGGTGATCTTTGAGCGTGCGTATCAACAAGCACCTGTGCTGGCGGCGATGTCCAAAAATGAGCGCTATTTGGCAAGCTACGATCGCGGCACCATCAGTGTGGCGAAAGTGGATAGCGGCTATCCGGAAGTGTCGTTTTCATCGTTGTGGCAAAAGGTGTGGTACGAGAGTTACCCTGAGCCGCAGTACGTGTGGCAATCCACATCGGCCAGTGACGAGTTTGAAGCCAAGTTCAGCTTGGTGCCGATCGCCTTTGGCACGCTGAAAGCGGCCTTCTACGCCATGCTCTTTGCGGTGCCGGTGGCGGTGTTTGGCGCGATTTATACGGCCTATTTTATGGCGCCGAAAATGCGCCGCGTGGTGAAACCCAGCATTGAATTGATGGAAGCATTGCCGACGGTGATCATTGGCTTTTTGGCGGGCTTGTGGTTTGCGCCGCTGGTGGAAAATCATCTGACCTCGATTGTCGCGCTGATGGTGTGTTTGCCCTTGTCGACCATGGTCGTTGGCCTGCTGTGGTCGCAGCTGCCCAAGGCGTGGCTACGTAAAATGGCAGGCGGCTGGCATGCGCTGATTTTAATCCCGGTGCTGCTGATGCTGTCAGTGACCATTTTGTCCTACAGCGCTGAGATTGAGCAGTGGCTCTTTCATGGCGATGTGCGTGTGTATCTGGCGCAGCACGGCATCGATTTTGATCAGCGCAATGCGTTGGTGGTCGGCTTTGCGATGGGCTTTGCGGTGATCCCCACCATTTTTACCATTGCCGAAGATGCGATTTTCTCGGTACCCAAACACCTGTCGGATGGGTCGTTGGCGCTGGGCGCCACGCCGTGGCAGACCTTGACGCATGTGGTGCTCCTCACCGCAAGTCCGGGCATATTTTCGGCGGTGATGATGGGACTGGGCCGCGCGGTTGGGGAAACCATGATCGTGCTGATGGCGACTGGGAACACCCCGATTCTCGATTGGAACATTTTGGAAGGCATGCGCACGCTCTCGGCGACCATTGCGGTGGAATTGCCGGAATCTGAAGTGGGCAGCTCGCATTTCCGTCTGCTTTTCTTGGCAGCTTTGCTGCTGTTTATTTTCACATTTGCCGTGAACTCCTTGGCTGAATGGGTGCGTCAGCGCCTGCGAGCCAAGTACCGGGCGTTGTAGTGGGGCGTCTGCGATGAAAACAATGAATTGGGTTCGCTCCGGAGCCCCTTGGATATGGTTAACCGGCGGCGCGGTCAGTATCAGTTTGATCTCCGTGCTTGGTCTGCTGCTGCTGATTGGTTGGAAAGGGCTGACCTATTTTTGGCCGGGGCCATTGTATCAATGGCAAGACAATCATGGCCAACGCTTGGTGGGGCGATTGTATGCGACCGAGTCGGTTCCCGTGAGTCACCTCATCGAAATGGGCGTGGATTTACCTGATGCGGTGGAAGCGAAAGGCAGTGCAAAGCGCTTGAGCATCAAAGTTGCCAACCGGGAATTGTATGGCGCGGATTTTGTCTCGATGCTCAGTCTCGAGTTGTCGGAGCCGACCAAACCCCAGGGTTGGATGGTCATTGAACGCGCGCGCGATGGTCAGTTCTATGGCAAACCGATTGGCTATGAACAAGTGAACGGTCATGTCAGTGAACACGTGGACATTTTGCTCGCGCAAGGGATTGAACAAGCCAATGCGCTGCGTGAGCAGATCGATCGGGTGGTCAATGAACAGATTCGAGTGATCGGCAGCAGTATTGAAAAACTGCGGCTGGAGAAGCGCCGCCGTGAATTGAATCATCGTTTGGATAATGCGTATCTGGCCTTGTACCAAACGCGCAAAGGTCAGTTGGAACAGCAATTGGCCAAAGCGGAAGAACATCTCGATTTGCTGCGCACTCAGATGGAACGTCAGGCGCTGATTGCGCAAGATATGAAAGGCGATAGGGTGCGCATTCCGCTCAGCCAGATCTTGGATTACTGGTTTCCGAACGACATGAGTGTGCTGCAGAAAATTGGCCAGTGGGGCAAACAAGCATGGGCGTTTTTGTCGGAGGACCCGCGCGAGTCGAACTCCGAAGGGGGCGTGTTCCCCGCCATTTTTGGCACCGTGTTTTTGGTGCTGATCATGTCGATTATTGTCATGCCGCTGGGCGTTGTGGCGGCTGTGTATTTGCATGAATACGCCAAAGATAACGCGTTGACTCGCATCATTCGGGTGGCGGTGATCAACCTCGCTGGGGTGCCGTCGATTGTGTACGGTGTGTTTGGTTTGGGCTTTTTTGTCTATACCATCGGCGCCTCCATCGATAGCCTGTTTTATGCCGAGCGTTTGCCTGCTCCAACGTTTGGGACGCCGGGCCTGTTGTGGTCGGCATTAACGCTGGCGGTGTTGACGTTGCCGGTGGTGATTGTGGCGACCGAAGAGGGGTTAACCCGCATTCCGCTATCCGTCCGTCATGGGTCATTGGCGCTCGGAGCGACCCAATTTGAAACCATCTGGCGCATTGTTCTGCCGATGGCGAGTCCTGCTATGATTACAGGATTAATTCTGGCGATTGCACGCGCTGCTGGTGAAGTGGCGCCGCTGATGCTGGTGGGCGCGGTGAAACTGGCGTCGAGCTTGCCAGTGGATGGTGAGTTTCCGTTTGTGCACCTAGAGCGCAAGTTCATGCACTTGGGATTTCACATCTATGACGTCGGGTTTCAAACCACCAACATTGAGGCCGCGCGGCCGTTGGTGTACGCCACCTCTTTCTTACTGGTGACGGTGATTGTGGCATTGAACCTCACCGCTATCAGCATTCGTAATAACTTACGAGAGAAATATCGAACCTTAGGACAAGATTAAACATGTTTTCTGTCAACCAAACACTGGGGTACCAATCGCCTCTGGACGTCAACAATTTAACCGATAAACAGACCGCCATTGCGATCGAAGGGTTAAATCTGTACTACAACCAGACCCGTGCGCTAAACGATATTTCGATGCGAATTCCCAAAGGTCAGGTGACCGCTTTTATCGGTCCGTCGGGCTGTGGTAAATCGACCCTGCTGCGCTGCATCAATCGGATGAACGATCTGGTGGAAGGCTGCCGTGTGGAAGGTGAGGTGAAGCTACATGGCAAGAATGTTTACCTGCCGGAGGTGGATGTACCGACGCTGCGTCGCCGTGTCGGCATGGTGTTTCAGCGCCCGAACCCGTTTCCGAAATCCATTTATGAAAACGTGGTGTATGGATTGCGCTTGCAAGGGATCAAAAACAGTCGCACGCTAGACGATGCCGTGGAGCATTCACTGCGCGCGGCGGCCTTGTGGGATGAGGTCAAAAACCGCTTGCATGAAAATGCGTTTGGCTTGTCGGGCGGTCAGCAGCAGCGACTGGTGATTGCGCGCGCGATCGCGATTGAGCCGGAAGTGTTGTTGCTCGATGAACCGACATCGGCACTGGATCCGATTTCAACCCTCACGATTGAAGAGCTGATTCACGATCTGAAAACCAAGTACACTGTGGTGATCGTGACGCATAATATGCAACAGGCAGCGCGGGTCAGCGACCACACCGCTTTCATCCACATGGGAAAATTGATCGAGTACTCAGATACCGATTCTATTTTCACCTCCCCATTGAAAAAACAGACCGAAGACTACATTACTGGGCGATACGGTTAACCGGCAACAGCAAAGGATTCATCATGCAATTAGGACGACATATCTCAGGGCAGTTTAACGTTGAGCTGGAGTCTATTCGAACTCATGTCTTAACCATGGGGGGATTGGTGGAGCAGCAGTTGTCGTTTGCCATGCAGGCACTCAATAAAGATGACATTGAACTGGCCCGCAAAGTGGTGCGCGATGATCACAAAGTCAATGCGATGGAAGTGTCGATCGATGAAGCCTGCACACGCATCATTGCCAAGCGTCAGCCCACGGCCAAAGATCTGCGCCTGATCATGGCGATCATCAAAACCATTACGGATCTTGAACGCATCGGTGATGTGGCGACCAAAATGGCGTATGTGGCGATTGAAAGCCCGTCGACCAAAGAGAGCAAGTTTCAGGTGTCATTGGAGCCGTTGTGCCGTCAGGCGATTGCGATGCTGCATCAAGTGCTGGACGCGTTTGCGCGCATGGATGTGGAATCGGCGGCGGAAGTGTACAAGCTTGATGACAAGCTGGATAAAGAGTACGAAGCGGTGATCCGTCAGTTGATGACCTACATGATGGAAGACCCGAAAAATATTCCGCACATTCTGCAAGTCATGTGGTCAGCACGCTCGATTGAACGAGTGGGGGATCGCTGCCAGAACATCTGCGAATACATCATCTATTTTGTCAAAGGCAAAGACGTGCGTCATTTAGGCGATCAGGGCATCAACGACGCCCTGCGCTAATCGAATACTTCTTTCATCAGTACGTGAATGGCACAAACGTCTGTTCATCGACGGGGGCGCGAACGTAGCCCTCTTGATTCAACGCTGGCAGCGTGACTGGCGGATATTCAACATTGCGGTAGTCAATCTGGCTCAGCAGGTGGCTGATGCAGTTGAGGCGTGCGCGGCGTTTATCGTCCGATGGTACCACCCACCACGGGCAATGTTTGGTGTCAGTGTAGGCGAACATCTTGTCTTTGGCTTTGGAGTAATCGACCCAGCGATGGCGGGATTCCAAATCCATTGGGCTGAACTTCCAGCGTTTGATTGGGGTTTTGATCCGTTCCAGAAAGCGTTTTTCTTGCTCTTCATCGGAGACGGAAAACCAGTATTTGAGCAGAATAATGCCGGAACGTTGCAGCATACGTTCAAATTCCGGACACGCTCGCAGAAACTCTTCGTATTCCTCATCGGTGCAAAAGCCCATCACCTTCTCAACCCCAGCGCGGTTGTACCAGCTGCGGTCAAATAGCACCATTTCACCGCCCGCCGGCAAATGCGCGACGTAGCGCTGAAAATACCATTGGGTTTTCTCTTTCTCGGTGGGGGCTGGCAAGGCTGCCACGCGACACACCCGCGGGTTGAGTTTTTCGGTGATGCGCTTGATGACGCCACCTTTGCCAGCCGCATCACGGCCTTCGAAAATGACGACGACTTTGAGCTTTTCGTGCTTGACCCACTCTTGCAGTTTCACCAGCTCAACTTGCAGGCGTTCGAGCTCGTGTTCATAAAATTTGCGTTTTAATTTAGCCATGGTTCCCTCCGTTGATAGCAAAATCATAGCACCAAGGGAGGGGACAAACTGCGCTAGCGGATGGATTTGAGTGCGAATGCCGTGCGGCGAATCGCCTCGGTGTCGGTGATCGGCACGATGAAATCGTCTTGGTCGCTGGCGCCCATTTTACTTTCGTGCGCCACAAACTGCATGTGGCTGGCCCGAGTGGTTTTGCCCGACATGTGCAGTTCGGTCACGTCCGTTGCTTGCGCCAGTTGGCTGACGTTTTCGGCGTTGACACCGGCACCTGCCATGATGGCAATGCGTCCGGCGCTGCGTTGAACCAGCGCAGCCAGCATCTCGGTGCCAAGCGGTGCAGTGCGCGCCAAGCCGGAGGTGAGAATGCGTTCGCACCCCAGAGAAATGACCGTTTCCAGCGCGGCAAAGGCATCGCTGCACTGATCAAACGCGCGGTGAAAGGTAACGCCCAACCCCAACGATTGCGCCAATGACACCAACGTTTGGCTGCGACCTGCATCAATGCTGCCATCTTGATTGAGGAGTCCCAACACCACACCTTGCAGCCTCGCTTGGTGCGCCGCGTGAATGTCTGAGGTCATGATCGCCACCTCTTCATCGCTGTAAAAGAAATCGCCCTGACGAGGACGAATCATGGCGTACACCGGAATAGTGGCGGCCTTCGCGGCTTGCTGCATCAAGCCAACGCTGGGGGTTAACCCGCCGAGGGCCAAAGCCGAACATAGCTCGATGCGCGTGGCGCCGCCCGCGATCGCGTTGTGCAATGATTCAATGTTGTCGATACACACTTCAAGTTGATAAGTCATGTCAGATCACCGATGAGAAACAGTGCGCGAAGTGTAGCAAGCCTGAGCGGCTTCGTCTGTCTGCTGGGCGTGAGAAATAGGGGTAAACTTTGCGGGGCGGATTTCCTCAAATGGGCGGCTTTGCGCACAAAAAAAGCCCCGGACAGTGTCCGGGGCTTGATGATGACTTTACTTAAACTGATTGGCGTTGCGTTTTTCGCTTATAAGATTCCAACCACAAACCCGAATTGAGCGCGGGTGTTTAAGTTTTTCAATTACTTTTTACCAAGGTCTGCAGTGTGCTCAGACAGGTAAGCCGCAACGCCTGCTGGCGAATCTTTCATACCGGCTTTACCTTCTTCCCACTGTGCTGGACATACTTCACCGTGAGTTTGGTGGAAGTTCAGCGCGTCAACCATGCGTAGCATTTCGTCAATGTTACGGCCAAGTGGCAGGTCGTTCACAACTTGGTGACGGACAACGCCTTCTTCGTCGATCAGGAATGAACCACGGAAAGCAACGCCCGCTTCTGGGTGCTCTACATCGTATGCTTTAACGATTTCGTGTTTCACGTCAGCAACCAGTGGGTATTGCACTTCACCGATACCGCCATTTTCAACGGCAGTGTTACGCCATGCGTTGTGAGAGAACTGTGAATCGATCGATACGCCGATCACTTCAACGCCTTTCGCTTTGAAGTCTTCGAAGCGTTTGTCGAATGCGATCAGTTCAGATGGGCAAACGAAAGTGAAATCTAGTGGGTAGAAGAAAACAACCGCTTTCTTACCTTTAGTGAATTCTGCGAAGTTGAAGTTATCAACGATTTCACCGTTACCTAGAACAGCTGCAGCTGTAAAATCAGGGGCTTGACGACCTACTAGTACCATTTTTTTGCTCCTAAGATTAATGGTTTGTTCCGAGTTGACATAGAATTTGCAACTTGGTCCGTGTAATAACGAGACGAACTATAGTACAGTTTTGGTTTTGAAAAAAAGCGAAATAAATAGATTAAGTTAATCGAAAAAAGCGATGATAAAAACCGTCGGCCAGACTCGAAAAACTGCACAAAGAATAACCGAATTATGAATAAATGGCCAAGTTTAAAGCAACTGCATTATTTGGTGACGCTCAATGAAACGCGTCACTTTAGTGAAGCCGCGGAACGTTGCTATGTGAGTCAGTCAACCTTAAGTAAAGGCATTCAAAATTTAGAAGAGCTGATTGGCTGCCCGCTGTATGAGAAGAAAGACAAAAAGAGCCCGCTGGTCTTTACCTATGCTGGCGAGCAAGTGGTCAAGCGTGGTCGTGAGCTGCTGGCGCGTGGTCAGGATCTGATTGAATTGGGGAAACAGTGCCAGGGCGGCGAAATGGAGGGTCAGTTGAAACTGGGCTGCATTCCCACCATCGCGCCTTTTTTATTGTGCGATTTGGTGCAGGAAGTGAACGTCCGTTACCCCAATTTGCATCTTTTATTACGGGAAGATACCACCGCCAATCTGCTTGCGGCGCTGCGCACGGGAGAGTTGGACGTGTTGATTCTGGCGCTGCCGATGGAGATTGGCAATCTGGAACGTCGCATTGTCGGGCAGGATCCGTTTTGCATGGTGATGAGCCGTCATCAGGCCGATGGTATTCGTGTGCCGATCAAATATGACGACTTGCCGGACGAGTCCGTGTTTCTGTTGGAGAAGGAACACTGCCTGACGGAGCACGCGGTGTCTGCATGCAAACTCACGGATAAAGAGAAGATTAACCCGTTCACGGCAACCAGTTTACATACTCTGGTGCAAATGGTGGCCAATGGTCTCGGCACCACCTTTATCCCGCAAATGGCGATTGAACATGGCCTGATCGATAACCAAAATCTGGTGGTGATCGACCCACCCGGGCAGAAGGCTTATCGTGAAATTGGCTTGGTATGGCGACCCAGTTCGTCGCGCAGTCACACTTTTGAACGCTTGGCGGATGTGGTTTCTGAACTGCTTTAGCGAATAGTCGTACCGGAGAGCTGAAAAAATACTAGTGAAAACACGCTGACTTTGGCGTGTTTTCTGGTTTATTCCTCTGTTGGTTACTTTTTAATTGTAAAATTTTACAGAAACTAATTTTTGAACCTTTCATAAAATCGTAAAAATTCACAAAGTAAATTTTACAGATTCTACCGCAAGCCCTGTTTCAAAAATCGGTGCGGCTTTGACGCGCTGCCTTGTTTCATCAACCGTTCCTTCCCTTGTCTGTGGCTTCACACACCGTTTTAAATCGTTTTTGCACGGTTTTGTCTGTGTAATTAAATTACGTAATTACTTACACTTTAGCCTGTCATTTCAAGCGCGAGTTTGAAACGGAATAAAACTTCGAATTTCACCATGGGTTAACTTTTGGTCTTTTCGCTTAATGCCTTATCAGGTAAGGTTTAATTAAGTGTTGTAAGACTTATGTCTAGCTTCGAAAGTCTTGAACTTATCCCCGGAATTGGGGAATGTATGGACACCGGATGACGAAATTAGCCCGATCAACACACGATGAATTTTGTAGTCTGAAAATTACAAATGAGATATGGACACGATTCTAAGGAAGGACGTTATGCTTGCTCAAACGCCAGACAAAGATTTAGCACACCCCCAATCGACCCGTCGCGAAGGCCTGCTTGAGGTGACCGGAGCACTTGCTTCGGCACATCAGGCGATTTTCCCTGTTGAAGCCCAAACCTTTTTATCTGAGTTGTGTGCTCAGTTTGCTCCGCGAGTCGACACGCTGCTGGCAGCGCGAGAAGAAAAACAGAGTCAAATCGACCACGGTCAACTGCCAGACTTCCTTCCCGAGACGCAAGATATTCGTGAGGGCAGTTGGAAAATCTTGGGGATTCCGCAAGATCTGCAAGACCGCCGCGTGGAAATTACCGGCCCAACTGATCGCAAAATGGTGATTAATGCCCTGAATGCGAACGTGAAAGTGTTTATGGCGGACTTCGAAGACTCGATGGCGCCTGCGTGGGACAAAGTGTTAGACGGCCAAATCAACTTGCGCGATGCGGTGAATGGCACCATCAGTTACACCAATCCGGACAACGGCAAACGTTACGAGTTGGCTGATGACCCTGCCGTGCTGATCTGCCGCGTACGAGGTTTGCACCTTAAAGAAAAACACGTCACTTTTGGTGGTCAGATCATTCCCGGCGCGTTGTTCGATTTCGCACTTTATTTCTTCAACAACTACAAAGCATTGCTGAAAAAGGGCAGTGGTCCGTATTTCTACCTGCCTAAACTGCAAGCATACCAAGAAGCGCAGTGGTGGAGCGATGTGTTCCATTTCACCGAAGATTACTTTGGTTTGGAAACGGGCACCATCAAGGCCACGGTGCTGATTGAAACTTTGCCCGCCGTGTTCCAGATGGATGAGATTCTGTTCTCCCTCAAAGAGCATATCGTCGGCCTGAACTGCGGCCGCTGGGATTACATCTTTAGCTACATCAAAACCTTGAAAAAACACAGCGACCGCGTGCTGCCGGATCGCCAAGTCGTGACGATGGACAAGCCGTTCCTCAACGCATACTCACGTCTGCTGATCTACACCTGCCACAAGCGCGGCGCGTTTGCGATGGGCGGCATGGCGGCGTTCATTCCGGCCAAAGATCCGGCGGAGAACGCCAAGGTGCTAGAAAAAATTCGCAACGACAAAATGTTGGAAGCGACCAATGGTCACGATGGCACTTGGGTGGCGCACCCGGGTTTAGCCAGCACCGCGATGGACGTGTTCAACCACGTATTGGGCGAGCGTAGTAACCAATTGGACGTGAGCCGCATGTCGGATGCGCCGATTTACGCTGATGAGCTGCTGGCGCCGTGTGACGGCCCGCGCACGGAAGCGGGCATGCGCCACAACATTCGCGTTGCGCTGCAATACATCGAAGCTTGGATCTCCGGCAATGGGTGTGTGCCGATTTATGGCCTGATGGAAGATGCCGCCACGGCAGAAATTTCTCGCGCCTCGATTTGGCAATGGATTCAACATGGCAAATCGCTCGACAACGGCCAGCAAGTCACGAAACAACTGTTCCGCGATTATCTGGCGGAGGAAATCGAGGTGGTGAAAGCGGAAGTCGGTGAGCCACGCTTCAACGCAGGCCGCTTTGAAGAAGCCGCACAACTGATGGAAACGCTGACCACCAGCGATGAACTGACCAATTTCTTAACCATACCGGGTTACGACTACTTAGCGTAATACCACTGATAACAACAGTAACGTGAAACTAACGATTCAATATCAGCGCCTGTTGTACTGATAGCGAAAAGGACGACCATGCGCATGCCGAGCGCTGCGTATTACAAGAAGGGATAGATTATGACACTGACTCGCCGCCAACAAATTGAAGCGCTGGAAAAAGATTGGGCAACCAACCCACGCTGGAAAAACGTAAAACGTACCTATACTGCCGAAGAAGTGGTGAACCTGCGTGGTTCGGTCACGCCGGCCAATACAATCGCCCAGCGCGGTGCTGACAAACTGTGGTCGCTGGTGAATGGCGACGCGAAAAAAGGTTACGTGAACTGTCTGGGCGCGCTGACGGGCGGTCAGGCAGTGCAGCAGGCGAAAGCCGGTATCGAAGCGATTTACCTGTCGGGCTGGCAGGTGGCGGCGGACAACAATACCGCAGGCACCATGTACCCAGACCAATCGCTTTACCCAGTGGACTCCGTGCCAAGCGTGGTGAAGCGCATCAACAATGCATTCCGTCGTGCCGACCAAATTCAGTGGTCAGGCGGCAAATCACCAGAAGATGAAGGTGGAATTGATTACTACCTGCCGATCGTGGCGGATGCGGAAGCGGGCTTTGGCGGGGTGTTGAATGCCTATGAGCTGATGAAATCGATGATCGATGCAGGCGCTGCGGGCGTGCACTTTGAAGACCAATTGGCCTCCGTGAAAAAATGTGGCCACATGGGCGGGAAAGTACTGGTTCCGACACAAGAAGCGGTGCAAAAATTGGTGGCGGCGCGATTGGCGGCTGACGTTTCTGGCACCACCACGTTGGTGATTGCGCGTACCGATGCCAACGCGGCTGACCTACTGACGTCGGATTGTGACCCATACGATGCGGATTTCATCGTCGGTGAGCGTACGTCGGAAGGCTTCTACCGTGTGCGTGCTGGCATTGACCAAGCGATAGCGCGTGGTCTGGCATATTCACCTTACGCGGACTTGGTGTGGTGTGAAACGGCAAAACCGGATCTGGAAGAGGCGCGTAAGTTCGCAGAAGCGATTCACGCTCAGTACCCCGATCAACTGCTGGCGTACAACTGCTCGCCATCGTTCAACTGGGAGAAAAACCTAGACGCGGAAACCATTGCGAAATTCCAGCAAGAGCTGGCCGACATGGGCTACAAATACCAGTTCATTACGCTGGCGGGCATTCACAACATGTGGTTCAACATGTTCGAACTGGCACACGCGTACGCTCAGGGCGAAGGCATGCGTCACTACGTGGAAATGGTTCAGCGCCGTGAATTCCAAGCGGCAGAAAAAGGCTACACCTTCGTGGCTCACCAACAAGAAGTGGGCACCGGCTACTTTGACAAGATGACCAACACCATTCAAGGTGGTCAGTCATCAGTCACTGCCCTGACTGGTTCGACCGAAGAAGACCAGTTTTAACTGAGTTCCCTTACCTCAATACGTTACAACGATAATCTGTGCAACACCTTTTGAGCGGCTTCGGTCGCTCTTTTTTTGTGGGGCTTTGAGTGACTACAGAGCGCATCAAGCTCCCCTTTTTTTTCAAAAAAAAAGAGGCGGCACATTGGCCGCCTGCATAGCGTTTATGTATTGATTTTATGCATTCAATTTGAAGAAGCTCAGTTGTTCGTTCAAGGTCACAGACATTTGCGCCAATTCATTGGTCGCTTGGTGACAATGTTCAATCATGTCTGACGTTTCATCAACATGTGAGCGCATGGTACTCAAACTTTGGTTGATCAACTCTGCGGTGTAGTTTTGCTCTTCCGTGGCGGTGGCGATGTGAGCGTTCAAATCATTGCTCTCACGCACGCGTTCGCTGATGTTGGTAAAGGCGAGCTGTGCATGTTTTGCTTGCGACACGGTCTCTTCCAGCATCACTTGGCTGTGATCAATCGATTTCACCACGGTGGTGGTATTGCGTTGCAGGGAGACGATTTGATGTTCAATGGTCTCGATGGCATTTTGAGTCTGCTGAGCAAGTTGACGCACTTCGTCGGCAACCACTGCAAAGCCGCGACCTTGTTCACCAGCGCGCGCGGCTTCAATGGCGGCGTTCAGTGCCAACAAGTTGGTTTGCTCGGCAATTTTCTGAATCACGTTCATCACGTCACTGACTTCTTCTGTGCCCGTTTTGAGTTCAGAAATGTCGTGGCTCAGTTGCCCCATGGTGTTGGCCAGTTCGCTGACTTTATCCATGGTCGTGCCAATCAATTGTTGGCCTTCTTTGGCTTCTGCACTGGTGGCGATCGATTTACTCGATGCTTCGCTGGCGTTGGTCGACACCTCGGTGATCGCGGCAGCCATTTGATGAATCGCAGTGGCCACTTGATCGGTTTCTACTTTCTGCTGCTTTGAACCACGTAAAATGTCTTGGTTGATGACCGACAGCTCTTCCGACGATGCCGAGAGCAAACTGCTGCACGTTGCAATTTCGGTCAGCGTGTTATGGAACTTGTGTTCCATGTCGCGCAGCGATGACTGCATTTGCGAAATTTCATCGTTGCCGCTGATCTCATACCACGCTTTGATGTCGCCGTTAGCCAAACGCTCAGCTTGTTCTTTTGCTTGCTGAACCGGCGTTGTAATGCTGCGTGCCACCACGATCGACAGCAAAATCACCAGCGGTGTTGAGATGAGAAACGTGGTCAGAACCACGATGACGGATTCATCAATTTGCTCGCGAATACTTTCCCGTGACTCGATTTGGGCTTGCAAGGCATCGCTACGCACCTGATTGATGGTGTTGACGATGTCGTTGCCTTGGTTGGCCATTTGGGTATCCCACAAGTGGTTGCGATGAACGATGATGCGTTCGATTTCTTGCAAAATTCCCCGTTGTCCTTGAATCAATTCGATCAGTGGCGCAGAGAAATTGGCGTCGGATTGATCGATCAAGGTTTCCACTTGGCTGTAAGTCTCATCGGCTTCTTCATAATCTTTGAGTGCATTCGTCAGCAGAAAACGCAGCGTGATGTTGTGCGCCAGCGTGTAACGTTCGTTCAACTGGCGGACTTGCGCGAATCGAGAATTGTGTTGAGAGAAGTAAGTTCGAATCTGTTCATGTCGGCGGTTAAAGTTTTGAATGACATCGTCACGCTGTTGCATCACGTTGCTTACTTCGGTGAGCGCATTGCGATACTCCTGAACCTCTCTGAGCGTTCGATTCATTGCCGTTTGGGTCCGGCTGTCGGGATAGTCGCGCAGCTGGTTTTGAATCAGTTGCTCAGACTTATCCAAATGCAGCATGGCCTCGCGCAGATCTTGGCTGTTTTGTGTGGTGCGATATGTGAGTACGCCGATGCGCGTCATCAACATCTCTTCTTGCATGAGGGAAGCGTTGTTGTTGGCCAAATTGTTGGCAGTAAAGTACTCGAAGTTGTGGCTGATGCCGGAAATAGACAGGTAGCTGGAGGCAGCAAGGATGAGCGCTGATAAGCTACTGACCGTGATGATCATGAATATCTTGTGCGATATTTTCCGAAGTCGGTGAAACATTGTTTGTTCGCTTTTGCATGAGTTGATTTGCGCGCGATATTAGACGCAATACGGCGTTTGAACAAAAATGCCTCAGTAGCTTATATTTTCTAATTTATTGTTATTTAAGTGAAATTTTCAGTGTCAGTTATTTCTTACGCCAAGTTTAGTCATTACTGACTCGGATGGTTTGGCGAATGTATTTTTGGCTTCTTTCGATTCATCGCACGGATGAATCACAGTTCCGTGGTATCTAAATCGGCGTCTTGCTCCACTTCATCGGGTTCACTCTCTTCGGCCAATTCCAGCAAATTGATGGCGATGGAGACAAAATCACTGTCCGTGATGATGCCGACAAGTTCCCCTTTGGCCACTACAGGTAAGCAACCCACTTTGTGTTTTTGCATGTACAGCGCACTCTCTTTGAGCCCAGCTTGCGGCGCCACGCTCATCACTTCGGTGTGCATCATTTCGTACAGCGGTGTGTCGGCGGTGTAGGAGTGCTCGGCAGAGAGTTTTTGCAAGCTTGATTCCTGTGCGGCGAGAATGTCGCGCTGGGTCACAATGCCAAGCAATTTGCGATTGGCATCGACAATCGGAATATGGCGAATGTCCAGCGCCTCCATCATATGACGGGCATCAGCCAAGGTATGCGAACGCAATAAAGTGTGCGGACTGCGAGTCATCATGTCTTCGACCTTGATCATAACCAACTCCTGTTTGTTGATATCGAGTTTTGTATCAGAAACGCTGAGGCGTTGAAGCGAGTCACGCCGTGGGGTCAGCCCTTCAGACCTTGTGTCTATCACTATAGTTTTTTTGTGGGTAAATATCTGAGAGTTCAGTCAGTTTTTGTTGTAAGTGCGCGTGTAACAAGTCAAGGAAGTGTCACTTTTCATTACAATCCTTTGCTTTTCAATCCCGCCTTGCAACGTGCACAATCCTGTATCTTGTGATGACTTGGGTATATACTATCGCGCCGCGAAATAAACCGTCGCACCTATCCTGAGAAAGGCGAAAGCCAAGAGAATCAAGAAAGAGTCATGCAAGTTTCAGATTTTCATTTTGAACTCCCGGACGAGCTGATTGCTCGCTATCCGATGGCGGAACGAACCGCCAGCCGTCTGCTGCAGCTAGACGGCAACACCGGTGAGCTGGTTGATGGCACCTTTAAGGATGTTCTCAACTGTGTTGAACCGGGTGATTTACTGGTGTTTAACAACACACGAGTGATTCCAGCACGTATGTTTGGCCGTAAAGCCTCTGGCGGTAAGCTGGAAGTGCTGGTGGAACGTATGCTGGATGAGCATTCGATTTTGGCGCACGTGCGTTGCTCGAAGCCACCCAAGCCAGGCACCGAACTGTTTTTAGGCGAAAACGATGAATTTCATGCCGTCATGGACGCGCGCCACGATGCGCTGTTTGAGATTCGTTTTACGGCTGAAACCGTTGTGCTGGACATTCTGAACCAGATTGGTCACATGCCGCTGCCCCCGTACATCGATCGTCCTGACGAGGATGCGGACAAAGAGCGGTATCAGACCGTCTACAACCAGAAGCCAGGTGCTGTGGCTGCGCCAACGGCCGGCCTGCATTTTGATCAAGCGTTGCTTGAACAAATCAAGGCGAAAGGGGTCGAATTTGCTTACGTGACGCTTCACGTGGGCGCCGGCACATTCCAGCCTGTGCGCGTGGACAACATCAACGATCACCACATGCATGCGGAATACGTTGAAGTGCCGCAAGAGGTGGTGGACGCGATTGCCGCGACCAAAGCCCGTGGTGGCCGCATTATTGCGGTGGGTACCACGTCTGTGCGTTCGCTGGAAAGCGCAGCACAAGATGCGCTGAAAAAGGGCACTGAACTGGTCCCGTTCTTTGGCGATACCGAAATCTTCATCTACCCGGGGTATGAATACCAACTGGTGGATTGTTTGATCACCAATTTCCATTTGCCGGAATCGACCCTCATCATGTTGGTGAGCGCCTTTGCCGGTTATGCACACACCATGGCCGCATACGATCATGCGGTGAAGCAGCAATATCGCTTCTTTAGCTATGGTGATGCGATGTTTATTCGTAAACGAACCGTTGACGCATAAGTCGACAGGCGTTTCGTCATAAACACCATGAACAATGACTCGTCAGGACACTTCTCCGGGCGATGTGGTATTAACGCCAGCGTGACGCGGCGAAAATACATAATCCGTCAGACTGTTTCTCTGACATTTGGAGGCTTTAGTGAAACTTAAGTTCGAACTGAAAAAGAAAAACGGCACCGCTCGTCGTGGTCAATTGACCTTTGAGCGTGGCACAGTACAAACGCCGGCATTTATGCCAGTGGGCACTTACGGTACGGTAAAAGGCATGACGCCGGAAGAAGTGGCCGCGACGGGCGCGCAAATTCTGCTGGGCAACACGTTCCACCTGTGGCTTCGCCCGGGTCAAGAAGTGATGAAAATGCACGGCGACTTGCATGACTTTATGAACTGGCAAGGCCCAATTCTGACCGACTCAGGCGGTTTTCAGGTCTTCAGTTTAGGCGACATTCGCAAAATCACCGAAGAAGGGGTGCATTTCCGCAACCCGGTGAACGGTGACAAAATTTTCATGGACGCAGAAAAGTCGATGGAAATTCAAAAAGACCTTGGCTCGGACATCGTGATGATCTTCGACGAATGTACGCCTTACCCGGCGACACACGACGAAGCGAAGAAATCAATGGAGATGTCACTGCGCTGGGCTCGTCGTTCACGCGATCACTTCGACAAGCTAGAAAACCCGAACAACCTGTTTGGTATCGTTCAGGGCGGCGTGTATGAAGATTTGCGTGATGTGTCGGTCAAAGGCCTGACTGAAATTGGTTTTGACGGTTACGCGGTCGGTGGTTTGGCCGTGGGTGAACCGAAAGAAGATATGCACCGCATTCTGGAACACACCTGTCCACAACTGCCGGAAGATAAACCCCGTTACCTGATGGGCGTGGGTAAACCGGAAGACCTGGTGGAAGGTGTTCGCCGCGGTATCGACATGTTTGACTGCGTGATGCCAACGCGTAACGCACGTAACGGCCACCTGTTTGTGACTGGCGGTGTGATCAAGATCCGTAATGCAACACATAAAACGGATACATCACCTCTGGATCCACAGTGTGACTGTTACACTTGCAAAAATTATTCTAAATCGTACCTGCACCACTTGGATCGCTGTAACGAAATCCTGGGTGCACGCTTGAATACGATCCACAACCTGCGCTACTACCAGCGTTTGATGGAGAGCATTCGTTGCGCGATTGATGAAGACCGCTTTGACGAATTTGTAACGGAATTCTACGCGCGCCGCGACCGCGACGTGCCACCGCTGCAAAAAGAAAAGGCGTGATTTCGTGCGCCAGGTTGGATTTGTGCACCGCGGTGCTTGAATTTAACCTGGCGTAGCCCAATAGAATCGAAAATTACACAACAATAACTTAGAGGACGTTTCTCAATGAGTCTAATTTCTGTAGCACATGCAGCAGGTGAAGGTGCCCCACAAGGTGGTGGTTTTGAAATGCTGATCATGCTGGGCATGTTCGCGGTGATCTTCTACTTCATGATCTACCGCCCACAGTCAAAGCGTGTGAAAGAGCACAAGAGCCTGATGGCTTCCATGGGCAAAGGCGACGAAGTTCTGACGAGCGGTGGTCTGGTTGGCAAAATCACGAAGATTGCTGAAGACAACGACTACATCTCCATCGAATTGAACACAAACAATGAAGTTGTGATCAAAAAAGACTTCGTCACTGCAGTGCTGCCAAAAGGTACACTGAAATCTCTATAAAAACAGCTAGAGGATCCTCGCTGTGTTAAACCGTTATCCATTGTGGAAGTACCTGATGGTGGTGTTCGCCATTGCCATCTCTGCCTTGTATGCACTTCCAAATATCTACGGTGAAGATCCGGCTATTCAAGTTACAGGGGCGCGTGGCGCCTCTGTAGATATGTCAACGCTGGATGCTGTCACCAAAGCGCTCGATACGGCGCACCTTTCTCATAAATCCATTGCTCTCGAAGATGGATCCATTCTTGTTCGATTTAACGACACCGATACGCAAATCAGTGCCCGCGACGTGATCAGCGAAGCGTTAGGCAGTGACAAGATTGTGGCGTTAAACCTTGCTGCTTCAACACCAAGTTGGTTGGAATCGATTGGCGCTGCGCCGATGAAACTCGGTCTCGACTTGCGAGGTGGTGTGCACTTCCTGATGGAAGTGGACATGGACGCGGCGATGGAAAAGCTGATTGGCCAACAAGAAGAAGCTTTCCGCAGTGAACTGCGTGAAGAAAAAATCCGTTACCGTGCGATTCGCCCGCTGGCGAACTCTGTGGAAATTACGCTGCGCGATGCCGAACAGGTTGAGCAAGCGCGTAAAGCCCTGGAATCGAAGCACCGTGACATGACGTTTGTTCCTTCAGGCACCGAAGGTCGTTTCACTCTGACTGCCACCTTTACTGAGGCTCGCCTGCAAGAGATTCGCAATTACGCTGTTGAGCAGAACATTACCATTCTGCGTAACCGTGTGAACGAATTGGGTGTGGCGGAGCCACTGGTTCAACGTCAAGGCGCAACCCGTATTGTGGTTGAACTGCCGGGGGTTCAAGATACGGCGCGTGCCAAAGAAATCTTAGGCGCAACGGCGACGCTTGAATTCCGTGAAGTGGATGATCAAGCAGATTTAGCCGCAGCAGCAGCCGGTCGCGTACCTGCGGGCAGCGAAATCAAACTGGATCGCTCTGGCCGTCCGGTTGTGCTGAAAAAACGTGTGATTCTGGGCGGTTCAAGCATCACAGATGCAAGTTCAAGCACGGATGAATATGGTCGTCCGCAGGTGAATATCTCACTGGACAGCGAAGGTGGCAGCAAAATGTCAGCGTTCTCGAAAAAGAACATTGGCAAGTTGATGGCGACCGTGTTTGCTGAGTACAAAGACAGTGGCGAGAAAACCGCAGAAGGCAAAGTGATTCTGGCCAAGCATGAAGAAGTGATCAACCAAGCGACGATTCAATCGGCGTTGGGTCGTAACTTCCGCATCACGGGGATTAACTCGGTTGCCGAAGCGCACAACTTGGCATTGCTACTGCGTGCTGGTGCGTTGATTGCACCGATCTCGATTGTCGAAGAGCGCACCATTGGTCCATCAATGGGTCAGCAAAACATCGACATGGGGATTCAAGCGTGTATCTGGGGCTTGCTGGCGGTGATGATCTTCACGGCATTGTATTACCGTAAGTTTGGTCTGATCGCCAACGTGGCGCTTGCCGCCAACTTGGTGCTGATCATCGGTGTGATGTCGATGATTCCAGGCGCGACCATGACGCTACCGGGTATTGCGGGTATCGTGCTGACGGTGGGGATGGCGGTCGACGCCAACGTCCTGATCTTCGAGCGTATTCGTGAAGAACTCCGTGAAGGACGCAACCCACAACAAGCGATTCACCAAGGATATGCCAACGCGTTCAGCACCATCGCCGACGCCAATATCACCACGCTCATCACCGCAATCATTCTGTTTGCTGTGGGGACGGGGGCGATTAAAGGCTTCGCGGTCACGCTGTCGATCGGTATTTTGACCTCCATGTTTACTGCGATTATCGGTACGCGTTGCATCGTCAACCTGCTGTACGGCGGTAAACGTATCAACAAATTGTCGATCTAAGGCCAGGAATTATTATGTTTCAAATTCTGAAAGCAGAGAAAACGATCGACTTCATGCGTTGGTCGAAGGTCACCTTCATGCTGTCGCTACTGATGATCGGTGCATCGATCTTTACGCTGTCGACCAAATGGTTGAACTGGGGCTTAGACTTCACCGGCGGTACGCTGATTGAAGTTGGCTTTGAACAGCCAGCGAACCTAGAAGAGATTCGTTCATCCCTTGAAGCCAAGGGTTTTGGTGATGCAACGGTGCAAAACTTTGGTTCTGCGCGTGAAGTGATGGTGCGCCTGCGTCCTCGTGACGACATGGCCGGTCAGGTGCTGGGTAACCAGATTCTGGAAGCCATCAAAGACGGCACGGGCAAAGCGGTTGAAATGCGCCGAATTGAATTCGTGGGTCCAAACGTGGGTGACGAACTGACAGAAGCAGGCGGTCTGGCGATCATTGCGTCCCTGATCTGTATTCTGATTTACGTCTCCGTGCGTTTTGAATGGCGTTTGGCTGCTGGTGCTGTGATGTCTTTGGCGCACGACGTCATCATTACGCTTGGCGTGTTCTCGCTGATGCAAATCGAAGTGGACTTGACCATTGTGGCAGCGCTGCTGACGGTGGTCGGTTACTCGCTCAACGATACCATCGTGGTGTTTGACCGGATTCGTGAAAACTTCCGCAAACTGCGTAAGGGTGAATCGACAGAGATCATCAACAGCTCAATCACGCAAACGCTGAGCCGTACGTTGATCACCTCTGGGACCACCTTGTTCGTGGTGATTGCTCTGTTTGTTCAGGGCGGCGCGAACATTCATGGTTTTGCGACGGCTTTGTTGTTGGGGATTACTGTCGGTACTTACTCCTCCATCTACGTTGCATCGGCGTTGGCGCTGAAACTCGGCATTACTCGAGAACACCTACTTCCACAACAAGTGGAAAAAGAAGGTGCAGACCTCGACCAACTGCCTTAACGACGCGAAAGCCACTGATGATTCAGTGGCTTTTTTCTTATCTCGGTGTCTGCTGGACTCCCGCAACTCACAGGATGCTTTTATGGCGATTACTCAACTCGATTCTCACACCGCTTTGATTGTGATTGATTTGCAATGCGGTATCGTGGCGTTGCCGCCTCAACAGACCGTGCCGGGGGTGATTGAGCAGGCCAATCGTTTGATTGATGCCTTTCATCAACAGGCGCGGCCGGTGGTGTTGGTGAATGTGGCTGGCAGCGCGCCGGGGCGGACTGACCAGCAATTGGGATCGCATGCATTGCCCGACAACTGGGCGATGTTGGTGAAGGAACTGCATGACCAAGACGATGACATTCGAATCACCAAACGTACGTGGGGCGCGTTCATGCACACCGACTTGCATCAGCAGTTGCAAGCGTTGGGCGTAACGCAAGTGGTCATCGTGGGTATCGCAACCAGTATTGGCGTGGAATCGACTGCGCGTCAGGCGTTTGAACTCGGCTACCATGTCACGCTCTGCACCGATGCGATGACGGATTTGAACCTCGAGAATCACCAGCATGCGATTCGCGCGATTTTTCCCCGCTTGGCGGAAAACGGCAGTACGCAAGATGTGTTGGCGCTGTTGACATCAAGGTGAGTGCCAACCTTCAGGTATAAAAAAAGCCCCGCGGATGCGGGGCTTTTTATCAGCTGTGACGGGCTGGCATTGTCAGGGCGTTCTTATTTCAGAATCGCGCTGTTGCCGTTTTCACGGATGTGTTTCAGAATGGCTTTCACACCGCGTGGGCTTGAGCCAACGATGTTGCCAGATTTCATGTAATCAGTGCCGCCAGCGAAGTCTGTCAGGATAGCGCCAGCTTCACGAGCAATCAGTTCACCTGCAGCCATGTCCCAAGGTTTCAGACCCAACTCAAAGTAACCGTCAACACGGTTAGACGCGAGGTAGCACAGGTCCAGCGCGGCAGAGCCAGTGCGACGGAAGTCTGCACACTCAATGAACAGCGCAGAGATGATCTTCATGAAAGATTCAGAATGCTGCTTCTGTTTGAATGGGAAACCTGTTGCGAGAACGGCGCCTTGCAGATCTTTAATCGGTTGAACACGAATACGCGCGTTGTTCAGCTGTGCGCCAGAACCACGTTGTGCGGTAAACAGTTCATTGAGCATTGGATCGTAAACACAGGCAACTTCAGTTTTGCCTTTGAAGCGAACCGCGATAGAAACCGCGAAGTGAGGAAGACCTTTCACAAAGTTAGTGGTGCCATCCAGAGGGTCGATGATCCATTGTACGTCCTTATCTTTTCCTTCGATAAGACCGCCTTCTTCAGCAACGATGCAGTGCTCTGGGTATGAGCTTTTGATCGTTGAAATAATGATAGCTTCTGCTTCTTTGTCGACGTTGGTGACAAAGTCGTTCGTGCCTTTCTGAGTTGATTCAATTTTCTCAGCGTTTTCTAGAGATTTGGCAATATGGTTGCCTGCTTTTCGCGCTGCGCGAATAGCAATGTTTAGCATTGGATGCATACGAATTTCCCAAAGGATGTTAAAGAACGAAAAAGCGGCGGGCAGTATATCAAAATTTTTGCAAAAGGGAAGTGGTTATTTTTTGCTCACTTAAGAATGATGCGAACAAAGGGTCGACCATTTTACTCAGGTTTATGTTAAGATTCTGCGGCTATAAATTGAGTGGTGCAATAAGTCAATGTTAGACAATGTTAAAGTCGTTTTAGTCGGAACTTCACATTCAGGAAATATCGGTTCTGCCGCCCGTGCGATGAAAGTCATGGGGCTCAAGCAGATGGTATTGGTGGACCCACAATGTGAAGTGGACGCCCAAGCGATTGCACTGGCAGCGGGCGCGAGCGATATTGCGCTCAACGCGCAGATTGTTGACACGTTGGACAGTGCCATTGCCGATTGTGGCTTAGTGGTGGGGACCAGTGCGCGTTCTCGTACGCTGGAATGGCCAATGCTCGATCCTCGCGAATGCGGTGAAAAGTTCGCCGTCGAAGGCGAGCAGCATCCTGTGGCAATTGTGTTTGGTCGCGAACGAACCGGCCTCACCAACGATGAGCTGCAAAAGTGCCATTACCACGTGAGTATTCCAGCCAACCCGGAATACAGTTCCTTGAATCTGGCGATGGCCGTGCAGACGCTGTGCTATGAAATTCGCGTGGCGCATCTGAATCGACAGCAATCTCAGTTTCCAACAATGTCCGAAGCGGCGTATCCCCGTCACAACGAATTGGAATTATTCTACACCCACCTTGAAAAAGTGTTGGTGCAGACCCAGTTTATCTCTGAAGAGAAGCCTGGCCAGGTGATGAATAAATTGCGTCGCCTGTTTAGCCGTGCGCGTCCGGAAGAGCAGGAATTAAATATTCTGCGCGGTGTGCTCACCGCCGTAGAAAAACAAGCGCTGCATAAAAAATGACCACATTTCGTTCGGGGTTAAATACCCGACTAAATTAGTCAAATAAATACTTGACCAATTTTGTCAGGTATGAAAAACTTCTATCCACAGAAACAATGTGGATACGGTGTGATATGAGACTTACATCTAAAGGAAGATATGCAGTGACAGCCATGTTAGATGTGGCTCTGCATTCGCAACAAACCCCGGTACCCCTGGCGGACATTTCAGAGCGCCAAGGTATTTCGCTTTCATATTTAGAGCAGCTGTTTTCTAAGCTGCGTAAAGCTGGCCTAGTGGCGAGCGTACGCGGACCTGGGGGCGGTTACCGTCTGGGTTCTGACGCGAATACGATTTCAATCGGTACGGTCATTGCTGCAGTTGACGAATCTGTTGATGCAACCAAGTGCAATGGCAAGGGCGATTGTCAGGGTGGCACGCGTTGTTTAACGCACACTCTGTGGCGTGATCTCAGTTCACGCATCAGCGACTTCCTGAACAACATCACCTTAGGTGAGTTGATGATTGACAACGAAGTCTTAGAAATTTCAGACCGCCAAGATATTGATCTCGCGGTTAGCCAAGGGCTTGCACACAAAAATTCAAACACAGTCACCGTTGGTGCGGCACCCGTTGGTATTAACGTTCGCTCGTAGCGGCAATGTTTACATTGGAGTAAAAAATGAAACTGCCAATTTATTTAGACTATTCAGCAACTTGTCCAGTCGATCCGCGTGTTGCTGAAAAGATGGTTCAGTGTATGACGATGGACGGTAACTTCGGTAACCCGGCCTCGCGCTCCCACCGTTATGGCTGGCAGGCAGAAGAAGCGGTAGACACCGCGCGTGAGCAAATTGCGGATCTTCTCAATGCAGACCCACGTGAAATTGTCTTCACTTCGGGTGCCACAGAGTCAGACAACCTGGCGATCAAAGGTGCTGCGCACTTCTACCAAAAACAAGGCAAGCACGTTATTACTTGCAAAACCGAACACAAAGCGGTGCTGGATACCATGCGCCAGCTGGAGCGTGAAGGGTTTGAAGTGACTTACCTTGAGCCAGAAACTAACGGCCTGATTGACCTGAACAAGCTGGAAGCCGCGATGCGTGATGACACAGTTCTGGTTTCTATCATGCACGTGAACAACGAAATTGGTGTGATTCAAGACATCACGGCGATTGGCGAACTATGCCGCGCACGTAAAATCGTATTCCACGTTGATGCAGCGCAATCTGCGGGTAAGCTACCAATCGACGTTCAGGCCATGAAAGTGGACCTCATCTCTCTATCGGCTCACAAAATTTACGGTCCTAAAGGCATCGGTGCACTGTACGTGCGTCGTAAACCCCGTATTCGTCTGGAAGCTCAGATGCACGGTGGCGGCCATGAGCGCGGTTTCCGTTCTGGTACTCTGGCGACTCACCAAATCGTGGGTATGGGCGAAGCGTTCCGTATCGCGAAAGAAGAGATGCAAAAAGACTACGAGCACGCTGTTGCGTTGCGCGATCGCATGCTGAATGGCATCAGCGATATGGAAGCAGTCACCATCAACGGTGATTTGAAACAACGTCTGCCAAACAACCTCAACATCAGCTTTGCATTTGTTGAAGGTGAATCGCTGCTGATGTCTCTGAAAGACATCGCGGTATCGTCAGGCAGTGCGTGTACATCGGCAAGCTTGGAGCCATCTTACGTTTTGCGTGCACTGGGTCTGAATGACGAACTGGCGCACAGCTCTATTCGTTTCTCTTTCGGTCGTTTCACGACAGAAGAAGAAGTCGACTACGCAATCGAACTGATTCGTGTAGCGGTAAACAAACTACGCGACATGTCTCCTCTATGGGATATGTATAAAGAGGGTGTGGATCTGAGTTCTGTTGAATGGGCTCACCACTAATCGTTCCAGGGATATAGAGGATTTGAGGTAACTATCATGGCATACAGCGAAAAAGTAATTGATCACTACGAGAACCCACGTAACGTTGGTTCTTTCGATAAAGAAGATCCATCCATCGGTAGCGGCATGGTTGGTGCGCCAGCATGTGGTGACGTGATGCGTCTGCAAATCAAGGTGTCTCCAGAAGGCATTATTGAAGATGCGAAGTTCAAAACTTACGGCTGCGGTAGCGCAATCGCATCCAGTTCATTGGTAACCGAGTGGGTGAAAGGCAAATCTATCGATGAAGCCGCATCCATCAAGAACTCTGAAATTGCAGAAGAGCTTGAGTTGCCACCAGTGAAAGTTCACTGTTCAATTCTGGCAGAAGATGCAATCAAAGCGGCTGTTGCTGATTACAAGAAAAAACACGAACTGTAATTCATAAGGGAGCACACGCTGCTCCCCCCTTTAATTAATTGAGAATCAAAGGTTGTAGTATGGCCATTACCTTAACCGAAACCGCAGCAAGCCGAGTCAAATCTTACCTGGATAACCGGGGAAAAGGGGTTGGTTTACGTCTGGGTGTAAAAACCACAGGCTGCTCGGGTATGGCTTACGTGTTGGAATTCGTGGATGAACTCAACGAAGAAGACGAGGTGTTTGAAGATCACGGCGTGAAAGTGATCATCGACAGCAAAAGCCTAGTCTACCTCGACGGCACTCAGCTCGATTACAAGAAAGAAGGGTTAAACGAAGGTTTTGAGTTCAACAACCCAAATGCGAAAAGTGAATGTGGTTGTGGTGAAAGCTTCAACGTTTAACGGTTAAATCTCGGTGTTGCAGGCGGTTGTTGCTGCCTGTCGCCGAATATGAAGGACCGGTTTTACATGAATTACTTTGAATTATTTGGGCTACCAACTCAGTTTGATCTGGATGGTAGCCTTCTTTCTTCTCAGTTCCGTGAGTTGCAAAAGCGTTTCCATCCGGATAATTTTGCCACCGCGTCTGAGCGGGATCGCCTGTTAGCGGTCCAGAAAGCGGCGCAAATTAATGACGCCCACCAAATTTTGAAAAGCCCAATCAATCGCGCAGAATACCTGCTGTCACTCAATGGCGTTGAGCTTCGTGGTGAGCAACAAACGCTGCAGGATCCCATGTTCCTGATGGAACAGATGGAATTGCGTGAAGAACTTGAAGCGGTCGAACGCAGTACTGATCCAGAAAGTACCTTGTTTGATTTTGATGGCAAAGTCAGCAAAATGTACAAACAACATTTGGTTCAGGTTGAACATGAGCTCAATGACGGGCAATGGGAAACCGCTGCTGACACCGTACGTAAACTTAAATTTATTGCCAAATTAAAAACTGAAATAGAACGAGTGGAAGACAAGCTGCTCGGCTAGTTCAAATAAAAGGACCCATCCATGGCATTACTTCAGATTGCAGAGCCTGGTCAAAGCTCGGCGCCCCATGAGCAAAAGCTAGCCGCGGGCATCGATCTAGGCACCACCAACTCACTGGTTGCTTCCGTGCGTAGCGGGAGCGCAGACACTTTGCTAGATGAGCAAGGTCGAAGCATTCTGCCTTCGGTCGTGAACTACTCTGGCGAAGAGAGTGTGGTTGGCTACGATGCACGCGATAAAGCGCAGGCTGATCCTGAAAATACCATCATTTCGGTCAAACGCCTGATCGGTCGTTCCCTGCACGACATCCAAACTCGCTACACCAACTTGCCTTACCGTTTCAAAGCGAGCGACAACGGCCTGCCAATTCTACAAACCGAACAGGGTGACAAAAACCCGATTCAAGTTTCCGCCGATATTCTCAAATCACTGGCCAAACGTGCTGAAAACACGCTGGGCGGTGAACTGGCTGGCGTGGTGATCACGGTACCGGCTTATTTTGATGATGCGCAGCGCGCAGGCACCAAAGATGCCGCGAATCTGGCTGGGCTACATGTGCTGCGTTTGCTGAACGAACCGACGGCGGCCGCAATTGCCTATGGCCTTGATTCCGGCCAAGAAGGTGTGATTGCAGTCTACGATCTCGGCGGCGGTACGTTTGATATTTCGATTCTGCGTCTGTCAAAAGGCGTGTTTGAAGTGCTGGCAACTGGCGGCGATTCTGCGTTGGGTGGTGACGATTTTGACCACCTGATTGCTGACTATTTGCAAGCTCAAATCGGCGTGGAAGGTAAACTCAGTGCCGAGAACTATCGCGCGCTGATCAACGCTGCGACCCAAGCTAAAATTGCGCTAACTGATGCGGATGTTGCCGACGTCAGCGTGCTGGGTTGGCAAGGTTCATTGCGCCGCGAGACGTTGAACGAACTGATTCAACCTCTGGTGAAAAAAACGTTAATGGCGTGTCGTCGTGCCCTGAAAGACGCAGACGTTACTGCAGAAGATGTGCTGGATGTGGTGATGGTCGGTGGTTCAACGCGCACACCATTTGTACGTGAGATGGTTGGCGAGTTCTTTGGACGTACGCCCCTGACCAGCATCAACCCAGACGAAGTGGTTGCGATTGGTGCGGCGATTCAAGCCGACATTCTGGCGGGCAACAAGCCGGATTCCGAAATGCTGCTGTTGGATGTCATTCCGCTGTCGCTGGGCATTGAAACCATGGGTGGTCTGGTGGAGAAAATCATTCCACGCAATACCACGATTCCAGTCGCGCGTGCGCAAGAGTTTACCACCTTCAAAGATGGTCAAACGGCGATGAGCGTGCACGTGGTGCAAGGAGAGCGTGAATTAGTGGACGATTGTCGTTCGCTGGCTCGTTTCTCACTCAAAGGCATTCCGCCAATGGCTGCTGGTGCGGCGCACATTCGTGTGACTTACCAAGTGGACGCAGACGGATTGTTGTCGGTGACGGCGATGGAAAAGAGCACCGGTGTTCAGTCTGAAATTCAGGTCAAACCATCTTATGGTCTGAGCGACGACGAAGTGGCCAACATGCTGAAAGATTCGATGGCATACGCCAAAGATGACATGCAGGCGCGTGCGTTGGTGGAACAGCGTGTTGAAGCGGACCGCGTGATTGAAGGTCTGATTTCTGCGATGCAAGCCGATGGCGATGATTTGCTGACGGAAGAAGAGCGCCAAGCGCTGCTGCAAGCGATTGAAAAACTAATTGAACTGCGCAATGGCGACAACGCTGATGCCATTGAACAGGGCATTAAAGATACCGACAAAGCCAGTCAGGAATTTGCATCGCGTCGTATGGATAAGTCCATTCGTGCTGCACTGGCCGGTCATTCTGTTGACGAGATTTGAAGAGATAACCAACATGCCAAAGATTATTGTTCTGCCTCATGAAACCCTTTGTCCGGAGGGCGCGGTCCTAGAAGCGCAACCCGGGGAAACGATTCTTGATGTGGCATTGAAAAACGGTATCGGTATTGATCATGCGTGTGAGAAATCGTGCGCATGCACCACCTGTCACTGCATCGTTCGCGAAGGTTTTGATTCTCTGGAAGAGAGTGATGAACTGGAAGACGATATGCTCGACAAAGCGTGGGGCCTAGAGCCGGAATCCCGACTGAGCTGTCAGGCTCGTGTGACAGATGAAGACTTAGTGGTTGAAATTCCTAAGTACTCTCTGAACCACGCATCGGAAGATCATTAATTCGTGTGCCTCGCCTACACTGTAGCCGAGGCCACTTTGCATTAGGAACGTTGACATGAAATGGACAGATTCGCGCGATATCGCGATTGAGCTGTGTGACCAATACCCGGATGTTGATCCGCAAAACGTACGTTTTACCGATCTGCACCAGTGGATTCTAGATCTGGAAGAGTTTGACGATGAGCCAAATCGCTCGAACGAAAAGATTTTAGAAGCGATCATCCTGTGTTGGATGGACGAACGCGACTAGTCCGCTGGACGTGCTGCTCCAAAACGGAGCCAAGTTAACAGTTTTTACTAAAAAAAGCGGGCCTGATGGTCCGTTTTTTTATCAAGTTGACATTTTTACCTGACAAAATGCTAACATCCGAACGTTAATTATTCGACGTGGCCAAGATCACGCCACGACAAGGACAAGGAGAAACCATGTCTACACAGATGTCTGTATTGATTAGCCAAGATTCTGCTCAGCCTCAGTGGGGAGAAAAGGCGTTACTTTCGTTTTCTGAACAAGGTGCAGTGATTCACCTTGAGCAATCTCATGATTTAGGCGCGATTCAGCGCGCAGCGCGCAAATTGGATAACCAAGGGTTGCGTTCGCTCATGCTGGATGGCGACGGTTGGACGCTAGAAGCGATTTGGGCGTTTTACCAAGGCTACCGCGATCCGAAGAAACTGAATACGCTGGAATGGAAAGCGTTACCTCAGGCGGAACAAGCGGAGCTGGAAGCTCGCATCAAAGCGACAGATTGGGCACGCGATATTATTAACAAAAGTGCTGAAGAAGTGGCGCCACGCCAACTGGCAACCATGGCCGCGGAATTCATCAAATCGGTGGCACCTGAGCACGTCTCTTACCGCATCGTGAAAGACAAAGATCTGCTCACTGAAGGGTGGGAAGGCATCTTTGCGGTGGGGCGTGGTTCTGAGCGCACGTCAGCCATGCTACAACTGGATTTCAACCCAACCGGCGATGAAAACGCTCCTGTATACGCGTGCTTGGTGGGTAAAGGCATCACGTTTGACTCAGGCGGTTACAGCTTGAAGCCATCTAATTTTATGTCTGCGATGAAATCAGACATGGGCGGTTCGGCCATGGTCACTGGTGCATTGGGGCTGGCTATCCTGCGTGGCCTGAACAAACGCGTGAAGCTGATCCTGTGCTGCGCAGAAAACATGGTGTCTGGCCGTGCGTTGAAATTGGGTGATGTGATCACCTACAAAAACGGGAAGACTGTGGAGATCATGAACACGGATGCGGAAGGTCGTTTGGTCTTGGCGGATGGTTTGATTTACGCTTCAGAGCAAAACCCGGAACTGATTATCGATTGTGCGACCCTGACAGGCGCGGCGAAGAATGCGCTGGGCAACGATTTCCACGCGCTACTGAGTTTTGATAACGCATTGTCGCAAGACGCGCTGAATGCCGCGAAAGAAGAGCACGAAGGCTTGTGGCCGCTGCCGTTGGTGGATTTCCACCGTGAAATGCTGCCATCGAGCTTTGCCGATTTGTCGAACATCAGCTCTGGAGATTACTCACCGGGTGCGAGCACCGCGGCGGCCTTCTTGTCTTACTTTGTCACGGACTACAAAACCGGTTGGCTGCACCTTGACTGTGCCGGCACTTACCGCAAATCGCCCAGTGACAAATGGGCGGCTGGCGCAACCGGCATGGGCGTGAAAACTGTTGCCCGTATCCTGTTGGATCACGCGAAATAATAGCGAAAAATCGCGGGCAGCGTGCTGCTGCCCTTTATAACTACAATAGAAGTAAAAGGACATCTTATGGCTCTTGAAAGAACATTTTCGATTATTAAGCCCGATGCAGTGGAACGTAACTTGATTGGTGAAATTTACCATCGTATCGAAAAAGCTGGGATGCGCATTGTTGCTGCCAAAATGCTGCACCTGACGGAAGCGCAGGCGAGCGGTTTCTATGCTGAACACGAAGGCAAAGAATTCTTCCCAGGACTGAAAGAATTCATGACCTCTGGCCCGATCATGGTTCAGGTGCTGGAAGGGGAAAATGCAATTGCCCGTTACCGCGAACTGATGGGGAAAACCAACCCAGAAGAGGCGGCGTGTGGCACGCTGCGTGCAGATTATGCCATCAGCATGCGTTTGAACTCGGTGCATGGCAGTGACAGCCCGGCGTCAGCAGCCCGTGAAATTGAATTTTTCTTCCCAGAGTCTGAGCTTTGTCCACGTAGTAAATAAGCTCGATTTGGTGTAAAAAAGCCCTCAGCATGAGGGCTTTTTTGTGCCTGAAACGACGCTCAGTCACACTCGTTCTGGGGGGCTATTTTTTAATCACAATGATATTAATGCCTTAGTAAAGTCATGGATTTGCAGCTCTTGTTGTCATTGCGTAAAGGCTGTACAATTCGCGCCCTTAATTCTTGTTCCATCTCTGAGAGGCTACATGACCACAGAAAAAGTCAATCTGCTCGATTTTGATCGCAAAGGCTTACGCGCATATTTCGCTGATGAATTGGGTGAGAAAGCGTTCCGCGCGGATCAAATCATGAAGTGGATCTATCACTTTGGTTGTGATGATTTCGACAAGATGACGAACATCAACAAGAAACTGCGTGAACAACTGAAAGAACGTTGTGAAATTCGTGCGCCGTACGTTTCTGAAGCGCAACATTCCAGTGACGGCACCATCAAATGGGCAATGCGTGTCGGTGATCAAGACGTCGAAACCGTGTACATTCCGGAAGATGACCGTGCCACGCTGTGTGTGTCATCTCAAGTTGGTTGTGCGCTGGAATGTAAATTCTGCTCCACTGCTCAACAAGGCTTTAACCGTAACCTGCGTGTGTCTGAAATCATTGGTCAGGTATGGCGCGCGGCTCGCGAAATTGGTCTGGAAAAAGAGACTGGCCGTCGTCCGATCACCAACGTGGTGATGATGGGAATGGGCGAACCGTTGCTGAACATGAAAAACCTGATCCCAGCCTTGGAAATCATGTTGGATGATCTCGGCTTTGGTTTGTCGAAACGCCGCGTGACGGTATCGACTTCCGGGGTGGTGTCCGGCTTGGATCAGATGACCGGCCAAATTGACGTGGCATTGGCGATCTCATTGCATGCGCCGAACGACACGCTGCGTAGCGAAATCATGCCTATCAACGATCGCTGGGACATTCAAGACTTCCTTGCCTCGGTACGTCGTTATATCGCCTCATCAAACGCCAACCGTGGCAAAGTGACCGTGGAATACGTGCTGCTCGATCATGTGAACGATGGCACCGAGCATGCGCATGAACTGGCGCAGTTGATGAAAGACACACCGTGTAAAATCAACTTGATTCCGTTTAACCCATACCCGGGTTCGCCGTATAAAAAACCAAGCAACTCGCGCATCGACCGTTTCCAAAAAACACTGATGCAATACGATCACACCGTGACCGTGCGTAAAACGCGTGGTGATGATATCGATGCGGCGTGTGGTCAATTGGTCGGTGATGTGATTGACCGCACCAAACGCACCAAGATGAAACAGGCGGACGAAAACGCAATTCCAGTCAAGACGCTGTAATTCATTGATGTTTCAAAAAAGCCAGAGCTTGCTCTGGCTTTTTGCTTTTGGGCGTTTTTTCATCCCTTTGGACCATTTTCAATGTCAATTTAACGAAAAACCTTGACGTGTCTGTAATTTCTTTCCCAAATCCATGTTGTTTACCGCCTAATATCTATTAGAATGATTCTCTGTTATCAAAGTCGATTGGAATTACTGATACAATTGACGCTACCACATTCCTTATGTTGAAGCCGGTGACGAATTCGCTACTAACAATGAAGAATAAAGGCGAGTGGAAACAGGCTTGAGCACAAAACACGAGATTGATATCGCGGATGAATACAGAACAAGACAACATCACAGAAAGCACATCAACAGTACAACCCGGCACGCTTCTTAAAGAAAAACGTGAAGCGTTAGGCCTGACTCAAAAGCAAGTCGCTGACCGACTGAGACTGCGCGTTACCATTATTCAAAATATTGAAGAAAACAATTTTGATTCTGATTTAGTGGCCACGTTTACGCGTGGCTACCTGCGTTCTTACGCCAAAGCTGTTGGGGTACCCGACCACCAAATTTTGGATGCATTTGAAGCAAGCGTCAGCACTGAACCTCAAGAGCAGACCATGCAGAGCTTCTCAAAGAAAACCAAACGCGAGAAGCATGACAGCCGCATCATGACCATTACATGGATCATTTTGTTGGTGATCATTGGGATGTCGTCGCTGTGGTGGTGGCAGAACAATGAACAAGATACGTTAAAACCGGATCACAACGCGCAAGCCGTGTCTGCTGTGGCGGATCAAGCGGCCGCGCCAAGTGCGGATGAACCGCAACCTGAATTCAACACCATTGATGCGCTGCAAAACGAGGCGTCTGGCGCGCAAGCGACCGAAGAGCCAAGCGACGAAGAGATGGTGATGGACGAGCCAGCACCCGCAAACACCGTGACTGAGCCTGAAGTGGTGCCAGTGGCACCCCAAGCGGCAGACGATGCTACGGCAGGGGATCTGCTGACGATGAATTTCAGTTCTGATTGCTGGATTCAGGTGAAAGATGCAGCGGGTAAAACGCTCTCAACAGGCATTAAGAAAGCCGGCCAGACACTAAATTTACGTGGTCAGAAGCCGCTACAAGTGATTCTTGGTGCTCCGGAAGGGGTTTCAGTTACATTTGCGAGTGAACCTGTCGACCTTTCTGGGTATACTTCCGGTAAAGTAGCACGATTCACCTTACCTTAGACAATACTATGCAACACGAGTCTCCTATCAAACGTCGCCCATCGACACGCATTTACGTGGGTGACGTGCCAATTGGCGATGGTGCACCGATCGCCGTCCAATCCATGACCAACACGCGCACCACCGATGTGGAAGCAACCGTGGCGCAAATTCGCGCGTTGGAAAATGTGGGTGCAGATATCGTACGTGTCTCGGTTCCAACCATGGATGCCGCAGAAGCGTTTAAACTCATCAAGCAACAGGTTTCTGTCCCTCTGGTGGCCGATATCCATTTTGACTACCGTATTGCGCTGAAAGTGGCGGAATATGGCGTCGACTGTCTGCGAATTAACCCCGGAAACATCGGTAATGAAGACCGAATCCGTTCGGTGGTGGATTGCGCGCGTGACAAGGGCATTCCAATTCGTATTGGTGTCAATGGTGGCTCGCTGGAAAAAGACATCCAAATGAAATATGGCGAACCGACCCCAGCCGCGCTGGTGGAATCGGCGATGCGCCATGTCGACATCTTGGATCGCCTGAACTTCGACCAATTCAAAGTCAGTGTGAAAGCGTCTGACGTGTTCCTTGCGGTTGACTCCTACCGCCTACTGGCGCAAAAAATTGATCAACCCTTACACCTTGGGATCACCGAAGCTGGTGGTGCGCGTGCGGGGTCGGTGAAATCTGCGGTCGGTCTAGGCATGCTGCTGGCGGAAGGCATTGGCGATACACTGCGTATTTCCTTGGCGGCGAACCCGGTGGAAGAGATCAAAGTGGGCTTTGACATTCTGAAGTCACTGCGCATTCGTTCCCGCGGCATCAACTTCATTGCTTGCCCAAGCTGCTCGCGTCAGGAATTTGATGTGATCGCGACGGTGAACGCACTGGAACAGCGCCTGGAAGATGTGCTGACGCCAATGGACGTCTCCATCATCGGCTGTGTCGTCAACGGTCCGGGTGAAGCGGAAGTGTCTCATCTTGGGTTGGCTGGCAGCAATAAAAAGAGCGCATTCTATGAAGATGGTGTGCGTCAGAAAGAGCGTTTCGACAACGATGATTTGGTCGATCAGCTGGAAGCGAAGATTCGCGCCAAAGCCGCTCAGCTGGATGTGAAAAATCGCATCGATATTCAGCAACAAGATTAATCTCAACGATATTACGGTAAGTACTGTGGCAAAGACTATTCAAGCAATTCGAGGCATGAACGATTGCCTCCCTACTCAGTCTCCGCTTTGGCAAAAAGTGGAAGGCATTGTGAAAAACGTGATTAGCGCATACGGCTACAACGAAGTGCGCATGCCAATCGTTGAGATGACTCATCTGTTCAGCCGCGCGATCGGTGAAGTCACTGACGTGGTTGAAAAAGAGATGTACACCTTTGAAGACCGCAATGGCGATAGCTTGACTCTGCGTCCAGAAGGCACGGCGGGCTGTGTCCGTTCAGGCATCGAAAACGGTTTGTTGTACAACCAAGAGCAGCGCCTGTGGTACATGGGCCCGATGTTCCGTCACGAGCGCCCACAAAAAGGTCGCTACCGCCAATTCCACCAATGTGGTGTCGAAGTGTTCGGCATTGATGGTCCAGACGTTGATGCTGAATTGATCATGATGACCGCACGCCTGTGGCGTGAATTGGGCATCGCGGATTACGTGCGTCTTGAACTCAACTCTATCGGTTCTTTGGAAGCGCGCGCAAACTACCGCACCGCGCTGATTGAATACCTTGAGCAATACCAAGACGTTCTGGATGAAGACTGCAAACGCCGTATGTACACCAACCCACTGCGCGTGCTGGACACCAAAAACCCAGATGTGCAGGCTGTACTGGGTGACGCACCGAAGCTTTCTGATTATTTAGATACTGAATCTAAACAACATTTCGCAGGTTTGTGTGAACTTCTTGACGCCGCAGGTATCGAATACACCATTAATGAGCGTTTAGTCCGTGGTTTGGATTACTACAACCGCACCGTATTTGAGTGGATGACTGACAGCCTAGGCGCACAGGGCACAGTGTGTGGCGGCGGTCGTTACGATGGTCTGGTTGAGCAGTTGGGCGGTAAAGCCACACCAGCGGTGGGTTTCGCAATGGGCCTTGAGCGTCTTGTGCTGATGATGGAAACCTTGGGCAACACCGACGTACGTCGTAACGTTGATGTGTACATGGTGACTGCCGGTGAAGGCACGCTGACGGCGGGTATGAAGCTAGCGGAACAGCTACGCGAGCAGATCCCTGGCCTGCGCGTGATGACGCACTTTGGTGGTGGTAACTTTAAGAAACAATTTAAACGCGCGGACAAAGTCGGCGCAGCCGTTGCTCTGGTACTGGGTGAAAACGAAGTGGCAGAGCACACCGTAGTTCTCAAAGACCTGGCTGGTGGTGAACAAGAAACGATTTCTCAAACTGAAGTTGCGAGCAAACTGGCTCACCTCGTCTAAACGCAAATTTTGAGATGTCATACTAAGAGGACAGGAAGTGGAACTCTACGATACTGAAGAACAACAAGTTGAAGCGATCAAAGATTGGTGGAAAGAGAACGGCAAAGCCGTGATCTTTGGCGCTGTGATCGGCTTGGGTGGTTTGTTTGGCTGGCGTTTTTATCAAGATTCTGTGACGTCAGGACAAGAAGCCGCTTCAGCAAGTTACACCAAGGCAATTCAAACGCTGACAACCAAAGGCGTTGATGGTGAAGCCGACGTGCAAAGTTTTATCGACAGCAATTCTAAATCTGAATACGCTGTTTTGGCGGCAATGCAACTGGCGAAAGCACAAGTGCAAGCCGGTCAACTCGATGAAGCACTGGCTCAGCTTGAGTGGGCGAAAAATGCGACCGGTGATGCGGCGCTGAAACCGGTGATCACGTACCGCGTGGCACGTCTGCAAGCAGAACAAGGCAACTTTGATGCGGCGTTGAGCGAATTGGCAACCATCAAAGAGCAAAGCTGGACGGGCCGTGTGGCTGAATTGCGTGGCGATATTTCTCTGCGTAAAGGCGACAAAGAGGCCGCTTATGCTGCCTACGCTGAAGCGCAGCAAGCGGATGATGCGAGTCAAACGCTGCAAATGAAACTGGATGATCTGGCCAAATAAGGGCACACCTTGATGAAAAAGATGTTCAACAAAGTGCTCTTGTCTGCCGCAGTTCTCGGGCTGCTAGCTGGATGTGCGGGCGAAGAAGAGAACGTCATCATGGCACCAGTGCCTGTGGTGAAAAGTGAGTTTACGCCAAAATCTGATTGGAGTGCTTCCGTCGGTGGCGGTGTTGGTCATTACTTCTCTAAACTGTCTCCGGAATCGGCCTACGGCAAGATTTACGTGGCCAGTCGTGATGGCGAAGTGAAAGCGCTTGATCCAAGTAACGGTAAAACGTTGTGGAATGTGGATCTGGAGCAAGACACGCCCGCGCGTTTGTCAGGCGGCATTGCGTCGGCATATGGTCAGATTTACATCGGCAGTGAAAACGGTGAAGTGATTGCACTGAACGCAGAAACCGGTGAAGAAGCTTGGCGTGCGAACGTTGAAGGTGAAGTGTTGGCAGCCCCAGTTGCAGATAGCAGTTTGGTGATTGTGAACACCAGCCGTGGCGCTTTGATCGCGCTGGATGAGAAAACCGGCGAGCAAAAGTGGACCATCAGTACCGAAGTTCCGAACCTGACCTTGCGTGGCGACAGTCGCCCAGTGGCGGCATCGGGTGGCGTATTCTGGGGTACATCCGGTGGCCGTTTGGCTGCGGCGATTTCTGAGCGTGGTCAGCTGATTTGGCAACAACCCGTTGGGCAGCCGAAAGGCGCCACGGAAATCGACCGTCTGGTCGATGTTGATTCGTCTCCGCTGATTATTGGCGCAACCCTGTATACAGTGGGTTTCAATGGTCAGCTAATTGCTATCGATCTGCGTTCGGGTAACCCGATGTGGAAACGCAATTACTCGTCGTCAACGGACATTGCCAGCGATGGTGGTCGTCTGTTTGTGATTACCGATAAAGATCACGTGATTGCTGTGGATGCTCGCAGTGGCACGGAGCTGTGGAGCAACGATCAGTTACAAAACCGTTTGTTGACAGCACCTGTGCTGATCAATGGTTTTGTGGTGGTCGGTGACAGCGAAGGATACTTGCATTGGATTGACCGCAGCACGGGAGAGTTTGTCGCTCAGCAACTGGTCAATGACAGCGGTTTCGCCGTGAGTCCCTTGGCATTATCCGACGGTTATCTGGTGATCACACGTGATGGCAAAATAAAGAAACTGACGATCCAGTAATATTTCGTGATATAATTCACAAACGGCTCCTAGCTGGTAACAGTTAGGAGCCGTTTTATACTTTTCGCCCATAGAAGTTGCCTACTCGCACTTCAACGGCGTGAAGTCATTGGCATTCACCTTGTGGTTATAGGTAAAAATTTAGCGCTTGTGAAAGAGTGTTTACCTATAACTACATAAGAAAAGAATCATTGTAGAGGTTGTTATGATACCTGTAGTTGCTCTTGTTGGGCGTCCGAACGTAGGTAAATCGACGCTATTTAACCGACTCACCCGCACACGAGATGCACTGGTAGCGGACTTCCCAGGTTTGACTCGTGACCGTAAATACGGTCAGGCAAAACTGGGCGAACATGAATTCATCGTGATCGATACCGGCGGTATTGATGGCAGCGAAGAAGGCGTTGAAACCAAAATGGCGGCACAATCGCTTGCCGCGATTGATGAAGCGGATGTGGTGCTGTTTATGGTGGATGGCCGTGCTGGCCTGACCGTTGCGGATGAAGCGATTGCGAACCACTTGCGCCGTGTTGAGAAAAACGCGATTTTGGTGGTGAACAAAGTTGACGGCATTGATGCGGAAACCGCCAGTGCTGAATTCTGGCAGCTTGGCGTTGATCAGATGTTCCAAATCGCGGCGGCACATGGCCGTGGTGTGGGCGCGTTGATTGATCGTGCGCTGAACCCACTGGCGGAACAAATGCAGCAAGAAGAAGCGGCACTGGAAGACTTAACCGGTTTCGTGGATGCAGAGCAAGAAGAGAAGCTGGATTACACCGAAGAAGAAGCGGAGGAAGCGTACAAACGTCTGCAAGATCAACCGATCAAGCTGGCGATTATCGGTCGTCCGAACGTGGGTAAATCAACGCTGACAAACCGCATTCTGGGTGAAGAACGCGTGGTTGTGTACGACATGCCGGGCACGACGCGCGACTCCATTTACATTCCGATGCAACGTGATGAGCGTGAATACGTCTTGATCGATACCGCAGGTGTTCGTCGTCGTAAACGCATCAACGAAACCGTTGAAAAATTCTCGGTGGTGAAAACCCTCAAAGCGATTGAAGATGCAAACGTCGTGCTGCTGGTGGTGGACGCGCGTGAGAACATCTCCGACCAAGATTTGAGCCTGCTGGGCTTTGCACTGAACGCAGGTCGCTCGATCGTGATTGCTGTGAACAAGTGGGATGGTCTGGATACTGACGTGAAAGAGCGCGTGAAGAAAGAGCTAGACCGTCGTCTGGGCTTTGTTGACTTCGCACGTATTCACTTTATTTCCGCGCTGCACGGTACGGGTGTCGGTCACCTGTTCGAATCGGTTCAGGAGGCTTACCGCTCTGCAACCACTCGTGTGGGGACTTCAGTACTGACGCGTATTATGAAAATGGCAACCGAAGATCACCAGCCACCTTTGGTGCGTGGTCGCCGCGTGAAACTGAAATATGCGCACGCTGGGGGTTACAACCCGCCGATCATCGTGATTCACGGTAACCAGGTGAATGAACTGCCGGATTCTTACAAACGTTATCTGATGAACTACTACCGTAAGTCATTGGATATCATGGGAACACCAATTCGCATTCAGTTCCAGAACAGTGAAAACCCATTTGAGGGTAAAACCAATAAGATGACCCTGTCTCAAGAACGCAAACGTAAGCGTCTGATGACCATGATGAAAGATCGCAAAAAATAAAAACAAAGCCCGGGTTTAGCCCGGGCTTTTGCTATTCTGTGCCCACGAAATCAATCTCACTGAGAAATTTGTATGTCTTACACACCAACGATCGTGACGTTTACGCAATCGTGTCACACGCTCACCAGCCAAGTGCAATTGGTTCAATCATCGTCAGACAAGCTGTATGTGGTCACGCACAGCACGCCGTTTCATCCCGTGAGCCATATTTGGCCGGATCACCCGGCTGACCAAGGAACGCTCCATTCTGCGCACGGAACGTTTGCCGTTGTTGATTGCCAAGTCGGTGCGATTGAATTGGCAACAGGCCATCTCTCGGTTGGGCAGGCGATTCCGGTGAAGCGTGACGCACCGGGGTGGGTGTTTGTGGTGGTTCATGTGCTTGAGGCGGAAGTCAACGCTGTGGCTTTAGGAGAGGCCGTGACACTCACCGTGAACGCAGCCTATCAGCAACGCCTCAGTCGTGGTCACAGTGCCGGACATCTGGCTTATTTAGCGCTCAACAAGGTGCTGGCGAAGGGATACTGGCGGAAAGACGCCGATCGCAAAGACCCGCATGGCCATTGTGATTTTAATAGCTACGCACAGGTCACTAGCTTTGTAACAGAAGATCGCTGTGTCGATACCTATCGACTTGGTAAAACACTCCGTAAAAGAGGGTTAAACAGTGATGATATGCTAAATGACCTTGCGAGCATCGAAAAGCAAGTGAATCAGCAGTTGGTGGATTGGTTAGCGTTGCGATCGCCAATGATGGTATTGCGCGATGGGGATGCGCTCACCGATTCCCGTTACTGGGAGTGTGATTTACATGAAGGCGAAATCGCACGTATCCCTTGTGGTGGAACGCATGCAACGAGTTTGTGTGATTACCAAAGCATCGTTGTGAACTTGCAAATACGGGATGACCAACACATCGAAATGCACACGCATGTAACTCCAGCCTCGGAAGAATGATCTTTTTATTAAATTCTGACAGATTGGCTTATTTAAATTACCATTAGATTTTAAGTCTGTTTAAAATCCAAAAACAGGATATGTAACTTATGCTTTCGGTGTGTGGTTATATAAATGTTCTTTTGAGGGGAGATCGCTGATCAACGTGAATAAAGCAGATGATCGGACGACGATCTTTTAAAGCAAGGATAGCAGCATCGCCTGAGGAAAGCCGATGAGGTTGAAGATGCTGTGATAAAGATCAAGGTGATGTATCCGTTTGTTTTGGATCATCAAATGACAAATAGCATGCATGAGAGAAACACGATGAATAACCCTTGCCCGACCTGCCAGCAGCCATTGGTGTGGGATGGTCAGTATCACTGCACGCAGTGCGACGAACACTTTAAAAAAGTGGGCTTTTGCCCGGATTGCGGTGCGGAATTGGAAAAGTTACAAGCGTGTGGTGCGGCGAATTACTTTTGTCATCACTGCAATGAACTGAAATCCAAATCGCGAGTCCGATTTGAATTTCACAAGCAGGATCATTGAACGGTGGAGTGAATCTCACCATCGGCTAAACGGGTGACGAGTTGGTCGCCCGTTTTGACATCTGAAGCTTGGCGCACAATCTCACCTTGTGACGTTTGGGTAATCGAATAACCGCGCGACAGGGTAGCGAGTGGGCTGACGGTGTCGAGTTTGTCGATAAGCCGCGTAAAGCGGTGACGAGACGAAACCAGTTGGCGCTGCATGGCGTCAATCAAACTTCGTTCGCGCAAGGCGAGGGTGTAATGCTGCTCACGCAGGGTTTTCTCTGGCGATTGCAATTGCAGGCGATGCTGCTGTTTGGCCACGTGTTGACGTGTTTGGTTGAGCTGTTTCTGAATCGCGCGTTCGAGACGCATACTCAACTCATCAAGTTGCTGCTGCTGACGTTGCAACCGGTACATCGGGTGCTGCTTGTCCAAGCGATACTGTAATTGCTTCAACGCCCCTTTTTGTTCAGAAACGTAATGGCGCATGGCGCTGGACAGCTTGTGCTCGTATCCCTGAAATGCTTGTTTTTTATGACTGTTGTCTCGGCTTACTAGTTCTGCCGCCGCCGATGGCGTTGGCGCGCGGACGTCAGCGACAAAATCAGCGATGGTCACATCGATTTCATGGCCAACTGCGCTGATGATCGGGATTTGACTGGCCGCAATGGTGCGCGCCACGATCTCATGGTTAAAACACCACAAATCTTCCAACGAGCCACCGCCCCGTCCAACAATCAATACATCACATTCTTCGCGGGCATTGGCGCGGCCAATGGCTTGCGCAATCTGAATTGCGGCGTCTTCCCCTTGGACGAGGGTCGGATAAATGATGATGGGCAAGCTGGGATCTCGGCGTTTAAGCACCTGCAGAATGTCGTGCAGAGCAGCGCCGGTTTTTGAGGTAATCACACCCACGCAGCGCGGGTGTTCCGGCAGGGGGTGTTTGAGTGTCTGGGCAAACAGTCCTTCTGCGGCCAGTTGCATTTTGAGCTGATCGAATTCTTGTTGAAGACGACCGTCGCCTTCCGGCTGCATGCTCTCAATGATGATCTGATAATCCCCACGCGGCTCGTAAAGCGACAAGCGGGCTTTGACCAGTACTTGCTGACCATTTTGCGGCTTAAAGCGAACGAAGCGATTACTGCCCTTGAACATCGCACATTTGACTTGTGCACGGGAGTCTTTGAGGGTGAGGTACCAGTGTCCAGAGACGGGAGCGGAGAAGTTCGAGATTTCGCCAATCAACCACACAATGCCCATTTCATTTTCCAGTAACAACCGGACTTCAGCATTGAGACGGGAAACCGTATAGATGTTTGGATTGGTCAAAGAGGACTCGCTAATTTGCTCAGACGTGGGTATGGAAATTAGCGGCAATATAATACATATCAAGGGGGTAATTGCAAATAAAAAATGAAAAAATGAGTGGTCAAGCGATTGCTCTGGGCGTATAATCCGTCCGCAATATCTAATCCAAATGCAGCATCGCTGCACTCATTATGCGAAACGATGAGGCTTGGATTGTTCTTTTTACTCCTTATATTGTGAGATATTGCAAATGCTAAGAATTGCCAAAGAAGCGCTGACATTCGATGACGTCCTACTTGTGCCAGCACACTCCACCGTTCTCCCAAATACCGCTGATCTTCGCACTCAGCTGACGAAAAACATCCAACTGAACATCCCAATGATCTCTGCGTCGATGGATACCGTGACGGAAGCCCGTCTGGCTATCGCTCTTGCGCAGGAAGGTGGCATTGGCTTTATCCACAAAAACATGTCTATTGAACAACAGGCTGCTGAAGTTCGTCAGGTGAAGAAATTTGAAGCTGGCGTGGTCACCGATCCGGTCACCGTAAGCCCTGATGCAACTATCGCTGATGTGATCGCCCTGACTGAAAAGCACGGTTTTGCGGGTTTCCCTGTGGTGACTGAAAGCCACGAGCTGGTGGGGATCATCACGGGTCGTGACGTTCGTTTTGTGACGGATTTGTCGAAGAAAGTCTCTGTGGTTATGACGCCGAAAGAGCGTCTTGCATCGGTCAAAGAAGGTGCGACTCGCACTGAAGTTCAAGAAAAAATGCACGAAGCACGCGTTGAAAAAGTATTGGTCGTGAACGATGAGTTCCAACTGACCGGTATGATCACCGCCAAAGACTTCCATAAAGCTGAACGTAAACCTAACGCATGTAAAGATGCACGTGGTCGCCTACGTGTTGGTGCTGCGGTTGGCGCTGGTGCTGGCAACGAAGCGCGTGTCGCTGCTCTTGTTGAAGCGGGCGTAGACGTTCTGCTGATTGACTCTTCACACGGTCACTCTGAAGGTGTTCTTAACCGCATTCGTGAAACGCGCGCGGCATACCCAGAGCTAGATATCATCGGCGGTAACGTTGCTACTGGCGCAGGTGCTAAAGCGCTGATCGAAGCAGGTGTGAGTGCTGTGAAAGTGGGTATCGGCCCTGGTTCTATCTGTACAACTCGTATCGTGACAGGCGTTGGTGTACCTCAAATCACTGCGATTTCTGATGCGGCTGAAGTGGCGGGTCAATACGGTATTCCTGTCATTGCGGACGGCGGTATCCGTTTCTCTGGCGACATCTGTAAAGCGATTGCAGCTGGCGCATCTTGTGTGATGGTTGGCTCAATGTTCGCAGGGACTGAAGAAGCACCGGGCGAAGTGATTCTGTACAACGGCCGTTCTTACAAAGCTTACCGCGGTATGGGTTCTCTGGGTGCGATGTCTCAAGGTTCTTCTGACCGTTACTTCCAATCCGATAATGCAGCGGACAAACTGGTTCCTGAAGGTATCGAAGGCCGTATCGCGTACAAAGGTCGCCTGAAAGAGATCGTTCACCAACAAATGGGTGGTTTACGTTCAAGCATGGGTCTGACCGGTTCTGCGACCATTGAAGATATGCGTACGAAAGCAGAATTTGTACGAATCTCTGGCGCGGGTATGGCAGAGTCTCACGTACACGACGTTCAAATCACGAAAGAAGCACCAAACTATCGTTTGGGTTAATCAACGTCGCATTGATTTTTCTCGAACGAGAAAACAACGTAAACGTTTGCTTTTTCCTTGAAGCATTAATAAGAGGCGAGTACACTCGCCTCGGTTTTAATCACTTAGCCCTAAAAGACTGCTCAAAATGACTAAAAATATCCATGACCAACGTATTCTGATCCTGGACTTCGGTTCTCAGTACACTCAACTTGTGGCGCGTCGCGTCCGTGAAATCGGCGTTTATTGCGAACTGTGGAGCTGGGATGTTGAAGAAGCGGATATTCGCGAATTCAATCCAGACGGCATCATTCTATCTGGTGGTCCGGAAAGCGTAACGGAAGCGAACTCGCCCCGTGCACCGCAATACGTTTTTGACTCAGGCGTGCCTGTGCTGGGCGTATGTTACGGCATGCAAACCATGGCTGAACAGCTGGGTGGTAAAGTTTCGGGCTCTGACGAGCGTGAGTTTGGCTACGCACAAGTGAAAGTGTCTGGTGAGTCTGCGCTGTTCAAAAATCTTGAAACCACACAAGACGTTTGGATGAGCCACGGCGACAAAGTTGTCGAGATTCCTGCTGATTTCGTCAAAGTCGGTGAGACAGACACCTGTCCTTACGCGGCGATGGCAAACGAAGAGAAAAAATACTACGGCGTACAGTTCCACCCAGAAGTGACACACACCAAAGGCGGCCTGCAAATGCTGGAAAACTTTGTGCTGGGTGTTTGTGGTTGTGAGCGTCTATGGACGTCTGAATCGATCATTGAAGACGCGGTCGCTCGCATCAAAGAGCAAGTGGGCGATGATGAAGTGATCCTTGGCCTGTCTGGCGGTGTGGATTCGTCAGTTGTGGCGATGCTGGTTCACCGTGCTATTGGCGACAAACTGACCTGTGTGTTTGTTGACAACGGTCTGCTACGCCTGAATGAAGGTCAGCAAGTGATGGATATGTTCGGCGATAAATTCGGTCTGAACATCATCAAAGTGGACGCAGAAGAGCGCTTCCTTGATGCACTGAAAGGCAAGTCTGATCCAGAAGACAAACGTAAAACGATCGGTCACGTGTTTGTCGACGTATTCGATGAAGAGTCGAAGAAACTGAAAAACGCGAAATGGTTGGCGCAAGGCACTATTTACCCAGACGTGATCGAATCCGCCGCTTCAAAAACCGGTAAAGCGCACGTGATTAAATCGCACCACAACGTGGGCGGTCTGCCTGACGACATGGAAATGGGCTTGGTTGAACCATTGCGTGAGCTGTTTAAAGATGAAGTGCGTAAGATTGGCCTAGAGCTCGGTCTGCCGTACAACATGCTTTACCGCCACCCATTCCCAGGGCCAGGCCTTGGCGTTCGTGTGCTGGGCGAAATCAAGAAAGAATACTGTGACTTGCTACGTCGCGCAGATGCGATCTTCATTGAAGAGCTTCATGCGGCTGACCTATACGACAAAGTGTCTCAAGCATTCACCGTGTTCCTCCCTGTACGCTCTGTGGGCGTGATGGGCGATGGCCGTAAGTATGACTGGGTTGTTTCACTGCGTGCTGTTGAAACCATCGATTTCATGACCGCGCATTGGGCACACCTGCCATACGACTTCCTTGGCAAAGTGTCGAACCGCATCATCAACGAAGTGAACGGTATCTCTCGTGTGGTTTACGATATTTCAGGTAAGCCGCCAGCAACTATCGAGTGGGAATAATCCCGCCTCGCTAGTCAGTGAGTCATCAACTTCAAAAGCCCCGGATGAACGCCGGGGCTTTTTTGTGGCTGAATGGTGGCGCGATGAAATTTTGAGCGTCGTCGGCAGTTACTTGATTCGGCATCAGTAACGCGGTGTTAGCTTACCGAAGTGGCTCGCAAAACGAATGATTCTGACCGACATTCACTATTCAATCGATGGTCAGCTACCTACGCTTCTGCCAGTGATGTGTAATCTGGAAGGAAGCAAATGATGTTTACGCCTAGCAAACTCACTCTGATCTCAGGGTGCCTCTTTACCGCCTGTGTTCAGGCGTCCATGACCATTGAACCCGATCCCGAAAATCCAAGTGGTTACTTGGTGTCTCGCGCCGAGCTGCACGCCGCAGAACAAAGTAAAACCGCGGACCCGATGTACGCTATCTGGGCGCAAGCGTTGCAAACGCGAACCAATCAAGAAGTCGAAGCGATTGAACCGGGGCTGACAAGCAACCCCGTCAACGTGCAACGTGTCGAGCGCGTGTTTCCGCAAAGTGACTGGGACAACCTCACCCATATGGCGGCACCGGAATACACCTACACGCGTTTTTTGCGTGCAATTGGTAAATTCCCCGCCTTTTGTGGTGACTACAGCGATGGGCGTGACGCCGACGCAATCTGCAAGAAGTCGATTGTGACGGCGTTTGCGCATTTCTCACAAGAAACCGGCGGCCATATTGCCAAAGACAACGTGTCGGATAACCCGCTGGGGTTGGAAGAGTGGCAGCAAGCGCTCGTGCATGTACGTGAAATGGGCTGGTCTGAAGGGCAGGAAGGGTATACCACTGGCTGCGGACAAAATGATTGGCAAAACGCACGCTGGCCGTGTGCTGCGGGGCAGGGATACTTTGGCCGTGGCGCCAAACAACTCTCGTATCATTTCAACTATGGCGCTTTTTCGGAAGCCATGTTTGATGGGGATGCAACGGTGCTTTTGAATCAACCCGGTCTGGTGGCTGATTCATGGCTGAATCTAGCCTCCGCAATTTGGTTTTTCCTCACGCCTCAAGCACCAAAGCCTGCGATGTTGCATGTGATTGACCGCACTTGGGTGCCTTCGCAACGTGAAATCGATGCGGGCATCGGGTACGGGTTTGGCACCACGATTAACGTGATCAATGGCGGCATTGAGTGCGGCGAGCAAAACAAAGACAAAGGTCAGCCCGTGAATCGCATTCGCTATTGGGAAGGGCTTGCTGAGTATTATCACATTCCGCAGCAACCGGATGAAAAAAACACCTGTTGGCAGCAAACCCCGTATGGCAGCCTCAATTTAAATGGTGCGACGGACGTGTTGTATACCAACTGGGACGGTAACTGGAAGTATTATGCCGATCGCCCCGAGGGCTATTCGTTTGAATGTGAGCTGGTGGGCTTTCAGACGGCATATTCAGCTTTAGTGGCAGGTGACTACGAGAAGTGTGTGACCAATTTCTATGGGTCACATGCCAGTTGGCCACAGGTGCGCGTGGTTGAACAACTGGAACCGTCTGATCCGGGGACCGACCCGGGCAGCAATGTCTGGGACAAAAACGCAGTCTATCACGCTGGTGATCAAGTGGTGTGGCATGGTGCAACTTATGAAGCGAAATGGTGGACGCAAGGCGACGATCCCGCCAATGGTGGGCCTTGGTTATTCGTCAGTGAAACACCATCGACACCAGAACCAACGCCGGAGCCCGCTCCTGAGCAACAACCCACGCCGGATCCCGTACCTGACACGGGCAGTTTTCTCGAATGGCAATCGGGTGTCTCTCAGGTCGCAAACGGCGAAAAAGTGACTTACAACGGGCGCTGCTTCATTGCGAAAAACGCGCCGGGTGTGTGGGAAACGCCGCTGCAATCCAACTGGTTTTGGGATGGAATATCTTGTAAATAATTTATTTTTTATCGCTCTCGGGCCTTTCTTATGTGGAAGGCCTTTTTTGTTTTTGTAAAAGTTATTATTTATCAGTTGATTGGCATTATCTATCGCTTGGGCTTACGGAGTTAGTATTTTGGTAATCTTAGATCTCATTTTTGAGTTCTATACTTTTATTTATGCGTGATTAAAATCCGCGCGTATTTTTTATCAACACTTTTGTAAGGTAACTTGAATGTCTACTAAATTAGCCAACCCTGCGCCGCTTGGTCTCATGGGTTTCGGTATGACGACTATTCTGCTGAATATTCACAACGCAGGTTTCTTCCCAATCGATTCGATGATTCTTGCGATGGGTATTTTCTACGGCGGTTTGAGCCAAGTGATTGTAGGCATCATGTGCTTTAAGCGCGGTGATACATTCGGTACAACGGCGTTTACTTCTTACGGTCTGTTCTGGCTGACGCTGGTTGGCCTGTTGGTGATGCCTAAAATGGGTCTGCCAGCAAGTCCTGCACCGTTCATGGGTTGGTACCTCGCATTGTGGGGCATCTTCACAGGCTTCATGTTTATCGGTTCACTGTGCTACCCAGTGGCAAAACAAGTGGTGTTCGGTTCACTGACCATCCTGTTTGCACTGCTAGCGATTCGTGATTTTACTGGTAGCGAATTCATCGGCATGATCGCAGGTTTCGAAGGCATCTTCTGTGGCGCAAGCGCAGTATACTTCGCGATGGCGCAAGTGATTAACAACGAGTACGGCCGCGTGGTTCTGCCAATCGGTGAGAAGAAAAAAGCGGCTCCGGTTGCACAAGAAATCGCTGCGTAATTAAACGTATTAGGAAAAGGCTGGCCAGGTGCCAGCCTTTTTTGTACCCCAATTGAACTTTAAGTGGCCTACCTCCGAGCATGCGGTCTGAGCGTGGAGACGTTATTCCTGGATCGGGACGGCGGATTCATCTTTAAACAGGCAAATGGTGCGCGCCGAGCCACTGACTTCCATCGTCTTTCCCTTGGTATTGTTAAAGCAGTAAATGGTTTTACTCTCCCCATCAATCGACTGCGTCTTTTCAACATATTCCCGTTCGTCGTCATCAAATAACAGACTCAGTTCATCGCTCAATAGATTAGAGATTCGATGTCCTGATGGACTGATCGTCAGATAAGCCACAGCGCTAATCATGGATGAAAAAGAGAGCGCACTCACCAACAGTAACTTTTTACGGTACTCGTGATGAGGTTTGGTGATGGGGGGGCGGGGCTTTTTAGGGCGGTTAGTGGCGTGCTTTCGTTTGGTCTCCGTCACGATTTTGTAGCCAATTTTAGGCAGGGTTTCGATTTGAACGACCTGCTTTAAACAACTGTGATTGATTTGCTTTCGAAGGCGAGAGATACACTGGTTGAGGCTGTTTTCATCCACCAATAACCCTCGGTTGCCCCAAATGGCATGAAGCAGGGTTTTGCGCATCACAAATGTGTTCTGATATTCGAGCAAGGTGCACAGTGCGACGCACTCATTGTAACTGATCAGGTATCGTTCCCCATCGGTGGAGAAGATGCTGAATTGCTCAGGCAAAAATACACTTCCATCGCTGAACTCGTACTGACATATGTTGAAAGTCGGCTGATATATATAGCCTTCAAACTCTTTCATTATAATCCCTTGTTATCTATGTATGGAAAGGTTTGGTCTATTTGAATGTCACAGAATTAAATATTGTTATCCACATCATTCGCATGGATTCTATTTATATTTTCTTGTTTTTGCATATTACATGTCATTAATTTATGTTTTTTTATATGAATCACTGTGAAAAAGGGTGTTTCATTGGGTTGATTGTCCGTTTCTTGTTGTAATTCATTCGCTGCGTTTGTTGCGGCTTTTGTGTCGTATGATGCCATCAGTCATGAGCGTAGTTTAATAAACAACGAGTTCCATTGAATTGATCAATGAATAATGAATGAATTGATTAATTGAGTGGGTTAATGATTATTTAAAATAGATAGAAATAATATTTATAACGGAGTTAATTCATGCTTTTTAAAACGAAAAGAAACCTGTTAATGGTCGCCACAGCATCGGTTTCAATGGTTGGTGCGACGTTGTCTGCGCCTGCGCTTGCAGACAACGCCACCAACGTTTATTTCAAGGGAGAAATTGTGGAGGCGGCTTGTGGTTTGGCACCTGACAGTATCGATCAAACCATCGAATTGGGTCAGCACCCAACGCACATTTTTAAAGCGAAAGGCGACCGCTCAACACCGGTATCGTTCAACATCAAGTTGACGGATTGTGATACCACCATCTCCAAGACGGCGAGCTTTACCTTCCTATCGAACCAAGACGCCACCGGCAAACTGTTTAGCGTGGAAGGCGGCGCCACCGGCATTGGCGTGCGTATTCTGCACAATGGCAAACCGGTCGATAACGGCGCAGTTGCAGCGAGCAACACCCTGCTAGATGGTACCAACATTGCGTCGTTCTCGGCTGCGTATGAAGCGAACGTCGATGTCACGGCTAATCCGGTGACCGCCGGTAATGCGGAATCGTGGGCGCTGCTTCGCGTGAGCTACCAATAATAAGATTGCCACAGCTTCGGGCGGCGCTCGAAGCTGTGTACCTGCCGTTTAATCTGGATATTCCCAATGCGCTTAGAGTTAACAATTATGCTCTTGGGCAGTATGACTATTGCTTCATTTTCTACATCGGGTGCTGAATTTAATAGCCATTTTATTAAATCATCCAGTGTGGTCGATCTGAGTAAATTTAATCAAGCGAACTATATTCCAGATGGAATATATCAGTTCGATATTTTCTTTAATCAGGATTATCTCTATACCGAAAGAATATCCGTTGTCTCTGAACAGGTGTGTGTGACCCAAGCAATGATTGAACGTATGCCACTTAATTCACTTGGGTTGGGAAAATATTTGTCGACATTCATGCCTGAAAATAAGGAATGTTATCAGCTCTCACAAGTGGCATTTTCAAATGTCCAGACTGATTTAACCAAAGGTCGAATGGATATTACCTTGCCGCAGGAATATTTGGCGGAAGAATATAAAAATGGTTTTGTGAATTCAAATCTATGGGACGACGGCATCGGCGGTGTGTTCTTTGATTATCACTCCAATTATTTTGCCACCAAACAAAATCAGGATAGCGATTGGTTTGATGACTGGACGACCTTTGGCGTGGTCGGTGTCAATGCGGGGCCTGTGCGTTTGCGTGCCAATTATCAGCAATCGTCGCAAACCCGAGGCGAGCTCACCTCATACTACGGCTACCTACCATTGCGCCACATAAAATCCAAATTGAGTTTTGGCAACACCGCGTTTGGTTCGGAGATCTACGCGTCGTTTCGCATGAATGGTGTGCGGCTGCAAAGTGACGATCAGATGTTGCCCGCTTACCTGCGTGGCTACTCACCGGTGATTTCCGGAACCGTTGAGGCCCCTGCGGTCATCACCCTTTCTCAGCAAGGGCGCGTGCTGAAAGTGGTCAATGTGAATCCCGGCCCGTATGTGATTGACGATCTGTCGCAGTCGAGCCAAGGCGAAATCGATGTCGAAATTCGGCTGGCAGATGGCAGTGTGCAGCGGTATCAGGTCAACGGCGCATCGGTGCAGTATTTGACGCGCCCCGGGCACATTCGTTACAGCTTGTCGGCTGGCGCGCCGGATCGCGACATCTATGCACATCGGCCCGGCTTCGTCTCGGCGGAAGGTTCGTATGGCCTGAATAACCAACTGTCGCTGTTTGGCGGCACGTTACTCTCCAGCGACTATCAGGTTTACACCCTCGGTTCTGGGGTGAACTTTGGCAGCATGGGGGCGCTGTCTGCGGATGTGTCGTTTGCCAACACTGAACTACCGGATGGTGAATCGTTGTCGGGCACCTCGATCGGCGTGAGTTACAACAACACACTCACCGATTGGGGATTGGGGATGCGCGTTGCGGGCTATCGCTTTTCTCAGGAGAAATTCTACGAGTTCGATGAGTACCTGCACAGCTTTGATGCGCGAAATCAGGCCTTGTTGTATCAGGCCAACAATAACAAGAAAGATGAACAGTACATCACGCTGACGCAAAGCATCGCCAACACCAATTTGTTTTTCTCGTACAACGCGCGCAATTACTGGGATTCTCGCCGCAGCTCGGAACGCTACGACCTCACCGTGTCGCAGCCGTTGTCGGTCAATGGGTTGATGTTCTATCTCAATGCCAACGTGTATCGCGCGCAGAGTCGTCACGTCAGTTACAGCGATACTCAAGGTTGGCAAAGCACCGACGCCAGTCAGGATGAGAATGGGTGGTCGGTGGGGATTTCCATTCCCCTTGGCAACAGCCACACCGTGTCGATGCAGTCGCGCCACACGGCCGATCGTTACGCGCAAACCCTGTCTTATGCGGGGCGTGATAACGCGCGCAATGCCAACTATCGCCTTGCATTTGATGAGTATGAAGGCGAGTCGGTTGGCGTGAGCGGCAACTATCAGCGCAACTTTGCGTATGTCTCGACGTCGCTCGGCGGCAGCGTACAAAGTGATGCGTACAAGCAGGTCAACGCCAGTGCGTCCGGTACGGTGTTGATGACTCAACATGGCTTGGCTTACAGCAATTTAACGGCCGGAGACACACGCCTGCTACTCGACACCAGCGTGCCTGATGTGACGATTCAAGGCACGGGCAAACAGGAATCGAATGCGTTTGGTTTAGCGTTGGTCAACGGGATCACGCCGTATCAAAAAAGCCAGAACACGGTCGATTACAAGGCGCTGCCGAAACACGTTGAGGTGCTGGATTCAGTCAAAAGCGTGGTGCTGACAGAAGGAGCGATCGGCTATCAGTCGGTTCGTGCTCGTCAGGGCGAAAGCTATTTGGCGCGCTTGGTCTCGCGTGAACCCATTCCGTTTGGCGCATCGGTGATCGACGAACGCAATCAAGAAGAGGTCGGCCTCGTCGGCACGGCGCAAGCGGTTTATCTCTCTGGCGTCAATCAAGAGAGCGAATTGAGGGTGATTTGGGGGCAAGCCCAATCCTGTCGCATCGCGATGGAAACTCCACAACACGGTGAGCGTTCGATTCGCTTACTGAACTGTCATTAAATGTTTGAGGCGATATGAAAACACATCTCACTTGGGTCGCGCTGCTTTGGAGCGTGTTGGCTGCCAGTGCACACGCGGCGTTGGCGCTCGATCGCACGCGGATCATTTTTCCGCAGCAGAGCGCATTGGAAACCGTGCGGGTGAAAAATCCGGCTGAACAGCCGTACTTGTCACAGGCTTGGATCAGTGATGAACAGGGCAATGAAATACTTGAACCGTTTATGGTCGTGCCGCCGCTGGTGCGCATTAACAGCGACGATTATGCCGTATTGCGGATTGAAAAAGTGTCGGGGCTGGATGAATTGCCAAACGATCGCGAAAGCGTGTTTTATTTCCACGTGCGTGAAGTGCCACCGAAAGAGATGGCGTCAAGCGCGCAGAGCCGAGTGGGGCAAACCGGCGGCTCGATTCAGTTTGCCATTGAATCGGTCATCAAACTGTTTTATCGCCCGGCCGCGCTGAGTCAAATCAAGAACATCGATTTGGCGCAGGCCAAAGCGACCTCGATTGAGATGGTGCAGGAGGAGATCTGGCTGGAAAACAGCTCACCGTTTTATGCCACTTACTTTTCGATCACCGACAACCAATCGAATCCGGTCAAAGGGTTTGAGTCGATCATGCTAAAACCGTTCAGCCGCGAAAAACTAACCATGGCGGTGAAGGGGGAATACTTCATCACTCACATTAACGATTACGGCGCGCTGATCACCAATCGATATCAATGTGGCAATCAGCGGTGTCAGTTTGTTGATCGCGTGAAATAGGAGTGTTGTGACATGCAAGCGATTCGCGTGGTTTTACTTTTCATGTTTGCCTTGGGATGCACTTTGGGTGGAACGTCGGCATGGGCGCTCGCCTGTTATAGCAGCGATGCTGGCGGCGTCTTTGGCGGCAGCGGGCCTGGCGGTTCGAGCCGGTTTTATATCGACCCATCGGCGTCGGTGCCGGAGAGTGCGCCCAATGATCAAATCGTGTGGCGCGGCGCGACTCAGACCGTCAGCATCACCTGTTACAAAGACGCGTCCAATCACCCAACGTTGAAAAAGAATGATGAGCAAGTTTATTTCTGGCCGGGCAAAACGGGCGACATCGGCGTGCCGGATATTCCGGGGATCAAAATCGGCTTTCGTTATCAGGGCATGGATATTTACGGAGCCAAAACGCCCGTGAGCGGCTTTGTGGTTGAGCGGTGTAAAACGGGCGAATCGAACTCGGCGTGTGAGGCGCGCACCCAGATCACCAAAGTGATCACCTTTCAACCGATCATCGTGACCGCCTCGGGAACATTTACGGGTTACAGCTCGGCGCTGAACATTTTTCAGGTCGATGGTGAGAAGGGCTACAACAACCGTTACGCCAACTATTTCAGTGTGATTGAAAACATGGATGTGTTGCAGCCATCCAAATGCGAGGTCGAAATTGAACTGCAAAATGACGATATCGACTTTGGCTTGTTGACCGAAAATGATGTGCGCAACAGCGTCACTCAGCCACTGAATATTGTGGTGCGCAATGTCAAATATGGCTCGGATTGTCAGGCCGTGAAGCTGCGCGGTTATTTCAGCAACATTCGCGATACGGGCAACAATCAATACGTGCCGGTGTTTGGTTCGGATGGTCAGCCGATGCAGGGAGTGGCGATTCGAATTGAAGATCAGAACGGTCAACCAGTCGAACTCAATGAGCCGATTGGTGCTGGGTTTGAAATTGAACAAATCGGCTATGAACGTTACCGCGCGGTGTTGTATGCGCGTGATGCCAATGCCATCGACAAGGGCAGCTTTGAGGGCATGGTGGTGTACTCCGTGTCTTACCTGTAGGAAGGAACATGATGAGCAAGAGATTCTTTGTGTGGATGACCATCATCACGGTGCTGGTCTCCTACAGCCTACTGGCCGCCGAAGTGCCCCATGAGTCTTGGGATCGATCTGGGTTGTATTTTTTTGCTGGTGGCGGGAAAGCCGAACTGCGCGGCAGCGATGTGGCCGCGAGCGACAACATCACGCAGCTGCGCTATGGGGTTGGATATGCCTTTCCGTCGCTGAGCACTGAAATTGGCTATCGCGATTATTCCGATGGCAAAGACTTGACCGTTCGAGGTTGGGACGTGGTGGCGAGCCAACCCCTGTTGCAATGGCAAGCACTGGGCCTTCGCGCTGGGGTGGGCGGTTATGTGTATCACTCACAGACCGACAACGCCCTCTATGACAGCAACACGCGCTTTACTGGCGTGGCGCCCATGCTCACGGTGGGCGGGGATTACCAGTTGCATGAAAATATTGACGTGCGGGTGCAGTATGAGCGCGTGTTCAATCTGGCGTTGGTGAGTCCGATGTACGATCGTAAAACGCATGCCGATCTTGACCAAATTAGCCTTTCGGTGGTGGTCAAACCTTGGGCGAGCAACACCTATGCGGCGCCGATCCTCACGCCGCGCCCGATGGCGGTTGTCGCTGAGGTGCCGTCACTCCCTGTCGAACCGGAAGAAATGCGTTTTGAGCACGTCTGGGCCAGTGATGATTATGTGTATAACTCATATCAGCTGACGCCTGCGGTGAAAGCGCAGTTAAATACGATCATCGCCGCGCTGGTGACGCAGCCCGATTATGTGATTCATATTACGGGCGGTGCGGATTCACGCATGGCGTATCGTCGCTATAACCACCAATTGGCGCTGCGCCGAGCGCAAGCAGCGCAAAGCTACCTAATGCAACACGGCGTCAAGCCCGGGCAGATTGTGGTGGCGGCATCGCTGACCCATCTGGCGCAAGGAGAGGCAGACAATCCGGCCGCGCGCAAAGTGACTATCGATGTGCGCCGCTCCGCCGAGGTGTCCTCCCGTTAATCAAACCTCGTGATGGTTAGCACCCACGTGACGTGTTGATCAAATGCGTCACGTGAAAGCGTGCCCCAGCAGCGGCTGGTTTCGTACTCACGTTGCCGACCGCTTTGCTGCCCACGTTGATGCCTATTGGGGCGCAAAACAAGATAAGTCCTTAATGAAAAACAGGTTGTTTCAAGACAAAGAGCTGAGTTAGCTTAGTTGGTGATATTTCACACACTATAAAAACACAACACACAACAGGAATGTATAACCATGTTAAGGACAATTACTCAGCTGTTTCCGCTGTGGGCGGTGCTGTTCTCCGTCTGCGCCTACGTATTTCCCGCGACCTTCGTGTCGCTGAAAAGCCAGATCGTGCCGCTCCTGACCATCATTATGCTGGCCATGGGGCTGACGTTACGACCGAAAGACTTTCTCAATGTGGTCGCCAATAAAAAAGCGATTGGCATTGGCCTTGTGCTGCAATTCTCGGTGATGCCGCTTGCGGCGTTGCTGATCAGCGTGCTGCTCGGCTTCGACCCGATGCTGACCATCGGCATGGTGCTGGTGGGCAGTGTGGCAGGGGGTACGTCATCGAACGTGATGTGTTATCTCGCCAAAGGCGATGTGGCGCTTTCGATCACCATGACGTCGATTTCAACCTTATTGGGCGTGGCGCTCACGCCGTTGTTGGTGGAATTACTCGCGGGTCAAAGCGTGGATGTACCAGCGCTCAGCATGCTGATGAGCTTGGTGAAAATTGTGCTCGTGCCGGTCGGTGTGGGGTTGCTGCTGAATGTCTTCTTGCATACCGTAACGGAAAAGCTGGAGCCGATTTTGCCCTTGGTCTCCATGGTGGCGATTGTGCTGATCATTGCGATTGTGGTGGCGTTGAATGCTGAGCAATTGACCACCATTGGGCCGATTGTTGCGGTGGCGGTTATTTTGCACAATAGCATTGGCCTTGCTGCCGGTTACGCAATTTGCCGCGCTATAGGGTTCCATGAGAGCATTTGCCGCACAGTGGCGTTTGAAGTGGGCTTACAAAACTCAGGTTTAGCGACGGCGCTGGCGATGAAATTCTTTACGCCCGCCTCTGCGGTTGCCGGCACCATTTTCTCGATTTGGCACAACTTGTCAGGCTCGTTATTGGCGGGGTATTGGGCCAAGCGTCCGTTAGACCATCGCGCGGGGGCGACATCCTCCGAGAGCGCATCAGACACCCAATAAGTGCGGTCATCATGTTGACGGTCACGAGTCGGAAAAGAAAAGGGCCAACATTGTTGGCCCTTTGGTTTGGTGTTATCCACTGCTTTTTTTTAAGTTATTAGGTTGAAGGCTGCTCAACAGTTTGAGTGTCTTCCACCTCAGCGCTCGGTTCTTTGCCGGTTTTGCGCTTGTACTTCTCTTCCCAGTACGTGGCGTTTTTAATACCCAGTTTCACCGGGTTGAAAATGTATTCACTCACGCCTTGCTTTTGCTGATCTTCATAATCTTTCAGCGCCGCCATGGTGGGTTTCGCCATAAAGAAGATGATCAGAATACCCACGATGTTCAGCCAAGCCATCAGGCCAACACCCACGTCACCCATGGCCCACGCAAGGTTTGCGGTTTTAACTGTGCCGTAGAACACGGCCGCCATGATCGCCAGTTTCAGGATGAACATCAGGCCGTCCACTTTGAAGGTACGACGGATGTAAGCAATGTTGGTTTCTGCGATGTAGTAGTACGCCAGAATCGTGGTAAAGGCGAAGAAGAACAGCGCAAAAGCGACGAAGGGTTTACCCACGCCAGGCAACGCACTTTCAATCGCCATTTGGGTAAACACTGGGCCGTTGGCGCTGATGTCTGCGGCGATGTTTTGCACCAAGAACGCACCTTCTGCGCCGCCGTGTACGTTGTACGCACCGGTGATCAGAATCATAAACGCGGTTGCAGAACAGACCAGCAGCGTATCGATGTAGATCGAGAACGACTGAACCAGACCTTGCTGAGCTGGGTGCTCAACACTGGCCGCCGCTGCTGCGTGTGGGCCGGTCCCTTGGCCCGCTTCGTTGGAGTACACACCACGTTTTACACCCCAGCCGATGGCAGCACCGATCCCCGCCATTGGCGTGAATGCGTCACCCACGATCATGGCGAAGATGCGTGGCACTTCACCGATGTTGAGCAGAATGATCACGAATGCGGTGATCACGTACGCCAGCGCCATGAATGGCACCACGATTTGCGTGAAGTTGGCGATTCGTTTCACACCACCAAAGATGATGAAACCCAACAAGATAGAGACAACCGTACCAGTAAAGATTTTTGCGAAACTGTAAGTACCGATCCCGGTATCAATCATTGGGCCTGCACCAAATGCGGCTTCCACGGCGTTGCCGATACTGTTCGACTGTACACCCGGCAGGAGCACGCCACATGCGAAGATGGTCGCGATCGCGAAAATCCAAGCGTACCATTTCTGACCCATCGCTTTTTCGATGTAGTACGCTGGGCCGCCGCGGAATTCGCCGTCGTCTTCTTCTTTATAAATCTGTGCCAGTGTCGATTCTGCGTATGCGGTTGCTGCGCCAAAGAAGGCGACCACCCACATCCAGAAGACGGCGCCTGGGCCACCAAAGCCGATCGCTGCTGCAACGCCAGCGATGTTACCTGTCCCCACTCGGCCTGACAGTGAGACGGCTAGGGCTTGAAACGATGAAATCCCTTTGGATGAGCTTTTGCCAGACAGCAGCAAGCGCCACATTTCAAAGAAATGACGGACCTGAACGAAACGGGTCAAAATGGAATAAAACAAACCGGCACCCAAGCAAAGGTAAATCAATACCGGGCTCCAGATAATTCCATTTAGAAAATCAACAAATGACTGCATGAGTATTTTCCCTGTTTAAAGATAGTTGTGTTTGTTTTGCGTTCAACATATTAATCTTTTTGTAACTCAAATGTTAATTGATTTGTCTGGTAATGCGCAGGAGCGTGATATGGAACACAAAACTCTGGAGTAATGTTAAATTTTGGCTGGCTTTATTAGCATTTGATTAATTAGTGAGCGTTTTGTGTCTTATTGCATTGAGTACGTAAACAATACGTCTAGGTATGAATAACTATTCGTTATAAAGTGCTGTGCTGAAAGCGGGGTAAAGATTAGATGATTATTCTGATTAAAAATTAAACAGCATTCAAATGCGGAGTTCGATCCGCTTCCCAAACTCTGAAGCGAAGATTGTATTGTGGAAAAATCTCACCTAAATTTGATGTAAGGCTTTGATTCTTTTAATGGAGTAACATTATGTTGATTCAAATAAACAAAAGTCTTTTGCGTGTGGTGGCCCCATCGTTATTCACGGCTTTGGGTGTCTTTTCTTCCTCTTCAGTGCTTGCCGACAACGTCACCAAAGTCTATTTCACAGGCGAGATTGTTGAATCGGCGTGCGGCCTCGCTTCCGACAGCGTTCATCAAACCGTTCAATTGGGCCAATACCCAACCCATGTGTTTAAAGCCAAAGGTGATCGCACGCAGCCCGTGCCGTTCACGATTCGTCTCACCGATTGCGATACCAATATTGCCCAGATCGCCAGCTTTACCTTTTATGCCAACCCAGATAGCAGCGGTAAGCTATTTCAGGTTGATGGCGGCGCTCAGGGCATCGGGGTGCGCCTTTTCTACAATCATCAGCCGCTGGATAATGGTGCTGTTGCGACTATGAAAACACTGGCCGATGGCGAGAACGTCACGCACTTTGCCGCCGCCTATGAAGCTAACACGGATGTGACCACCTCACCCGTCACGGTCGGTCGCGCGCAATCTTGGGCGCTGCTGAAAGTGGCTTATCAATAAAACCACCGCGCCAGCATGAGTGCATCACGCTGGCGCAGTTTGTTGCGTTCAAACGTGCTCTGTTAAGAGGCGTTTTGATAGCGGAACACGTTCAGGCCGCTGGTGTCGATCTCCGCTTTGCCGCGGGTCATAATGTCTGCCAGCAGATGCGCGGAACCACAAGCCATGGTCCAACCCAGCGTCCCGTGACCAGTGTTGGTGAACAGGTTATCGAACTGCGTCGCGCCGATGATGGGCGTGCCATCAGGTGTCATCGGGCGGAAGCCAGTCCAAAATTGCGCTTGGTCGAAATCGCCCCCTTGTGGGAATAGATCGCGCACCACCATTTCAATCGTCTCTTTACGTGCAGTTGGAATCGATGGGTCAAAGCCTGCCAGCTCTGCAGTGCCCGCCACACGAATGCGGTCATCAAAGCGGGTCAGCGCCACTTTGTATGTTTCATCCATGACGGTCGATTGTGGTGACAGCTCTGGATTCACGATTGGTACAGTCAGTGAGTAACCTTTAACGGGGTAAACCGGAATATCAATGCCCAGCGGTTTCAGCATCGCTGTGGAGAAGCTGCCCAGCGCCACCACGTACGCATCGGCTTTCAGTAGGCCTTTATCGGTTTGGACACCGACGATCTTTTTGCCTTCCGTCGCCAGCGATTTGATTTGGGTATCGAACTCAAAACGCACACCGTGAGCTTTTGCTAGTTCCGTCATTTGCTGACAGAACAGGTAGCAGTCGCCCGTTTCATCATCCGGCAGGTACAAGCCGCCCACCAGTTTGTCTTTCACTGGAGCCAGGCCCGGCTCTTGCGCGATACACGAGTCGACATTCATCAGTTCAAAACGCACGCCGCTCTCTTCCAGCAAACGCATGTCTTTTTCAATCGAGACCAGCTGCTTTTCATCACGGAACACTTGCAGCGTGCCTTGTTGACGGCCCTGATATTGCACATTGTGCTCTTTGTTCAGTTGGGTCAGACACGCGCGGCTGTGGTTGGCAATCGCCAGCATGCGCGCTTTGTTGACTTGATAGCGCGACAGTTGGCAGTTGGCCAGCATTTGCGTCATCCAACCCAGCAGTTTGGGATCCAGCGACGGTTTAATTTTCAGGGGCGCGTGTTTTTCAAACAACCATTTGACCGCTTTTTGCGGAATGCCCGGCGCCGCCCAAGGGGAGGAATAGCCGTAAGAGATCTGTCCGGCGTTGGCGAAACTGGTCTCTTCAGCGCTGCGCGGCTGTCGGTCGACGACCGTGACGCTGTGTCCTGCCTGAGACAAGTACCATGCTGAAGTGAGACCGACCACACCACTCCCTAATACGATAACTTCCATAACGACTTCCTATGACAAAGGCTGTTGATTGTTTAAAACGACTGACTGTTTTATGAAGCCGCGATATCAATAGGGCGACTTCTTGTTTGTGGGGAGTAGTTTCTTTGCTTTACCTTTTCTTAACAATCGATAATATTTATCACCAGTGTTTAGTTTTCCTATAAGCAAGCGATGTTAAGAAAGTCATGTTAAAAAGCCACAATGTCTCCGCGTTACATACCTTTATGCAGGTCGCGCAGCACCCGAGTTTCAGTAGTGCAGCGAAAGCACTGCACCTGACTACGGGGGCGATTAGCCAGCAATTGTTGCAATTGGAAGGGCAACTAGGTTTTAGTCTGTTTGAACGACATTCACGAGGCGTACGTTTAACCGAAGCGGGGCAGACGCTGCTCACGGTGTTGCAACGTAGCTTTCAGGAAATTGATTCAGCAATACAAAGCCTTAGCCAGCGTGACAATCGCAAAGAGATTCGCCTCAAGCTGACGCCTTCGCTGGCCTTCAAATGGTTAGTGCCGCGCTTGGATGATTTCTATCGCCATAACCCGGACATTCAGATTCAAATGTTTGCCGAAGGCGCGCTGGTGGACAGTGACCGCCGAGATTTCGATCTTGCGATCGACTACGGCCCGCTGCCATACCCAAAACCAAATGCAGAAATGTTGATGGAAGAATCGTTGCTGCCGGTGATGAGCCCGGCTTATCTGGCAGCGCACCCGCAATTAAGTCATGCCGCTGGCTGGCAGGATGTGGTGCTGCTGCACGATGCCATGCCGTGGGCTAAAGCGCCGCGCGATTTCGAATGGTTGTACTGGGCATCCGAGATGGGATTGGAACTTGCGACCCAACGCGGCCATTTCTTCAACCGTACCGACATGGCGATGTCTGCCGCCGAAGCAGGCGTGGGTATTGCCATGGCGCGTATGGCGCTCATCACCAACGAACTCGACAGCGGCAAACTGGTCACGCCTTTTACCCCCATCGCGGCCAACGCCGGTTATTTTCTCATCACCCACACCGCCAACGACACCACCCGCATCTTCCGCGATTGGCTGAAAGCGCAGATTGAGGGCCGCTGAAAAGGAATGATGGCGGGAAGGATAGACGGTGTGTCGATACTTGGCTCACCAAAGATGGTGAACTCAGCCTTGTGCAATGTAAGCATTGGACAGCGCGAAAGGTTGGGGTCCAAGTGTTGCGAGAGATGTATGGTGTGATGATTGAACATCAGGCCAGCAAAATGATCATCGTGACCTCTGGTGATTTTACCGCTGAAGCGATCACTTTTGCTCAAGGTAAACGGTTGTGGCTAGTCAACGGGAGCGAATTAGTTCACATGATCGAAGAGGGACGAAACTTGACGCAAAAGCCGGTGATTGAAGAACCATCTCCTCAATTTCCTCCTAAGTTGTGTCCTAAATGTCATTCTGAGCTGGTCGTGCGTCTCGCGAAAAAAGGCCAGAATGCAGGCAAATCGTTTTACGGCTGCACAGCATTTCCGAAGTGTCGGTATACCTGTGATTGTTGAGAGTCTCTGGGCTTGAGCATCCCAGTGTTTAGAAGCAATACGAAGGTTGTCGTACTCAGCTCAAATTGTACTTAGGTCTGAACGATGTAGATACAAAAAGGGCCAACTCTTTCGAGTTGGCCCTTTCCAAACGTTTGGCCCGGTGTTATCAGGCGTGTTTGTTTAAATGCATGATATTTAATGTTTTTTATGATTCGAGTTTTATCTTGGTACTAAAACCACTTGTGATAAACAAGTGTGACGCTTTGTGTCTACGTCACGGGCTGCTTGTTTGTGCTGCAGCTGCGACTATTGAGGAAGTCGAGCTGGGTTTTAATCTCCTTCTCTAACTCACCGACATAAATCAATGATGTTTCGATATTGGCATATTTTGCGCTTCTGCTTGCACTAAACCAATTGAATGACCCCACAGCCATATACCGATCATCAGCAAAAACGCTTTTACTATGGACACCATTTATCACGTTGATAACGATACCAAGTTGTTCCAAGGTCGCACAACAATGTTGAAACGCTTTTACCTTATTGGTATCTGGGTGATTTGCGACCGTGGTATTGAAATGTCTGTCGGTGTGTATGGTGATTTGAACACCTTTGTGCAGTGCCGTTTTTAGTAGTTCTAGTTGCCCAGTTGATTGCAGTTTGTCTAGCAGTAACCAAGGTGAGACGATATCAATGCTTCGTTGTACTTCCCCCAACAGTTTAGACAAGAACGCATCGTGCTCCTCGGCATTGGTGAGCAATTTTGGATGGCCGCATATTTGTAATAAATCGGGACGCTGACCAACACTAAACTCAAGCTCATTCCGCTCGTCAGTGAAGAGATACTTGGCCAGTAATCCTCGTGGAGAAGATGATGGAGCCGCTTCAATGATATCCAAATCACCAAAGACCAAGAATGCATCTTTGGCTCGCGAGACAGCGACGTTAAGCATTGAAGGATCCATGTCGATAAACCCGCCATCGTTGTGTCTAGTATACACCTGAGAAAAAATGATGATTTTGCGCTCAGCACCTTGAAGGGAATGAACGGTGCCAACGGTGAGTTGATCTTTCCCTTTACCTGCTTTGATCTCGTAGGCATGACACGCGGTTTTGATCTGGTTCACTTGAGCTGAAAATGGCGTAATGATACCCACACATTTGGCCAGTGGTTCACCGTAGTAATTCTCTATTTTAGCTTTATTAGCATGTAGCCATGCAGCGATAGTTTCTGCTTCTAGTTTATTGCGTCGGCTGCCGCTAAATGACTCTGCGATACCGTCGACGTGTAAATGACTGAAAGGAGAGTAGAGGCTATCTTCAGTTGCTTGTCCTCTCTTGGGGATCAGGATGCCCTGATAGCAAAGTTCATTGCAGTACGAGATTAATTCATCATAACAGCGTCGGTGTTCTTGCAAAAACATGCCAGGTTCCGCTTCTTGCATATAATGAAAACGGCTTGCTTGTTGGGCTACATGCATCGCACTGCCAGTCACGACACTTCGGCCCGCCTCTTGAATGGCTGTGTATTCATCGTCTGATTTGATCACTTTATGTTGTTTTAAATTACCTCGATCAATCGATGAGCTCACATTTCTAATCGGCGGGATTTGGTAAATATCACCGATCACCAAGGCTTTTTTGGCGAGTGCGAATGAGGCTGCGGCAACTTCTGGGGCCACTTGGCCAGCTTCATCAACGATCAAAAGGTCTATTTCATTAAGCAGATAGTCTGTTTCAAACTCATTATTCCCAACGTGAGACTGATAAGTCATATGAGAAGGCAGAGAATGGAACGTTGATACAATACAAGGGGTGAGCATCATCCGCCGCTGCCAACGAGGACGAACTGTTTTCAAGCCTGTTTTCCGGGCCTGCTTGTTCAGTTCTTGGCCCATATCTCTGCAACTCAGTAACCAGCATGCTTCCCAGTAATGGACAGCTAAGCGGAACATTCGAAAACGGGTCGTGATATCCAAAACCGAATCGATGTCGGCCAGTTGTGGAATGGTTTGTTCTGGAGCGTTCTCAGTAAGGTGATTAATAGAATCAAGCCAATTTTGCTGTGATTGCTCAAACTTTTGATACTGCTCTAACCAAGATTGATATCGGTTATTTTGATCGTCAAAATCATCTTTTTTGCTAGAAAATACTTGCTTGAGTAGGCTCTCAAATCGATCTGATGACAGATTTTCAATGTGTTCTTCATCGTGCTCAATAAGGCTGAACATGAAATTTTTGCGCTGAAGTTCAAGTTTGTTCTTGATTGGCGATAGCCACCTAAACAGAGTTAACCATGTAGATTCGTTGCCTAGGTAGGTTCGCCATGCAGTTAACCGTTCTTTGGCGTTATCTTTCAATGCTTGCGCATTAGAAACCGCTTGTTGTTGATCTGCCAATGTTTGTTGTGGATTGTCCCCAAGGTGTGAATGGATGTCATTCAGTTGGCGATTGTAGTGATGCCAATTGCTTTGGATTTGATCTAACTGGGTTTGATGTTGGCGTAATTCGACAAGGAGATATATTTTAACTTGCGTTACATCAGCAAAATTCTGTTGTGGAAACGCCTGTTTTGCTCTATCCAAATAATGCGCTTGGGCTTGATCGAGAAAATCCAATTGTTCGACTTTTTCATAGAAATGCTTAGTTTGGTAGCGTTTGGCAGCTTCCGATTCACCATAGGCTGATGGCAGGTAGCCTCCGTAGCTAAAAATGTCGGGTAACCATCGGCCTGATAGCTCATCGTCGCCCTCATCGAAATCTTTACCAAAAGCATCAATGATGTTGGTTACGGCTTGGTTATTCGTCGATGCTGCAATGATGAGCGGTGGCTGACTCTCTTTTAGCGCCGATTCAATCCACAATGATGCGACTACAGATAGAACAAACGTTGTTTTACCCGTGCCCGGAGGGCCATTGACCGCAAGAATATCGCCTTCCTGCAGGGCTAAGGTGTGGGCCAAAGCATCGCACTGCGCTTTAGCTAACGGGAATTGACGATTTGAGTGACCAAAACGCAGATTCACTGTCTGAGATACATCAAGACACGCATCGTGGTTGGTTACTGTTTTTGCCGCGTAACTATCAAGCAGAGGCAAGTCTTTGCTTGAATTACAGAGGTTATCGTACAGTTTTAAAATATGTCTTGAGGCCCCTAAACACTCGCTGATTTTGTTGACTAAACCACGACTTTCAATGTCTTCGTAGAACTGCTCGATTCGGGATCTATCGCAGTAGTCGGCAAACAGTTTTTGGGTGAGCCCGTAATAGTTTTGCCAATCTTTTTGATGGTTCAGATACTGTTCTTCTTGTTCGAATTTGGTTGGAATACCTTCAGCCGATTGGGCTGTTATTTCGTGCACTGTCAGGAATTTATCGAGTTTATCGACGTCAGCTATAGTAAAGGTGTCCGTCCCTTGAGGAGCAAGTAAATCACGAGGTATGAATGGCGCGGTGTGGGGAAACATTAGTCCTTCACGATTGATCCACAAAGAGCAAATAATTGGCGTCAGTACCCCTGGCATATTGCCGCTGTAATCTTTGCCATGAACCTTCCTAAGATAGTAGGTAACTGGGCGAAGATGAATTTGTACAGCGGTGAGGGTATCTGGTTCATTGCGAAACAGCTCTTCTAGCAAGGGAGAACCCGGTTCCAGCCTACCTTCTTTGAATTCGTTAGTTGTCGTCCGCTCATAATTTGTCAGATCTTGCTTTTTTAATGCACCTTTCGCGCTGTCGGCATCGGCAAGCGAATTACGCCAATAGTGAACCCAGCCCTGATTATTCATACCTCACCTTGGAAACTTTGCTTTAAATGTGTGATTTAAAAACAGTATTCTATTTCATACAGAACGTTTTTATTGGAACTTTGGTCGATTATTTGATGGAAGTAATGTGTGAATAAAAATTAGTAGGCGCGAATTCTTTGATGATGAGTTAAATGGGGGATCTGTAATCAACTGAATTTCGAATCAGTTAAAAGCCTGTCGATTAAACATAATGAATAAGGGACTTGTTTGAAGGCCAAACCATTGTCCGAATGGATTGCCAGACGACAACAACGTTTGTTTTCTCGATAACACAAAACTCCATCTTTAGTTTCTCAGTTGATAAAAATTGGCTCATCGAGCGACTGTTAATTATTCAGAGAACACAAGTAATGAAAGAAGTTATTTAGAAGTTCATGCCGTGCATCTTCGTCGTTAGAAAAATTTGCATCAAAATTTCTTGTTGGTGCGCTGTGTTTTGATATCGATAAATAGCACAGGCTTGAGTGCCAAAATCTAGAACAAATAGCTTAAACATGAAGATAGAAATACAAAAAGGGCCAACTCTTTCGAGTTGGCCCTTTCCAAACGTTTGGTGGAGCTGGCGGGAGTTGAACCCGCGTCCGAAAACCATTCATCTTTGGTACTACATGCTTAGTCGATCTTTAATTTCACCACCGCCTGCGAACCGACACGCTAACGAATGGCTAACCTGAATTAATTCTCGCGCTTCATCCCTCAGGTGGGGGAATCCACGCCAGCTTGATTGGGTTTGACCTTCCTGATTTCCCCGTCTTACAAGCGGAAGCTAGGGAGGAAGGGCTCTGAGCAGGGTATTAAGCTGCTAGTGCGTAGTTTTCGTCGTTTGCGACTATTTTTTTGCGGTTTGTTAACGAGGCCTACCGCACCTCGGCATGCACCTTAGACTTCAAAATTCCCGTCGAATCCTGAATCAGCCCCAAGGTATTGTTCGCATACTACCAGAAAAGCTTTTGCTGTCCAGCCATATGCGTTCAAGTGGTTAAGATTAGCGCAGGTTGTTGCTCTTCATGACGCGAGCTTTCTGACGCTGCCAATCTTTTTCTTTCAAATCGTCACGTTTGTCGTGCAGTTTTTTACCTTTCGCGACACCGATTTTGATTTTCACCCATGAGCGAGACCAGTAAAGCGCAGTGGCGATCAGAGTCATGCCTTCACGGTTGATACGACCAAACAGGTTGTCGAGTTCACGACGTGACAAGAGCAGCTTGCGTACACGGGTCGGGTTTGCGACGACGTGCGTGGATGCTTGCTGCAGTGGTGTAATCGTCATACCGGAGATAAACGCTTCTCCGTCACGCAAGAAAACGTAGCTTTCTGCGATATTGGCTTTGCCTTGGCGTAGAGATTTAACTTCCCAGCCTTGGAGCTCCATACCAGCTTCGATTTCATCTTCAATGAAATACTCATGGCGAGCTTTTTTGTTCAGCGCGATAGTGTTGCTACCCGCTTTTGTGTTTGATTTTTTCTTTACCATAGTGGGCGCATTATACGGATTGGTGAAAGGTTAGGAAATGCTTTTCTTTGCGTAGCATAAGGTTAACGGCAACAGAGCTCAAGAGGGATTGATGCAGTAACTTGAGGTCGTGCGGGGATAAACGTACAATCGCTGCAATGTGATATTCCCAACGGACCGATTGCGGTGGGATCATCCGTACAAATGATGAGTTGAACAAGAATTCTGGGTAATGTGAGGAGAAAAGATGAAGCAAGTCAGTCGTTCTGCTCTGGTGTCTTTCAGTGCAGATCAGATGTTTCATTTAGTGAATGATGTGGCTCGTTATCCGGAGTTTTTACCGGGATGTTCCGGTTCGCGTGTGATTGAAGCATCGAACGATAAGATGGTTGCGTCGGTAGATGTGTCGAAAGCGGGTATCAGCAAGACATTTACCACATCCAATGAATTGAATCACGGCGAGTCTATCATCATGAATTTGGTTGATGGCCCGTTTCGAACGTTGCGCGGTGGTTGGTATTTTACGCCGTTGGATGAGCAAGCGTGTAAAGTGGAATTGAAGCTGGAATTTGAATTTTCTAGCAAGATGATTGAGATGGCGTTTGGTAAGGTGTTCAACGAGTTGACGGGGAATATGGTGAACGCTTTTACCAAGCGAGCCAAGCAGGTGTATGCGCTATGAGTATTGAGTCAGACATGATTCACGTGGAAGTGGTATACGCACTTCCACAGGAACAGCGCGTCCTCACGCTGGTGGTGAATAAAGCGATGACGGTTGAAGAGATCATCGAAACATCAGGCATTTTGCAGATGTATCCGGAAATTGATCTGAGCAAAAATAAAGTGGGTGTATTTAGCCGCAACGTGAAGTTGGATGCGACGGTACGCGACCGTGATCGCATTGAAATTTACCGACCGCTACTGGCGGATCCAAAAGAGATTCGTCGTAAGCGTGCCGAGCAAGCGAAAGCGGCCGGCAAGGCGGATCCGGTCACGGGAGGCAAACCCAATGCCTCGCGTAAATCAGACGCAGATTAAGCCACACAAAAAAGCTCGCCAAGGCGAGCTTTTTTCATGCCTGATCAGTTCAAGCTTTCAAAGAAATTATCACTTTGCTGGAAGTCACCCGCGATATTGACCAAGGTGCCGCCATTGTTGAAGTTAACCACCAGATTTTTCTGAATGGATGCTTCGTGCCCTGCGGTGTGGTGATAAATGTAGTACCAGGTATCCGGATAACCGTTTTCAACCAACATGGGTGAGCCCAGTACAAAACGGACCTGTTCTTTCGACATACCGAATTTCAACTGGTCAACGGCCTGTTGTTCGATGTAGTTGCCTTGGTTAATGTCGATACGATAAACCAGACGTTCTAGAACGCTACAGCCAGACAACATCGTCAAGGCCAGAGGAAGGGCGACAAGCCACTTGGTAAACTGCATATTTAAAATTCTATAGCTGATGAAACTCAAAACTGGGGTGATAATAAACAAGCTCAGGGCAGATGTAAAAACATCCCGTGTCCTCTGAGCTTGTTGAGACTACGAATTTTGAATTAGGTTGCAAAGCGTGAACAAAAAATTCATTTTTTGTGCGCTAGGCAGCAATCAGCAGCTCTTTAGCGTTCGCCAGAGTCGATTCGGTGATTTGGCTACCGCCAAGTAAACGAGCCAACTCTGCGACACGTTGTTCGTGATCGAGTTTGACCATCTGCGTTTCGGTTTTGCCGCCTTTGGTCTGTTTTGCCACGAACAATTGGTTGTGACCACAGCCTGCGACTTGGGGTAAGTGCGTGACACACAAGACCTGCGTGGATTCACCCAGCGTGCGCAGCATTTTCCCGACGACAGCGGCGGTTGGGCCTGAAATCCCCACATCCACTTCATCGAAAATGAGGCTTGGTGTATCGACTTTCTGCGCGGTGATCACCTGAATGGCAAGTGACATCCGTGACAGTTCACCACCAGAGGCCACTTTGGCAATTGGCTGCAAAGGCTGGCCGGGGTTGGTGGACACCAAGAAGGTGATGGCATCAAAGCCAAGCGGAGAAGGCCCCCCTTGGTTACACACATCAATTTTAAACTGCGCATGTTCCATGCTGAGTTCGTGCATGCTTTGGCTGATGAGCTTATCGAGCTCTTTGGCATAGCGGCTGCGCGATTTGTGCAGTTTCTCTGCTGCGGTCACAAACAACTGATACTTGGCGTCCACTTCATCAGTCAATGCATCCATTTTCTCTTCTGAGCAATCGAGCAGCGCAATTTGTTGCAGCAAATCTTGGTGATGTTGATACAGCGCATCGGGTAAAACGTGATGTTTGCGCGACAGTGACATGATGCGTGAATAACGCTCTTCCACAAACGCCATGCGCTCAGGGTCAACATCAATACTGTCGAGGTAGCCACGCAGCTCACTGTTGGCTTCTTCGAGTTGAATCATGGCATCTGAAATCATGTTTGGCAGCGCGCCGAGTTTGCTGTCCAATTCTGCCAGTTCAATCAACGTGGCACTGGTGGACTGCAACAGACTGAGTGCGTTCACTTCGTCGCCTTCGTACAAAAGGTCGATGGCTTTTTGGCAGTTGATCGCTAGATCGCCGCTATTGGCCAAACGTTTGTGCTCTTGTTCGAGTTCGGCGTATTCGTCTTCGCCAATCGCCAGCTCATTGAGCTCTTTGATCTGATACTCCAGCAACTGCAATTGCGCTAGGTTCTGCTGGCTATTTTCTCTCATTTGCTTGAGCTGGTTATTGGCTTGACGCCACCCTTGATAGCTGAGACGGGTCTTTTTCAGCAAGTCGATGTGGCCGGCGTATTGATCCAGCATCGCGAGCTGATATTCCGGTTTCATCAGTTGTTGATGCGCATGCTGACCGTGAATGTTGATCAGCAGTTGACCGAGGGATTTGAGTTGCGACAGGGGCACCGGGCTGCCATTGATGAATGCTCGTGAGCGGCCATCTTTGGTGATGGTACGACGCAGAATGCAATCTTTGCCATCCAAGAGATCGTTATCTTCTAACCAACGAGTGGCGTGAATATTGTTATCCAGAACAAAGGCGGCGCTGACTTCGGTTTTTTCTTCCCCTTGTCGCACCATGCTGGCTTCTGCGCGGCCACCCAAACACAGACTCAGCGCGTCTATCGCAATGGATTTACCTGCACCGGTTTCTCCGGTAATCGTGGTCATTCCTTTTGACAGCTCAAGCTGCAGAGATTTCACAATCGCAAAGTTATTCACACTTAAATGAGCCAGCATTTTTGCACCTGTATAATTGAACAATACTGTATAAGAAAACAGTATATACTGTTTCTTTATACAGTAAAGTTGCCCAGGTGAAAATTTTCAGGTGGCGAAATAAAGTGTGAGCAAACTCAAAATAGCTTGCTGGACCACCCCAGTTTATTCCGCAGGACATGGTAGTAGCTGTAGTCCTCAGGATGGATCAGTCGCAGTACGTTCGGGCTTTGATAAATATGAATTTCATCCCCCGGAGAGACCGACAACGACACCTGGCCATCACAGCTGATTTCCTGCGTTCCCCGGTTGTCCGGAGACACGATGAGTTTGATGCGTCGTTTGCCATCGACCACCAATGGGCGGCAAGACAAGGTGTGAGGGAACATGGGGACTAAGGTAATGGCATTGAGACTTGGCGATAAAATGGGGCCGCCGCCGGAGAGCGAATACGCCGTCGACCCGGTCGGGGTTGAGACGATGATGCCATCGGAACGCTGAGAGAACGCGAAGTTGTTGTCGATGTAAACTTCAAATTCAATCATGCGCGCAATCTTGCCCGGGTGCAGCACGGCTTCATTGAGCGCTGCATTGTGGCTTTTGACTTGGCCATGGCGATGAATTTCGGCTTCGAGCAGAAAGCGTTCTTCTTCCATGTAGTTGCCGTTTAGGACATCGGCCAGCCGCGTTTGGAAATCTTCCGGATTGAGATCGGTAAGAAAGCCAAGATTGCCTCGGTTCACGCCGATCACCGAAATGTCAAAGCGCGATAGCACGCGAGCAGCGCCAAGCATGTTGCCGTCGCCGCCAACCACGATGGCGAGATCGGCTTTTTTTCCCAGTTCAATCAGGCTGCCGAAATGGTCTGATGGGATCTCGGTCAAAATTTCGCGCAGTCGCTCATCAATGAACACGGTCTTACCAAGAGACGTTAACCAATCATAAAGATCTTTATGTGTCTGAATCGCTTGTTGATCTCTCGGTTTTCCGATGATGGCGATCACGTCAAACGGGTTTTTCATAAGTTTTCCAACCGAATTAGGCTTGAATCAGAATTCTTCATCCCCATAATAAAGGCAAGTTACGCTTTTATGCGAATTTTTGTGTCAGGAAACTAAGAGATTTCAACTCCTAAGCACATTAAGTGTCGAGAGTTTTGGAGATATCATGAGCAACGAAGAAAATAAGATCAAAGACGAAGAGCTGCAACAAGGTGCGGTTGAAGTAGAAGCGGAAGCCGTTGGCACTGATGCTGATATCGATTGGAATCAAGACGCAGACGAGCTTGATGAAAAGGAAGCGAAAATTGCTCAGTTAGAAGCTGCACTGCTAACGAGTGAAGAGCGCGTGAAGGAGCAACAGGATGCGGTACTGCGTGCTCGTGCTGATGTTGAAAACATGCGCCGCCGTAGCGAACAAGAGATCGACAAAGCGCGTAAATATGCGCTGAGCCGTTTTATTGAAGAGCTGCTGCCCGTGCTGGACAACATGGAACGTGCGATTCAAGCTGCGGATGGTGAGAACGAGGTGGTGAAACCGATTCTGGAAGGTGTGGAGCTGACACATAAAACGTTTGTGGATGCGGTCGCGAAATTTGGCCTCAAAGAGATCAACCCAGAAGGCGAAGCATTCAACCCAGAATTCCATCAAGCGATGTCGATTCAGGAAAGTCCCGATCACGCATCAAACACCGTGATGTTTGTGATGCAAAAAGGCTATGAGCTGAATGGTCGCGTCGTACGCCCTGCGATGGTGATGGTAGCGAAATAATCTACTGACTGTGTATGAAAAGAGAGGCTTATGCCTCTCTTTTTTTGTTTGAAAAATACGTTGAATCGCTTGGTGTATCAGGGATGGCTTAATTAGTGTTGTTAGGTATTCCTGAATAGCTTATGAAACAGCCGGTTAGAGATAAATCCTGTTGAGATCGTTGTTTTTTAGTAAATGTTCTAATTTGCGCCATGTAACATTTTTGTAAATAAATACTTCTGATTGTTATCGCTGTGTGTATGATGCGCGGACGTTTAGCACCTTTGGTGACATAAACGACTTTATAACGATAAATACTCAACACAACAAACTGGAGTAGAACGATGGATAAATCGCTCTCATCGAAAATCTTTTTAGGCTTGTTTGCTGGCCTAGTTCTCGGGACCGCCATTCAATACCTGTTTCAGGGTGTTTCCCTGTTCGACGTGTATCTATTAGGTGCCGCAGAAGGTGCAGGCGGCATGTTCGTCTCGCTCATCAAGTTACTGGTGGTGCCACTGGTGTATGTGTCCATCGTGTGTGGCATCGTTGATCTAAAAGACATCTCCGCTTTTGGCCGTTTAGGCACTAAAACTTTTGCGCTTTATATCATCAACACCGTCATTGCGATTGCAGCGGCACTGACCGTCGGCATGATCTTCCAACCGGGTGCGGATGCGAACTTGGCTGGGACTGTGTCTCAAGCGGTGAAACTCACAACGACCGAAACGCCGGATATTTTCTCGCTGGTGGTCAACATTGTACCAAGCAACCCAGTACAAGCGTTTGCTAATGGCGACATGCTGCAAATCATCTTTATGGCCATTTTGACGGGGCTAGCGATTCAGGCGCTGGATTCACGTGGTGGTCCTGCGATTCGTACCTTTAAATTAGCCAACGAAATCATGATGAAGCTGGTGGGCTTGGTGATGAGCCTCGCGCCTTACGGTGTGTTCGCGCTGATGACGCAACTGGGTGCAACTTTAAATGCACACACGCTGATGTCGGTGGCGGGATACGTGGCCTTGGTGGTGGCGATGTTGGTGTTCTGGATCTTCGTTTTCTACCCGATGGTTGTGGGGATGACGACGAGCGTTTCACCCAAACAATTCTTGCGCGCGACTCGTGAACAGGTGCTGTTCTCTCTGTCGACGGCCAGCTCGAATGCAACCATTCCGGTGACCATGCGCACGCTGACTGAAAAGCTGCAAGTGTCTAAGTCTGTCGCGGGTTTTGGCGTGCCGCTGGGCGCGACCATGAACATGTCTGGTGTGTCTATCTATATTGCGCTGGCAACGATTTTTGTTGCGAACGCCTTTGGTCAGCCGATCAACTCGGCAGACATCTTTACCCTCGGTTTAACCATTCTGTTGCTGTCAATTGGTGCCGGCGGTGTTCCGGGTGGTGGCGTGGTGATGGTGGGCGTGCTGCTGCACCAACTGGGTCTGCCACCTGAAGGATTGGCGATCATTGCGGCGGTCGACCGTATCAATGACATGTTCTGTACTTCGTCAAATGTGGTGGGAGATACCGCTGTGAACACCATCGTGGCGAAGAGTGAAGGGGAACTGGCAACCGCAGATGACGCGCAAGCTGAGCTGGCGACAGAATCGCGTTAAGGCAGAAATTGACCTCTATTTATCCAAGCGAAGCCAAGGCTTCGCTTTTTTCTTACTAAAAATTCAAAATTTTTTTGTTTTTACCCTTGAAAAGGTATTTGTCGCCCTTATCTATGGGGCATACGAGAAGCAAACATACACAGTTTTGTTTGTGAGCGGGGATTGAAACCCGATTCTCCATCCCCACATTAGGGGTATAGCAAAACGAACATAGAATTTATTCGGAGATAGCCTGATGGGTAGAATCATTGGTATTGACTTAGGTACTACTAACTCATGTGTTGCTGTGCTAGACGGCGACAAACCTCGCGTAATCGAGAACGCAGAGGGTGAGCGTACAACCCCTTCTGTAATTGCGTACACAGATGGTGAAACGCTAGTTGGTCAGCCAGCAAAACGTCAAGCTGTAACCAACCCGGAAAACACGCTATTTGCAATTAAGCGTCTTATCGGTCGTCGTTATGAAGACGAAGAAGTACAGCGTGACATTTCAATTATGCCTTACAAAATCGTGCGTGCAGACAACGGCGATGCGTGGGTAGAAGCGAAAGGTCAAAAAATGGCAGCGCCTCAGGTTTCAGCAGAAGTTCTGAAAAAAATGAAGAAAACTGCAGAAGATTACCTGGGCGAGAAAGTCACTGGCGCGGTTATTACAGTGCCAGCTTACTTCAACGATGCACAACGTCAGGCAACGAAAGATGCCGGCCGTATCGCAGGTCTTGAAGTAAAACGTATCATCAACGAACCAACTGCAGCTGCACTGGCTTACGGTTTGGACAAACAGGGCGGCGACCGCGTGATCGCAGTATACGACCTGGGTGGTGGTACATTTGATATTTCAATCATCGAAATCGATGAAGTTGAAGGCGAGAAAACCTTCGAAGTACTGGCAACCAACGGTGACACTCACTTGGGTGGTGAAGACTTCGATAACCGCATGATCAACTACTTGGTTGACGAGTTCAACAAAGAACAAGGCATCAACCTGAAGAACGATCCACTAGCGATGCAGCGTCTGAAAGAAGCGGCAGAGAAAGCGAAAATCGAACTGTCTTCAGCACAGCAAACTGATGTGAACTTGCCTTACATCACTGCGGATGCAACTGGTCCTAAGCACATGAACATCAAAGTGACTCGTGCGAAACTGGAATCGTTGGTTGAAGACTTGGTTCAACGTTCTCTGGAACCATTGAAAGTCGCCTTGGCTGACGCTGACCTATCAGTAAACGACATCACTGACGTTATCTTGGTGGGTGGTCAGACTCGTATGCCAATGGTTCAGAAAAAAGTGGCTGAGTTCTTTGGTAAAGAAGCGCGTCGTGACGTGAACCCTGATGAAGCGGTCGCTGTGGGTGCTGCAGTTCAAGGTGGCGTACTGTCAGGCGACGTGAAAGACGTGCTGCTGCTGGACGTAACACCGCTGTCTCTGGGTATCGAGACCATGGGCGGTGTGATGACCAAACTGATTGAGAAAAACACCACGATTCCAACCAAAGCGAATCAAGTGTTCTCAACTGCAGAAGACAACCAAAACGCAGTAACGATCCACGTTCTGCAAGGTGAACGTAAACAAGCGAACTACAACAAGTCGCTGGGTCAGTTCAACCTAGAAGGCATTCAGCCTGCACCACGTGGTATGCCTCAGATCGAAGTAACTTTCGACCTGGATGCGGATGGTATCCTGCACGTATCAGCGAAAGACAAACAAACTGGTAAAGAGCAGAACATCACGATCCAAGCATCGGGTGGCCTGAGCGACGAAGAAATCGAAAAAATGGTTCAAGAAGCAGAAGCGAACAAAGAAGCGGACAAAAAGTTCGAAGAGTTAGCGACTGCACGTAACCAAGCTGACCAGATGATCCACGCAACTCGTAAGCAGGTTGAAGAAGCGGGTGACGCACTGCCAGCAGACGAAAAAGAGAAAATCGAAGCGGCAATCAGTGAGCTGGAAACAGCGAAACGCGGCGAAGATAAAGCAGAAATCGATGCGAAAGTTCAAGCATTGATGACGGCCTCTCAAAAGTTGATGGAAATCGCTCAGCAGAAAGCTCAAGCACAAGGTGCTGACGCTGGCCAACAGTCTGCTTCTCCAGAAGATGACGTGGTCGACGCAGAGTTTGAAGAAGTGAAAGACGACAAGAAATAATTGATTGTCATTGAAGGCTTGAATTTGAGAGAATTCAAGCCCTTCACCTTCGTCCTTTGTTGAAAAGGATACTCGAAGTTTGATGCGGGCGTTGGGGGAAACTCTTACGCCCGTCTGTTTGTCAGCTTTATCGCTATAGCTAAGAAAGATGCACTTTTTATCTATATCGATACAAAACACCAAGCGGCGCTAAGTACAGCGAGAACCGTTTGCAGTAACAGATTGGTGATCTAGAACATGTCAAAACGTGATTTTTACGAAGTATTAGGCGTTAGCCGTGATGCCTCTGAGCGTGATATTAAGAAGGCGTACAAACGCCTGGCGATGAAATTCCACCCAGACCGCAATCAGGGTGATGCCAGCGCTGCGGATAAGTTTAAAGAAGTAAAAGAAGCGTATGAAATTCTGACGGATCCGCAGAAAAAAGCCGCTTATGACCAATACGGCCACGCAGCCTTTGAACAAGGCGGCGGTGGTTTCGGTGGTGGCGGTTTTGGCGGCGGCGGTGCGGATTTCGGCGACATCTTTGGTGATGTGTTTGGCGACATTTTCGGTGGCGGTCGTCGTGGTGGCGGTGCGCCGCGCCCACAACGTGGTGCCGATCTACGCTACAACATGGAACTGTCGCTGGAAGAAGCGGTACGCGGCTGCTCGAAAGAGATTGAAGTCCCAACACTGGTGCACTGTGAAGCATGTGATGGTAGCGGTGCGAAGAAAGGCACGTCGGCGCAAACTTGTGGCACCTGTCATGGCCACGGTCAAGTGCAGATGCGTCAAGGCTTCTTCGCGGTTCAGCAAACCTGTCCAACCTGTCACGGTAAAGGCAAGATCATTAAAGACCCTTGTAACGAGTGTCATGGTCAAGGCCGTAAACAGAAGAGCAAAACGCTCAACGTGAAAATTCCCGCCGGTGTGGATACGGGTGACCGTATTCGCCTTGCGGGTGAAGGCGAAGCCGGAGAAATGGGCGCACCAGCGGGCGACTTGTACGTCCAAGTGCACGTCAAAGAGCACCACATTTTTGAACGCGACGGCAACAACTTGTACTGTGAAGTGCCAGTGAGCTTTGCGATGGCGGCATTGGGTGGTGAAGTGGAAGTGCCAACACTTGATGGCCGTGTGAATCTGAAAGTGCCGGAAGAAACGCAAACGGGCCGCATGTTCCGTATGCGTGGTAAAGGCGTGAAAAGTGTTCGCGGCGGCGCCATCGGCGATCTGATCGTCAAACTGGTGGTAGAAACGCCGGTGAAACTGAGCGCGCGTCAGAAAGAGTTGCTGCGTGAATTGGAAGAATCGTGCGGCGGCGAAGCGGCGAACAAGCACAAGCCGAAATCTGAAGGTTTCTTCAATGGCGTGAAGAAGTTCTTTGATGACTTAACCAGCTAATGATGCGCCATTCACACTGAATGAGAAAAGCCTGCGTTTGCAGGCTTTTTTGTGCCTGGGGATCAGTGCCAACATGCGTCTGGTGAACGGGTGCCGTTGCTACTGAGTTCCAGTTTGCTGTACCCAAGGTCGCCACATTGGTCCTGATCTTGCCCTTTCACGGCTTGCGGCGTTGCTGTGATCACATAACCTGTGCTGCTCAGGGTAACCGACCAAGCGTAGCGATCGCTATCCCCATCACACAAGGTACACGTACCCGCCGAGATCACTCCGCTGGTACTGTAAGCACCATTGTAGTGCTCTTCTAGATAAAGCTGAATCCGCGCCATATCGGCCATGGCCTGTTTGCGATGACTTTCTTTCACATGGTGGGTATAGGCCGGGTAGGCGATGCTGGCCAACACCCCGACGATCACAACCGCGATCATTAATTCGATCAGTGTCATACCCAACGAATGGGATTGCCGCCTGTTGCAACGATTTGTTCGAATCATTTCCATTACTTCCCTGAATCTGCCTGCCTCTATTGTGGATACTGCTAGCATCGGTGCAAGTTGATTCACATTCATCTCATTGTTTGCAAAAGGTTTTGGGAAATGGTTCGCGGGTTTACTTTATTGGAACTGCTGATCACGGTGGCGGTGTTGTCGGCGATGTTGGTCTTTGCTGCGCCGAATTTTCAGCGCTTTTCGCAGCAACATCAGATGCAAACCTTGGCGTCTGAATTGCAAGGCTTCCTACAGCAAGCCAAATCCGAAGCGGTGTTTCGGAATCAGGATTTATGGGCGCACATCGTGATGGACAGCAATCCATCTAGCACCGGATTATGGCAAATCATCCTCAACGACAGTGATTCGGTAAGCGCGGGCAGCGCGCTGCTGGTGATGAGTGGGCAGCCGTTTCGCCATATCAAGGTCACGTCGGATTTCACCTCCGATCAAGTGAAATTTGATGGCGTGCGCGGCAAGGTCAAAAACGGCAGTCTGTTTTTTTCGCCCGTCGTCGATGCCACTCAGCAATTGAAACTCAGCACGTCATTTGGTGCCAGCCGCATTATCGTGTGCGGTGAACAAGGAGCGGTGTATGGCTATCCGAAATGCAACTAGGCGCCTTGGCGGCGCGTCGCTGATTGAGTTTATGATTGCAGCACTGGTTGGTGCGATGGCGCTTGGCATTGTCGGTTCGGTGTTTATCTCCAGCCAGCGCAGTGCCGCGCAACGCAGTCAGGAAATTTTGTTGCTGCAAAACATGACCAACGTGTTGCAAGTGATGAAGGAAGATCTGTATCAAGCCGGTTACGGTGGCGTGCAGCGCAAATCGGTCTTGCTGTCTGGTGCCACTCGTATCGTACACACCGAAGCGGCGCCGCCTCTGCTGGGTTACGTCTATCAGGTGATGTCTGGTGCATCATCAGCGTATCTCAATGTGGTCTATCGTCAGGAATCCACTGCGTTGAAGTTTTGTGAGAAAAGGCGGGTAGTGCCTTTAACCCCCGCGTCTGCGGCGGATTCTATCGGCAGCGGTCTCTGTTATTCACTATTTGATCCCCGACAGATCTCCGTTACGGCGTTTAGCGCACGCACCGACACGTTAGTTTCCGATCGCGTGAGTGGCGCCGTGACCACGGTTTCACTCACGGCGGCGTTAACTCAGAATCCCAGCGTCAGCCAATCCCTTTCCTTTCACATTCAGCAGAGGAACTGGCAATGACAAGCCATTCTCAACGCGGTGTTGCCACACTGTTACTGACATCGATTCTCCTGTCGGTGGCGTTAGTGGTGACGCTCGGCATGTATAAACATCTGTTTTTCCAAATCAAACGTGCGCAGAACGAAGTCAAAGCCAAACAACAATTTTGGCGCGCCGAAGGTGGATTGGAGTGTGTGTATAGTCTGACGCAGACTCAGCGCGTGTTGCCATCGGCCACCAGTTATGCCGATTGTTCCGACGTGGCCTTTGGGTATCACACGCCCGCACCGGGGCAGTTAGCTGTCACCGCAACCTATGGCTACAGCCAACTGAGTAAAACGATTCGTTATCCAGCGCCGGCCTCTGGCGTGTTGAAAGCGACCTCCAATCTCTACTTTGCTGGCGGGTTGGCGATGCGCCCCGACCCTGGCTTGAGTCTGGGGGAGAGTCAATGGGGCTGCACCATGTTGCGTTACAGCCAAGATTTTCTGGTGAATGGTGCCCTAAAAAATGATGGCTTGTTGAATTCGGATTTGCCTTATGAAGGGTATCCACTTGGACAATCTTGCCACCCTGATTATCTGACTGAACTCACTGCGACAGGGGCTTCGACGCCCACAGGGCTGAAACGTGATTTTGTCAAAGATAGCGGTCAAACCCCATTTGAAGACTTATTTGGTGCGCCGCGCAGTGATTGGTTTGAAGTGATGGCCGATCGTCATTTTCAAAAAATTGCCAATGAGAGTTTAGTTGACGGAAATGGTCAAATGCTGATGGATCAAAGTGCGCTTCCCACTCCCGAGATCGTGAGTGACTGTGGCGATAAAATTGCGCAGCAGATTAGTGCTGGTCACGATCTCTTGTGGATATATGGCAGTTGTCACATGGATGGTGATGACCTCGAAGCGGTCAGTACGGCCATTGATGGGGCTAGTTCAACGTTGGACGGTGTGATTCTGGTGGTGCACAACGGCTTGCTGTCGACGCATGGTTCACTCACGTTCAAAGGCATGATTTATCACTTTATCTCGGCCGCTGATGATGGCTCGCCGGATTTCACACCCAGTGAAGATGCGTGGAAGTCGCTCAATACGACCCAAACCACAAACCTTGCGGGTGTAGTGGATCACGATCCCGATGTTGTGCCGGCCGTGTCGGTGTCAAACACCGCGTATTTTCAAAATGGTGCGTTTTTCCCCACCGGAGGGTATGTGATGGATGCGCCGGGTACGTATGCGGTGTTCACTGCATCGATGAACTTCTCGTTTAACCGTGATGCGATCGAGATGCCGCTCAATAAAATTCGTCAATTCAAATGGCAACAAGGATCGTGGCATGGGCAGTAAACACCGGGGATTTAGTTTGATTGAAGTGATGATCGCGTTTGTCTTGATCGGCGTGGGGGCATTGGGATTAGTGAAACTGCAAGCGTATATTGAGCAGCGCGCTGATTTTGCGCTGCACAGTGTGCAGGCGCTTAACCTTGCAGAGCAGCAACTGGAATGGTTTCGTACCCACGGTGCTTCTTCGGCTTCACCATCATGGGCGCACGCTGATTTTGACACTGATATTGTCAGCGGAGAGGACTTCTCTCACCCGGGATACGCGCTGAGTTGGCAGGTGCCTGCTGCGACGGTGTCGGGTTCGTTAAAAACGGTTGTCATCACGGCGTCTTGGTTGGATCGACAAGGCCAGTCACAAAGCATTGAGCTGCAAACTGCCGTATCACGATACAATCAATACCATCAATAACTCTTTTCGATAGATTGATTTTGGCCACTTTTTTAGCATTTTGTTTTCTCATTTGCTGAGCTGCTGTGTGAATTATGTTGCTAAAATATAGCTAATATACAAAATGTGTCTCTAGATGTTTCAATCGGTTTGGAATTTTGTGCTTGTTAAAGGGCGGTCTAATAGAATGCTTAGTAGCGTTATGTGTTCGCGTGTGAATGGATCGCATGCACACACGAATCGTGTGACGTGGGCAGGCCAAGCCGACATCTATTACTAAGGCCGTAAGCAACAACATCTGTCAGGAGTTACCGATGAGTAACCAAGCCGTAAACTCTACACCACCGGCGAATTCGAGTCGCATGGATGGTTTTCTTAATTTTATCGAACGTGCCGGCAATAAAATCCCAGACCCGGCGATTCTGTTTTTCTGGGCGTTGGTGATCGTTTGGGTTGCCTCTGCACTGCTGTCGAATGTCAGTTTTGATCTGGTGAACCCACGCACGGGTGAAGTCCTTGAGATCAACAACTTGTTGACCGGGCAATCACTGGCTCATTTTCTCGCCAACATGGTGAGCACCTTTACCAGTTTTGCTCCGCTTGGCATTGTTCTGGTCGCCATGCTTGGGGTTGGCGTTGCGGATTCCTCAGGCTTTATTACCACGGGCCTGAAGAAAATGCTCAACTACACGCCGGCGAAACTGCTGACGCCGATGCTGATCTTGGTGGCCATCGTGTCGCATACCGCCGCTGATGCGGGGTATGTGTTGGTGATTCCATTGGGCGGTATCATCTTCCACGCTGCCGGGCGTCATCCTTTGGCGGGCATTGCGGCGGCATTTGCCGGTGTCTCGGGTGGTTTTTCTGCCAACTTTATTCCGTCGGGGATCGACCCGCTGCTCGCAGGCTTTACTCAAACGTCAGCGCAGGTACTGGACGCAACGTATCAAGTGAACCCGCTGGCGAACATTTTCTTCACCGGTCTGTCGTCGATCATCATCGTGGCCATTGGCTGGTATGTGACTGAGCGCGTGATTGAACCGCGCCTGAAACGTATGCCCGTGGATGAGGATGCCGAAGACGCGCCAGATTTAGGCTCGTTTAGTGCCATCGAATCAAAAGCTTTTCGTTACGCAGGCAGCGCGATGTTGCTGGGTATTGCACTTTTGGTCGCGGCCTTGTGGCCAGAAAACTCAGCGCTGCGCTCTCCAGACGGTGAAATTACGGCGTTTTCAGCACCGATCATGAAGTCGATCGTGCCGCTGATTTTCATCCTGTTTATCATTCCTGGCATCGTCTATGGCCGTGTGTCCGGCACGTTTAAAAACAGCAATGACGTGATCAAGGCGATGTCGGGCACCATGTCGACCATGGGCGCGTACATTGTGATGTCGTTTTTCTGCGCGCAGTTCCTGTCTGCTTTTGGTCAATCTAACATTGGCACAATGCTGGCGCTGTACGGTGCTGAAGGGCTGAAAACTCTGAACCTACCGGGTGAAGCGACCATTGTCGGCATGATTTTACTGACTGCGATGGTGAACTTATTGGTCGGGTCAGCGTCGGCGAAGTGGGCGCTGATTGGTCCTATTTTGGTGCCAATGCTGATGGCGGTGGGGATTTCTCCTGAGTTGTCTCAAGCGGCGTACCGCGTGGGTGACTCCGTGTCGAACATCATTTCTCCGTTGATGGTGTTCTTCCCGCTGGTGGTGGTGTACTGCCAACGCTACGTGAAGTCGACCGGGATCGGCACATTGGCCTCTTTGATGATGCCATTCTCGATCGCGATGTTGATTGGTTGGACGCTGTTCCTATTGGCGTATTGGGCGATGGGGATTCCTCTGGGCATTCAAGCGCCGTACACGTACACGCTTTAATCCATCATCGGTACAAAAAAGCCCGCAATTGCGGGCTTTTTGACGTTGAACATCGGCGATTTACACTTTGAGGTATTGCGCGTGAAATGCCAAATGTTCGCCGATAAAGCTCTGAATGAAGAAGTAGCTATGATCGTAACCGGGCTGCATGCGCAGGGTGAGATCAAGGCCTTTCTCCTTGGCGACTTGGGCCAAGGTTTCCGGTTGGAGCTGCTCGTGCAGGAAGCTATCCGCTTCGCCCTGATCAATCAAAATTGGCGTGCGTACAGCATGCGACTGAAACAGTTCGACCGCGTCGTACTGCGCCCACGCTGATTTGTCGTCGCCGAGATAATGACGAAATGCTTTCTGGCCCCATGGCACTGCCATCGGGTGACAGATAGGGCTGAACGCTGAGATCGAGGTGTAGTGGTTCTGGTTTTTCGCGCCAATGGTCAGCGCGCCATGGCCGCCCATGCTGTGACCAGCAATCGCTTTACGTTGATTGACTGGAAAGTGCGCTTCAATTAATTGCGGCAACTCATCTACGATGTAGCTATACATTTGGTAGTTGGCCGACCACGGCTCCTGCGTCGCGTTGAGGTAAAAGCCTGCGCCCAAGCCAAAGTCGTACGCGCCCTGCGCATCATCCGGTACATGGTCGCCACGCGGGCTGGTATCCGGTGCGACGATCGCGATGCCAAGCTCTGCCGCTTTTTGAAACGCGGCCGCTTTCTGCATAAAGTTTTCATCGGTGCAGGTCAGCCCCGATAACCAGTACAGCACGGGCACCGGCGCGCTGGCGGAGGCTTGCGGTGGCAGATAAATCGCAAACCGCATGTCACAGTTCAGCACGTCCGACGAATGCTGGTACTGCTTGTGCCAGCCATCAAAGACTTTTGCCTGCGTCAGGTGGGTTAAACTCATGAAGACTCCTTGATGGGGGGCAAACGGTCACTCAAACCGTTGACGCTGCCGCGTAAGGCAACTGCGTCAACGTGATGTGGTTTGCCCCGCATTAATGGGGTGAGCGATTATTTGAAATGGATGACCGTGCGAATGCTTTCGCCTTTGTGCATCAAATCAAATGCGTCGTTGATTTGCTCTAGTGGCATGGTGTGCGTGATGAACTCTTGCAGGCCAAACTCTCCAGCCATGTATTGCTCCACGATGCCCGGCAATTGTGAGCGACCTTTCACGCCGCCAAAAGCACTACCACGCCATACGCGGCCGGTTACCAATTGGAATGGACGGGTTGAGATTTCTTGGCCTGCACCGGCTACACCGATGATGACGGATTCGCCCCAACCTTTATGACAGCATTCCAGCGCTTGGCGCATCACGTTGACGTTGCCGATACATTCAAATGAGAAATCCACGCCGCCGTCGGTCATCTCGACGATCACGTCTTGAATCGGTTGGTCGAATTTCTGTGGGTTAATGCAATCGGTCGCGCCCAGTTGTTTGGCGAGCTCGAATTTGCTTTCGTTGATATCAACGCCGATGATGCGGCTTGCGCCCGCCATGCGTGCGCCAATGATCGCAGACAGGCCGATGCCGCCCAGACCAAAGATCGCCACGGTGTCGCCTTCTTTCACTTTGGCGGTGTTCATGACCGCGCCCATTCCTGTGGTGACGCCACAACCCAATAGGCAAATCTCTTCCAATGGTGCTTCTTTGTTTACTTTCGCCAGTGAAATTTCTGGCAGCACGGTGTATTCAGAGAAGGTTGAGCAGCCCATGTAGTGGAAAATTGGCTCACCATCTTTGTAGAAACGTGTGGTGCCGTCTGGCATCAAACCTTTGCCTTGGGTGGCGCGCACGGCGCTACACAAGTTGGTTTTGCCGGATTTACAGAATTTACACTCACCACATTCAGCGGTGTACAGTGGAATGACGTGATCGCCCACGGCCACACTGGTCACACCTTCGCCAACCATTTCCACGATGCCGCCACCTTCGTGACCTAAGATCGCTGGAAAGACGCCTTCTGGATCATCGCCCGACAGCGTAAACGCGTCGGTGTGACACACGCCCGTAGCCACGATGCGCACCAGCACTTCGCCTTTGCGCGGCAGCATGACGTCGACTTCTTCCATTTTCAGGGGTTGATTCGGGCCCCAAGCGACGGCGGCGCGAGATTTGATGAATTTGTCTTGAGACATGAAGTGGTTCCTTTTGATTGATACAGGGTTCGTGTGAAGAAAGGCCGTTGAATGGGCGTTTCCTACCAAGAGTTTCAGTATAGTCCTTTTACTCTGCGTGATAATTGAGTCAAAATGAGAATAACTTTTACGATATTGTAATAATAACGCAGTGAATGAGGCGATATGGCAAGTTGGGAAGGGGTAAGCGAGTTTGTGGCCGTTGCCGAAACGGGCAGCTTTACGCGCGCAGCGCAGCGCTTGGCGACGTCGGTGGCAAATGTCAGCCGCCGCATCGCACTGCTGGAAGAGCGTTTGGGGGTAAAATTACTGCTGCGTACCACGCGCAAAGTGTCGTTGACGGAAGCGGGGCAGGTGTATTACCAACAATGTCGCGCGTTGCTCGAAGGGTTGGAACAGGCCGAACTGACAGTCACGCAGATGCAACAAACGCCCAAAGGCAAACTCAAAGTGACCGCGCCGGTGACGTATGGCGAGCAGAAAATCGCGCCGCTACTGCATGACTTTCTATTGCAGCATCCTCAATTGGAATTGGAGTTTGTGCTCACCAACCAAAAACTCGATCTGATTGAGCAAGGCGTGGATGTGGCCGTGCGCTTGGGGCAGTTGGGTGATTCTAGCTTCATCGCGCGCCGCTTGAGTAATCGTAACCTGTATGTGTGTGCCACGCCGCACTATCTGGCGCAATACGGCACGCCTCATACTTTGTCTGAATTGACGCAGCACAGCTGTTTGGTGGGCACCCACGATCACTGGCGGTTTAAAGAGAATCAGCAGTCGCGTGCCATTCGCGTGCGCGGCCGTGTGCATTGCGCCAGTGGCGTGGTGCTACTTGATGCGGCGCTCAAAGACATGGGATTGGTGCAATTGCCGGATTATTACGTGGAAGCGCATTTGGCCAGCGGCCGTTTGGTCGAAGTGTTGCCCGCCTATCGCGATGAGCGGGAAGGGGTGTGGGCGCTCTATCCGCAAAACCGACACTTATCGCCCAAAGTGCGCCTGCTGGTGGATTATCTGGCCCAGCATTTATCTGCGCCGTCGATGCCGTTATAATGCCGCCCCCAATTGATTGAGGTTTCCATGACAGACACACGCGCCCCATTTTCTCCCGAAGATGAACAATTCATGCGCCGCGCGATGGCGCTGGCCGAGCAAGCTGAAGCGGAAGGGGAAGTGCCCGTCGGTGCGGTGCTGGTGAAAGATGGCCACATCATTGCCGAAGGGTGGAACCGTTCGATTGGCGCTTGCGATGCCACCGCGCATGCTGAAATTCAGGTCTTGCGTCAAGCGGGCGAAGCGCTGCACAACTATCGCCTGCTCGAGACCACGCTGTACGTGACCTTAGAGCCATGCCCGATGTGCGCAGGGGCGTTGCTGCACAGCCGCGTGAAACGGATTGTGTATGGCGCGCCAGATCTCAAAGCGGGCGCGGCCGGTACGGTGCTCGACCTGTTTAGCAGCCAAGCGGCTTATCACTACGCCACGGTGGAGAAAGGCTTGCTGGAAGACGAGTGTCGCCAGCAGCTGCAGGCATTTTTCCAACGGCGCCGCAAAGAGATCAAAGCGCGAAAAGAGGCTGAGAAATTACGGGCGGCCCAAGATGATTCGTGTCAATCCGGTTCTGCTCAGAATCAAGACGACGCGCAGTAGCCCGTCGAGAACAATCCCGTGCTGCGCCTAGTGAGTGCGAGTCGTGGTGCGTGACGATGCGGCATGAAAGGTGAGCGGGGAGCGAAACCAACGCTCGGTCAGCGAGGTATGGGTCGCGAGTAAATGGTTCAACGAGTAAATGGGATAACGAGGCAATAAGGTAACGAGGAATGGCAACGATGAGCAAACATCCCCATGAGGTAGATGTTTGCCGCGTGAATGTTTCAGTCCGATAACTGTACGAACGCACGATGGCGAGCCAGCACTTTTTTCTTGGTATTGGCGAGCATACGGCGGCGACGGTTGGCTGAGACGGCTTTACTTAGGAGTTTTGAGTGCCGTTTACGTTTCAGCATAAAACACCCTCCTACAACGGACGACAAAGAAGAACCCCTTTCCGGACCGAACAGAGGGCCGCCTTCTCCTTTGCGGTCAGCGACCAGAATGTCGTCTGTCCAGTGGGTTGAATACGTCCGTTCTGTTGGGTCTGTCATCCCAGCGCATCATCGTGCGTGAGGATGTTCTTCAGCAGGGAACCCAAAAAATAACAGCTTATCGTGTTTTGATTGCACTTGATTGTCACTGCTTTGAGAAATCACACAAGCGATCAAGTTCACACATCTATCTTTGGGTTTCCCAACTGAAAATCAAGTGGTTATTTATTACTCACATTTTGCGCTGAACTGGCCGAGGACACGGTTTCTTCGCTCGACGCCAGTGACTCATCAAGATCGCTATTGTCGTCGATGATCTCCTCTTCTGGCGTGATCACCAGTAGATCATCGGTGCCTGAATCCACACTGGTCACCTGTTTTTGTTCCATGTGGCCGATGATGCTCTGATAGTAACGACGAATGTTTTCCACGTACGACAGCGCTTCATCACCTCGCGCGTAGCCGTAGCGCGTTTGCGTGAAGTATTTTTTCTGACGCAACTGCGGCAGACGATCTTTCACATCCGCCCACGCATCCGGCGAACCGCCTTGCAGTTTGGTCAGGCGGCGGGCATCCATCATATGGCCGTAGCCGACGTTGTACGACGCCAGCGCAAACCAGATTTTCTCGTGATCGGGAATCGAATCAGGAATGCGCTCCATCATGCGGCGCAGATATTCCACCCCGCCACGCACCGATTGCTCTGGATTCAGGCGGTTGGTGACATCCACGCTGCGCGCGGTAGGAAGCGTCAGCATCATCATGCCGCGTACCCCAGTGGGCGATTTGGCATTCGGATTCCAGTGCGATTCTTGATACGCCAAGGCCGCAATCAGGCGCCAGTCAAACTCCTCCGAATATTTCTGGAACAGAGGCATCCATTTCGGCAAACGGGAATCGAGCGCGCGAATAAAGGCGCGTGTGTCGACATAATCAAAGGTGCCGATATGACCAATGTATTTCTCTTCCAGTGACGCGAGGCTGCCGGACTGTTTCAGATTGCCGAAAAACTCAATCATCATCGCATACAGGCTTTCATCATCAGAGCGGCGCATAAACCACGAGATCGGCTGATCTTCGGTCATCTCAAATGCGGTGGCGATGTCGGGATAGATGCGTTGTGACAGGGAAATCTCCACGGAATCGGCCATGGTGAATTTGAGTTCGCCTTGAGAAACCAACTTGAGTAGGTCGTTGACGTCGGCATTGTTATCAACGTAATAGCGAAATTCTGGATACGTGCTTTTCAACGAGTCGAGGGTGTTTTCAAAATGAGAATCGTTGACCACACTGAAAATCGGCGCGTCGCTGCTTTCCAAATACAGTTCATCCTGTTTGGCGATCAGCTGTTCGATATTGCGTGGGCGCCATTGGCCTTTCTTGTACACCACTTGCTGTGACACGTAGTAGTAAGCCGGACCCGCTCGGTAGTCTTTCAAACGCTGTTCGGATTGGCTTAAACCGGCGGCAATGATATCGATTTCGCCATTTTTCAACGCGGGAAACAGGCTCGACAATCGGTAAGCCGGCTTCATTTCGAGTTTGACGCCCAGCTCGCGGGCAAATTCACGTGCCAGTTCGTAGTCCAGACCTGAGGGGCCGTCTGGACCGATGTAATAGGAGAGTTGGTTGTTGAGGGTGCCGACACGCAAGACACCGCGCGCGCGGATTTGCTCGAGTTCACTTTTCGGCTCAGAGTCGATTTGGCACCCAGCAAGCAGTAGAGCCAGCGCAGCCAAAAAGAGGGCGCGACTCGCAGCAGCGAAAGAAAGCTTGGTCATTAATTCGGGATCTCTTACATCAAGTAGTGTCTTTATATCAAACCCCACACACTTGGCAAAGTTTTGCGGCTGCATGTGAGGCGTGTTGTTGAATCTTTGAGCAAATGAGTTGTAATTCAAATTTAACGAAAAAAATGACGCAAACGGTTGCTTTTGGTGTTACGTCACAAAAAAAAATCATCTATAATGCGCACGCAATGGAGAGGTGAAATCGGTATAAGTTCGCAAATGACCATATAAATTGCTGTTATTTATGTGAATTTATTCCAATTACATCTTAATCACTTGTATATAGAGACCTAAGCACATGAGAATTTTGCGTGGCTCCCCAGCTCTTTCCGAGTTTCGTGTAAACAAACTACTTGAAACTTGTCGTGAACAACACCTGCCTGTAACCGGCATCTATGCTGAGTTCATGCACTTTGCAGATCTCAAAGCAGACTTGGACAGCCAGGAACTGGAAAAGTTAGAGAAGCTGCTGACTTACGGTCCAACCATTCAAGAACATGAACCTCAGGGATTCCTCCTGCTGGTCACGCCTCGTCCGGGCACCATTTCCCCTTGGTCATCCAAAGCGACTGATATTGCGCACAACTGTGGTCTGGCGTCGATCAAACGTCTGGAACGCGGCACGGCGTACTACGTCGAGAGCGAAACTGCGCTGACGGACGCGCAAGTGACGACACTGAAAGCTCTGTTGCACGATCGCATGATGGAAGTGGTGTTTGCGGAACTTGATGCGGCACAAGCGCTGTTTAGCGTGGCTGAGCCAGCGCCGCTGACGCAAGTTGATATCTTGGCAGGTGGTCGAGCTGCGCTAGAAGAAGCAAACGTTTCCCTTGGCCTTGCGCTGGCGGAAGATGAAATTGATTACTTGGTGGAGAGTTTCATCAAGCTGGGTCGCAACCCCAATGACATCGAGCTGATGATGTTTGCTCAGGCGAACTCTGAGCACTGCCGTCACAAAATTTTCAATGCGGATTGGACCATCGATGGTGTGGATCAGGACAAATCGCTGTTCAAGATGATCAAGAACACCTTTGAAACCACTCCGGATCACGTGCTGTCTGCCTACAAAGACAACGCGGCAGTCATGACCGGTTCAAAAGTCGGCCGTTTCTTCCCCAATCCGGACTCACGTCAATACACTTACCACCACGAAGATGCTCACATTCTGATGAAAGTGGAAACGCACAACCACCCAACGGCGATTTCGCCTTGGCCAGGTGCGTCAACCGGCAGTGGCGGTGAAATTCGTGATGAAGGCGCAACCGGTATCGGCGGTAAGCCAAAAGCGGGTCTGGTGGGCTTTACGGTCTCGAACTTGCGTATCCCTGATTTTGTGCAGCCTTGGGAAAGTGATTTTGGTAAACCCAGCCGCATCGTGAGCGCGCTGGATATCATGCTAGAAGGCCCGCTGGGCGGCGCGGCATTTAACAACGAATTTGGTCGTCCAAACCTGCTGGGTTACTTCCGTACTTATGAAGAGAAAGTGACCTCACACGCGGGTGAAGAGATCCGCGGTTACCACAAGCCCATCATGATTGCTGGCGGCATGGGTAACATTCGTGATGAACACGTGCAGAAAAAAGAAATCCCGGTTGGCGCGAAACTGATCGTGCTGGGCGGTCCGGCGATGAACATCGGTCTGGGCGGTGGCGCAGCGTCTTCTATGGCGTCGGGGCAGTCGGCAGAAGATTTGGATTTTGCTTCCGTACAACGTGAAAACCCAGAAATGGAACGCCGCTGTCAGGAAGTGATTGACCGCTGTTGGCAAATGGGCGACGACAACCCGATTGCGTTTATCCACGATGTGGGCGCGGGCGGCATCTCCAACGCACTACCTGAGCTGGTGAACGATGGCGATCGCGGTGGTATTTTCCAACTGCGTGACGTGCCAAACGATGAACCGGGCATGAGCCCACTGGAAATCTGGTGTAATGAATCGCAAGAGCGTTATGTACTGGCAGTTGCGCCGGAGCACATGGCGGAATTTGATGCTATTTGTCAGCGTGAGCGCGCACCTTATGCCGTCGTCGGGGTGGCAACGGAAGAGCGTCATCTGACGCTGGAAGACAGCCACTTCGACAACACGCCAATCGACATGCCGATGGACATTCTGCTTGGCAAGCCGCCGAAAATGCACCGTGAAGCGACCACGCTGAAAGTGACCAGCCCGGCGATTGACCGCAGCGGTATCGAACTCAATGACGCGGTGGATCGCGTGCTGCGTCTGCCGGCTGTAGCGGAGAAAACCTTCCTGATCACCATCGGTGACCGCACGGTGACAGGTCTGGTGGCCCGTGACCAGATGGTGGGTCCTTGGCAGGTGCCTGTGGCCAACTGCGCGGTCACGGCAGCAAGCTACGACACGTACCACGGTGAAGCGATGTCAATGGGCGAGCGCACACCAGTTGCTCTGCTCGACTTTGGCGCATCGGCGCGCCTGGCGGTGGGTGAGTCACTGACCAACATCGCGGCCACCGATATCGGCGATATCAAACACATCAAACTGTCCGCGAACTGGATGTCTCCTGCCGGTCACCCGGGTGAAGATGCGGGTCTGTACGAAGCGGTGAAAGCTGTCGGTGAAGAGCTGTGTCCAGCGCTGGGTCTGACTATTCCGGTTGGTAAAGACTCGATGTCGATGAAGACCAAGTGGCACGAGAACGGCGAAAACAAAGAAGTGACCTCGCCGCTATCGCTCGTCATCACCGCGTTTGCGCGTGTGGAAGATGTACGTAAGACCATCACACCACAACTACGTACGCCAGCGACCATGGAAGGACTGGGTGAAACGTCTCTGGTGCTGGTGGATCTGGGTAACGGTCAGAATCGTCTGGGCGCGACGGCCCTGGCGCAAGTGTACAAGCAGTTGGGTGATAAGCCGGCTGACGTGGACAACGCCGAGCAACTGAAAGGTTTCTTCGATGCGATGCAAACGCTGGTTCGCAACGACAAGCTGGTGGCTTACCACGATAAAGGCGACGGCGGTCTGTTTGTCACGCTGGCTGAAATGGCGTTCGCGGGTCACTGTGGTGTGAAAGCCAACATTGAAACCCTGGGTGATGACGCACTGGCGGCGCTGTTCAACGAAGAGTTGGGCGCGGTGATTCAGGTTAAGAACGATGAACTGAATGCGGTCTTGGCGACACTGGCGGCTCATGGCCTAGCAGCGTGTTCACACGTGATTGGTGACGTTGACGCATCGGATGATTTCGTTGTGACTTCGGGTGAACAAGTTCTTCTGCAGCGTTCACGTACCGAACTGCGTACCCTCTGGGCGGAAACGACGCACAAGATGCAAGCCATGCGCGACAACCCAGCGTGTGCCGATCAAGAATTTGCAGCGAAAAAAGACAACTCAGATCCAGGTCTGAACGTGTCACTGAGCTTTGATGTCAACGAAGACGTCGCGGCACCTTACATCGCTGCGCCTATGGTCAATACCGGCGCGAAGCCGAAGATGGCGATTCTGCGTGAGCAGGGCGTGAACTCACACGTTGAAATGGCGGCAGCCTTTGACCGTGCGGGCTTTGACGCAGTCGACATTCACATGAGCGATATTCTGACCGGTCAAGCGGTACTGGATGCTTACCAAGGTCTGGTCGCGTGTGGTGGCTTCTCCTACGGTGATGTGCTGGGCGCGGGTGAAGGTTGGGCGAAATCGGTGCTGTTCAATGTGCAAGCTCGCGAACAGTTTGAGCAGTTCTTCAACCGTCAGGACACGTTCTCGCTGGGTGTGTGTAACGGCTGTCAAATGTTGTCTAACCTGAAAGATCTGATCCCAGGTGCAGACTTGTGGCCACGTTTCGTACGCAACGAATCGGAGCGTTTTGAAGCACGCTTTAGTCTGGTTGAAGTGCAGAAGTCGGATTCTGTATTCTTCGATGGCATGGCGGGCTCGCGTATGCCGATTGCCGTCTCTCACGGTGAAGGTCGTGTGGAAGTTCGCGATGAAGCGCACCTCAATGCGATTGAACAATCTGGTACAGTTGCCGTGCGTTTCGTGGATAACTTCGGTCAGCCGACGCAGCAATATCCGAACAACCCGAACGGTTCACCAAATGCGATTACCGGTCTGACAACGCAAGATGGCCGTGTCACCATCATGATGCCGCACCCAGAGCGTGTCTTCCGCACTGTGGCGAACTCATGGCACCCAGACCACTGGGGCGAAAATGGTGCTTGGATGCGTATGTTCCAAAACGCGCGTAAGAACTTGGGTTAATCCCAAACCATGACGACACAAAGGCTCTGCTTCGGCAGGGCCTTTTTTATGCATGCCATTTATCAGGCCTCGCTTGAGAGCGAATGAATTCATGTGAAATTTTATTGCTTGATAAACAAGACGTTAAAGTTTTTCTTCTACATGGTGAATTCGCGAATTTCACTTTCTTGCGCAAAGTCAAAGTAATCCGTCCTTGCTGTGCAAGAATGATCGGATCAAAAAATTTGAGTCTCAGTCTGCATAGCAAATCACATCATGTCTCTCACTATGCAGTTGTTGATGGGAAATACCGAAAAATAACGCCTAAAGGGAGCCATCCCAAGATGAAAAGAAAGGATTCTTGTTCTCGCGAAAATCATATCAGTCCCTAGGTCGATACGGACTGCGGCTGTATTTCCCACTGTCAGTCTAAGTTGAGGATTGTTATGGTCTTAATTACCCTGAATGGAAAGCCTTGCCACGTTGACCCCCATCAAAGCTTATGGCTTGCTGCGCAGCAGTGTGGCGTGATCATTCCCTGTTTATGTGGTTCGGAAGGCATTCAACACCATTGCGGTTTGTGTGACGTCGAGGTGGACGGCGCAGGGATCGTGAGCGCCCGTGACTGCAAGCCGCGTGATGGAATGGTGGTGACCACCAACAGCACGGCACTGGAGCTGCGCCGCAAACATCGCCTCGAAACGTTGTTGGATAACCCCAATATCACTTGTAGCCTGCCGCCGTGTCAGGTGGCGTGCCCAGCCAAAGTCGACGTTCAGCTGTATCTGTCTCTGATTGCCAACAATGAGCTGCAACAGGCTGTTGACGTGATTAAAAACACCTTGCCCATGCCGCTGTCGATAGGCCGCGTGTGTCCGGCGTTTTGCGAGCACAAATGCTTGCGCCGCAATGTGGATGAACCTCTAGCCATTCGCCAGTTAAAACGATATGCCGCCGACTACGATGTCACGGCGGCGCCATCCCTGCAGCCCGAACGCAAACCGGCTAAAGGGCAGAAAATTGCCATTGTCGGTGCTGGCCCGGGGGGGCTGAGCTGCGGTTATTTTCTTGGTCGCGAAGGGTATGAGGTCGATATTTTTGAGGCCATGCCACAAGCGGGCGGGTGGTTGCGTTACGGTATTCCGGAGTTTCGGTTGCCCAAAGCCATTTTGGATCAAGAGATTGAGTTGCTGTGTCAGCATGGGGTGACGCTGCATACCGGCCAAGTGTTGGGCGAGGATTTCACGTTGTCGGCATTAAGTCAGGAGTACAGCGCGGTCTGTTTGGCTGTCGGTGCTTCTCAAGCCAGTGCGATGGCGTATGCAGGCAGCGATTTGGCCGGGTGTTTTCTGGGCGTGGATTTTCTAAAAGACCATGTGCTGGAGCGCAAACTGGCGCTGGGCAAGAAAGTGGCCGTGATTGGCGGTGGGAACACGGCGATCGACTGTGCACGTACTGCGTTGCGTCGTGGCGCGGAGGTGACGTTAATTTATCGCCGCACGCGGGAGGCCATGCCTGCCGAACCTTACGAAGTCGAAGAAGCGGAGCATGAAGGCATCGCGTTTCGTTTTCTCACCAACCCGATTGAAAACATCGCCGATGAGCATGGCCGAGTTAAACAGGTGGTGTTAGAGAAAATGGCCTTGGGTGAACCCGATGCAAGCGGCCGACGTTCGCCAACCCCGACTGGCGAAACGGAGACATTGGCGTTTGATACTGTCATTGCCGCTGTCTCGCAGCAGACCGATACTCGCTTTTTAGAAGGCGAGGCGATGGCGTTGAATCTCAGCCGCCACAACACCATTGACGTGGATGAACACACCATGTTTTCGGGCGTGGGGAATATTTTTGCGATTGGTGATGTGCGCCGCGGACCGGCGACGGCGATTGAAGCGATTGCCGATGCGCGCGTGGCTGCGCAGAGCATTGATGCGTCGCTCGGTGGTGACATGGCGCCTTTGTATACGCGCTCTTTCCGCTCACGCAATGCGTCACGCACCGCACATTTGGTGCGCCCTGATCACGCGCAGCGCGTGAAAGAGAGCTTGAAAACCATGGCACGCGGAAACAGTGATGCGGTCAAGGCGCAGCATTATCAGTGGGCGATGCAGGGGATCTTTCGAGCCAAAATGCCTGAAATCGACATGGCGCGCCGGGTGACCTCGTTCGACGAAGTTGAGACTGGGTTCAGCGCGGAGCAAGCATACCACGAGGCACGGCGCTGTATGAGTTGCGGTTGTCATGAGGGCAATCAGTGTAAATTGCGCCGCTATGCCACCGAGTACGACGTGCATTTGAGCTGAGCCATGAAAGCCGGCAAGTGCTGCGCCTAAATACACAACGAGCCCGTCATGACGGGCTCGTTGCTGTTTCGATGCTTCCCCGCTCGATGAAGCTTGGGGGCTTATCAGGCGGCTTGGTGGAGCGGCTTGGTGGAGCGGCTTGGTGGAAAAGCGCGCTTAACGAAATTGGCCGGCTTCTGGCAAAAACTCAAACCCGGCCGTCGCCAAGCGAGCTTCTAGCGCTGCACGATCAATCTCAAAATAGACCACCAATTGGTTCAGATCGCCGCCGAAGTCATCACGCAGCTTCATATTCACGATGCTCATCAGCATCACGGGATCCATGGTGGCAAAGTTCGCCAAATTCATGTTTAGTCCTCGAAATCAGAAATCAATAAGTTCGCCGCGGCAAACGCCGCTTTTTCGCGGGCTTCCTTGGGCAGGGAAGTGTCTGCGGCGATGTCATTGAGCGCACGTACGGCACAAGAAATCGCCTGCGGCACGTACCCTTGGTCGCCACTGCCAATTTGTGCGTACAGCTCACGCACCAAATCACAACACGCATAAACTTGCATGATTTTATCCTCTAAAAAAGTCTCTGCGTCCAATATACACACACCGCTCCCCGCTGACAAAACTGCGGTTTGCGTTGGCGCAAATTCCGCGTGCAATTGGCGATTTATTCTTCGCGGACTTGTTGATGGAGTTCGGCGATCAGCGCGTCGTCCAAGCGAAGCTGTTTCGCTAATTCGCTTAAGTACGCTTTTTCCATAAAGCTCTGCTCATCGATGATTAAGCACGATGCGAGGTAGAGTTCGGCGGCTTGAGCCGGCGTTTGTGCGAGGCGGGCAATGTCTGCCGGATCGAGCGGTTTCTTCAATTCCAGCTCAATCAAGGTTTGTACGCCAGCGTCGGCCCCCAATTGTTGCACGGCTTGATTGATGTGTGCCATTTCGTGCTCATCAACATGGCCGTCGGCTTTGGCCGCCGCGATCATTGCTTTGAGGATCAGTAACTCATGGCGGGGATTGTGTTCATCGAAGGTGGCTGCCGGTGGGGCAGAAGCTGGCTGTTTGGCTTGCCAATCGTTATATACCTTGTACGCCAAGGCACCCAAAGCCGCTGCGCCGCCGATTTTCAGCGCGCTTTTACCCAACTTCTTGCTTTTCTTCGAGCCCATCAATGCGCCAAGCAGGCCGCCACCAAGCGCGCCGGCGCCGAATGTGGCGAGTGTGCTTTTATCGCGGGTGAGGGATTGCGCGTGCTGGGTGCCTTTTTGCCCCCATTCTGAATTCAGCGCTTGATTGAGTAACGCTTTCAGATCCATAAGTCACCTCCTTGAGTGTCTAGACAGTCTAGAAAGGGGCAGATGAACCCACGATTAATCGCATAAAAAAAGCTGCCCGAAGGCAGCTTTTCAAATTCAGTTGGCGATTAAGCCAGTTGCGCTTTGATGTGTTCAACGATCTGGTCGATGGCAATCGCAGTTTTTTCACCGTTGCGACGGTTTTTGTATTCGAAGTTGCCTTCGTCCATGCTGCGGTCACCGATCACGATGGTGTGAGGAACACCGATCAGCTCCATATCTGAGAACATCACGCCTGGGCGTTCTTTACGATCATCAAACAGTACGTCGATGCCAGCGGCACTCAATTCAGCGTACAGTTTTTCTGCTGCTTGTTGAACGCGCTCTGATTTGTGCATGTTCATTGGCACGATCGCCACTTGGAACGGTGCAATCGCATCTGGCCAGATGATGCCGTATTTGTCGTTGTTCTGTTCAATCGCTGCAGCAACCACACGTGAAACACCGATGCCGTAACAGCCCATTTCCAGAATCACGTTTTTGCCGTCTGGACCAAGCACGCTACAGTTCATTTTTTCAGAGTAGTTGGTGCCCAGTTGGAAGATGTGACCCACTTCGATACCACGTTTTAGCATCAGGGTGCCTTTGCCACATGGGCTTGGATCGCCTTCCACGACGTTACGTAGGTCCGCCACTTTACCCAGTGCGACGTCACGACCCCAGTTGATGCCGAAGTAGTGTTTGCCGTCGATGTTGGCGCCAGCGCCAAAGTCGCTCATGACCGCGACAGTGCGGTCCACGATGAATGGCAGTTCCAGACCGACAGGACCCAGTGAACCAGGGCCTGCACCGATCAGGGCGCGAATTTCTTCTTCGCCAGCCATTTCTAGCGGCGCGGCCACTTCAGGCAGATTTTCTGCTTTGATTTCGTTCAGTTCGTGGTCACCGCGTACGATCAACGCAATGATCGCAGCATCGACCTCGTCAGACGCTTTTACAAACAGGGTTTTAACAGTTTTCTCGATTGGCAGACCGTGTTGCTCAACCAATTCCGCGATGGTTTTCGCGTTTGGCGTATCAACCAGCGTCATCGCTTGGGTTGGTGCGTCGGCTGCAGCGGCTGGCGCTAAGGCTTCAGCTTTTTCGATGTTGGCTGCGTAATCGGATTCTGTTGAGAACACGATCAAATCTTCGCCGCTTTCTGCGAGGACGTGGAATTCTTGCGAACCGTTACCACCGATCGCGCCACTGTCTGCTAGCACTGGGCGGTAATCCAGACCCATGCGATCAAACGCTTTGCAGTAAGCGGCATGCATGGCGTCGTAAGATTTTTGCAGGCCTTGCTTGTCAAGGTCGAAGCTGTACGCATCCATCATGGAGAATTCACGAGCACGCATCACGCCGAAACGTGGGCGGCGTTCATCACGGAATTTGGTTTGGATTTGGTACAGGTTCAGCGGCAACTGTTTGTAAGAGCTCACTTCGTTACGTACGAGCGCAGTGATCACTTCTTCTGCTGTTGGGCTAAGAACAAACGGACGAACGTGACGGTCAGTAAAGCGAAGCAGCTCAGGACCCATCTTCTCGCTGCGCCCTGTCTCTTCCCAAAGTTCAAACGGCTGAACAACGGGCATCAACGTTTCGATAGCACCTGCGCGATCGATTTCTTGACGAACGATGTTTTCGACTTTACGCAATACGCGCAGACCAGTAGGTAGCCAGGTGTAAAGACCTGAGGCTAGCTTACGGATCATACCTGCACGTAGCATGAGCTGGTGGCTCACGATTTCTGCGTCGTTTGGAGTCTCCTTCAGAGTAGAAAGAAGATAGTTACTGGTACGCATTTAAGTATCCGTTTTTCAAAGTTTTAAGGAATCGCAACGCCTTGGAGTGTTCAAGTTGGCCTTTTGGGCCGCTGAATGGATTCACAAGGGTATCGGTCGCGACTAAAAATAAATTAGCGGCTCATAATATCAGCCTATTGCTTTTGTCAAAAGCGTTCTATTGCGGTCACTGTCACTAAGTTATCGTTCACCGTGAATTTCACGTTCAAATCGTACAAATTGACCGCATATTCCTTCATGTCCGGTTTGTTTTTTTTGTACGCCGGACGTGGATCTTGGGCCAGCACTTCGTGAATCACGGCTTGCTGCTCTACGCCATGAGGCGAGCGATGCAACACCTCTAGCGCGGCCGGGGAAAAGGTCACTTGCGCGAGCTCTGGCTCGGCTTCCGCATAGCCGCCTTGCGCATCAGCAATCGCATCGGCGTAGGGAATATACGGTTTGATGTCGATGATCGGTGTGCCATTCACCAGATCGACGCTGCCGAGATCGAGATAGATCTGATCGCCCTGTTTGCTGACGCCACGCAAGGCAACCGCGGACATGCCAATGCCATTGGGGCGAAATGTTGAGCGTGAGGCCAACACCCCAATACGCTCATTGCCTCCGAGACGCGGCGGGCGTACGGTCGGTTTCCAACCCGCTTGCAGGTTCTGATCAAACAAAAACAACAACCACAGATGGCTGAATTGCTCAATGCCACGCACGGCCTCTGGGCAGTTGATTTCGCCCAACAGTTTGACGCGGGCGCGGGCGCTCGGCACCAAACGTGGCTGACGGGGCACGGCAAACTTTTCTTGATACGGGCTTTCGATAACCGCAATCGGATCGATGGTGTGCATAACTTCCTACTTCACGCCGACCGATGATGGGCGGCAAATTTTGCGCGTCACGCGCCGAAAAAAAATCACATCGTACCAGCGCGCTAAGTGGCTGTTTTACCGAAGCGGAGGGCTGGTATGCCGATGAACTTGGCAAAAAATAGCATATTCCTCTCGACAAATCGCTTGCAAAACTCCTCAGGTGAGAATTACTATTATTTAAAATGTTATAACATAACAATTTACCCAAGGAGAAAAGTATGAAAGCAGGCATTCATCCGAACTATCGACCGGTGGTGTTCCACGACACCAGCATCGATCACTATTTTGTGATTGGTTCTGCGCTGCAAACCGATCAAACCATCGAATGGCAAGGTAAAACCTATCCCTACATGGCGATCGATGTGTCGTCGGAATCGCATTCGTTTTACACCGGTAAACAGCGAGCGGTACAGCAAGAGGGCCGAATCGCTAACTTCAATCGTCGTTTTTCCCGTTTTGGGGTGAAGGAGCAATAAATGAAAGTACTGAGTTCACTCAAAAGCGCAAAAAATCGCCATCCAGATTGCCAGATCGTCAAGCGCCGCGGGCGTTTGTATGTCATTTGCAAAACTAATCCGAGGTTTAAAGCCGTGCAACGGTAAGTGATTGGCATATTTAATAATGACGTCCATTGATATTATTTTATCTTATGTGTTGTTAATGGTTTTATAATCTGATTGATTAGCTTGTTTGCGTTACATTATTCTTATTTTGAAATCATTTGTAACATTTGTGATTTTAATCTGTTCCCTTCCTCAAGTACTCTGCGCCAGCTTTTGACATTTCCGTCACATTTGCTCAGGAATTACTACAAGGAGGGAACGGATGAGTTCATCTGCTTCAATAAACCAACCTGCACCAAAAAAGCCCTTTTTTACCCGCTTCTTAGATGGTGTTGAATATTTGGGGAACCTATTGCCCCATCCCATTACGCTGTTTGCGCTGTTCTGCTTAGCCATTTTGCTGGCATCTGGTGTGGCCGGTTACTTTGAATTGTCAGTCATGGATCCGCGTCCGGAAGGCGCCAAAGGGCGCGCTGCGGATGGCATGATTCACGTGGTCAGCTTGCTCAATGCGGAAGGCTTGCAGCTGATTGTTACCAATCTGGTGAAAAACTTTGTTGGCTTTGCGCCGTTGGGTACTGTGTTGGTGGCCATGTTGGGCGTGGCGATTGCGGAGTACTCTGGTCTGCTTTCTGCGGCCATGCGTGGCTTGGTGATGGGCGCGTCTCAGCGCATGGTCACCGTGACGGTGGTATTTGCCGGTATCATTTCCAATACTGCATCGGAGCTTGGTTATGTGGTGTTGATTCCTCTTGCGGCGATGCTGTTTCACTCTTTGGGTCGCCACCCGTTGGCCGGTTTGGCGGCGGCGTTTGCAGGGGTGTCTGGCGGCTATTCGGCCAACTTGCTGATCGGCACGGTGGATCCGCTGCTGTCGGGGATCACCGAAACCGCGGCGCAGATGATTGACCCGACATACACCGTAGGGCCTGAAGTGAACTGGTACTTCATGTTTGTGTCGACCTTCTTCATTGCCGCGATGGGCGCATTTGTGACCGAGAAAATCGTTGAGCCGAAACTGGGCGCATACAACGATGAAGAAGCGGCGGAAGATCTGTCGCACGACAAAATGGGCACCCTGACAGCGCTAGAGAAAAAAGCGCTCAAATGGGCGGGTGTGGCTGTACTTGTTGTGAGTGCCTTGTTGGCTTGGACCGTGGTTCCGGCGGATGGCATTCTGCGTTCGGCAGATGGTCAAATTGCCGGTTCTCCGTTTCTGAAAAGTATCGTGGCATTCATCTTCGTCTTCTTCGCGATTCCTGGCTTTGTGTACGGCAAGATTGTGGGCACGATGAAAACCGACCGTGATGTGATTGATGCGATGGCGAAGTCGATGTCATCGATGGGCATGTACATCGTGTTGGTGTTCTTTGCGGCGCAGTTTGTTGCGTTTTTCAAGTGGACCAATTTCGGTCAAGTGTTTGCAGTTGCTGGCGCTGAATTCCTGCAAGACATTGGCTTGACGGGGCCGATGCTGTTCTTTGCTTTCATTTTGATGTGTGGCTTCATTAACTTGATGATTGGTTCTGCGTCGGCCCAGTGGGCGGTGACCGCACCGATCTTCGTGCCGATGCTGATGCTGGTGGGGTATGCACCCGAAGTGATTCAAGCGGCGTACCGCATTGGAGACTCGACCACCAACATCATCACGCCGATGATGAGCTACTTCGGCTTGATTTTGGCCGTAGCCACGCGCTACATGAAGAACTTGGGCATTGGTACGTTGATCGCCACCATGCTGCCGTACTCTGTGATGTTTATTGTTGGCTGGAGTCTGCTGTTCTACGTGTGGGTTTTTGTGTTCGGTTTGCCGGTGGGCCCGGGTGCCGCGACGTACTACACGCCATAAGCGATTGACCATAAACAAATGACGGTCAATGACAACGAAAACCTGCGCTCAGCGCAGGTTTTTTTAATTCCGCTTAGCGCGTCTGGTGCTTGGCCAAAATGCGGTCGAGGTGGTTAGCGAATTCACGTCGTTCCGTTTGCGACAGTGCGGCCGGGCCGCCGGTTTGAATGCCGCTGGAGCGCATGGTGTCCATAAAGTCACGAATATTGAGGCGCGCTTTGATAGTTTCGCTGGTATAAAGCTCACCGCGAGGGCTGAGTGCCAGCGCGCCTTTGGTAATCACTTCATCGGCCAGCGGAATGTCGGATGTGATCACCAAATCGCCCGCCGCGACGCGTTGCACGATTTCGTTGTCGGCCACATCAAATCCGCTCGCCACTTGTAGGCTTCGAATGTTGTCGCGCTTGGGCACCGGCACCAAATGGTTGGCTACAAACGTACATTCAATCCCCGTGCGTTCTGCGGCGCGAACCAGCGTCTCGCGAATCACTTTCGGACAGGCGTCCGCATCGACCCATAATTTCATCATGATTGACCTGCCAATTGTGCTTCCAACGCGTGCACGCGCTGCGTCAGTTCTGCCACTTGTTGTTCCAGTGCGCTAAGACGATCGTTTTCCGTCGTCGACGGTGCAGCCACTTCCACTTTGGGCACGCGATGGGCGCTTTTCCAGCTTTTGATGATGGTGATCAGCGCGGGCATCGGCACCGAGGTCGACAAGCGGGCTTTCACTAAGGCCACGCTGGGCTCTTTGCCTTCGTGGTGGAGACTGGTCAGAATCGCTTCCAGCTCTTGAGTTACGTCTTTGGTGAGCATTGTTTGTCCCTTTTGAGTCATTGGGGTGATCTTACTGATATTTCATGGCGAGCAAAAGAGGGAATGCGTTGTAAGAGATCTCTTACATGATGTGTAAGACAATGGATTTTTGTGACGAGAAAAATGCGATGTAATCGTTTTAAGTGTTTGATTTTTAGTGTTTGTTTTTATGCGCTCTCTTTCAGGATGAAAATAATGTTTTGGGGGGCATTGCGAAAAAAACGCAGTGGCGTAAATTGAACCCTGTCGGAAGGGAACTGACACGGATTTGGATTCACCACTGGACGGTGGTTTCAGGATGAAGATGGCGATAACGGATACATCGTCACACGGATGGCAGGATTTCGAACGGAATCGACGGTTTACACGGAGTAAACTGGCAAGGACTGCACAGGACACCTCGGGATGAGGTCGGAACCCCATCAGGATGATGGCAAGGACACCGCTCAGGGAACAAGTGATGTGTGCTGATCAGGAACGGTTGGCAATAGGGAATAACGGACACCGCTAGGACGGCGATGCGAGGACGAGGCAGAAGGATTCTGTCACTATTATGGATGATGCATGGAGCAATCATCAGTAGCCGGACTGCTGCGAGTAAGACTTAAGCCCCGATACCCCGTGTATCGGGGCTTTTCTTAATCTTTCCAAGCGTGATGTGCCACGCGCTATCCTGACGGTTGATGTCAGGCCATGCGATTCGTGCGAATCAATTTATAAAATAACGAACAAATCGCAATCCAGATCAATACGATGTCATCTCAGTTGGTTTAATTTTCGGCTACTTTCCTAGGGCTAGGAAGGGCCAATTTGGTTATTCGGAATTGCTGTAAACAAGGATTGTCAGTGACAATAGTGACACGCAGAACGCTTGTTATTCCTTACACAGAATCGTTTGAGTCTGATTTCCTCATGCTCAACTGCTGTGCGAAAAACCGCGCTCAGATGAACGGCCCGAAAACGGTCGCCTCCGCAAAACAACTCTTTCAACGTGTGCTGCACGACCCCACGCTCCATGCCATGGCGGTACTGGACAATTACAACCGCGAATACATGGGCCATGTGTTTGTTTCCATAGAAGATGGGCAGGCTGAACTGGGGTATATCTTTGACAAAGCGTATTGGGGACAAGGTTTAGCCAGCGAAGCGCTGTTGGCGTTTTTCCCCAAAATATGTCAACGACTCCATTTAGAGAAAGTCTCTGCGACCGTGAATTTGCAACATTACCCCTCGATTGCGATTTTACACAAGCTCGGTTTTCACCTGCTGGGGGTGAATGAAGACGCATTTGGCCCGTATTACGAGTTTGCGTGGCTGAAAGAAGAAACGGCTACACCATACGATGCGGTGGCACATGGAATGCCTGCGGCGTAAAACCGCGCATGATCAAATGGCCCTGATAGCAGTCGTCACCGAGCGCTGAAAACTCAAAATAATACACGGTATGCCAACGCCAGCGATGATCGGGCGTTTTCCATTTGTGGTGCCCAAACGAGACACTCAGCAGTTGCAGCTCGAGTTCGTCGCACTTGCGCGCAATGCGGGCTTTGGCGAGTTCGGACTGGCGACGCTGTTGCCAGAATGCAAAGCAGACGAGGCTAAACAGCACAATGCTCAACAGGTCACCAATCATGCATTTACCCTTTCGTCGACTGTTGCAGGTTCATCAGGGCTTGCGCCAGTTCTGGGGACGGGCTGGTGTGTAGCAACGGCAGGAGCACGAGGCGCAGCTCAGGCAGCATCACCAAATCCGCAAACAACTGGTTGAACAACGACTGATTTCCGCTTTGTGCCAAACGCAGTAAAAAGCGCTGAGCGCGACCGCTGTCGGCAAGCATCGACCAACTGCGGCCAGCAATCCCAATCAGCACTTCTGGGTGGCTCAAGCGCGGGCTGTTTAGCACTGCATCCAATACTTGACTTTGTATTGCCGCCGGAGCGCCGGACAAGGCACGCACGAGGGCTGAAAGCAAAAACAGATCCGGCTCGTGAGCTGCGATTTGTGCCTCTGCATGCTCTTGAAGGCGTGCAGCCAGTTTTTCTGGCAGCGCGATGTGCTCCAACGCACCGAGCAATGCATACAGCGGCTGAGGCGGCAGGTGGTTGAGCGCTTTGCGCAGCAAAACACCATTTTGTTCTTGGCCTAAGCGGGCACAAATATCGGTGATCCCTTGTAAGCCAACGGTTTGCCAATTCTCCCATCCCAAATCGCCAGTAAAATAGTGCTGTGCATGTTCATAGTATTGGCTGCATGGTAGCCCCAATTGGGCGCGAATTTGGCTGTGGAACACCGCCATTTTGTCGTCGGCCGGTTTGAAGGTGTAAGGGTTGTTGGCCAGCTTTTGTTGCTGTTCGTCGCTCATCTCCTGATTGAGTCGCGTGCCCATGGCTTCAATCACGTATTTGATGAATTGACCCACATCGGCTTGCGCCAACAAGCCGCGCTCATCCAGCGTGAATTTCAAAAACCAGATCCAAGGTTGGTTGGATTCGTTCCAATACACAATCGCCAAATGCGCCGTGCGTTTTAGCGGGTAAGGGTAAGGTTGGTGGCCGAGTTCCACTTGTTCAAATTGCGCGGTATCAATCGCTTGAATGCGGCGTCCTAAGTCAAACACCTGATATTGGCAGCCGCTATTTTTTAGCAGCTCACTGAGAGTATGAATGGTATCCATGGGAGCAAATTGGTCCTAACTTTCTTTGTTCAATAGATGGTATCATTCGCCGCTAATTCAAGGCTAGGAAGTAAAGATAATGACCGCCGCCACAATTTTCACACTGTTGCAGCAACTGGAAGAGGCACTGCGTGCATCCGGAGCTTGGCAAGATTCGGCGCCCGATGTGCAGGCGTTGCAAAGCACTCAGCCGTTTGCGATCGATACGCTGGCGCCCCACGAATGGCTACAGTGGATTTTTGTGCCGCGTATGCAGCAGATGATTGAGCAGCAGATGGCGTTGCCCGCAGGTTTTACGTTGTCGCCCTATTTTGAAGAGGCGTGGAAAGAGCGCCAAGAGTTTGCTTCCGTCATGCAGGTCTTATATCAACTCGATAAGGTATCGCTGTAATGCTGGAGATTATTTATCAGGACGCCTACATCGTTGCCGTCAACAAGCCTGCGGGTATGTTGGTGCATCGCAGTTGGTTGGATAAACACGAAACGCAATTTGTGATGCAAACGCTGCGCGATCAGATTGGCCAGCACGTGTTTCCGTTGCATCGTCTGGACCGCCCCACTTCTGGAGTGTTGGTGTTTGCCTTGTCCAGTGAGATTGCGGCAAACATGATGCCCATGTTCGCCAACCATGAAATGGAAAAAACCTATCATGCAATTGTGCGTGGCTGGATTGAAGCAGGGGATGTGTTGGATTACCCACTCAAAGAAGAGCTGGATAAAATCGCCGATAAATTTGCCAAGCAAGATAAAGCGCCGCAAGACGCGGTCACTGCTTATCAACCGCTTGCTAAAGTGGAAGTGCCACATTCGACGGGTAAGTTTCCCACCACGCGCTATTGCCTGATGGAAATGAAGCCGAAAACTGGGCGCAAGCACCAGTTGCGTCGCCACATGGCGCATTTGCGTCATCCAATTGTTGGCGATACCACCCATGGTGATGGCAAACACAACCGCCTGTACCGAGAGGTGTATGACGCGCATCGCTTGATGCTACACGCCAGCGAACTGCGTTTCGTGCATCCGTATACCGAACAAGAACTGGTACTGCGCGCGGGGTTTGATGCCACTTGGCAGCGCTTGTTTGCCCTGTTTGACTGGTGTGCGCCGCAGCCATCCGCCTAGCAAGGTTTTGTCAGCGATGTCATTGATGTCGTTTCAGCCATAAAAAAGCCTTCTCTTGGAGAAGGCTTTTTTCATGCATTCCGCATTTTATTTGGCGAGGTAATCGCGCACCGCGCGCTCAATGCCTTCGGCATCTAAGCCCAGTTCGTGGTGCATCTCGTCTTGAGTGCCTTGCGGAACAAATTGATCCGGCAAACCTAAGTTGAGCACAGGCTTGATGAGCTTGTTTTTCATCATCCATTCCACCACGCCGGCACCGGCGCCGCCCGCAACCACGTTCTCTTCCAGCGTGACCAGCACATCGTGCGTGTTGACCAGTTCAGTGATGAGGGCTTCATCCAGCGGTTTCACAAAACGCATGTCCGCCACGGTAGCATCGAGCGCTTCGGCGGCTTGTAGCGCGTGGGGCAGCAGGGTGCCAAAGCTCAGAATCGCCACTTTTTCACCTTGGCGCATGAGGCGACCTTTGCCCAGCTCAAGCGCGGTGAATGTCTCTTCCAGCGCGACGCCCATGCCATTGCCACGAGGGTAACGCACGGCGCTAGGGCCTTGATGTTGGTGGCCGGTGTAGAGCATTTGACGACACTCATTTTCATCGGCAGGCGCCATGATCACCATATTCGGAATGCAGCGCATAAAGCTCAGATCAAAGGCACCTTGATGCGTTTGACCATCGGCTCCCACCAGACCCGCGCGGTCAATGGCAAACATCACCGGCAGGTTCATGATCGCCACATCGTGGATCAGTTGATCGTAACCACGTTGCAGGAAGGTGGAGTAAATCGCCACAATGGGGTGATGGCCAGCAATCGCCATGCCGGTCGCTAAGGTCACCGCATGTTGCTCAGCAATCGCCACATCAAAGTATTGCGATGGATACTCTTTTGAGAACCGCACCATGCCTGAGCCTTCGCGCATGGCAGGCGTGATCGCCATCAGCTTGGGATCTTGCGCGGCCATGTCGCACAAAAAGTCACCGAAAATTTTCGAAAAAGTCGGTTTAGTACTGGTGCTTTTTGGCAGGCAGTCGTGGCTTGGGTCGAATTTTGGCACGCCATGGTAACCAATCGGATCTTTTTCCGCAGGCTCATACCCTTTGCCTTTTTTGGTCATCACGTGCAGGAATTGCGGGCCTTTCAGCTCACGCATGTTTTTCAGCGTCTTGGTCAGTTCCAGAACGTCATGACCATCCACTGGGCCAATGTAGTTAAAGCCCAGCTCTTCAAACAGAGTGCCCGGAGCCACCATGCCTTTGAGGTGTTCTTCGGTGCGACGAACCAACTCTTTGATGGGCGGAACGCCGGAGAGCACTTTCTTGCCGCCTTCGCGAATCGAGGTGTAGAGATTACCCGACAACAATTGCGCCAAATGGTTGTTCAGTGCGCCGACGTTTTCTGAAATCGACATTTCGTTGTCGTTCAGAATCACCAGCATGTCAGGGTGGACATCACCGGCGTGGTTCATGGCTTCAAACGCCATGCCGGCGGTAATCGCGCCATCGCCAATCACGCTCACCACTTTACGGTTTTCACCCTCTTGGCCTGCGCAAATCGCCATGCCCAGTGCCGCGCTGATCGACGTGGAGGAGTGACCGACCGACAAGGTGTCGTATTCACTCTCTTCGCGCCAAGGGAACGGGTGCAGACCACCTTTCTGACGAATGGTTGGCATCTGTTCGCGACGCCCCGTCAGAATTTTGTGCGGATAAGCCTGATGGCCGACATCCCAGATCAGTTGATCGAACGGGGTGTTATAGACGTAATGTAACGCAACGGTCAGTTCAACGGTGCCAAGACCAGAAGCCAAGTGGCCGCTGGATTGACTGACTGAGTTGAGCAAATAGGTTCTCAGTTCATCACAAAGCGTCGGCAGCACTTCTTTTGGCATGCTGCGTAATTCATCCGGCGAATTTGCCAGAGCCAGTGTCGGATATTTTGAAATATCAAGAGTCATAGTTATGCGCGCTTATAGTGTTAGTTTTTGCGCTCGATGACGTATCGGGCGAACTCTTCGAGATGCTCAGTGTTGTAAGGAATCGCTTGCAGTGCCTGAAGCGCTTCCTCATACAACAGTTGAGCTTTATTCATCGCACCTTCTAGGCCCAGGAGCGCTGGGTAGGTGCTTTTATTGAGTTGTTGATCAGAACCTTGCGGTTTGCCCAACGTTTCGGTGTCACTGATGATATCGAGAATGTCATCTTGAACTTGGAAAGCCAGTCCAACCGCGTCAGCGTATCGGTCGAGATGTGGCAGCACATCCAACCCTTTGTGACCGGCAGCCATCGCACCCATTCGAATGGCGCAGCGCATCAGTGCGCCGGTTTTGTTGCGATGAATGTTTTCCAGCTCGTCGAGAGCCACCAAGCGGTTCTCCGCCGCTAAATCTAAAGCCTGACCCAAACACATGCCTTGCGCGCCTGACGCTTCTGCCAGAGCTTGAATCATCTTCACGCGGTTCATCTCACCCGCGTCAGACAACGTGCCTTCGGCGAGAATCGTGAATGCCAGCGTTTGCAGGGCATCGCCGGTTAAAATCGCGGTCGCTTCATCAAACTTGATGTGACAGGTGGGTTTACCCCGGCGCAGCTCATCGTCATCCATCGCCGGCAGATCGTCGTGAATGAGTGAATAGGCGTGAATGCATTCAATGGCCGAAGCCGGAGTATCGAGGTCGCTGGGTTCACAACCGAGCATTTGCCCGGTGATGTACACCAGATACGGGCGAGCGCGTTTGCCGCCCAAGAGCAAGCCATACCGCATGGCTTCAATCAGAGGCAGATTCTGGTTGGGCAGACGATTTAACCACAGGTCAAGCTGCTCATTGTTTCGGTGTTGAAAAGAGGATAGAGCCTCAATCATAGGGCACTCTTTAGTCATCATTTATTCAGGCAGATCGGTAAATTCGCTCAGCGGCGCATCGTCGCTGTTGCTTAGCAAAATGCTAACACGTTGTTCCGCTTCATCGAGCTTAGTTTGTCCAGAGCGAGCAAGGGCAATGCCGCGCTCAAATTTTTTGAGGGCGTCATCCAGTGCCAAATCACCATTTTCCAGTTGATCAACCAGTTCATCTAACTCTTGAATGGTTGCTTCGAAGGACATGTTTTCAGGTTTCTTGCTCGCCATAATCATTTTGCCTTGGGAAAGATGCACGAAAGTTACCTTAGGGCGTAGTGATGGTCAAATTTAACCAAGCAATTTTGTCAGAAATACGGCGCTTTTTACCGGATACGGATAACGAAACGTAAAAATGGCACCGGAGTCTGAAACTTGACTTGGATTTCTGTGCTGCCCGCAGGTGCATCTTAACAGGATTTGAGTATACACTGGGAAAAGCATATCACTGCCTGACAAGGCATGCAGACGTTTCAAGCGCATTTTTGCGCACCGGATCGGGTCAAACCGTGGGGGATGGCCGCTTGCGGCAGGCGAGCGCTTTCGGGCAGATGCCGCCGCGGGCTGAGCAATCATCGGCTCATTACCGTTTGGCTCGGGCAGGGTGATGTGTCATCCGGATTGAGAAAAAAGTTAAAGAATTTATTCTCTTGCCGATAACGAGAGTAATCTCTAATCGCGAATGAACAGCAGAGGAGCGCTTCGTGGATTTAGCAACGCTAATAGGTCTGATTGGTGGCTTAGCATTTGTCGTGATGGCGATGGTCTTGGGCGGCAGCATTATGATGTTCGTCGACGTCACCTCTATTTTGATCGTAGTGGGTGGTTCACTGTTCGTTGTCCTGATGAAATTCACCATGGGACAGTTCTTCGGCGCCGCTAAAATTGCGGGGAAAGCGTTCATGTTCAAAGCCGATGAGCCGGAAGATTTGATCGCGAAAATCGTGGAAATGGCGGATGCAGCGCGTAAAGGTGGTTTCCTCGCCCTTGAAGAGATGGAGATCTCCAACTCCTTCATGCAAAAAGGCATCGATTTGCTGGTGGATGGTCACGACGCCGATGTGGTACGTGCAACACTACAAAAAGATATTTCCCTGACCGATGAACGTCATGAAGCCGGCACGGGCGTTTTTCGTGCGTTTGGTGACGTGGCACCCGCGATGGGGATGATCGGGACACTGGTTGGTCTGGTGGCGATGCTGTCGAACATGGACGATCCAAAAGCGATCGGTCCAGCGATGGCGGTGGCGTTGTTGACGACCTTGTACGGTGCGGTGCTTTCCAACATGGTGTTTTTCCCGATTGCCGACAAACTGTCGCTGCGCCGTGAACAAGAAACATTGAACCGCCGCCTGATCATGGACGGCGTCTTGGCTATTCAAGATGGTCAGAACCCACGTGTCATTGATAGTTACCTGAAAAACTACCTCAATGAAGGTAAACGTGTGCTTGATGTCGACAACGAATAAGCGGAGTGAGTGATGGAAGAGCAAAAGTGCAAATGTCCGCCACCTGGGCTTCCCGCTTGGTTAGGGACCTTTGCTGACCTGATGTCGCTCCTGATGTGCTTCTTCGTCCTGCTGCTGTCGTTTTCGGAAATGGACGTTCTGAAGTTCAAGCAGATCGCCGGGTCGATGAAATTTGCATTCGGGGTACAAAACCGCCTTGAGGTCAAAGACATTCCCAAAGGCACCAGCATCATTGCGCAAGAATTTCGTCCTGGTCGCCCTGAGCCGACCCCGATTGACGTCATCATGCAGCAAACCATGGACATCACTCAGCAAACGCTGGAATTTCATGAAGGCGATGCCGATCGCGCCGGGGGCACGCAGCGTGATGCGGGCCAGTTGACGGGCGGTCAATCGCCAGAAACCGCGACGCAAGATAACCAAAATACCGAAACGGAAATGCAACAGCAGCAGGCCCAATCTCAATCGATGTCGGAAGAGATGGAAACTGTGCTGGAAAGCATCAAGAAAGCGCTACAACGAGAAATTGAGCAAGGGGCGATTGAAGTTGAAAACCTCGGCCAGCAAATCGTCATTCGCATTCGTGAGAAGGGCGCTTTCCCTGAAGGCTCGGCGTTCTTGCAACCGAAATTCCGCCCATTGGTGCGCCAGATTGCTGATTTGGTGAAAGATGTGCCGGGGATCGTGCGCGTCTCGGGTCACACCGATAACCAACGTCTGGATTCTGAACTGTATCGTTCAAACTGGGATTTATCGGCGCAGCGTGCGGTGTCGGTGGCGCAAGAGATGGAAAAAGTGAAAGGCTTCAATCACCAACGCCTGCAAGTGCGTGGCATGGCCGATACCGATCCGCTCGGGCCGAACGATACCGAAGCGCAACGCTCGCGCAACCGTCGCGTTGAAATCAGCATTATGCAGGGCGAACCGCTGTATAGCGATGAAGTGCCGTCCGCGCAGCCTACGAACGTCCAATAACGCGCCGTCTAAGTGACTCCCTAAGGCAAGCCAACTGGCTTGCCTTTTTCATAAGCTTTTCTCTGTGGCGAGAGATCGTGTATAATCCCGCCCCCTTAGCGGTGCTGAGCGCCACACAGTCGTGCCTGCCAGTGAATGTTCTAATTAAATTGCGAATAACCTTATGAAATTTATAGTTAAGCCCCATCCAGAAATTTTCATTAAAAGTGAATCGGTGCGTAAGCGCTTCACTAAAATTCTTGAAAGCAACATTCGCAATATCATCAAAAGTCGCACGACAGGCGTCGCGGTGTTCAACCGTCGCGATCACATTGAAGTGTCGGCCAACAGCCGCGACTTCTTTGCCGAAACGCTTGAGATTCTGACCACCACACCGGGCATTCAACAAGTGCTGGAAGTGAAGCAGTCTGAATTTAAAGATCTGCATGATATTTACGAACAGGTGCTGCTGCAAAGCCGTCATCTGATCGAAGACAAAACATTCGTTGTGCGCGCAAAACGTCGCGGTAAACACGAATTTACCTCGATTGAATTGGAACGTTATGTGGGTGGCGGCCTCAACCAAGCGGTTGCTAGCGCAAAAGTGCGCCTGAAAAACCCAGACGTGACCATTAACGTCGAAGTGAACGATGGCTTGCTCAACCAAGTGATCGCGCGTCACAAAGGCTTAGGCGGCTTCCCATTGGGAACGCAAGAAGATGTGTTGAGCCTGATTTCCGGTGGTTTCGATTCGGGCGTGTCCAGCTACCTGCACATCAAACGGGGTTCAAAGGTGCATTACTGCTTCTTTAACCTCGGCGGTCCGGCACACGAAATCGGCGTTAAACAGGTCGCTTACTACTTGTGGCACAAATACGGTTCTTCGGCCAAAGTGCGCTTTATCTCAGTTGATTTCGCTCCTGTGGTGGCAGAAATCCTTGAGAAAGTTGACGACGGCCAAATGGGCGTGATCCTCAAGCGCATGTTTATGCGTGCTGCGGGTCAGGTTGCGGAGAAATTTGGCATTCAAGCGTTGGTGACGGGCGAAGCGCTCGGCCAGGTGTCTAGCCAAACGCTGACCAACCTGCGTCATATCGATAACGTGACGGATACGCTGATCTTGCGTCCACTGATCAACTGGGACAAAGATGACATCATCAACGTCGCTCGTGAAATCGGTACGGAAGATTTTGCCAAGACCATGCCGGAATACTGCGGCGTGATCTCAAAGAGTCCAACCGTGAAAGCGGTCAAAGGCAAACTGGAAGCGGAAGAAGCCAAGTTCGACTTCTCGATTCTGGACCAAGTGGTGTATGACGCGCGTCAGATGGACATTCGTGACATCGAAAAAGAATCACAGCAACAAGCACCAGAAGTGGAACTGGTGACCGCGGTGCAAGACCAAGCGGTGGTGCTGGATATTCGTAGCCCGGATGAAGAAGATGAAAAGCCGCTGGTGATTGACGGCGTGGAAGTGAAACACGTGCCGTTCTACAAACTGGCGACTCAGTTTGGCGATCTGGATCAGTCAAAGACCTACTTGTTGTACTGCGAACGCGGTGTGATGAGTCGACTACAAGCGCTGTATCTGAAAGAACAGGGCTTCGACAACATTAAAGTGTATCGCCCATAATTGAGCGCGCACTGAATGAAGAAACGCAAATCGCTGGTCGGTTTGCGTTTTTTTTTGCCTCGGTGCAGCATTAGATTTATTTACCTTTTGTTACACACTTGCGGCGCGTGTTCGAGAATGCGAGCAAGGTCACAATGCGCAATCGCAGGCATAAAAAAACACCGCCCTTGGGCGGTGCTAAAAATTTGACAGACAGGTCAAAAAATAAATACAGGAAGTATATGTTTTGCGGCAGGGGATAACTGCACAAAACAGGATGGTAGAAAAACTACCTCACTCGAAAATCGAGTTTGCAAACACAACATCGCAATAACTAAGCCCATTGATTCTCAATGAGAATCAAGCCGTTCAGGCCCGCATTGCGGGGTGAAATATAGATTTTCTCTGGCTGGTTAGCAACGGACAATTTATAATGTTTCAGATTAAAAAAACTAATCTGTTATAGAGTGTGCTCATGTCCAGAAGATTGCCACCCTTAAACTCGCTGAAAGTCTTTGAAGCCGCGGCTCGCCACCTGAGTTTTACTCGGGCGGCAGAAGAGCTGTTCGTGACTCAGGCTGCGGTGAGTCACCAAATTAAAGCGTTGGAAGAGTTTCTCGGGTTGAAACTATTTCGTCGTCGAAACCGTTCGCTGCTGCTCACTGAAGAGGGGCAAAGCTATTTCCTCGACATCAAAGACATCTTTGGTTCGTTGGCGGAAGCAACCGACAAGTTATTGGAACGCAGCGAGAAAGGTGCGTTAACCATCAGTTTGCCGCCCAGCTTTGCGATTCAATGGTTGGTGCCGCGCTTGGCGGACTTTAACCAGCAAGAGCCAGATATCGATGTGCGCATCAAAGCGGTCGATATGGAAGAAGGCTCGCTGACGGATGATGTCGATGTCGCCATTTACTACGGCCGAGGCAATTGGCCGGGGCTGCGCGCCGATAAGTTGTATCAAGAGTTTTTGATCCCGCTCTGTTCGCCGTCGTTGCTGCTGGGCAGTAAACCGCTGGCGACGCTGAGTGACTTGTCGTATCACACGTTGCTGCACGACACCTCGCGCAAAGACTGGAAACAGTTCGCCAAAGAAAATGGCTTAGAGAGTGTCAATGTGAATCACGGGCCGATCTTCAGTCACTCGACCATGGTGTTGCAAGCCGCCGCGCATGGTCAAGGCGTCGCGCTGGGCAACAACGTGTTGGCGCAACCCGAGCTTGATGCGGGGCGTTTGGTCGCGCCGTTTGACGAAGTGCTGATGACTAAAAATGCGTTCTACGTGGTGTGCCACGAGAAACAGGCGGACATGGGACGGATTGCAACGTTTCGTGATTGGATGCTGAAAAAAGCCCGCCGCGAACAGGAGGATATACTGGATGACAACAGTCTCAACCCCCGTGCGCATTGATGGCGGCTCGCAGCCGCTGACGTTTATTTTTGCCCATGGTGCCGGAGCTGATATGGACCACGAGTTTATGGCGGCGGTCGCCAAGGGCGTGGCTGAGCGTGGCATTCGTGTGGTGCGATTTAACTTTCCGTACATGGTCAAGCGTGCCGAAGATGGCAAGCGCCGTCCGCCGGATCGCGCGCCGAAACTGCTGGAAGCGTTTGAAGCGGTGATTGCCGAACACGCAACGGGGCCGGTGGTCATTGGGGGCAAATCGATGGGCGGGCGAATGTCGTCGCTGCTGAGTGCGCACCCGCAAGTGGCGGGTATTGCGTGTTTGGGTTTTCCCTTTCACCCGCCCGGCAAGCCGGAAAAATTCAAAGGGGATCACTTGGCAGACATCGACACGCCCACGCTGATCCTGCAAGGCGAACGTGACACGTTTGGTACGCAGTTGGAGTGTGCCACATTCTCATTCAGCCCAAGCGTTTCGCTTGTATTTCTGCCAGATGGCGATCACAGCTTCAAACCGCGCAAATCGTCAGGGCATACCGAAACACAAAACATCGCCTTGGCGGTGGAACAATTGAGTCAGTTTATTCTCGAGGTGTACGATGCAAAGTAAGTCATTACTTACCTTAGGCGGCCTGTTTTCCGGGGTTGCCGTGGCGCTCGGCGCGTTTGCGGCGCACGGTTTAAAAGCCACGTTGAGTCCCTATTTGCTGGGTGTCTTTCAAACGGGTGTGCAGTATCAATTCATTCATGCGGCTGCGCTGATTGCCTGTGGCATTTTGTTGCAGCTGTCGGGGACAGAAAAAGCGCGAAACTATTTTAGCCGCGCGGCGATTTGCTTTATCATCGGCATCTTTTGTTTTAGCGGCAGCCTGTACGCCTTAGCACTGACGGGTGTGAAATGGTTTGGTCCCATCACGCCGATGGGCGGTCTGCTGTTTATGATCGGCTGGGGATTATTTACCTTCGCGGCCATGAATATTAAAGAGGTCAAGCAGTGAAACAAGTCATGCTCTATTGCCGCGCAGGCTTTGAAAAAGAGTGCGCCGGTGAGATTCAGGACAAAGCCACGCAACTGGAAGTGTATGGTTTCCCGCGGATGCAGAAGAACAGCGGCTATGTACTGTTTGAATGCTATCAGGAAGGCGATGCGCAAAAGCTGATCAAAGAGCTGGATTTTCAGGCCTTGATTTTTGCCCGCCAGATGTTTGCGGTGGCGGCAGAGTTCACTGAACTGCCGAAAGATGACCGTATTTCGCCGATTTTGGCGCAGTTGTCTGAATACGAAGATTTTCCGCGCTGCGGCGATCTGCGTGTGGAAACGCCGGATACTAACGAAGCCAAAGAGCTACTCAAGTTCTGCCGTAAATTCACCGTGCCATTGCGTCAAGCGCTGCGTGGCAAAGGAGTGTTGTTTGCGAAAGAGCATCCGAAAAAGCCTGTGCTGCACGTGTGCTTTATCGCGCCGGGCCACTGTTTTGCCGGTTACTCGCTGAGTTCCAATAACTCGCAGTTCTTTATGGGCATTCCACGCCTGAAGTTTCCTACCGATGCGCCAAGCCGTTCAACCCTCAAACTGGAAGAAGCGTTCCACGTGTTTATTCCACGCGAGGAGTGGGACACGCGTTTGGCGTCTGGCATGTGGGCGGTCGATCTGGGTGCTTGCCCGGGCGGTTGGACGTATCAGTTGGTGAAGCGTTCGATGTTTGTGCATGCGATTGATAACGGCATGATGGCAGACAGCCTGATGGAAACCGGTCAGGTGAAACACCACATGGTCGACGGGTTTAAGTTTGAACCGCCGCGTAAGAACGTGACCTGGCTGGTGTGTGACATGATTGAAAAGCCATCACGCGTGGCTCAACTGATGGGCGAATGGATCATCAGTGGCTGGGCGAAAGAGGCGATTTTCAACCTGAAACTGCCGATGAAAGGCCGCTACGATGAAGTGCTGGAAGACATCGAAAACCTGAAGATTTTCCTGAAAGAAAATCACGTCAAGTTTCGTCTGCAAGCAAAACATTTGTACCACGATCGCGAAGAGATCACGGTGCACGTTCAATCACTGAGTAACATCTCGCCGCACTAATATCGTGACAGAGTTGAAACAAAAAACGCTCCTTAAGGAGCGTTTTTTTATGCCGGCGACCCGCTGAAACGAATGTCCTGCAGATTAAAACCGAGTTCGATGTCGGTTTTCAGTCCGGCTACCTGTTTACAGACCCGCGCCAGTTCAATGTGTTCATCGAGCTTTTTGCGATATTTCGCTGGCAGGTCGTCACTGGCGTATGCGCTGTCGATGTCCGGATATTGCGTCAGTATCTCTTTGGCCGCTTTGGGGCCAATCCCCGGGACTCCCGGTACTTGGCTGGAGCTGATCCCCGTTAATCCCCAGTAATCGGCCAGCTGTGTCGGTTTGACGCCAAACTCATTTTCGATAAATGGTGCATCCAACCAACGCTGTTGGAAGTAATCGCGAATTTGTAGCGTGGGAGAGAGCAGTTGGCAGTAGCCTTTGTCGGTGGAAATGATGGTGACCTTTTCCTGATGCGCGGCCACTTTGGTGGCCAGCGTCGCGACCAAGTCATCGGCTTCATCGCCCTCGGAGAGCAGGGAATCGATGCCCAGTTCCCACCATGCTTGCTGAATCTGATCGAGCCCTTGTTGCAGCGGCTGCGGCATGGGTTTGCGTCCGGCTTTGTAGCCGGGCAGCACCTCGGCGCGCCAGCCTCGATCTTGCAGGTGGTGATCAAACACCGCGATGATGTGGGTGGGGTCGGCTTCACCAATGATACGTTGCAGCGTACGGCTGGTGGTGTCTATGGTTCGCGCAATATCGGTTTCATCCGGCTGAGCGGAATGCACGCGGCGAATGAGGTTCAGAGCATCGATAATGACGAGATGGATAGACATAGCAATTCAAAAAAATAAGGGCTGTTAGGCCCTTATTGTAATGAAATTCAATGGGATTGCTACCAAGCGTCAGGTGACGATGCGATAACACGGCACATAAGCCGAGCCGCCCGGTAGTTTCATGCGATGCTGTTCAACGAAATCTTTCAGCAGGCGGTCCATTTTCTTCATCAAGATCGGGTCGCCATGAATCTCAAACGGGCCATTGCGTTCAATCTCATGAATGCCTTCGGCTTTCACGTTCCCGGCCACAATGCCCGAGAAGGCGCGGCGCAGGTTCGCGGCCAGCACTTCCGGACGCTGATTGAGGTGCAAGTCCAAATTGGCCATGCTTTCGTGGTTCGGCTCAAACGGCAGTTGGAATTCCGGCTCGATTTTGAGTGACCAGTTGAAGCTGTAGGCGTCATCGTTGTCTTTGCGATGCTGACGGACTGCTGGCATTGCATTTTTCATGATGCGCGCTGCTTCAGCGGGGTTGTCGATTACGATGGTGTAATGCTGACGCGCTTCGTCACCGAGTGTGTCGGCAATGAATTGATCGATGGAGCGGAAGTACGCTTCGCTCTCTTTCGGCCCGGTCAGGACGATTGGCATCGGTTGGTTGGCATTTTCTGGGTGCATCTTAATGCCCAGAATGTACAGCAACTCTTCTGCAGTCCCCGGACCGCCCGGGAAAATGATGATGCCGTGCGCCAAGCGGACAAACGCTTCCAGACGTTTTTCGATGTCGGGCATGATCACCAATTCGTTCACGATCGGGTTTGGCGGCTCAGCGGCAATGATCGACGGTTCGGTCAGGCCAAGGTAGCGCTGCTCGTGGTAGCGCTGTTTCGCGTGACCAATCGCTGCCCCCTTCATTGGGCCTTCCATCGCGCCCGGGCCACAGCCGGTACAGATGTTGAGTTCACGCAGGCCCAGTTCGTGGCCCACTTCGCGGGTGTATTGGTACTCGATTTCATTGATCGAGTGCCCCCCCCAGCACACCACCAAATTCGGAATGATGCCCGGGATCAGCGTGCCTGCGTTACGCAAAATGCCAAACACTAAGTTGGTAATGTGTGTGGCGTTGGTCAGATTCAGGCGTTGGCTGTCTGCCAAGTGCATGTTGACGTAGACGATGTCTCGCAATACTGAAAACAGGTGTTCCTGAATCCCTTTGATGATGTGTCCATCGACAAATGCATGCTCGGGTGGGTTGGTCAGTTCCAGCTTAATGCCGCGTTCACGGCGCAGCACGGTGACGTCAAAATTCTTATATAAATCGAGCAACTCTTTGGAGTTGTCGGTATGGCTGCCTGAGTTCAGCACCGCGAGGGTGCAGTTGCGGTACAGCTGATATAGATCACTGGACGCGGTTTTTTTCAATCGTTCGACTTCGAGCTGCGACAACAGATCCATACTGCCGGCAGGGCTGACTTGAGTGATCATGCTGACCTCCTTGCTTGAGAGGTTAATGATAGTCCACCTGCGCGGTTGGTTGATGAATGGTTGGCGTTATTGGTCGCTCGCGTCGCAGAGGTGGGGCAATCGTCCGGCGTGAACACAGATTCTGATGGGATGAACCTGAGGCAAAACCGGATGCATCAGGCTCGTGCGTTGCGGGCATGTTTGGCGCAACGTTCACGAGTCTGAACGTTTAACTAATTGATATTCCAGTTTCAATCTTGTTCGGTTCTGCTGAAATGGGAAATGTTGTGCGACATCAGATGTGAGATGAGTCACTAAAAATAGGTGTGTCAGATTAAAAAATAACCGAATGAGGCAGGGAAACGGACCGCGGGGCCGCGATCCGGCGGGGTTACTTCCAAGCGATTTGGTTTGGCCCGTATTTTTTCACTTCGACCAAGGCGCGGTGAACGCGCTCCAGCACCGTTTCTGGCGTGTCTGATTCTTTGAAACAGGTACTGGCCGCCGTCATGGTGATGGTGATGCTTTTATCGCGGAACTTGAACGGCAGTTTGGAGATATTCCGTTGGATTTGTTGAATGATTTGATGACACGCGTTGTCGGCGTGTTCTGGCAGCAGCAGAATGAACTCTTCACCGGAAAAACGCGCCACGGTGTCGGTGTCTTCAATCTCTTTACTGATGGTGCGCGCAATGATTTTCAGCGCTTTATCACCGGCCATGTAGCCGAAGCTGTCGTTGATGGTTTTGAACTTATCGATATCCAACATCACCACACGCAGCGTGTGCTGAGTACGAATCCAACGGCGATATTCGAGTTCCAATCGATCATTAAACGCGGTGCGGTTGTACACTTTGGTCAGTGGATCTTGCAGCATGCGCTGCGCCTGATCTTCCAAACGACGGCGGTAATCTTGGGTGAGTTCAAACAGAGCTTCCATTTGAGTGCGCGTGTACTGCATGCGTTCAATCAGCGCCTGTTCACGCTGCTCAGCGTGCGTGAGTCGCTCCGACAGCGAGGCCAGATCCGCCAACATCGGTTCAAGCTTGGCTTTGGTGCTGCTGAGCTCTTCACCATCTTTCAGGGCGGTTTGACTACGACCGACCAGGGTGTTCAGCTCTTGATGCATCTCTTGACGATGTGTTTGATAGTTGAGGCTTTGGTCGACGTTTTGATTGACGCTTTTGATGTTGTTCGCCAAGGAGCTGTTGACTTGCTCTAGGAATTTTTCTGAACTTTTGCGCTCGAAGTGAGTGCCGGCAATCACCAGCTTCAACACGTCCAGCGTCAGTTCCAATAAGATCTGAGTCGTCACGCCGTTTAACAGCTTGGTGCGAATATCGGTCAGCAGATCGCCCGATTCCCCATCGAAATCCAGTTCGCAAATCAAGTTTTGCAGATCGTCACTCAGGCGTGCCAACAATTCGTTGTCGGCGCTTTGGCTGAGTTCGTCGGTCACCGACTGCGGGTTGGCGGTGATGATTTTTACCGAGCGTTCGTAAATGCCCAGCAAGCGCATGGCTTGGTCCGCTTTGGGCAGTTGTTGGGCCGCAGAAAAACTGAGTAAATCACGCAGATCGCGTTTTAATTTTGAAGGCAGACCGGGAACACGCAGCAAGATTTCGCCACTGTGTTTGATTTGCGAGTCCAAATGGGAACTCTGCTTTTCCTTAATCAACGTGTGTTGCTTCAACATGCGCTCCAGTACGGCCAGACGAGGTATGAGCGAGCTTACATCTTTTTGTTGCTCGATGGCTTGACGCAGTTCAGCTAAATACCCATTCAATCGATGGTTCTCGCCTTGGCAAGCCAGGCTTAAAGATGCGACGATACGTTTCAGGACTTTCTGTTCTCGATTAAATTTGAACGAAGTATCCCGTTGTGTCAAACGTGTCTGTTCCAACTGACTGCGCAGCTGGTTTAACTGATTTTGGATATCTTGCTCGAGAACGCCCATCGACAACAAACTACAGCTTCGGATCAATCCTGATCCTATTTAGTGATTTATCGATAATAACAAAAAAAAATTATTCGTCACGATTTCAGTGCGTTAACCGTATAGCTTTTACCCATCTTTTAAAAGTTTTTTGATGTTCTCCTCATTCTTGTATGAGGAATGCACCTTGATCAATCCCTGATTGATGGCATGTTTGCACGATTTGCGAATGTTGTTGGACGCAAAACTGGCCGCTGGCGCATTGTCGATGGCACGCAGGTAAACCCAGTGGCTGCTGTTCTCTTTGATGCTCAGATCGCGCGCCACACTGGCGGCCATGAGCAGAATGTCCAGTAACTCTTTGTCGTTGATTGCCGTGTATGCGCGAGGCAGGAACGGATAATCAGCGATGCCCATGCGAATGATGCGGTTGAGGCGACGTTCGGGCTGAAACTCTTCAATCCATGACTGTACTTTATTGAACAGATCTTCTGGCGGACGTTCGCGATCCGGACACGGTTCAATGTAGAGCAGGTTGGCATCGGAGAAATGGTACAGACGCGCTTTGTCGTCATCGATTTTCGATTTGAGGAAGGCGCCAAAGTCGTGTTCCAGTTCCAGACCTGCGCTGTAGCCGTGTTGCAGGTACATGTTGCGCAGGAACGGAATGTCGATCATCGCAAAGCGCAATCGATCGTTGAGTGGTTCATGGATCAATTCCCCCACGTGCCACTGTTCGTAGTTTTGACTGCTGCGTTCTAGTGAAGAGAGCAGCTTGGAGTTGAGCATACGCAGGTTGTGTAGGCGCGAGCGCGAGTGAGTGTAAAGGTTACTGCTGAGTTCATCGATTTCATCGCGCTGGCGCTGAATCACGTAACCGCGACGCAGCAGCAGCAAGAAGAAGATCGAACTGGCCACGAACAGCGCAAACGCGATTTTTTGGAACTTGCTGTATTCACGCTGAGTTTCTTGCAGCTCTTTTTCCTGACCGACCAAATGCAGTGTCTGTTCTACGAACTCTTTTTGCTGGCGGAATGCATCTTCACTGATCTGATTGAGTTTTTCTTGGCGGATCTGCGCAATGGCATTGCTCTGTTTGACGTTTTCCAGCGCATTGGCATAACGGCCCGTCTGTTCATAGCCGAGCGACAGCAGACGGTAGGCGTTCTCTTCAATGGCTAAATCGCCCGTTGCTTGGCCGATGCTGAGGGCTTGTTGCGCTTGGGCAATCACTTGCTGGCCCTGATTCTGATGGTAAGCCAATCCAGCGTTCAACAAGCTAGCTCGCCCTTTGAGACGCGGAATGTCGGTGTAGCTGAGCAGCTCTTCTGCGCGCGCCAAATACTGCTCGGTCAGTGGGTAGTTGAACAGTTGCAAATAGGTCGCGGCAAGGCTGAGGCGCACTTCGATCACGCTTTCAATGTCGTTGCTGCTGCTCTCGTGGTCAATCACGTTGAAGTAGTGTACCAGCGCCAAGTTGTACTTGCCTTGCTGGTAGTAGACATCGCCCATGCGTTTTAACACTGCTGCCAGTGCCGGCGACTTGTCGTAGTTATCGTAAAAATCGGCGGCCTGCGAGAGATGAACCAGCGCTTTGTCCAGCACGCGGCGTTCAAAGAACAGTTGGGCCAGCAGGGTATTGGTTTTGGCCAGCAGGGCGCTGGCGTTACTTTCCACCGCGCCCCAGTAAGACATCAAAAGTTCGGACAAGGCAAGGTTGTAGAGTTCGTGGTTGAGGTAATGTTTGCCGACCACCAAATGGTATTCAATTTGCGGCTTTTTCGATTGCAAGGCATCGATGTAGGGTTTGACTTGCGCAAATAGGCGATTGGCCAGTTCGAGGTCATTGGCTTGGGAGGCAATCTCGGCGCGCAGCATCGTCATTTTGTAATCGATGCCTTTGGCGAGGTGGTCGGAATTTTTGATCGCTTCGTATTCTTTGGCAATGTTGCGCAGCGCTTCGCGCGCTTCGCTGGTGTTGCCGTCGTAGCGCCATTGTAAACGCACATCAAGGATCTCGACTTCCAGTTCCAAATACGGCAGCTGGTATTTCTCCGCCAATTCCTGCGCTTCATCCAGCAACTTGAACGCCGTTTGCTGATACCCGAGGTTAAACTCGGCTTTGGCAAGAATCTTCAACGCATCAATCGTACTGCCGGGCGTGCGCACCCGGCTGTCGGTTTCATCGCGTGAAATAGTGGTTGGGCTGGTCTCGGCTTTATCGGCCAACTTGCGTTGGGAGAGATATTCCGTGGCTAGCGCTTTGGCTTGCGCCGGAGAAATCTCAATCAAACCATCGGCTTCGTTCAGGGTGGGTGACGAATAGATGGTGGCGTAGGTCCAGGTTGAAAATGAGAGCAGAGCCAAACCAAGCCAGTGCTTCCAGCGAAGAAATGTCATCCTGTCGAGCATCCTTGTTATTGACGAGCCATACGTTGATTGTGGCTCGGAGCCGCCTGCTCAGTTGAGCGATACGGGTTGATATCCAGACCGCCGCGACGGGTGTAGCGAGCCAGCACCGTTAAGTGCTCTGGGTGGCAGTAGCGGGTGATGTCGGTAAAGATACGCTCAACGCACTGCTCATGGAACTCGTTGTGCTCACGGAATGACACAATGTAGCGCAACAGCGCTTCGCGATTGATTTTCGGCCCACGGTAAGTGATTTCTACGCTGCCCCAGTCGGGCTGATTGGTGATCAAGCAGTTGGACTTCAGCAGGTGGCTGTGCAACGTCTCTTCAACAACGTCATCGCTGGTGGCATCGGCAAGTAACGTGTCGTCAAATGCGTAGCTGGTGATGGTGATGTCCTGATCGTCGATGCAGTCTCCTTGCATGGTCACAATCGGCTGCGCGGTATAGGCCGCTAGCGGCTTGACCTCGACATGCACGGTTTCACCGGCGCACGCGGACAAATCGTGTTGCAGGCGCGCCTGAACGTCTGCCCAGGTTGAGAAGCGCGTCTGGTTAAAACTATTGAGGTAAAGTTTGAACGATTTCGACTCGATCAGGTTGGCGCTGGTGGCCGGAATCGCGACTTCGCCGATCGCCACTTGTGGCAGGCCATTGTCATTGAGCCACGACAGCTCATATAGCGTCCAGAGGTCACAGCCCAAAAACGGCAATGTGTCTCCCAAGTGCAGATCGTTGCGGTTTAGGCTACGTGGAACCGGCTGCAAAAGGGAAGGATCGTACTGGCTCGCGTACTCGGTTTTTTTCCCCAGGGTTAAACCTGCCAGCTCTTTTGCGTCAGAATATTTGCTCATACTTTACAGTGAATTCGATTAGAATAACCGGAATTCTACGCAATACCGTCGCGTGTGTCATCTGGCAGGCGCGACTAACCTAACTATGGAGAACGTCATGGCTCACTTAGTGGTTGAAGCCTTATTCTCATTCAGCCAGCGCTACTTGGATGCGGTTCAGCACGCCCATCAGCAATTGCCGTATAACGATGAGTTGATCGACTGGCCATCGCCATGTGTGGTCGAGGCGCTTGAGGACCGCGTGTTTTGGCAACCTGTGCCGCGCACCCCTGCTGCTGATTTGGCCAATGTGGAACAAGGGATTGAGCTGACGTTGCAGCAAGACATTGCCCCGTTTTATGGCGCGCAATTTTCGGCAGACATGCCCGCGCGTTGGCGCGGCCGTGAGTTGACCTTGTTACAAGTGTGGAGTGATGCGGATTTTCAACGCCTGCAAGAGAACATTCTCGGCCATTTGGTGATGCAGCGCCGCCTCAAACACAAACCCACCGTGTTTATCGCGACAACGGTCGATGAGATGGCGGTGATTTCGATCTGCAACCTGACGGGTAACGTGATTCTGGAAAAATTGGGCACCACGCAACGTGAAGTGCTGACCGCCGATGTGGTCGAGTTTTTGAATCAATTGGAACCGGTGGTGTAATCGATGTACGTGGTTGAACTTCAATTTGAGTGTTTTGACAACACCACCATCAGTGCCGTCGACAAAGCCATCAATGGGTTGATGGACGCGCTGCGTTACAACGGTCAAGTACTGGGACGCGAGTTTCCGATCATTTTGGGCGAGGGCGAGTTTTATGTGCGCGCTGTGTGCCCGGAAAAAGAGAGCTTGCACCCAAACCATCACTCCGATTTTGTTAAGGTGTGCATCAATCGTTTAGCCGATGCGAGTCTGCTGGCGCCGAAAGTGCGTTTGCTGGGGCGTGATATTAACTCTGAAGAAGCGGCTGAAGTGGAAACACCAAGCTGGCAAGTGCTATACACCACTTACGTGCACACCTGTTCGCCGCTGCGCAGTGGTGAGACGCTGCTGCCTATTCCGCTCTATCGCAATGAACCGACGCTCAACGGCGACCATAAATCCGTTATTAAATGGCAAACCGAGTGGCAAGCCTGTGACGAAATTCAGATGGCGGGCGGCTGCAAGGCCGAGTTCGCGGCGCTGCATGAAATTTGCGATGTCGATAGCGACTTGTTTCGTCGTGGCTGGGACTTGCGTGGTCGGGTGGAATATTTGACCAAGATTCCGACCTACTACTATCAATACCGCGTTGGCGGCACCAGTTTGGCAGATGAGCAAGCGCGCAAATGCCCGAAATGCGGTGGTGAATGGTTACTGGATGAGCCGCTGCATGACATCTTCCATTTCAAATGCGATACGTGCCGAATTGTCTCAAACATCTCTTGGGATCATTTGAAATAGCCGCGGTATTCGGCAGGGCATACGCCTGAAATGACCGCAACAAAAAAGGTTGGCCTAAGCCAACCTTTTTTATGGGTTTCACCGTGTCAAGGATGGGATTACCAACCTTTAACTGCGCCACCTTGGAAGATGTCTGCCGCGGCATTTGCCACTTCATCCGTTTGGTACGCTTTCAGGAAGTTCTGTACGTTTTCGGCGTTCACATTGTCTTGACGGGCAACCAGCAGGTTCACGTATGGTGACTCTTTGTCTTCAACGAAGATGCCGTCTTTTTCTGGCGTCAGGTTGAGTGAGCTGGCGTACGTGGTGTTGATGATCGACAGAGCAACGTCATCCAGAGAGCGTGGCAGTTGCGCTGCATCCAGTTCAACAATTTGGATTTTCTTTGGGTTTTCGACGATGTCACGAACGGTAGCCAGCAAGCCAGCATCAGCACGCAGTTTGATCAGACCTTGTTTTTCCAGCAGGATCAGAGAACGACCAAGGTTGGTTGGATCGTTTGGTACTGCGATGCGCGCGCCATCTTGCAGTTCATCAACCGATTTGATCTGTTTTGAGTAACCTGCGATTGGGTACACGAAGGTGTTGCCCACGATCGCCAGTTTGTAGCCACGGTCAACGATTTGCTGATCGAGGTAAGGTTTGTGTTGGAATGCGTTAGCATCAATTGAACCATCATCCAGCGCGGCGTTCGGTGTAACGTAATCCGTGAACGTGACCAGTTCCACATTCAGGTTATATTTCTCTTTCGCAACTTTCGCTGCGACTTCAGCAACCTGCGCTTCAGCACCGGCGATCACACCAATTTTTACTTTGCTGTTGTCAACGGCTTTGTCACCACAGCCAGCCAGCACAAGTGCAGAGGCAGCAGCGGCAATGGTCAGTAAACCTTTCAGGCTCAATTTCATGATATTCTCCTTGTTATCAAACTTCTAACGTATCTGTGTTGTATTTTTTAAGATAATGAACGGGTTATCTGTGATCGACGCGACGAACAAACGCATCGCCGATCGATTGAATAATTTGTACTAGCACAATCAGCATCACCACGGTTACAGCCATGATGGTGACATCATAACGGTGGAAACCGTAACGAATTGCCACATCCCCTAGGCCGCCGCCACCAACGGTCCCCGCCATGGCTGAGTAACTCACGAGGGTCACCAAGGTGATGGTTACTGAGTTCAAAATGGTTGGCATCGCTTCTGGGAGCAGCACTTTGGTGATGATTTGCATTGGGGTTGCGCCCATCGATTGCGCCGCTTCAATCAAGCCGGTTGGGACTTCCAACAACGCCCCTTCAATGAGACGCGCCACAAATGGGATGGCGCCAATGGTCAGCGGTACGATCGCGGCGGTTGTCCCGATAAAGGTGCCCACCAACATTTTGGTGACAGGAATAATGGCTACCATCAAAACCAGGAACGGGACGGAGCGACCAATGTTCACAATCGCGCCCAGTACGTTATTCAGTTGAGTGTTTTCCAACAAGCCACCTTTTTTGGTGGTGTGTAGAATTACGCCCAACGGAATGCCTAACGCAAAGCCGACAATACCAGCGACGGCAACCATGTAAACGGTTTGCCATGTGGCCATCAAAAGTAGGTCGCTGTTGAGTGATAACCAGCTGCTGATCGTATTAAAGGACATAACCAAGCACCTCGACTTTTACATTGTGGTCACGGAGATATTGCATTGCTGCGACGTCATCATTTTGATTGCCGTAGATTTCGGCCACCATCATCCCGAATTTCACGCCGCCGGCGTAATCGAGATCAGAACTCAGAATGCTGACATCAATATTGAATTTACGCGCGATTTGCGACATGAGCGGCGCATCAACGGTGGCGCCAGTAAACTCAAGGCGCACCAGCGGGTAGCTGCCTTCGACACGTTCTGCATTCAAACGCGCTTGATAATCATCGGGAATCGACAGATCCAAGGTTGAACGAATGAATTGATGCGCCAGTTGTGTTTTCGGGTGCGCAAAAATGTCGCCCACGCTGCCTTTTTCCACCAACTCACCGTCACCGATGATCGCGACTTCGTGACAGATGCTCTTCACCACGTCCATTTCGTGCGTGATCAACAGCATGGTGATATTCAGCTTGCGGTTGATCTCTTTGAGCAGTTCCAAAATCGATTGTGTGGTTGCAGGATCCAGCGCGCTGGTGGCTTCGTCACACAGCAACACTTTGGGGTCAGACGCCAAGGCGCGCGCAATCGCCACACGTTGTTTCTGGCCGCCACTCAAATTGGCTGGGTAGGTGTCGCGTTTGTCGGTCAGGCCTACCAGCGTCAGCAGCTCAGAGACTTTACGTTCAATGTGTTGATCATCTTTGCCTGCCAATTCCAATGGCAGCGCAATATTGCCAAATACGGTGCGAGACGAGAGCAAGTTAAAGTGTTGGAAAATCATGCCAATATTACGGCGAGTTTCCGACAATTGTTTGGACGTCAGTTGCGTCAGGTCAACCCCATCAACAATCACGCTACCGCTGGTTGGCGTTTCCAACATGTTGACACAACGAATGAGCGTACTTTTCCCTGCACCAGAAGAACCGATAACACCGAAAATCGTACCTTGTGGAATATGAAGATTGATGTCTTTCAGGGCATGAATTTCTTTGTGGCCTTGCAAGAACACCTTATTGACGTGACTAATTTCAATCATGTAATAACCTGTGCAGGGATAGCAGTATAAAATTTTGAACTCTCTCTCACTTAGTAGAGGATGCTATGGGTTATCGATGGGCAAGTCAATAGATATTTTTACGTCTAGACGTCTAAACGGGTTAAGTGATGAGACGGTTAAGTAATTAGATAGTGATGAAAGAAATAAAGCGTGCAATAATTCTCGGCACACTACGTTATTTGAGAGCATTATTTTGGCTAAACCTGCTGTGTTTTTGGACCGTGACGGCGTGATCAACGTTGACCACGGCTATGTGCACGATGAGCACGATTTTGAGTTTATCGAAGGCGTTTTTGAAGCGACGAAAAAGCTGCAGGAGATGGGGTACCTGTTGGTTCTGGTGACCAACCAATCCGGTATTGCTCGCGGCATTTTCAGTGAAGATCGCTTTCTATCTCTGACACAATGGATGGACTGGAATTTTGAAGACAATGGCGTTGAGTTTGATGGCATCTACTATTGTCCGCACCACGCAGAGCACGGTGTGGGCAAGTACAAAGAAGATTGTGACTGCCGTAAGCCAAAACCGGGGATGTTTATCTCGGCGCGTGACTTCCTCAAAATCGACATGGCCAAATCGGTGATGGTCGGTGATAAAGCTGAAGATTTGATGGCGGCAGACGCTGCGGGCGTGGGCACGAAGATTCTGGTTCGTACCGGCAAACCGATCACCGAAAAAGGCGAAGCGCTGGCGACGACGATATTAGAGAGCCTGCGTGATGTGCCCGCTTATTTGAGCGCACATCGTTAATGTCTTCAAAAGGTCGCCATCGGCGGCCTTTTTCCTTTCTATCAATCGGCTGTCTATGCTTGTAAGAACGACTTTACCACCTGTGCGTCAGCAACACCGCGCCACCTGCGCGCGACTGACGTATGGCCTCACGTGATGAAAAGGAGAGGGATATGTTGGTTCGATTGACGTTCGTATTACTTGGTTTGAGTGCGCTGCTGACCGGATGTTCTTCCTCAAGCGACAGGGCAAACGATGACACCTATGGGGCTTTCTTTCATTATCAATGTGATGACGCCGCATCGTTTGATGTGGCTTACGCCGCCAAACAAAGTGCCATGTTGCGGTTGTCGGATCACAGTTATCGTCTGATGGAGGTTGCGGCAGGCTCCGGCACCAAGTACATTCTGGATGACCATTCGACCGAGGCCAATCCCATCACGCTGTTTACCAAAGGTGATGCGGCAAGGTTAGAGGCCAATGGGGTCATATACAAAAACTGCTGGCGATAACACTCGCTGGTCAGTGCCACTTTTCGGTGTGCGGCGACGCTGCCGCACCCGCTCTCAACATTAGTAGTCGTTATGGGTAAGAAACTCACTATTCTGGATATTGCAAAGCTCTCGGGAGTCGGTAAATCGACGGTTTCACGGGTGCTGACCAACGATCCCAAAGTCAAACCAGAAACGCGCGCCAGAGTCGAGCAAGTGATTGCCGAGCATGGCTACGTGCCATCGAAATCGGCCCAGTCGATGCGCGGGGGCAGCCAGAAAGTGGTGGGCGTCATCATCTCACGTCTTGATTCTCCCTCAGAAAACCGTTCGGTCAGCAGCATGCTGCAAGTGCTCTACAGCCAGGGGTATGACGTGGTGATCATGGAGAGCCAGTTTGATCGCGATAAAACCCGCGATCACCTCGATGTGCTGGCGAAACGCCATGTCGATGGGGTGATAGTGTTCGGTTTTACTGGCCTTGATATGGCGGCGTTGGTGCCGTGGCAATACCGCTCTGTGGTGATTGCGATGGACTCGGCGTCGGTGTCATCCATCAACTACGATAACCGAGGGGTGATTCGTCAGGCGATTGCGTTTTTGCAGCAGCAACATCGAGTGAATATCGCGTTTATCGGCGTCAATCCGAAAGATAAAACCACCGGTGAGATGCGCCTGCAAGCCTACTTAGATTGGTGTGAGGAACAAGGAAAAACGCCGATTTATCAAACGGGTGAACTGCACCATGAGAGCGCCTATCGTTTGGTGGACGAGGTGCTGACCGACAGCACTCAAGCGATTGTGTGTGCCAGTGATACCATCGCCATGGGCGTCATCAAACGATTACAGGAGCGCCAACGCGAAGATGTGATGGTGACTGGTGTCGGCGGTAATGAACTGCTGTCGTTTCTGTTTCCCAATGTCTACAGCGTCGATCCCGGATATCGCCAAGCGGGCGAACAGGCCGCGAAACTCCTCATTCAGCATTTGTGCGGTGAAATTGACGAATGCGTGCATCTGACCCAAAGCCCCGCGACTGCGGGTTGATCTGCGATGCGGTTATGCTCGTGTCGTGAGCGGGCGAGCACAACCTAGATAAGCAAGGTCGCAAACCGCGGCGTTCTTTCGTTTTCCTTTCTGCCTTTCGTCCGTGGGTTGTTTCATTCAGCGGACGTTGCCAAGATCGCATTTTTCACTCGGATCACTGCGCGCTTTGTGATCATTTTCAACTTGTGGGACTGTTCCCATTTTTCGTCATGATGAAGTATGTCAGTATGCTCGCAATTGAATGGGAATGTTCCCATTGCAAATGAACTATGATAATAAATGGATTAATAGGGTGGACGAGGATATGAGTAAGATAGCGAAGCAAGACGTTGCGCGTCTTATTGAGCTGGTCGGTGGCAATGAGAACATTGCCAGCGTAACGCACTGCCTGACACGGCTGCGTTTTGTGCTGAATGAGCCGAGCAAAGCAGACATCAAGCAACTGGAAGCGATGAGTTTGGTGAAAGGCTGCTTTACCAATGCTGGCCAGTTTCAGGTGGTGATTGGCACTGAAGTCGATGTCGTCTACAAGGTGCTGCTTGAACTGACGGGGAAAAGTGGTGCGTCTAAAGATGAAGCCAAGCTCGCGGCGCGTCAGAACATGAACATGCTGGAGCGTGGCATTTCCCATTTGGCTGAAATTTTTGTGCCGCTGCTGCCTGCCATCATTACCGGGGGGTTGATTCTCGGTTTTCGGAACGTCATCGGCGACATTCGCATGTTCGATGGCAAAACGCTGGTGGAAATCAGCCAGTTTTGGGCCAGTGTCCATTCCTTCCTGTGGTTGATTGGGGAAGCGATCTTCTTCTTCCTGCCGGTCGGCGTGTGTTGGTCGACGGTGAAAAAGCTCGGCGGAACGCCCATTTTGGGCATTACGCTGGGGATTACTCTGGTGTCGCCACAACTGATGAATGCTTACCTGATTGGTAAGCAGGTGCCAGAAGCGTGGGATTTCGGCTGGTTCGTGATTGAAAAAGTCGGCTATCAGGCGCAGGTGATTCCGGCCATTTTGGCGGGTGTGGTATTGGCGTTTATCGAGACCAACCTGAAGCGCATCGTTCCGGCCTATTTATATCTGGTGGTGGTGCCGTTTGTGTCCATCATTCTTTCAGTCATTCTCGCCCATGCTTTTATCGGGCCATTTGGTCGCGTGCTGGGTGATGGCGTGGCGTTTGCGGCGAAAGCGGCCATGACCGGTGACTTTGCGGTGCTGGGTTCGATGGTGTTTGGTTTCCTGTATGCGCCACTGGTCATTACCGGGATTCACCACACCACCAACGCGGTGGATCTGCAATTGATGCAGGATTTGGGCGGCACGCCGATTTGGCCACTGATTGCGCTGTCGAATATTGCGCAGGCATCGGCGGTGGTTGGCATCATCTTGATCAGTAAAAAGGCAGGCGAGCGCGATATCTCGGTTCCGGCGGCGATTTCTGCGTATTTAGGCGTGACGGAACCGGCGATGTACGGCATCAACCTCAAATACAAGTTCCCGATGCTGAGCGCCATGATTGGTAGCGCGCTAGCGGCGGCGATCTGTGGCAGCTTTGGCGTGATGGCGAACGGGATCGGGGTCGGTGGTCTGCCGGGGATTTTGTCGATTCAACCGCAGTACTGGATGGTGTTTTTGATGGCGATGTTGGTGGCGATGGTTGTACCGATTGTGCTGACGCTGTTCATGTACAAGCGCGCGCAAGCCAAAGGCCAGCTGACCGCGGCTGAAGCCTAACCCTTTCTTTTTCAGAGTGGCCGTTGGCCACTCTGCGATTTCTGATTTCAGGTAAGTGAGTTTACGTCATGACGACACAATTAACGGACGCCAACTGGTGGAAGACCGCGGCGATTTATCAAATTTATCCGAAAAGTTTCTGTGACAGTGCAGACAAAGGCACGGGTGATCTTCCGGGCATCATCAGCAAGCTGGATTACCTCAAAACGCTGGGCATTGACGCGATTTGGCTGACGCCGGTATACCAGTCGCCGATGATCGACAATGGCTATGATATTTCCGACTATTACGCGATTAACCCTGAGTTTGGCACCATGGCGGATTTTGACTGCCTGCTGGCGCAAGCGCACGCTCGTGGCATTCGCATCATCATGGACATTGTGGTCAACCACACGTCAACCGAGCACGCTTGGTTCCAGTCGGCGCTGGGGGATAAAGCTAGTCCGTATCGCGATTACTACATTTGGAAATCACCAGTCAATGGCGCCGAGCCGAACAATTGGCAGTCTAAGTTTGGCGGCAGTGCTTGGGCGCTGGATGAAGCGACCAACGAATATTATCTGCATCTGTTTGCCAAAGAGCAGGCGGATCTGAACTGGGAAAACCCGCACGTTCGTCAGGAAGTGAAAGACATTATTGCGTTCTGGGCGGAAAAAGGCGTGGATGGTTTTCGCCTTGATGTGATTAACCTGATTTCCAAGCAACAAGATTTTGCCAACGATGATCTTGGTGATGGCCGCCGTTTTTACACCGATGGCCCGCGTGTACATGAGTATCTGCAAGAGATCAGCCGCGATGTGTTCCAGCGTTACGGCAGCGTGACGGTGGGAGAAATGTCGTCAACCACCTTAGCACACTGCCAGCAATATTCGTCGCTGGACGGCAAAGAGCTGTCGATGGTGTTTAACTTCCACCATCTCAAAGTTGACTATATCCACGGTGATAAGTGGACTCGCGCGCCATTTGATTTTCTGCAACTCAAGCAGATTTTCAATCATTGGCAGACGGGCCTTCATGGGAAAGGGTGGGGGGCGCTGTTCTGGTGTAACCACGATCAGCCACGTGTGGTCAGCCGCTTGGGCAATGACAAAGCCTACCGTGAACTGTCGGCCAAAATGCTGGCGGCGTCCGTGCACATGATGCAAGGCACGCCATACATCTATCAGGGGGAAGAAATTGGCATGACCAATCCCGGTTACACGTCCATTGAGCAGTATCGCGATGTGGAAAGCATCAACATGTACGACATCATGGTCAATCAGGGCACGACTTCCCATGAAGAGATGATGGCGATTTTGGCGCAGAAATCACGGGACAACTCACGTACGCCGATGCAGTGGAATGCAGGGCCTCAAGCGGGCTTTACGCAAGGCACCCCTTGGCTTGCGGTGGCAGACAACTATCGCGACATTAACGCTGAGCAGGCGGTCGCTGATCCCGACTCGGTATTTTATTTTTACCAACGCCTGATTGCGCTGAGAAAAGAAGTGGCGGTGATTACGCACGGTGATTATCGCGATCTGTTGCCCGAGCATCGCGAGATCTTTGCCTATCAGCGCCAATCCGCGACGCAAACTTTAGTCTGTCTGAACAACTATTACGGACAAGAGAGTGAATGCGTGCTGCCCGCTGAGCTGGATGTCAGCCAAGCCCGTTATCTACTCGGCAACTATGCCGGCATCACAGAGCAACATGTGTCAGTTCATCAGATCCTTCGGCCGTACGAAACCCGCATCATCCTGATTGAATCTTCTCAATAAGATGTAACCGAGATACGCCCCGCAATGCGGGGCTTTTTTTAGTGAGGATGTTCGGGGGTTGCCGAGGTGCTTTCCTTGGGAAATTGCGCTTGAAGGAAAGGCAACAGCAGTAAGCCGATGATGGCTGCGCAGACGGAAATCACAATGAAGAATCCTTTCCAATGAAAGGCCTCGAGCACTAAGGCCAGTGGGTAACCCGCCAACGCTGCGCCCATATAAGCAAACAGGCCTACAAATCCGGTTGCTGCGCCCGCAGAGTCTTTATGCGAGCACTCTGCCGCCGCCATGCCGATCAACATTTGTGGTCCAAACACAAAGAAGCCGATCGCAAACAATCCCGCCGCCTGAAATGCAAAATTGGTCACGGGCATCAGCCATAAGGCGGCGACCGATAAAAAAATGCCGATAGCAAACAACAGGTTCATGGGGCCACGGTTTCCGGCAAATAAACGGTCTGACCCCCATCCCGCGACTAGTGAACCGATAAACCCGCCGACTTCAAACAGTGATACGGCCGTATTGGCATCAATCAATGTGTAATGGTGTTGTTCGGTGAGATAGAGGTTGCCCCAGTCATTGATGGCGGTACGCACGATGTAAACCAGTACATAACTGAAGGCGAGTAACCAGATGTATTTGTTGTTGAATACATAGGTTTTGAGTATCTCGCGATAACTGAGACCACGGCCTTCGTTTTCCTGAGCTTTCTCTAGCGGATCATTGCGCCACTGACCAATACTTGGCAGCCCCAATGTGGTCGGGCGATCTCGCAGCCGCCAACAGAGAAACAGACCGATCACCACGCCGGTGATGCCAGGAACAACAAAGCCATGTCGCCAACTGTAATGCAGCGTAAGATAACCGACCACGATGGGAATCAGCGCGCCACCCACGTTATGGGCGGTATTCCACAGCGCCCAGCAAAAGCCGCGTTCTGAGCGGGAATACCAAGTGGTCAACAATTTGGAGCACGAGGGCCATCCCCAACCTTGAAACCAAGCGTTGAGGATCCACAGCAGCATAAATATTGTCACTGAACTGGCAAAGCCAAAGGCGATGTTAATCAGACCTGTTGCAATTAAGCCCAATCCCATAAAAAAACGTGGGTTGGAACGGTCAGAGATCGTGCCGGACAGAAACTTAGAGCAGCCGTATGTGATGTAAAACAGCGTGCCAATGAGGCCCAAATCGCCTTTATCCAGCCCCAAATCGGCAACAATTGCCGGTGCCGCATAGTTGAAGGTTTTTCGTGTGAAGTAGAAACCAGCATAGCCGATATACATCCCCAGCATGATATGCCATCGCCAATAGTGATAGGTTTGGTTCACCTGCGTTTGGCTCAGGGGGCGCGGTGATGTTTTAGCACTTAAAAATCCGAACATAGAACCTCACAATACCGGCAATTGAATATCGATACGGGTGCCTCGATATTGTTCGTGAATCGACTGAAGCTGGAATCGGCCTCCAAGGGCTTGGACTCGTTCTTTCATACCACGCAGCCCCATGCCCTTCATGCACTCTTCGAGTTTGAAGCCAATGCCATTGTCTGCAATGGTCAATTTGACATGCTCATGGACTTCCAAACGTATTTGAATGCGAGTTGCGTGAGCGTATTTGCAAGCATTGTTGAGCGATTCCTGACACAGTCGAAACAGTGTGACATTGAGGGTATCGCTAAGGGTGTGAATGTCACCTTGCCAGTCAAAGCGAATGTCCACGCCTTGCACATCAAACTCCATCTCGCGTACCAGTTGCTCGACGGCATCTGTAAGGTTTAAATCATCGAGTGTTTTGGGCCTGAGTTTGGTCAGCAAGCTTTTGGTAGTGTCATATACATTGAGCGATAAGTTTTCAATCGTGTCAGCGCAATGAAAGCTGAGCGCTTCTGGCTCGCTGCGCTTGATGATGCTGGCTTGCGTGCGAATTGCAGTAATGTTTTGACCGATTTCATCGTGCAATTCACGTGCAATCTCTTTACGTACGGACTCTTCAGCAGTAATTAATTGACGGGCCAAATTTTGGTTGCGAGTCAACTCACTGCGTAGCTTCAGGTTAAGATCTTTTTGCCTTTGAACGGCCATGCCAAGCAGGATGCCGGTTAGGCTTTGAGCAGTTAACGACAACAATAGATCGGTAATCTCCAAATTGGACACACCGCTTCTTGCTGCGATCAGTGCCACACTGTTGAGTAGGGTTGCCAACAGCGCGCCTTGCCAACCGTATCGAAACGCGAGCAGGATAATCGGTATGGCGAGGCAAAACGGTGCGAAGCGCCGCAGTTCATCGGGTAAGCTGGTTTGAAGCAAAATACTGGCAATAAACAACGAGCTATACAGCAGAATATGACGAACTTTAAATTCGATTTTGCGCGTCACCAAATTGGAGGTCAGTGGCATCCAGACACTCTGAAAGAGGTAGTTCCAGAGCAGATAACAACTGGGGACTAACATCAATCCCCCCGTGATGCTGACGAGTCCAGTCATATAAATCGAGCTCACATGCGCACTGATGGCAAGCACGTTAATCAGGCTCGTGAGTAGGATCAACGCGCCCATGACGCTCAAACGGCGCCACTGTTCGCCATAATAATAGCGTTTGAAAAACCAAGTGACGGGCAGGCTAGATATACTGGCAAGTAGAACCATCGACCATTGAGGTTGTTCCAATAACACGGCCAGAGCAATGGTTAACACCCATTCCGAAGCGTACAGCGCGGGCCAATATGAATTGCGAGTGTGTAGGGCTAAACCCAAACGCAGCGCGAAGGGGAAAAAGACAATTGCCAGTTCAGGGTCGTTGACAAAGTAGTAAGCGATCACCCACAAACAGAACCAAGCACAGCAGCTCATGAAAAAGCCGCATAGTGAAGTCAGCAGATAGTGACGCATTAAACGAGTTCATCCGGGAATAGTTTGGCCAACTCGACATTGTTTTTGACCCCAAGCTTGTCCATGGCATTGGCGCGATGAACGTGAACCGTTTTGTAGCTGAGTCCCAATTGAGCGGCGACTGTTTTAACGTCCAATCCTTCAGCAAGCATGCGGCAGACTTCTTTTTCGCGTTTGGTCAATTGATCGGCTTGGACGGCGGCTTTCTTCGGGGTGGCAAGACGAAGGGCAATGTCTGGGGTAAGATAGCAGCCGCCATTGGCACTGGTTCTGACGGCTTGTACCAACTCTTCTGGGCTGCAGCGTTTGCTAAGGTAACCTCGGGCGCCAAGTTCCAATGCTTTTTCCACCATCGCTGGCGAATCATGCACGCTAAGCATCACCACAGCTATGGCGGATGGGATCTCGGCCATCAGCGTTAAACCGCTCTCGTCGGGCATTGATATATCCAGAATGACAACATCAGCATGGCATCCGGGAAGGCGGCGACGCGCTTCTGCGACAGAGCCATATTCACCGACGATCTGAATGTCACTTTCCAAATTGAGAAGCTGAGCAAAGCCAGAACGAACGATGACGTGGTCATCAACAAGCACAACATTAATCATGGTAGCCACCAGTGTGGGTCAGAACAGAGAGGCGGGTAAGTTTACGAGAAATGACAAGAAGCACAATGAGTATGCTTTTTTACGATAAAAAGAAGAGTTGTTATGCGCGCCCATTGTGAGCGCGCATGATGTCGTTAAGCGTCGGCGTTCGCTAGAGATAGTTTCTTCTGCTTGCGGATTTTCTTTTCTTCCGCAATGGCAACGAAGACCAGCAACGCAATACAGATAAAGGCTGATGTATCCAAAGCGGCGAAGGTACCTTTCCAGCCCGTCAGGCCAAAAATGGGGGTGCCATCGGCGATCATGCCCAAACCTAGTTTCGCGAAGCTGTCACCGATCAGGTAAGCAAATGTCCCTTTCACGCCATCGGCGACAGAGATGGCTTTCTTCGGTACGAAGCCCACTGCAGCAACACCAATCAGAAGTTGAGGGCCAAAGACCAAGAAGCCAAGCACAAACAGCGATGCCAGATACATAAACTCGCTGGTGGCGTGTTGGTAGAATTCCAATGAGACGATGATTAATCCCAATGAAATACAGGCAACCAAAGCGCGACGTCCATTGGCGAGATCAGACAGATAACCCCACATCAAGGTGCCGACCAGAGCACCGACTTCGAACAACGTAAAACCGGAAATAGCCGCTTCTTTGGACAAGCCCAGCTCTTGATAAGCGTACACGGTTGACCACTGGTCGATACCGATACGTACGATGTAGAGGAAAATGTTGGCAAAGCACAGTAACCAGATCACTTTGTTTTTCAGGACGTATTCCACAAAGATTTCGCGCTTGGTCATGTGGTTTTCTTCTGCAGCGGTGTCTTCTTCGCTGATCGCTTCATCAAATAACTCTTCTACTTTACCTAAACCATAAGACTCTGGTGAGTCGCTACCGTAGCGTAAACCGATGAAGCCGACGATCAATGCAATGATTGATGGGAAAATAAACATGCCGATCACGTGGCCATCAAACAGATAGTTGGCACCGAATAAGGCGACACCTGCTGCGCCTGCGCCCCCAACGTTGTGTGACATGTTCCACAAGCCAAGGTAGGAGCCACGCTTGTTACGCGGGGTCCATTTGGTGATGGTTGAGTAACTTGATGGGCCGCCAGTACTTTGGAAAAAGCCACTTAAGCCGTAAAACGCGATCATCAAGAAGAGACTGACGCTGCCGCCACCCATGCTGAAGCTAAAGCCCAGCATCGCAAGGCCAGATAAGATCAGCATGAACGGCAGGAACTGTTTGGTGTTTTTACCATCGGCGTAATAGGACACCACGGTTTTACCAATGCCGTATGTGATGGAGAAGCCCAAACCGATCAACCCCAGCTCAGTCATGGAGAGGCCGTAGGTTGAAATCATGTCGTTTTGTGCAACGTTGAAGTTTTTACGAATCAGATACATGGTCATGTAACCGATAAATACAACCAGATAAGACTGCATGAACGGTTTGAACCACATTTTTCTTCTGACGTCGACGGGTAAGTCCAAAGTTGGCTTACGTACCTGTTCGAGGAAATTTAGCATAGAAGATTCTCGTTTCAGAAAGTACAAAAATAAAAAGGGGGTAGTACAGGAACTGACTGTCTGAAAATCATTCTAGGGATTGCCTTGGTGTGTCACATGAGAGCTTGTCTTAAGCCGAATAGGAAATATTCCTAGATTAGCTAATATGACTATCAAAACGTGAATGTAATCACACAGGGGCGATAGGGATAATGGGGCGGTTGCTATGACGTTGGAGGCATCTCAAGCGTTTGAAATGGTCAAATCACAGGCAACAAAAAAGCCAGCTCAATGAGCTGGCTTTTCGTATATGGTGGAGGGGGACGGATTCGAACCATCGAAGGCGGAGCCGGCAGATTTACAGTCTGCTCCCTTTGGCCACTCGGGAACCCCTCCAGGGGATTTTTATACTTAGAAAGTGTTTTCCCAACACAGCTTTCCAAGTGCTTTCTTATGAGCATGTCACAAGAAATAATATGGTGGAGGGGGACGGATTCGAACCATCGAAGGCGGAGCCGGCAGATTTACAGTCTGCTCCCTTTGGCCACTCGGGAACCCCTCCAAGGGGTTTTTATACTTAACTGACGTTTTCCCAACGCATCAATCAAGTGTTTCTCACGACAGCTGATGCTCTCACGAGAAGAATATGGTGGAGGGGGACGGATTCGAACCATCGAAGGCGGAGCCGGCAGATTTACAGTCTGCTCCCTTTGGCCACTCGGGAACCCCTCCAGGGCTTTTTATACTTAACTGATGTTTTCCCAACGCATCACTCAAGTGCGGAGCGCATCTTATCAAACTCGCTCCCTCTGTAAACCCTTTTTTTGTCTTTTTGAATTGAATGCTGTCTTTTTCGTCAAAGAAGCCAATAAATTACCGTTTTGTAGGAATAAATCACAGTGTTACTTACAGTTTCATTCTGATCTTTACGTTCCTTGACGTTCAAAAAAATGATTAACGGTTACAATGTAAAAAGTGACCTATTCTCTGACCCTTATTATGAAAAAAACGACTCTTCTTTGTTTGACGCTGGCGGCAACGTTCTATTATCCGTCGGCGTTTGCCGCTGGTGCTGCGAAAGCGATTCCCGTGGTGATCGAACCTGTACAAAATCATCAAGTTTCGCAAACCCTGTCTTTGGTGGGAAAATTGAAAGCCGATCAATCGGTTTATATCGCTTCGGAAGTTTCCGGTAAAGTGGATGTGATCGCGGTCAAGGCCAATCAACAGGTGAGAAAAGGCCAACTGCTCGTGCAGTTAAATGATGACAAAATTCGCGCCGCGGTGAATGAGGCCAATGCTTATCTGCGAGATGAGCAGCGCAAGCTGACTGAGTTTGAACGGTTGGTGAAACGCAACGCGATCACGCAAACTGAAATCGACGCACAAAAAGCCAGTGTGGAAATTGCCCAAGCCCGTCTCGATGCTGCCAAAGCCAATTTGGGCGATTTACGGATTACCGCACCATTTGATGGCACGGTTGGATTCATCGATTTTAGCCGCGGCAAAATGGTCAGTGCAGGCAATGACCTGCTGACGCTAGATAACCTGTCTTTAATGCAGTTGGATTTGCAAGTGCCAGAGCGCTACCTATCAAAGATTAAACGCGGCATGACGGTGATAGGCCAAACCGGTGCATGGCCCGGTCGTAGCTTTGAAGGCAAAGTGGTTGGCATCGATTCGCGCATCAATCAAGAAACGCTCAACTTGCGCGTCCGTATTCACTTTAGTAATCAAGAGCGTTTGCTCAAACCGGGCATGTTGATTTCCGCCAAACTCGACTTTGAGCCGATCAGCGCGCCCATCATTCCCGTGCAAGCGTTGGAATACTCAGGCACCAAGCGTTTTGTCTATGTGGTCAATGACGATCGTATCGCCCAGCGAACGGAAGTGCATTTGGGCGCCCGGATAGAGAACGAAGTTGTGATTGAAGATGGCCTCGCAATTGGTCAACGCATTGTGGTGCAGGGCATTGTGAATATGCGCGACGGTGTGGCAGTGACAGAAGTGAACGCGTCGGGTCAGCCGATTGAACAAGGTGCGCAATAATGTGGTTGTCTGATGTCTCGGTCAAAAGGCCGGTGGCCGCTGTCGTGCTCAGTTTGTTGCTGTGTGTGTTTGGCTTCGTCTCTTTTTCTAAATTGTCGGTTCGTGAAATGCCGGACATTGAAAGTCCGGTGGTCTCCGTCACCACGCGTTACGATGGTGCATCCGCAATCATCATCGAAAACCAGATCACCTCGGTGTTGGAAGACCAACTGGCCGGGATCAGTGGCATTGATGAGATCACCTCCGTCACTCGAAACGGCAGTTCGCGGATCACCATTACCTTTGAGCTCGGTTATGACCTTAATACAGGGGTGAGTGATGTGCGTGATGCGGTCGCAAGAGCGCAGCGCAACCTGCCTGATGCGGCGGACGATCCGCAGGTATTCAAAAACAATGGATCGGGTGAAGCGTCGGTGTACATCAACCTCAGCTCTTCGGTCATGGACCGCACGCAGCTCACCGATTACATCGAACGTGTGCTTTCTGACCGGTTTAGCCTGATTTCCGGCGTGAGCTCGGTTGATATTTCTGGCGGTTTGTACAAAGTGATGTACGTGCGCCTCAAGCCGGAGTTGATGGCGGGGCGGGGTGTGACCACATCGGATATTTCCGATGCGTTGCGCCGTGAAAACATCGAAAGCCCAGGCGGAGAAGTGCGCAACGATTCCACCGTGATGTCCGTGCGCACCGCGCGTACCTATCGCACACCTGAGGATTTTCAATATCTGGTGGTGAAACACGCCAGCGATCGCACGCCGATTTATCTCAAAGATGTGGCTGATGTCTTCATTGGGGCTGAGAACGAGAACTCGACCTTCAAAAGTGACGGAGTGGTCAATGTGAGCATGGGTATTGTGCCGCAGTCGGATGCAAACCCTTTGGATGTGGCGAAACGCGTGCATCAGGAAGTGGATCAGATTCAAAAATTCTTGCCTGAGGGGACGCGTCTGGCGATCGACTACGATTCCACTGTGTTTATTGAACGTTCGATCAAAGAGGTCTACAGCACGCTGTTTATCACCGGCGGTCTGGTGATCTTGGTGTTGTATATTTTTATCGGTCAAGCCCGCGCCACCATCATCCCGGCGATTACTGTGCCGGTGTCCCTGATTTCCTCCTTTATTGCCGCGTATTACCTCGGATTTTCCATCAACCTGATCACGCTGATGGCGCTGATCCTGTCGATTGGTTTGGTGGTCGATGATGCCATTGTGGTGATGGAAAACATTTATCACCATATCGAACAGGGTGAAAAGCCACTGATGGCAGCCTATAAAGGCGCGCGCGAAGTAGGCTTTGCCGTGATTGCCACCACCTTGGTGTTGGTGATGGTGTTTCTGCCGATTTCGTTTATGGACGGCATGGTCGGCTTGTTGTTTACCGAGTTCTCGGTATTGCTGGCGATGGCGGTGATTTTCTCATCCTTGATTGCGCTGACGCTAACGCCTGTGCTGAGTAGCAAAATTCTCAAAGCCCATGTGAAACCGAACCGTTTCAACAACGCGGTCGATTTTCTATTCGGCAAATTAGAAAGCGGCTATCGCGCGGCGCTGAAAAAAGCGCTGCATTGGAAATGGGCGGCGCCCGTGGTGATTTTGGCATGTATCGGTGGCAGTTACGGTTTGAATCAAAGTGTGCCGGCGCAACTCACGCCATCGGAAGACCGCGGCGTGATCTTTGCGTTTGTGCGTGGCGCTGATGCAACCAGTTACAACCGCATGTCGGCCAATATGGATTTGGTGGAAGAGCGTTTGATGCCGCTGCTGGGGCAAGGCTTTTTGAAGTCGTTCAGCATTCAGTCGCCTGCGTTTGGAGGCAGTGCGGGCGACCAAACCGGCTTTGTGATCATGATTCTCGACGACTGGAACGATCGCAGCATCACCGCTCAGGATGCGCTGGGACAAGTGCGCAAAGTGCTGACGGGCATTCCTGATGTGCGTGTGATTCCGTTTATGCCCGGTTTTCGTGGCGGATCCAATGAACCGGTGCAGTTTGTGCTGGGGGGCTCGGATTATGTGGAGTTGAGACATTGGGCAGAACTGCTGGAAGCGGAAGCCGCTCAATCGCCGATGATGACGGGCGTGGATATCAACTACTCGGAAAAAACGCCAGAGTTGGTGGTGACGGTGGACCGTCAGCGGGCAGCGGAACTCGGCATCAGCGTGCAAGATATCTCTGATACGTTGGAAGTGATGCTGGGCGGTAAAAGCGTGACGACATTCGTTGACCGAGGGGAAGAGTACGATGTGTACCTGCGCGGAGATGAAAACAGCTTTAATAATGCTGCGGATCTGACGCAGATATACATGCGCACGTCGTCTGGCGATCTGGTGACGCTTGATACGGTAACCAAGATTGAGGAAGTGGCCTCGTCGATTCGTTTGGCACACTACAACAAGCAAAAGGCGATCACCATTACCGCCAGCCTTGCGGATGGGTACACCTTAGGGCAAGCGCTGGATTTCTTGGATCAGAAAGCGCTGGAGATGCTGCCGAGTGATGTGTCGGTGAGCTACTCCGGTGAGTCGAAAGATTTCAAAGAGAACCAGTCGAGTGTGGCGATTGTGTTTGCGCTCGCATTGCTGGTGGCTTATTTGGTGTTGGCGGCGCAGTTTGAAAGCTTCATTAACCCCTTGGTGGTGATGTTTACCGTGCCCATGGGCGTATTTGGCGGGTTTATTGGCTTGTACTTGATGGGGCAAGGCATGAATATCTACAGCCAAATTGGCATGATCATGTTGATTGGGATGGTGACCAAAAACGGTATTTTGATCGTCGAGTTTGCCAACCAGTTACGTGACCGCGGCTTGGCGTTTGAAACTGCGATTGTCGATGCGTCCGCGCGCCGGTTGCGTCCGATTCTGATGACGGCGTTTACCACGCTGGCCGGGTCAGTGCCGCTGATCCTCTCCACGGGCGCGGGCTATGAAAGCCGCGTGTCAGTCGGGACAGTGATTTTCTTTGGCATGGGCTTTTCGACCTTGGTCACGCTGTTTGTGATTCCGGCGATGTATCAGTTGATCTCGCGCTCGACGCAGGCGCCGGGTCACGTCGAAGCCGAGCTGCATCGCGAACTGGGCTACGATGTTCAGTCGCGACAGACTCACGAATAGCAAAAAGCCCGCTTCGGCGGGCTTTTTTGTGCCTTTTACGCGGCTCAGCGATGATAGGTGACGGTATAGCGGGTGGGTTTATGGTTCATCGCCAATACCAGATTGAGCGCGATGGCCCCAAAAATCGACAGCAGAATCGTCCACGGGGATACAAAGAAAAACGACACCAACAGGATCAAGCAATCGATGGCCATTTGGCTTTTGCCCACGGAGAGGCCGAATTTGTCCTGAATGAACAGACACAATACGTTGAAACCGCCTAAACTGGAGCGATGGCGGAATAGGATCAGCATCCCTAATCCCATCAACAGACCTCCGGCCAACGCGCAATACACGTCATTGACGTTGTCAAAAGTGATGAACATCGCCAGATGATCGGTAAACAGCGAGACTAAAGCACCGGAAATTGCACTGTTGATCGCGAAATGATGCCCAAAGCGTTTCCACGCCAATAAATAGAACGGGCAGTTGGCAATAAAATAGAGCCAACCAAAAGACCAAGGCAGAAAATGAGTCATCAGCAGCGCGAGGCCCGCTGTACCGCCCGTCAGTAATTGACCGGCCTGAAGAAAGAAGACGCCTTGTGCGACCAAGAAGGTTCCAGTCAGGATCGCAATCCAGTCCTCTTTGCGTGTGTGTTTTTCCATCAATCAATATTTTAAAGGCTGAGAATGGCGCGCATAGTAATGAAAAGCGGACATTTTCGGTAGCTCGCGAGGCGAATTTGAGGTAAACCTATGTAATTGCCGCTTTACAGGGTGTAAAGCATCAAATTGACACCAAGATGAGGTCGGATCAGCCTGAACCCTTCGGGATGAAATACTTCGTCAGTCACTATGAAAAAACTGCATGATATTTTCTTCAATTTGGGCTTTATGATAAAGATCAAATTATGTAGAATGCGCGCCAAAGAGGTGACGAAAACGTTTGCGTTGGGTCATTGTGTGGTTTTTTGCTAATTTCAGATAAATCTGAGTCAGGAGATACAGATGCTAAAGCGTGATATGAACATCGCTGATTACGATGCGGAGCTATTCGCAGCAATCCAAGAAGAAACTCTTCGCCAAGAGGAACACATTGAGCTTATCGCTTCAGAAAACTACACCAGCCCACGTGTGATGGAAGCGCAAGGCTCTCAGCTGACCAACAAATACGCTGAAGGTTACCCAGGCAAGCGTTACTACGGCGGCTGTGAGTACGTCGACAAAGCTGAATCTCTGGCAATCGACCGTGCGTGCCAACTGTTTGGTTGTGAATACGCAAACGTACAGCCACACTCTGGTTCTCAAGCCAACAGCGCTGTGTACATGGCACTGCTGAATCCTGGCGACACGGTTCTGGGTATGAGCCTGGCACACGGTGGTCACCTGACGCACGGTTCACCAGTGAACTTCTCTGGTAAACACTACAATGTGATTCCTTACGGCATCGATGAAGCGGGCCAAATCAACTACGACGAAATGGAAGCGCTCGCACTTGAGCACAAACCAAAGATGATCATCGGTGGTTTCTCAGCGTACTCGCAAATCGTTGATTGGAAACGCATGCGTGAAATCGCAGACAAAGTAGACGCGTACCTGTTCGTTGACATGGCGCACGTTGCGGGCCTGATCGCTGCGGGTGTTTACCCAACGCCAATCCCACACGCACACGTTGTCACAACAACCACGCACAAAACGTTGGCCGGTCCACGCGGTGGCCTGATCCTGTCGAACGCTGGCGAAGAGATGTACAAGAAGCTGAACTCAGCTGTATTCCCTGGCGGCCAAGGTGGTCCTCTGATGCACGTGATCGCGGGTAAAGCGGTGGCGTTCAAAGAAGCGATGGAACCTGAATTCAAAGCGTATCAAGAGCGTGTGGTGAAGAACGCCAAAGCAATGGTGGCTCAGTTCCAAGAACGCGGCTACAAAATTGTTTCCAACGGTACTGAAAACCACCTGTTCCTGGTTGACCTGATCGACAAAGACATCACCGGTAAAGAAGCAGATGCCGCGCTGGGTGCTGCGAACATTACCGTGAATAAAAACTCAGTACCGAACGATCCACGTAGCCCATTCGTGACGTCTGGTATTCGTGTCGGTACGCCTGCGATCACGCGTCGTGGCTTCACTGAAGACGATGCGAAAACGCTGGCGAACTGGATGTGTGACGTTCTGGACAACATCAATGACCAAGCGGTGATTGATGCAACCAAACAGAAAGTTCTGGATATCTGTAAACGTCTGCCAGTGTACGCATAAGCGTTCTCTTGTGACGAAAAAGGCCTGCATAGATTGCAGGCCTTTTTAATGGATGACCGTTTATAAGAATGTCATCAAATCTGATTATTTAGCGATGCTGAGCAAAGTGCCTGATTTGCATTTAAACAGGTAGTAGCTGTTGCTCTCACTGAATTTGCCCAATCCTTCACCGTCACAGTAATCGATGTTGATATCGCGCATGGTTTGCAGTGTGCTTTCACTTTGCAGGGCGAATTTCGACCCGTCGGCGCACACGATGCGGACTTTGCCATCGTCGCTGACCGAGTAAATGTTCACTTCGGTGTTGCACAGTTCAAAAGAGGCTTCGCGGAAATTATCCTGTTTGGTGTTCGATGCACAACCTGACGCGATCGCCACTGCCATCATGGCCAGTAGGCTCAGTTTTTTCATTCGAGTGATCCTTATGATGCGGGAGCATATGACCGCGCTACCTGTTCAAGCAAATTGTTCGTTCAAGCAAATAGTTCGGAAATAGATAGCGGAAAGTTTAGACTATTTTGCCTAGCAAGCTCAAGCCCATCGGCGTCGTAATTGCATCACGTTGCGTATTTCTGACAGAGCGATACTCGATAGGCCGAGTCCCCTTGATTGGCGGGGCACATAAAAACAAAGCCGGCACTGGGCCGGCTTTGTCGTGTTGGGCGTGATTACTTCACTTCCATCCCTTTGGCTTGCAAATCGGCATGGTAAGACGAACGCACAAAAGGACCACAAGCGGCGTGAGTGAAGCCGAGTTCCAGCGCGATGTCTTTCAGTTCATCGAATTCTGAAGGTGGCACGTAGCGCTCAACGGGCAAGTGGTGACGGCTTGGTGCCAAGTATTGACCCAGCGTCAGCATGGTTACGCCATGCGCGCGTAGATCTTTCAACACTTCCACAATCTCTTCTTTGGTTTCACCCAAGCCCATCATCAGGCCTGACTTGGTGGGAACATTTGGGTGCATCTCTTTAAATTTTTGTAGCAGTTCCAGTGACCATTTGTAGTTCGCACCCGGGCGAGCTTTGCGGTACAAGCGCGGCGCTGTTTCCAAGTTGTGGTTAAATACGTCTGGCGGGTTGTCTTTGAGCAGATCCAGCGCCACGTCCATACGACCACGGAAATCTGGCACCAAGGTTTCGATACGAATCTCTGGGTTCAGGGCACGAATTTCGCGGTTACAGTCGGCGAAGTGCTGCGCACCACCATCACGCAGGTCATCTCGGTCAACCGAGGTGATCACCACGTATTTCAATTTCATGTCTTTGATGGTTTGCGCCAGTTTTTGTGGCTCTTGGGCATCGGGTGTCAGTGGGCGACCATGGGCAACGTCACAGAATGGGCAGCGGCGGGTACAGATGGCACCCAGAATCATAAAGGTTGCAGTGCCGTGGTTGAAACATTCGGCCAGGTTCGGGCAAGACGCCTCCTCACACACGGAGTGCAGGTTGTTTTTACGCATTGCCGATTTGATGTCTTGAATGCGTTGGCTGTCTGCTGGCAGTTTGATTTTCATCCATTCCGGCTTACGCAGCACTTGTTTCTGTTCTGCTGGCATATTTTTTACAGGAATTAATGCCATTTTATCGGCGTCACGGTATTTCACGCCTTTTTCCATTTGGATCGGTTTGCTCATGCTCTATTTACCTATGACAGGTGCTTCTGTGCTGAATTCTACTTCCTCGTAACCAAACAGGCTGACGAGTTCTTTTATGAGTTGTTGCTCGACATCTTCTATACGTGCCGGGCCGCCTAAATCGCTCACTTGTACCATCTCCATCCCTTGATAACCGCATGGGTTGATGCGCAGGAATGGGGAGAGATCCATGTTGACGTTGAGCGCTAAACCATGGAATGAGCAGCCTTTGCGAATTCGCAGGCCGAGTGAGCAGATTTTCTTGCCTTCGACATAAACGCCAGGCGCGTCCGGGCGTGCGGCAGCGTCGATATTGTAAGCGTTTAGCGTGTTAATTACGAGGTTCTCAATATCCGTGACAAGCTCGCGAACGCCGAGTTTTTTGCGGCGCAGATTAATTAAAAAGTAGGCCACGATCTGACCTGGACCATGATAGGTGACTTGCCCGCCCCGGTCACTTTGTACCACCGGAATGTCGCCCGTATTGAGAAGGTGCTCCGCTTTACCGGCCTGACCCTGAGTAAATACGGGATTATGTTCCACAAGCCACACTTCATCGCGTGTGGTGTCATTACGCTGGTCGGTAAAGTCGTGCATGGCTTGCCAAACAGGATGGTAATCCTGTCGACCTAATCGTCTGACAACAAGCTGGTTATCCATCATCAAAGTCCGTCAGTGATATATAAAGTGTTTGGATTATAAACGTCTTGAGCTATTTGAACTACTCATGGCGGTTAACTTTTTGTCCTTAAGTTTTGTGTCACTATTTTAACTTTTTGATAAATAAACAAAAAGCAGCACAAGGCTGCTTTCAAAAAATTTTGAATAAATCAAATATTTGTAGATAAACGAGACTTACAGCACCATGCGAACGATTTCGATATCGCCGAGTTCTTTGTAAAGGACTTCGACCTGGTCAATCGACGTTGCAGTAATGGTGATGGATACCGAGTGGTAGTTCCCTTTGCCACTAGGTTTCACGCGTGGGCTGTAGTCACCTGGAGCATGGCGCTGAATCACTTCCAACACAAGCTCTGGCAATTCCGGTTTCGCGTGGCCCATCACTTTGTAAGTGAACGAGCACGGGAACTCAAGCAGGTCTTTCAATTTTGCATCAGAGTTGATGGTTAACATATTGGAAACTCCAAGTTGGGCATTCGATCAAACGGTGACGAATAGTACAGTCAATCGAATGGGATCTCAAGTGAACAAAAAAGCCGCACAAGGCGGCTTTTTTTACTGATCGGATAGGGATCAGAATAAGCCTTTGAACAGTAGAACAATGTAGTCCCACAGACGGCTGAACATGCTGCCTTCTTCAACATCTTCTAATGCCATCAGCGGGTATTGAGCCACATCTTCGCCGTTCAGCTGGTAATACAGTTTACCAACCACATCACCTTTCTTAATTGGGGCTTTTAGCTCTTTTTCAAGGACAAAGCTTGCAGTTAGATCTTTGGCTTGGCCGCGAGGCAGTGTCACATAGGTGTCTTCGTCTACACCCAGAGCAACTGTTGACTTGTCGCCCATCCAGATTTTCTCATCAACGAAGGTTTCACCCGCTTTGTGTGGCGCCACGGTTTCAAAGAAACGGAAGCCGTAACTCAGCAGTTTTTTGCTTTCTGATTTACGCGCGTTCATGTCTTTGGTGCCCATCACAACCGCGATCAGACGCATCTTCCCTTCAGTGGCAGAGCTCACCAAGCTGTAACCAGCATTGCTGGTGTGACCGGTTTTGATGCCGTCCACGTTCATGCTTTTATCCCACAGCAGTCCGTTACGGTTGTATTGCGTAATGCCGTTGTAGGTGAATTTTTGTTGTGAGTAAATCTTATACTCGTCTGGCACGTCGCGGATCAGCGCTTGGCCCAGCAGTGCCATGTCGTATGGCGTTGAGTACAAGTTCGGGTCATCAAGCCCGTGGACGTTTGCAAAATGCGTTTCTTGCATGCCCAGCGTATCGGCCCATGCGTTCATTAGATCAACAAAGGCGTCTTCAGAACCGGCAATGTGTTCAGCCATGGCCACACACGCATCGTTACCGGATTGGACGATGATGCCTTGGTTCAGGTCACGCACTTTCACCGTGGTGCCCACTTCGATGAACATTTTTGAAGAATCAGGGAAGTTCTTCGCCCATGCGTTGCGGCTGATGGTCACGTCGTCATCGTTCGTGATGTTGCCGCGCTTCAGTTCTTGACCGATGACATAGCTGGTCATCATTTTGGTCAAGCTGGCTGGCGACAGTTTGGTGTGCATTTCTTTCTCGGCAAGAACTTTGCCTGAATGGTAGTCAATCAGTACAAAACCTTTCGCAGCGATCTGTGGCGCATCTGGAATTACGACAGGAGAAGCGAGGGCCGCGGTTGAGAAAGTAGCGGAAAGCGCAATGGAAGACGCTAAAACAGAATTTAGGATGCTTTTTTTCATGATGAATGCGAATAGTGTATTTAATTGTCCAATATCTTAACAGAAACGACTTCTCAAACCAGACCCGAATGCTTGGCTGGTCGGGTTTGAGTGGTCATCATTGCGTGACGGGGTGCTTTTTTATAAAAGCGGTGTCATATCCCATCGCTTTCACCTTTTCCAAGGTGTCCTGCGTCAGGGTGTAATCACTGAATGGCCCTAGAAAGAGCCGGTGACTACGGTTAACACTCTCAACAAAACTTTGCACCGATAAGCTTTGACCAAGGTTTTGCGCTAAAGTTCGAACTCTTTCTTCATGTTGCGAAGATGCCACCTGAATGATGTATTGAGGCGCGCCGGCTTTAGGCTTGACGTTGGTCGGTTGTGTGACCTGAATGGCTTCGATTTCAACGTTGGCCGTTCCGGTCTGAACGACGCCCAGTTTATACGCCGCTGCATAACTTAAATCAATGATACGCCCATCATGGAATGGCCCGCGGTCGTTAACGCGAACCACGGTTGATTTGCCATTATCCAAGTTGGTGACTTTGACGTAAGACGGCAGCGGCAATGTTTTGTGAGCGGCGGTCATCGAGTACATGTCGTAGATTTCGCCGTTAGACGTCTGATGGCCATGAAACTTCTTGCCATACCAAGACGCTTGACCACGCTCTTTGAAATCCGTGGTGTTTTTGACGATTTGGTAATTCTGGCCGCGTAACGTGTAATCTTTGTTTCCACCCAAACTATGAGGTTCGTACTGCGGATGCGCATCTTCAATGTGTTCGACCGAAATCGGAGCCTTCGGCGCCACATCATCTTTGATGTCATAGCGACCGGAAGACGAACTACACCCGGCCAGAATGGCAACGGTGCATACGCTGAATAGGAGCGTGGATTGCTTCATGAATTAGTTTGCCTTTGAAAACGCTTTTCTATGGGTGTGGATAGACATCAGAATGCCAAACCCGGCCATGAGGGTAACCATAGACGTACCGCCATAACTGATCAATGGAAGTGGCACACCCACTACCGGCAAAATACCGCTCACCATCCCAATGTTAACAAACACGTAAACAAAGAAACTCAGCACGATACTGCCCGCCATCATGCGGCCAAATGCAGTTTGTGCGTTGCTGGCGAGGTACAAGCCCCGGCCAATGATAAACAGATACACTGTCAGCAGTGCAAGAATGCCTATCATGCCCCATTCTTCCGCGATGACTGCAAAGATAAAGTCAGTATGTCGCTCTGGAAGAAATTCTAGGTTGGATTGCGTGCCGTGTAACCACCCTTTGCCGGCGATACCGCCTGAACCAATGGCAATTTTACTCTGAATGATGTGATACCCGGCGCCCAAGGGATCCGATTCCGGATTGAACAGGGTGCGCACACGCGTTTTTTGGTATTCGTGCATCAGGAAATACCACAGCACCGGAATAAAGGCGCCAACCGCCATGGCGGCGGCGATGATAATCTTCCAACTGATGCCGGCCAAGAAAATCACGAAAATCCCTGAGGCGGCAATCAGAATGGAGGTACCGAGGTCAGGCTGCTTGGCAATCAAAATAGTCGGGACGAACACCATCACCAAAGAAATAACCAAGGTTTGGAAACTCGGCGGCAGCGGGCGCTTACCAATGTAGCGTGCCACCATCAGCGGTACCGCCAGTTTCAACAGTTCCGATGGCTGAAAACGGACAAAGCCCAAGTTCAACCAGCGCTGCGCGCCTTTTGAGATTTCACCAAACAGCAGCACGCCCAGCAAAAGCGCGACACCGACGAAAAATAGGGCGGGCGCCAAGCGTTCATAAGTGCGTGGTGGTAACTGCGCCAAGCCAATCATGACCGCGAGCGCCAAAACCATGCGCATCGCTTGGCGATCCATCATCGCTAAACTTTGGCCACTGGCGCTGTACATCACCACCAGGCCAAAGCCCATCACAACCAATAAACCAAGCAGCAACGGCAGGTCGATGTGTAATCGTTCAAAGAACGCCCGGTTCTGACCGGTAGAGGGATCCATTTTCATTATTTGTCAGCCTCTTTTTTGCCCAGAATGACGCGGTCAAAGATTTGTCTGACCACGGGTGCGCCGTTGCTCGACCCACCACCGGCGTTTTCCAGCACGATGGTGACAATCGCTTGCGGATCATCCACCGGTGCAAACCCGGTAAACAGCGCGTGGTCACGTAGGTGTTCCGCCAGTTCTTCGGCGTTGTATTCCTGTCCTTCAGCCAAGCCAAACACCTGCGCTGTACCGGATTTACCGGCGCTTTTGTACTGCAGCCCTTGGAATGCGCGTCGCGCGGTGCCGCGTTTACCATGGTTCACCAGATACATCCCTTCGATCGCCATGTCCCAGTACTTGTCGGGCACGCCTGTGATCGGCGGGTACGTTACGTATTCGGTCTCTTTTTGGGTGGAGAATTCTTCACCGTTGTTAATGGTAGAGCGCAACAAGTGCGGCGCAATCACTTGGCCGTGATGCACCAGAACCGATGTTGCCTTGGCAAGCTGCATTGGCGTGGCCGTCCAGTACCCTTGGCCGATACCGACCGGAATGGTATCGCCCTGATACCAAGGGGTGCGGTGACGCGCCATTTTCCAGTCGCGGGTTGGCATGTTGGCTTTGCTCTCTTCCGAAATATCAATGCCGGTGTAATCTCCAAAGCCAAACTTCATCATCCATTCCGACAAGCGGTCGATGCCCATGTCATAAGCGATTTGATAGAAGAAGGTATCCACCGATTCTTCCAGCGCTTTGATGATGTCGACTCGGCCATGGCCCCAACGCAACCAGTCGCGGAATGGGCGGGTTTTGGAATTTGGAATGCGCCAGTAGCCCGGATCGTTACGCGTGGTATTGGGCGTAATGACGCCTTCTTCCAGTGCGGAAACCGCAATAAATGGTTTTACCGTTGAACCCGGAGGGTAAATACCCAGCGTGGTCCGGTTAACCAGTGGGCGATCTTTGTCGTTGAGCAGTGCATTGTAATCTTTGCCAGAAATACCGTGCACAAAGGCATTGGGATCGTAGCTTGGGCTCGATACCATCGCCAGTACGCCGTTATCTTTTGGATCGAGCACCACCGCCGAACCTCGGCGACCATTGAGTAGGTTGTGCACGTACAGCTGCAGGTTGATGTCGAGGTTGAGCACGATGTCTTTGCCCGGAGTAGGCGGCACATATTTCAGCGTACGGATCACGCGCCCGCGGCTGTTGACTTCCACTTCTTGGTAGCCAGCTTCACCGTGCAATAAATCTTCGTAGTAGCGTTCGATACCCAGTTTGCCGATGTCGCGTGTGGCTTGGTAATTGGCTTCTTTGCCTTCACGCACCAAGCGTTCGATATCGCGGTCATTGATGCGCGACACATAGCCGATCACGTGGGTCAACACCTCGCCATATGGGTAGTAGCGCTTGAGGTTGGCAGTGACCGATACGCCGGGAAACTTGTGTTGCTGAACGGAGAACTTGGCGACGTCTTCTTCATTCAACTGCGTGAGAATCGGCACAGAATTGAAGCGACGGGTTTGGCGGCGTTCTTTATCAAAGGCAGCAATTTGATCTGGCGTGATGGTTAAAATCTGTTGTAAACGGGCGATGGTCTCGTCCATGTTTTTAACTTTTTCTGGTGTGATTTCTAAGTTAAAAACCGGGCGGTTTTCGGCCAGAAGAATCCCGTTTCGATCATAGATGAGGCCGCGATTGGGCGCGATAGGGACGACTTTAATTCGGTTGTCGTTTGAACGAGTTTTGTAGTCTTGATACTGGTTCACCTGAATGTTGTACAGGTTGGCGAGCAGAATGCCCATCATCAAAACAATGGCGATAAAAGACACCACAGCGCGGTTACGGAATAACCGCGCTTCAGCCAAGTAGTCTCGAATGGGGCTACGCTTACGTAACATCAGGGTCTATTCTCGGTGATAAGGGTGATTGGCTGTAATGCTCCACGCTCGGTACAGGCTCTCTGCCATCACGACGCGCACCAACGGATGAGGCAGTGTCAGTGGTGACAGCGACCAGCTCTGTTCCGCGGCCGCTTTGCAAGCCGGTGCCAGACCTTCCGGTCCGCCAATCAAAATGGACACATCACGTGCATCCATTTTCCAGCTTTCCAGCTGTTCGGCAAGCTGTTCGGTATCCCAACGTTTGCCAGGAATATCGAGCGTCACAATTCGGTTGCCTTTGGGCACGGCAGCCAGCATGGCTTCGCCTTCTTTTTGCAGAATTCTTGCAATGTCGGCGTTTTTACCGCGTTTGCCGGCCGAAATTTCAATCAGCTCCAGTGGCATATCATGTGGAAAGCGGCGACGGTATTCCTGAAAACCTTCTTCCACCCACTTTGGCATTTTCGTGCCGACGGCAATCAGTTGAATTTTCACGCTTAGCCCCAGAGTTTTTCCAGCTGATACATCGCGCGATGTTCTTCCTGCATCACGTGCAGCATGGTGGTGCCGAGATCGACCACAACCCATTCACCTTCGTTTTCGCCATTCATGCCCAGTGGATCCACACCGGCTTTTTTCGCTTCACTCGCGACATGATCGGCAATCGATGAAACGTGTCGCTTGGACGTGCCAGTACAGATGATCATGTAATCGGTGACGCTGGATTTGCCTTGAACGTCTAGGGTGACGATGTCTACCGCTTTCATGTCGTCGGCTTTGTCTGCAAGAAAGTCTTTTAATTCTTCGCGTTGCAAGGGGATGTCCTCTGAGATATCTAATATAAAAATGATTGGGTCAAAGCGCGGCAGTATATCACGCTTTTAGGCTGGCAACGGTAAGTTTGCCTGTGCCACACAACATTCGAGGCTTAACTGCTGCAGCAATGGCCAAGGCGATTGCTCATACTGAGTTTTTGCCACAATTTCACTTTGAGCAAGCAATTGCACTAAGTGGTGTAAGCGCTGAATGGACAGGCGTTGTAACGCTGCGGAATAGAGTGGGCGTTTGTTCTGCCAGACGCGGTGTTTTTCAAAGATGGCGCCCAGCGGTTGATGATTCATTGCCACGCGCATATGTAGCAGTTGCACCAGCTCTTTTTGCGCGGTGCGCATCAGAATAATCGGTTCCACATCCTCGGCAGCCAGTTGACGTAAAATGCGTTGCGCGCGATTGGCTTTGCCTTCGAGTAGGGCATCGACCCAATGAAATGGCGTGTAGTGGTTGTTGCGACTCAGTGACTCTTCCAGTCGAATCAACGTCAGTTGACCATCGGGATAAAGCAGTGCGAGCTTTTCTAAGCTCTGGGCGAGGGCAAACAGGTTACCTTCATGCCACTGTGCCAGCATTTGAATCGCTTCGGCATCAGGGGAGAGTCCCAGCGCGCGGCAACGGGCGGCGACAAATTGTGGCAGGCGACTGATGTCGGGGGTTAAGCAGTTGACCAGACATCCTTCAGCCATCAGGGCTTTAAACCATGCGGTGTTTTCTTGCGCTTTGGTCAGTTTGGCACCAACGATCAGCAGCAAAATGTCCGGATTGAGGGTTTGCGCGAGCTTGGTCAGTTCTTTGCCGATAGCGGCATTGATGCCCGCTTCTGGAATTTCCAGCTCGATCACTTGGCGGCTGGAAAACAGGCTCATGGACTGGCAGCAGTCATAGACCTCATGCCAATCGAGGCTGGCATCCACATTGAAATGGTGTTTTTCTTCAAAGCCCTGTTCACGGGCTTTGCGCTCAATGGCGCTGCGTGATTCTTGGATCAGCAGGGGCTCATTACCAAACACCAGGTAAACGGGCAGCAGCGCTCGGTTGAGCGCTTCGACCAGTTTGTCAGCATAGAGTCTCATCGCAAGGCCTACTGCGTCTCGATACTGTTGGAGGAAGGTGCCACGCGCTCTTCAATGGTGTCGATTTTGTAGCCAGATTTCGTGTTGTTTGGCTGAAGAGCGTCGGCACTGTCCATGGTTCCTTCTTGAATGGAGGCTTTTAGACGGGCCATTTGACGAATGATTTGGCTTGCAGCCAGTTTGCGCATTTCGTCTTCAATCATGTCGCGTTCCACGGATTTTGCCAGTGCTGTCAGTGGGTTGTCCAAGTAACTGCGCGTCACGCTGGTGGAGAAAGTTTTATCGCCCAACTCGGGAATGGTCACTCGGTAAGACGCGCGGAATGTCAGTTCTTTTTCTGCGGCGCGCGCATTTTGATACAACGACAGGGTGCGTTCGCTGATACTTTCGCTCACCAGATGCAGGTTAGGTACATTTTCCGCAGGTTCAACCAATTTGATTTCGTTGAGGCGCAGTTGGCCTTTCACAAAACGGGTGAAGCTGCTGTATTGGTCGTAACTGGTGAGCGACATGGTGCTCAACTCTTCCGGGATATCATAATCACCACGGAGATGGAAACCGCAGGCACTAAGTAGGGTGGCGGTCAGGATAACCAGTGATAATTGGAACGTGGAAGGCAGTGTCAAACGCATGGGGCTCTGTTCTCATGAATTGGGTTTACTTATCTCAGTTCACCACAGCGATAAACTGAGATAAGTAAACAGGGCGCAAGGCCCTGTTTAATGACCGTAAAATACGGAATTAGTTCGCCACGATGTTAAGCAGTTTTCCTGGAACATAGATGACTTTGCGGATGGTGAGGCCATCGGTGAATTTCAGCACGTTTTCATCGTTCAGACCCAGCGCTTCAACCTGTTCTTTGGTTGCGTCCGCTGCGACAGTCAGTTTGCCACGTAGCTTGCCGTTCACTTGAAGGACGATCAGTTTCTCGTCTTCAACCAGTGCGGCTTCATCAAACATTGGCCAGCTTGCGCTGTCGATGTTGGCTTGACCCAGCGCGTTCCACATTTCAAAACAGATGTGTGGCGCGATTGGGTAGAGCATCACGGTGATCGCTTTCAGGGCTTCGTCCAAAATCGCACGATCTTGCGCATCGTCTTGTGGTGCTTTGCCCAGTTTGTTCATCAGTTCCATCACAGCCGCAATCGCGGTGTTGAAGGTTTGACGACGAGCAATGTCATCGGTCACTTTCGCGATGGTTTTGTGAACGTCACGACGTAGCGCTTTTTGATCACCAGTCAGTGCAGCAGTATCCACTGCAGTTGCTTCACCTTTTTCGGTATGTTCACGAACCAGTTTCCACACACGTTTCAGGAAGCGATTTGCTCCTTCCACGCCAGACTCTTGCCATTCCAGCGTCATATCGGCTGGTGATGCAAACATCATGAACAGACGGACGGTGTCGGCACCGTATTTGTCGACCATCTCTTGTGGGTCGATCCCGTTGTTTTTCGACTTAGACATTTTGATCATGCCTGAGTGTTCAACGCTGCGACCGTGTGAATCAACCGCTGTGGTGATACGGCCTTTACCGTCACGCTCAACTTTCACTTCGGTCGGAGATACCCACTCTTTCCCGCCTTTGTCGTTGGTGTAGTAGAAGGCGTCAGCCAGAACCATACCTTGACACAGCAGTTGTTTGAACGGTTCGTCAGACGTCACATAACCAGCATCACGCAGCAATTTGTGGAAGAAGCGTGAGTAAAGCAGGTGCATACACGCGTGCTCGATACCGCCGATGTATTGGTCTACGGGCAGCCAGTAGTTGGCTTTTTCTGGATCCAGAATGTCGTCTGCTTGTGGAGAACAGTAACGTGCGTAGTACCAAGACGATTCCATGAAGGTATCGAAAGTATCGGTTTCACGCAGTGCTGGTTCGCCATTAAAGGTGGTTTCTGCCCACGCTTTATCGGCTTTGATTGGGCTGGTCACGCCATCCATGACCACATCTTCTGGCAGAATCACTGGCAGTTGGTCGGCGGGTACTGGGTGCACAACGCCGTCTTCTGTGGTCACCATTGGAATTGGTGCGCCCCAGTAACGTTGACGAGACACGCCCCAGTCACGTAGACGGAAGTTGACGGTTTTCACGCCTTTGCCTTCGGCTTCCAGTTTCGCTGCAATGGCATCGAAAGCGGCTTGGAATTCCAGACCGTCGAATTCACCTGAATCGAACAGGACGCCTTTTTCGGTGTATGCCGCTTCTGAGATATCCAGTTCGCTGCCATCAAGTGGCTTGATGACCGGAATGATGTCGAGGTTGTATTTGGTGGCAAATTCGAAGTCACGTTGGTCGTGCGCAGGAACGGCCATCACCGCACCTGTGCCGTAATCCATCAGTACGAAGTTCGCGACAAAGATTGGCACTTCACGGCCATTCAATGGATGAATCGCGGTCAGGCCAGTGGCCATGCCTTTTTTCTCCATGGTCGCCAGTTCGGCTTCTGCCACTTTGGTGTTTTTACACTCGTCGATGAAAGCGGCCAGCGCAGGGTTTGATTTCGCGGCTTCGGTTGCCAGAGGGTGGCCTGCTGCGATCCCCACGTAAGTCACACCCATCAGGGTATCTGGACGTGTGGTGTACACTTCCAAGTCTTGCGCGTGGTCTTTCACGGCAAATTTCAGTTCCACACCTTCAGAACGGCCAATCCAGTTGCGCTGCATGGTTTTGACCATCTCAGGCCAGCCGTCAAGGCTGTCGAGGTCGTCGAGCAGTTCTTGTGCGTAAGCCGTGATCTTGATGAACCACTGCGGAATTTCTTTCTGCTCAACCGGCGTATCACAGCGCCAGCAGCAACCGTCTTCCACCTGTTCGTTGGCCAGAACGGTTTGGTCGTTCGGACACCAGTTCACAGAAGAGGTTTTCTTGTAAACCAGACCTTTCTCGTACAGTTTGGTGAAGAACTCTTGTTCCCAACGGTAGTATTCTGGACGGCAAGTTGCGAACTCACGATTCCAGTCGTAGCCAAAACCCAGCAGTTTCAGCTGGTTTTTCATGTATTCGATGTTTTCGTAAGTCCAAGGCGCCGGCGCGGTGTTATTTTTTACCGCGGCGTTTTCTGCCGGTAGACCGAATGCATCCCAGCCGATTGGCTGCATGACGTTTTTGCCTTGCAGACGCTGAAAGCGAGCAACCACATCACCGATGGTGTAGTTACGCACGTGACCCATGTGCAGTCGGCCGCTTGGGTACGGGAACATAGAAAGACAGTAGAATTTTTCTTTATTTGGGTCTTCACTTACAACGAAAGTCTTGTTGCTTTCCCAATGCTCTTGAACTTTTTGTTCAATGTCTTGCGGGTTGTATTGCTCTTGCATCGATATATCCGGTTATCTTGGAATTTGTGAGTTCAGTTTGAACAGATACTAATAGATCGTCATAGAATACCTAAAGCAAGGGAGCACAACAATAGCCAATCGGGTTTGAGAGAGGTGACTTATGCCAAAACAAAAAACGGGTTATGAAGCTTTACTCGAAGAGGTGGTCGAAACCCTCAAACAGAGTCCTGAAGAAGTGGACCATATTCTGGAAACATCGGGCAAGGTTGTGGCCGCTGCAAATGATCTGACCAAAGATGAACTGGCGCTGATTTCAGCTTACGTTAAATCGGATCTCAAAGAGTTTGCAGAGAGCTATGAAGAGGAAAAAAGCAGTCCGTTTTATGTGATGATTGCGAACTCCATTTGGCAAGGGCTGCTGGAGATCACGGACAAAACCAAAGTGGAGTGGGTGGAGCTGTTTCAGGATCTGGAACATCAAGGCTTGTACAAAGCGGGCGATATGATTGGTCTTGGAACGCTGGTGTGTGAAAACTGCGGCCATCGAGTCGATTACAACCATGCGACCGAAATTGTGCCGTGCATTCGTTGTGGCAAGACTGCTTTTAGTCGCTTACCGTTGAAACCGTAATGCTGAAACGGTAATCGAGGACCGGTTGAACAACCACAAAAAAAGAGTCCCAAGGGACTCTTTTTTCATCAGCATGGATGCGTTGACTCATGCCGATGCGGATTGACTCGGGGTGCGACGTTGAATCACCAGCGCGGCAACCAAACCAAACAGCGTCCAGAGATACAGCGGCCAACTGCCCAGTGTGTGATACGGCGTCTGACCTCGTGTTGGCACCATCTCGGCACGTAACACGCCGGTTTCAAACTGCGGTAACTGCGCGGTAATGCGGCCTTGGTAGTCGGTGACCGCCGTCAGGCCATTGTTGGTGGAACGAATCAGCGGTTTGCCTAACTCCAGCGCGCGCATCCGTGCGATTTCCATGTGTTGTAGCGGGCCAATCGAACGACCAAACCAAGCGTCATTTGACAAGGTGAGTAGAAAATCGGTTTCATCGGTGACGTTGGCGCGTACCTGTTCATTGAAGATGATTTCGTAGCACAGTGCCGGTGCCAATGCATGGCCGTTGGCCATGATGTTTGGCTGAACGTAATCCCCTTCGCTGAACGAAGACATGGGCAAGTTAAAGAACGGAGCCAATGGGCGCAGAATGCTTTCAAACGGCACAAATTCGCCAAACGGCAGCAGATGGTGCTTGTGGAAACGTTGCGCTAAATCGTAGTGATAATCGCCGTTTGGTGTTTCGCCGAGCGCCAAGATGCTGTTGAAGTAGCGTTTGTTGTCATCTTGATTGAGGATACCGGTCAGCAACGCGCTGTGGTTCATGCGCGCAGCGGAATCGAGATTACGTAAAAAGGCCGGAATTTCAAATTCAAACGCTGGAATCGCCGCTTCGGGCCAGATGACGATATCGGCATCCCAGTTTTCACGCGTTAGATCGGTGTACTTCATGATGGTGGGCCAGCGTTGGCTGGGTAACCACTTGAGCGCTTGATCGATGTTGCCTTGAATCAAGGCCACCTTGGTGGTGCGCTGTGGTTGAGGGGTCACCCATTGCGCGGCATTCAGGCCGTATCCCACTGCAAACAGCACCGCGGGAATCACCAGCAACAGCACGCTTTTTTTCTGCCACGCCAGCGCCAAACTGCCTGCGCACAGTAGGACGACCAGCGTCAGCAGTTCTACGCCACCAAGTGGTGCGAAGTTAGCCAGTGGGCTGTCGATTTGGCTGTAGCCCAGCCATAGCCACGGAAAGCCCGTCATGACCCAGCCGCGCAGCCAATCGCAAATCAGCCACAGCACCGGTGCCGCCAGCAACAGTTTGCTACGGTTTGAGGTGGGGAAAAATCGATTGAGTGACCAAGCAAACAGGGCTGAGTAAATGGCCAGATAACCAACCAGCAGCGCCATCAAAAACAGGCTGGCAATCTTGGGCATGCCGCCAAAAGTGTCGATGCTGACGTGGACCCAACTGATGCCAAACCCAAACTGACCCAAGCCCCAGGCATACCCGATCCAAGCCGACCGCTTGGCGGATTGACCATGTAACAACAGGAGTAACAGGCATGGGCTGAGAATGGCCAGTGGCCAGATCTGATAGGGAGCAAACGCTAGGGTGGTCAGCGCGCCAACAAAAGCGGCCGCAAGCGGCCGCATGAGGCGATGATTGAAAATATTCGTCATCTGCAACTTTTCTGATGCTCTTACGGCGTAAGAGGGGATTCGAACTACTCTTCGGCGATCTCCGGAAGAGCTTCCATATCGGGAATGGTGACTTGAAGTTGAACCACTCGACGGTTGTCCGCGGCAGTGACTTTAAAATTGTAACGATCAATTTCAACCACTTCACCCCGTGCTGGTAAGTGACCAAATGCGGTCATCACCAATCCGCCCACCGTATCCACTTCTTCATCACTAAAGCGTGTGCCGAAGGTGTTGTTAAACTCTTCGATGGTGGTCAGCGCTTTCACCGCGTAGGTGTGTTTGCTGAGTTTACGGATGTCGAGTTGTTCTTCGTCGTCGAATTCATCTTCGATATCGCCAACGATTTCTTCCAGAATGTCTTCAATGGTCACCAGACCAGAGACACCCCCGAACTCATCTACGACAATCGCCATGTGATATCGTTCCTCACGGAACTCTTTTAACAGGCGATCGACGCGTTTGCTTTCCGGAACCACCACGGCTGGGCGGATCACTTCTTCAATATCGAACGGGGAGCTGTTGGAACCCAAGTATTTAAGTAAGTCCTTCGCAAGCAGAATGCCTTCGACATGGTCTTTGTCTTCGCTGATCACCGGGTAGCGTGAATGCTGAGCATCGGTAATCAGTGCAACCAGCGCGTCCAGATTATCTGTACGTTCGATGGTGACCATCTGAGAGCGTGGGATCATGATATCCCGGACGCGCATCTCAGCAATTTCCATGACCCCTTCCAGCATGTCGCGGGTGTCGTGGTCAATCAGGTCATTGACTTCAGAGTCGCGGATCACATCAACCAGCTCTTGGCGATCCTTGGGTTCTCCCTGAAATAACTGACCTAGGCGTTCAAAGAAGGACTTTCTACTCGGACCGTCAGAATTCTGCGAATTATCTTCGTTCATTGTTTCTCTATTCAATAACGCTATCAGATGTGTGATAGCTCACATGTCAGTTCACGGCACGGTGGTGCGTGAACTAGATTTTCTCCGCTAAATAGGGGTCTTCAAACCCCATCGTTTGCATGATTTCGGTTTCGAGGGACTCCATTTCTTCAGCTTCGTCATCCTCGATATGGTCATAACCTAGCAGATGAAGACTACCATGTACAACCATATGCGCCCAGTGTGCTAGCAGCGGCTTATTTTGTTCAACGGCTTCTCGCTCAACCACTTGACGGCAAATTACCAAGTCGCCCAGCAGGTCCATCTCGATGCCCGGAGGCGCTTCAAATGGGAAAGACAGCACGTTGGTTGACTTGTCTTTGCCGCGATATTCGAGATTGAGTTGATGACTTTCTGGTTCATCAACAATGCGAATGGTCACTTCTGCCTGAGGCTGAAAAGGGACGATGGCCGTTTGCAGCCAAGTGGCAAATTGTTCGCGTGTTGGCAGACCGTCTTCGCTGGCGGCCGCCAGTTGTAAATCGAGTTCAATACTCATGATTCACCCGATTCCTCTAAGGCATTCGTTTGTGGTGCTGTGAATTCGGCTTTTTGCATTTCAAGCAGTTTGGATTCGCGTTCTTCACGGCGACGCTTCTCGTACTCTTTGCGCTCTTTCTGGTCTTGTGCTTCCCATTTTTCGTACGCATTGACGATGCGGGCAACCACAGGGTGGCGCACAACGTCGTCGGCTTGGAAGAAGTTGAAGCTGATTTCATCCACGTCGCTCAGCACTTCAATGGCATGACGCAGGCCTGATTTCGCGCCGCGTGGCAAGTCAATCTGAGTGACGTCACCCGTAATCACGGCACGCGAGTTAAAGCCAATACGCGTCAGGAACATTTTCATCTGTTCGACGGTGGTGTTTTGGCTTTCGTCGAGAATGATGAAAGCATCGTTTAACGTACGACCACGCATGTACGCCAGCGGAGCCACTTCAATCACGTTGCGCTCAATCAGTTTTTCCACACGTTCAAAACCGAGCATTTCAAACAGCGCGTCATACAACGGGCGCAAGTAAGGGTCCACTTTCTGGCTCAGATCTCCGGGCAGGAAGCCCAGTTTTTCACCGGCTTCGACCGCAGGACGAGTCAGCAGAATGCGGCGAATTTCTTGACGCTCCAATGCATCAACAGCTGCGGCAACGGCCAGATACGTTTTACCGGTCCCCGCAGGGCCAATCCCAAAGGTGATGTCGTGCGTCACCATGTTCACCAGGTATTGTGCTTGGTTCGGTGTCCGCGGTTTGATCACGCCTTTTTTGGTTTTGACGAATACTTCTTTGCCATGTGCGATGGCTGATTCGGTGTTCTGTTCCAGTACGCCCGTTTCTTTGATCGCCAAATGAATTTGATCGGGTTCAATATCCGGGATTTGACCGCGCACGGGCGCCGTATCGACGTACAGAGTTTTGATGATCTCAAGCGCAGCGGCGGCAGTATGGGCTTTGCCGACGATGGTAAAATAGTTGCTGCGATGGTTGATTTCAACGCCTAAACGACGTTCTAAATGCTTGATGTTGTCATCGAATGGGCCGCACAGACTGGCTAGACGGCGGTTATCTGAAGGTTCGAGATTGATCTCTAAAGTAACGATTTTATTGCTCAAATTAGCCTCTCAGTGTGTCATCCAGATGCCCGATTTCGACCGGGCATCCATGACAGTTTATACGAGCTTATGGAGTAAAAGTAGCGACTCCCAGCTCATCTTCGCGTCGCGTTTTGGCCATCATTTCCGTTGGGGAAGTGACCACACGTAGGTTCATCTCTTGTTCTGTTCGTACGAGTTCACCACGCAAAGAGTTCGGGAATACATCAACAATGTTCACATCGACGAACTGACCGATGAGTTCGGCCGGTCCTTCAAAGTTTACTACACGGTTGTTTTCTGTACGACCACGAAGTTCCATCAGGTTTTTCTTCGAAGGGCCTTCCACCAAAATACGTTGCTCGGTTCCCATCATCAAGCGCGAGAAACGCATCGCTTGAGCGTTGATTTGCTGTTGCAGTTCGTACAGGCGCTCTTTCTTGGTTTCCTCGGTCAGATCACATGGGTAATCAGCCGCCGGTGTTCCCGGGCGAGGAGAGAAGATAAAGCTAAAGCTCATGTCGAAATCCACATCGCGGATCAGCTTCATGGTGTCTTGGAAGTCTTTATCCGACTCGCCAGGGAAGCCAACGATGAAGTCAGAGCTGATCTGAATGTCTGGGCGCGCTTTACGCAGCTTACGGATGATCGACTTGTACTCGATGCCTGTGTGTGGACGCTTCATCATGGTCAGAATGCGGTCACTGCCGCTTTGAACTGGCAAGTGCAGGAAGCTCACCAATTCTGGCGTGTCTTCGTACACGGCGATGATGTCGTCAGTGAACTCCAGCGGGTGGCTGGTGGTAAAGCGAATGCGGTCGATGCCATCGATTGAGGCCACGAGGCGCAACAATTCTGCAAATGAGCAGATGGTACCATCGTGCATTGGACCCCGGTAAGCGTTCACGTTTTGACCCAGCAGGTTGACTTCACGGACGCCTTGTTCAGCCAGTTGTGCAATTTCAAACAGCACGTCATCCATTGGACGGCTGACTTCTTCACCACGTGTGTACGGCACGACGCAGTATGTGCAGTATTTTGAACAGCCTTCCATAATGGAGACAAAGGCTGTTGGACCTTCTGCGCGTGGTTCCGGCAGACGGTCGAATTTTTCGATTTCCGGGAAAGAAATATCCATCACCGGCGCATCGTCAGATTGTGATTGTTTAATCATTTCTGGCAGACGGTGTAGCGTCTGTGGGCCAAAGATGACGTCGACAAAAGGGGCACGATCACGAATGTGGTCACCTTCTTGAGTGGCCACACAGCCGCCTACGCCGATCACCACGCCTGGCTTTTTGTCTTTCAGTGTTTTCCAACGGCCAAGCTGGTGGAAGACTTTTTCTTGCGCTTTTTCGCGAATCGAACAGGTGTTCAGTAGTAGTACGTCTGCTTCCTCTGGCTCTTCAGTCAGCTCATAGCCGTTTGTAGCGTTAAGCAGGTCGGCCATTTTTGATGAATCGTATTCGTTCATCTGGCAGCCCCAGGTTTTGATTAGCAGTTTTTTACTCATGTTGTTCGCTCGATCGTTAGTTTAAATTAAGGGAGCAAATCGCCCAATGTTTCCAGAATGTCATCGGAAATGGGTTCCTGATGACTAAATTTTAGCCGCCCTCACGGCGGTAAGCGGCGTATTGTACTGCTTTCACTTATCAGTGACCAGTGATCGCACTAAATCTCTTGTAACCATTGTGGCTTCTGGATTTTTACCCTGCTTGGGCCAAGGTTTTTCAACAAAATCGTTCGCAAAAAAAGTCCCGCTACGTACAATAACTTGCGTGTAACTCAGCCAAAACAGAAGTAGTAATGATGAATGATTTTGACATCGTGGTAATTGGTGGCGGCATGGTCGGTGCTGCGGCCGCGATTGGATTTGCTAAACAAGGTCGCCGAGTGGCCGTGGTCGAAGGCTATGAGCCTCAGCCCTATGACCCATCACAACCGATGGATGTGCGTATTTCCGCCATCTCTCAAACGTCGGTGGATTTGTTGACCTCATTGGGCGCTTGGGATGCAATTGTCGCCAAGCGTGTCTGTCCGTATCGTGGTTTGGAAACGTGGGAGCACCCGGAGTGTCGCACACGATTTTCCAGTGAATCGCTGGGGTTGGCGCAATTGGGTTACATGGTGGAAAACCGCTTGATCCAACTGGGGTTGTGGGAACAGTTTGCGAATTACCCCAATGTGACACTGTTTTGTCCCGATACGCTCAAAGACATCACTTTGGGTGAAACCCATGCGGTGACGTTGCAATCGGGCGTGGTTTTGCATTGCGAATGGATTATTGGCGCCGATGGCGCGAATTCACGCGTGCGCGATGTGGCTGGTATTGGCGTCACGGCGTGGGATTATCGTCAGCATTGTATGCTGATTAACGTTGAGACCGAAAAGCCACAACAAGATGTCACTTGGCAGCAGTTCTTTCCTTCGGGTCCGCGTTCTTTCTTGCCGTTGAGCGGCCATCAGGCATCGCTGGTGTGGTATGACGCGCCGCAGCGTATCAAACAGTTGAGCCAAATGAATTCGGTGCAACTCAAACACGAGATTGTCACGCACTTTCCCGCAGAGCTGGGCGATGTCACCGTGCTGCAGCATGGCGCTTTTCCGCTCACACGCCGTCACGCGCAACGTTATGTGCAACATCGCTGTGTTTTGGTTGGCGATTCTGCGCACACCATTAATCCGCTGGCAGGGCAGGGCGTTAACTTGGGGTTCAAAGATGTGGCCGCTTTGTTGGATGTAACGCAAGGGCAAGACGCGCTGACTCTGGCGCAGTTCCAACGCTACGAGCGCTGTCGACGTCCGGACAATCTGTTGATGCAAACGGGGATGGATGTTTTCTATAAAGCGTTTAGCAATGATATGGCACCTTTGAAACTGGTGCGTAATGCAGCATTGAAACTTGCTGAACATGCGGGCCCTGTGAAAGAGCAGGTGCTGCGCTATGCGTTGGGACTATAGCTTGGCGCATCGAACACAAACAAAAAACGCTGCGATATCGCAGCGTTTTTTTATGAATGCAGACTAAATTATTTAGTTACACGCAGAACTGGAGTTTCACCCACTGTCACAGAACCAGACAGTTTGTTCAGCTCTTTGATTTCGTCCATGTTAGAAATAACAACAGGAGTCAGAGTTGATTTCGCTTTCTCTTCCAGCAGAGCCAGATCGAATTCAATGATAGTGTCGCCCACTTTCACTGATTGACCTTCTTCAGCGATACGTTTGAAGCCTTCGCCTTTCAGTTCAACGGTGTCGATACCGAAGTGAACAAAAAGCTCAACGCCATCGTCAGATTCGATTGAGAACGCGTGGTTCGTTTCGAAGATCTTACCGATAGTACCGTTTACAGGAGCTACCATTTTGTTGCCCGCTGGTTTGATAGCGATACCATCACCAACGATTTTCTCAGCAAACACGACATCTGGCACGTCTTCGATGTTTACAATTTCACCGGAAAGTGGTGCGATGATTTCAATTGCACCCGCGTCAGCGCTGTCGTCAGAGACTAGCTTCTTAAGTTTGTCAAACAGACCCATTGTGTCATGCTCCTAACGTTTAGATTTATTCTGTCGAAGTATAGTATACCAATCAAAAACAATAGACGACTACTTTTAGTCGTCTATGTCATTGGTATTCACAGATTATTAAGCTTTTGCTGCGATGAATTTTTCAACGCAAGCTTCAATTTCTGCTGCCGTCGGTAGAGAAAGTGCTTCTTCTGCCATCGCTTTCACTTCAGCGAAGTTAGAGTTACGGATGACTTTCTTCACTTTAGGGATAGAGATGCCGCTCATTGAGAACTCATCTAGGCCCATACCCAACAGGAGAAGGGTTGCGCGCTCATCACCTGCGAGTTCGCCACACATCCCTGTCCATTTGCCTTCTGCGTGTGACGCATCAATCACTTGTTTGATAACTGTCAGCACTGCTGGAGACAGTGGGTTGTACAGGTGCGAAATCATTTCGTTACCGCGGTCGACTGCCAGTGTGTACTGAGTCAAGTCGTTCGTACCGATGGAGAAGAATGACACTTCTTTCGCAAGGTGGTGAGCGATTGCAGCTGCTGCTGGCGTTTCAACCATCACACCGATTTCGATGTTTTCGTCGAATGCCAGACCTTCTGAACGCAGTTCTGCTTTGTACTCTTCGATGGCTGCTTTCAGCGCACGAATTTCTTCAACAGAGATAATCATTGGGAACATGATACGCAGTTTGCCGTGTGCTGATGCACGTAGGATACCACGCAGCTGATCACGTAGAATTTCACGACGATCCAAGCTGATACGTACAGCACGCCAGCCTAGGAACGGGTTCATTTCTTTTGGTAGGTCCATGTATGGCAGATCTTTGTCGCCGCCGATATCCATAGTACGGATAATCACTGCTTGATCGGCCATGGCTTCTGCGACTTCTTTGTACGCTTGGTACTGTTCTTCTTCAGTTGGTAGCGCGTCGCGATCCATGAACAGGAATTCTGTACGGTACAGACCAACGCCTTCACCGCCATTGCGAGTGATGCCGTCACAGTCTTTCACGGTACCGATGTTGCCGCAAACTTCTACACGGTGACCGTCTAGTGTTTCTGCGTGCAGATCTTTCAGTTTTGCCAGCTCTTCTTTTTCTGCAAGGAAAGCTGCTTTCACCGCTTTCGCTTCTTCCAGCGCTTCTGCAGTTGGGTTCACAATGATTTTGTTGTTCATTGCGTCAAGAATCAGCATATCGCCATTCTTCACTTTTGCAGTGATATCGTTGGTACCAACGATCGCTGGCAGTTCCAGAGAACGAGCCATGATTGAAGTGTGAGACGTACGACCGCCGATGTCACATGCAAAACCCAGAACGTAAGTCAGGTTGATTTGCGCTGTTTCAGATGGGGTCAAGTCGTTCGCAACTAGAATCACTTCTTCATTGATGTCGCTGAGAGACACAATGTTGATGCCAAGGGCATTTTTCACGAAACGAGAACCGATATCGCGGATATCTGTTGCACGTTCTTTAAGGTATTCATCGTCCAGAGACTCAAGAGCCATTGCTTGCTCTTCAATCACGGTGTGAATTGCGTTGTCTGCTGTCAGCTTTTCATCTTTGATGAGCGCTAAAATTTCTTCTTCTAGCTCTTCATCTTCAAGCAGCATGATGTGGCCTTCGAAGATGGCTTCTTTTTCTTCACCAAATGTTTCAAGTGCTTTTTGTTTGATCACTTCCAGTTGCGCTGCAGATTTGTTGCGCGCGTCGTAGAAGCGCTGAACTTCAGCGTCAACTTGAGCATCAGAAATGGTGTTAGTGTTTAGGACAATTTCATCTTCTTGAAGTAGTAGTGCTTTACCAATAGCAATACCAGGAGATGCTAGGATGCCTGAAATCATAGCCTTACCTTAAATTGGTCAACTGTAAACGGGAGATAAATGGACGTCGCTAACGATTATTTGTAGCGTATTCTTCGGGTTATTTCCAACAAAGCCACTTTGCAGGGCAAAATGGCTTTGACGAAGGAAGAACCGAATTAGTGAAGTTGGTCCATTAGAGCAACGAGGTGATCAACCGCTTCTTTCGCTTGCGCACCTTCTGCTGAGATAGTCACTACAGTGCCTTTAACTAGGCCTAGAGTTTGAAGTTTGAATAGGCTTTTTGCACTAGCGCTTTTACCGTTAGAAGTCACAGTGATGTCCGCGTCGAATGCTTTTGCTTCTTTAACGAACTGTGCAGCTGGACGAGTGTGAAGACCGTTTTCTGCAGTGATTTCTACTTGCTTCTCGTACATGTTTTATACCCCAATTAATTTATTTTTTGTAAGTTTGTTAACCAGAATTAGCTTAACCGCAACCGCTCGTTTCTGCTAGTTCAGTAACGGGCTTTTCGTGTCAGAACTGATACTGATCTAAAAATAATCAATCGCTTTCATACGCAACTGCGAACGTGAGCCATCGAATCTAATCTTGTCCGCTTCTTTATTTTGAAGCTAGAAATAAAACATGCCTGATATTACCAAAGGTGAGGCTAGGATCAACAAAAAAGCCCCTGTATGGGGCTTTTTTAAACGAAAAATTGATTTCACCACAGGTTACTGTTGGTTTTCTTTCTCAGTAAAAATGCCGGCAAACAGCGCGGTACTCAAGTAACGTTCACCTGAACTTGGCAGGATAGTTACGATAGTTTTTCCTTCAAATTCAGGAAGTTCTGCAAGACGGTTTGCGGCAACGACGGCAGCGCCAGATGAGATGCCAGCCAGGATGCCTTCTTCTTCCATCAGGCGACGAGCCATTTCAATTGCTTCATCGGACGTAACGGTTTCTACGCGGTCAATCAGCTCTAAATCAAGGTTGCCAGGGATGAAACCTGCACCGATGCCCTGAATTTTGTGTGGCGCCGGTTTAATTTCGTCGCCAGCCAGTGCTTGGCTGATGACTGGAGATTCTGCTGGTTCAACCGCCACAGAGACAATGGCTTTGCCTTTTTCGCCTTTGATGTAACGGCTTGTGCCCGTCAGCGTACCACCAGTACCGACACCGGCAACGAAAACGTCCACTTGGCCATCGGTAGCATCCCAAATTTCAGGACCGGTGGTTTTTTCGTGAATCGCTGGGTTGGCAGGGTTGTCGAACTGTTGAAGTAGTAGGTATTTTTCTGGGTTGCTTGCGACGATTTCTTCTGCTTTTGAAATGGCGCCCTTCATCCCTTTTGCCGCTTCTGTCAGCACAAGGTTCGCGCCCAGCGCTTTCAGCAGTTTACGACGTTCAAGGCTCATGGACTCCGGCATGGTTAGCGTGAGTTTGTAACCGCGCGCTGCAGCAACGAAGGCGAGTGCAATACCGGTGTTACCACTGGTTGGCTCAACAAGTTCGATACCTGGTTTTAGTTTGCCTTGTTTTTCAGCATCCCAAATCATGTTGGCGCCGATACGGCATTTCACGCTGAAGCTAGGGTTACGTGCTTCGATTTTTGCTAGGACTTTGCCTTTGCTGACTTTGTTCAGGCGAACCAGTGGTGTGTTACCAATGGTTAAAGAGTTGTCTTCGTAAATTTTGCTCATTGTGATGTTCCTTCATTACGCACGTTTTGGTATCGATAAAGCGATACATTAGTGGATACCGATAGAGCATATGTGCTCGGTGAAAAAGGTAAAAGGATTAAAAAGTTATAACTTATAGGTATTGAAATAGATTTCAGCAACTTGCGCTGCTGAAATGCCTATCGGCTCACATATTGCCCTCTGAATTCGTGGACCCACATGGCAGTTGCTCCACACACGGCAACAGGCATCACAAACAGGTTGATGATGGGAATGGTGGTCAACACAGACACCAACATGCCGAAGGTGTACGCTTTCCCCTGTTTTTGTTTCAAACTGTTACGCATGTCGTTGAAGCTGACTTTATGGTTGTCGAACGGGTAGTCACAATATTGAATGGCTAACATCCAAGCGGTGAAAATAAACCACAGAATCGGACCTAACGTTTGACCGAGCGCGGGGATCAGCAGCAGGATAAACAGACCAATGGCTTTTGGCAGTACGTAAACCAGCTTGCGCCATTCACGTGACATGATTCTTGGCACGTCTTTCACCACGGCCATTACGCCATCATCATTAACTTTTTGCCCGGTGAGTTTTTCTTCTACTTTTTCGGCGAGGAGGCCATTGAACGGCGCTGCAATGAAGTTAGCGAGGGTACTGAAAAAGTAGGAGAAAGTGGCCAAAATCGTGATGACCAACAAGGGCCATAAGAGATAACTGAGCCAAGATAGCCAGTCGGGAATCTGTCCCATCCAGTTGTTGATCCAGCTATCAAGGTGTGAAAACAGGTAGTAAAGCGCGCCACCAACCAACAGAATGTTGGCCAGTAAGGGCATCAGGACAAATCGGCGAATTCCGGGGGATACGGCGATATCGAACCCGTAAAAAAAGTAGCCTAAGCCTGAGCGTGGTTGAGCTTGCATAGTATATTCCGTGAGCAATGGGCTGATTGAACTTAAGTGATTGTCTATTGTATCGAAGCCATTGAGGAATAAAAGCGTGGTAAAAATCACATCATAAGCGCAACTTCTAACATTAAGTTGTTCTAAATAGGGTAAGACTTTTGGTAAAGTAGCCGGATAAGCCGATAAAACCTACCTTGGCAAACGTCACGACAAGCGTTGAAGCTCAGACATCAAAAATCGAGAAACTGAGAGTTTAAGATGCAGGAATTGCGATTCGTACTCATTATTGTTGGCGCGCTAGCGATAGCCGCTTTGCTATTTCATGGTCTGTGGACCAGTAAAAAAGAAGGGAAATCTAAGTTTGGTGATAAACCGCTGGGTCGAATAGACGTTGAACGGGAAGAGGATGAGGTCACGACTTCACGCGCATTTGCGCCAGAAGACGATTACGAAATTATTCGCAAAGATCGTAAAGAACCCGACTTCGGCCTGAACGAGTCTCCAGAAGTGGATCCGCTGATTGCCGGCTATGAAACGCCGGTTGCTGAAGAACCCGTCGTTCAAGTGGATGAACGCGAAGTGGATGATGTCCCTGCGTTTTCGGCGGTGAAAGATGAAGCACCGCAGCACGATGTTGTGGAAGAGGCGAACGTTGAGCCACCGCAAGCAGCGGTAGCACAAGAGCCAGCAGAAGATGAAATGCAGGTGATTGTGCTCAATGTACACTGTGCAGGCAATGAGCCGTTTGTGGGCACGAAGTTATTTGATAGCTTGCAACAAAACGGCTTGTTGTACGGTGAAATGGATATCTTCCATCGTCATTCGGATCTATCGGGCACTGGCAAAGTGTTGTTCAGTGTGGCGAATATGATGCATCCGGGGACGCTAAAGCACGACGATCCGGCAGACTTCACCACCAAAGGCATTTCTTTCTTTATGACTTTGCCATGTTTCGGTGAACCCGATCAGAACTTCAAGATGATGCTCAGAACCGCTCAGCAAGTGGCTGACGATTTAGGGGCCAATGTGCTGGATGATGCACGTAACTTGATGACGCCTGATCGCCTTGCGGCATACCGAAAGCAGATCACCGATTTTCGCGCCAAAAAAGCACACGCGTAATAAAATTGATTTAACAAAGGCTCCATGTCGGAGCCTTTTTTCTTGATTCGAGAGATACACCAACCATGCAAAACGTAGAGCAACGATTAACCGAACTCAAAGATACACTGCATTACCATGCGATACGTTACTACGTCGAAGACGACCCTACGATTCCTGATGCGGAATATGACCGTTTGATGCGTGAATTACTGGACTTAGAAGCGCAACATCCAGAGCTGGTGACGCCGGACTCACCAAGCCAGCGCGTCGGCGGTGCACCGCTGGCCGGTTTCGAACAAGTGACGCATGAAATCCCCATGTTATCGCTGGACAACGCGTTTGATGATGATGAATTGAACAGCTTCCATCGCCGCATGGGCGATCGCGTTTTGGCGGCGAAAACGGCTAAGTTTTGCTGTGAGCCGAAATTGGATGGTCTCGCGGTCAGCTTACTGTATGTGGATGGTGTCCTTGTGCAGGCGGCAACACGTGGCGATGGCACCACGGGTGAAAATATCACTGAGAACGTGCGTACCATCAAATCGATTCCGTTGCGGTTGCAAGGCACCGGTTGGCCGACGCGTATTGAAGTGCGTGGTGAAGTTTTCATGCCCAAAGCTGGGTTTGAGAAAATGAATGCGGAAGCGCTCAAAAAAGGCGAAAAAGTGTTTGTGAACCCACGAAATGCCGCGGCAGGCAGCCTGCGCCAGTTGGATTCTCGTATCACTGCGAAACGCCCGTTAGCGTTCTATGCCTACAGCGTGGGTGTGATTCAAGGCGGCACACTGGTCGGTAGCCATTATGAGCGTTTCTTACAGCTGAAAGGCTGGGGGCTTCCGATGAGCCCAGAGACAAAACGCGTTGAATCTCTAGACGAGGTAAAAGCGTATTACCAAGACATCATGACGCGTCGCAGCGAACTGCCGTATGAAATTGATGGCGTGGTGATCAAAGTGGATGACATTGCGCTGCAAGAACAACTGGGCTTTGTGGCGCGTGCGCCGCGTTGGGCGATCGCTTACAAATTCCCCGCACAAGAAGAGATGACGGTGCTCAATGATGTGGAATTTCAGGTGGGTCGTACTGGCGCCATCACGCCGGTGGCCAAACTCGAACCCGTGTTTGTTGGTGGGGTCACCGTCAGCAATGCGACACTGCACAATGCGGATGAAATTGAGCGTTTGGGCGTAAAAATCGGTGATACGGTGGTGATCCGCCGTGCTGGTGATGTCATTCCGCAGATCGTTTCTGTCGTCAATGAACTGCGCCCGGAGACCGCGCGTGAGATTCTTTTTCCAGCACAGTGTCCAGTTTGCCAATCGGATGTTGAACGGGTCGAAGGCGAAGCTGTCGCGCGTTGTAGTGGTGGATTGGTGTGTCAGGCGCAGCGCAAAGAAGCCCTGAAGCATTTTGTTTCTCGAAAAGCCCTGGATGTGGATGGGTTGGGAGACAAAGTGATTGAACAACTGGTGGACAAAGAGATGGTGTCGACGCCGGCGGATTTGTTCCGATTACGTGCTGGTGAGCTGACGGTTTTGGAGCGTATGGGGCCGAAATCGGCGCAGAATATTGTCAATGCGCTAAACACTGCAAAAGCCACCACATTGCCGCGCTTCTTATATTCTTTGGGGATTCGTGAGGTTGGGGAAGCCACGGCGATGAACTTAGCACACCATTTTCTAACGCTGGATGCCATTCGCGAAGCGACGATTGAACAACTGATAGAAGTGCCAGATGTGGGCACCATCGTGGCCAGTCATGTTCATGCTTTTTTTGCGCAAGAACGGAACCAAAAAGTTGTCGAAGAGCTGATCGCTCTGGGAATTCACTGGCAGGCGATAGCGCCTAAAACAGACGATGAACCACAACCACTGGCGGGGAAAGTCGTGGTGTTGACCGGAACGTTGTCTCAGCTTTCACGGAGTGATGCGAAGGCTGCGTTACAAGCACTGGGTGCCAAAGTGACTGGCAGCGTTTCCAAAAATACGGACATTTTGTTTGCGGGGGAAGCTGCTGGCTCGAAACTCGCTAAAGCGCAAGAGCTGGGGATTGAAATTCGCGATGAACAAGATTTGATTGCGATGATCCGCTGAACAATTTTACATCATTGTATGAACCCCAGGTCGTGAGGCTTGGGGTTTTTTATTAAGGAGAAATAACTAATCTATATCGAATGAATTTGATTCATTTTTCTCACGCCTGAATGCAGCAATATCTCATCTTGTCATCTTCATTGTCGCATCAATGCGACGCACTTCAATAAAATTAACTTTTCTGAAATTTTAAGTCATTGATTTAACTTGATTTATTTTGGTTCGTAAAAATAAAAATAAGATTTAGATCTTGATCACTTACTGGAGCAAAGTTTGTCGTGGCTCATATTTTTTTAGTCGAAAATTAAGTTCTCGTTGATGTTTTACTCGGTGAAGTTAGTCTTATCACCATGGATACACCCAGTGTATGCAGATACTTGAGAGACTCGGATTGAGACTCTGGTAAGGAAATTTGACTTCCCCTCGGCGGCCAACTTTGGGGGAGAAAATGACAAAACAGCTATATCTATTTTTTAGGAGTTTTCCATGGACAAAATGTTTAAACGCACTGTAATCGGTGCGGCAGTTGCTCTTGCTTCTACTGGTCTGATGGCTAAAGAAGTTGGTGTGAACTCTGACTTTAACGTTGATGTTTACGGTGTGGCAGCAATGTCGGTTGTGAACTACAACACAACAGACAATCGTGATGATAGTTCAGGTTATGTGTTAGAAAACGAATCTCGTATCGGTTTCCGTGCACACAAAGAGATGTTTGAAAACTTTACAGTAACCATGCAGATCGAATCTGGTTATGTTGATAGTACTGACTGGGGCCACGGCGGCGTATCTGGCGGTGTGCTAGGTTTCCGTGATACTTACATCGGCGCTTCAGGCGATTGGGGTAACGTTCGTGTTGGTCGTGTTCTGACTCCTTTATACGAAATCGTTGACTGGCCTTTCTCTAACCCAGGTCTGGGTGCAGCCTTTGACTGGGGCGGTATCAACGCTCACTACGATCGTCAATCAAACCAAATTCGCTACGATTCACCTAAATTTGGTGGCTTCTCATTTGCGGCATCGGTTGGTCGTGATGACAATGACAACGGCGGCGGTGCAGCAACTCGTGATGCAAACTTCTTTGGTGCCAATGCTCGTTACAGCTTCGAAAAAATCACGCTTTTGGGTGCAGTTGAATCCGGTACGCGTGTGGTTGCAGAGACAGGTGGTGACTGGGAACTTGATAATACAGGGACTGCCGTTCAAAACCCAGTTGTTGCCGGTTACGATGACGACACCTTTGCTTACCTAGTTGGTTTTGAAGCGAGCCTACCTGCAGGCTTTGGTCTGGCAGCGGCATTTAAAGGTGAAGAACTAGACAACGGCATTCGTAAGCACAAGCAAGATTCATTCTCTATCGTGGGTCAATACTGGAATGGTCCTCTTGGGATCAAAATCGGTTATGCCGCGAACCTAGATTCTAAAATCGATGGCGTAAAACAGGATGATGCAAACAACATTCTGTCTGGTCAGGTGATGGGTGTGATTAACGGTTTCGTTCCTTACGTACGTGTTGCCGCTCGCTCTGACTTCACTTCAGACAAAGACACTGATATCGTGACTCGCGTAGGTCTAGAGTACGGTTTCTAATTCGTATTTTGTCTCACACTGATAAAACGCTGGCTCATGCCAGCGTTTTCATCACAAAAATTTTAATTCAGTGCTGACTAAACATAAGGTTGTAGATAATTATGCGTAAATTATTACTTGTCGCTGCTCCATTCATTCTTTCGGCCTGTTCAGCTTTGGATTCCAGCAGCAATTTTGATGATGTCGTTGATTCGGTGAATCAGCGATACAATTTTGTTCAGGTTAAAAGTAAATCATACACACCAGCGACACAGGCGATTAAAGGACCGGATGTGGTTCAGGCGTCGGTCGCTATCGTGGCAAATTACCCACGTCTTGAGCAAAAGGCGCCTGAGACGTTTGTTTATGTCGAAGTCACGACGTTTGAATCATACGATGAATACGCGTCCGTATTGTTCAATGGCCAGACGCAAAAGCTGCGCGTGGACCAACCTTCCAAAAGTATGTGCTCTGAGCACTGCGTGGTGACACAATATATCAGCTTCCCTATTTCCAATGATGATCTTGCAACCAGCGCTGATCTGCAATTCGAACTGCGCTCAGGCGCCTCTCGCGTCGTGACGGGTTTTACGATCGCGTCTGGATATGTGAATGCCGTGCAGCGTGAAGCACAGCTACAAGGCTCGTTAAACCAAGTGGCGCCACAAGCGACCGTGCAAGTTGCTACACCAGCCCCTGTGGTCGTGGCAGCACCAGTCAGCAAGCCAGAAGAAATGGTGCAATACTGGTTCAATGAAGGCTCCGATGCAGAACGCAAGCAGTTTGCCGACTGGGCGTTTAGCAACCGTGCTGAAGTGAAGCAAGCCATGAATAGCGAAAGCAAAGCGTTGGAGATGATGGCTTATTGGTACGAAAAAGCAGATAAAACCCAGAAAGCGGGTATTTTGTCTTGGTTGATCAGCCAAGAATAATTGCCAACGAAGTCAAGAAGAGGCATGGTGTTGACCATGCCTTTTTTATTGTCGAGAGAAAGCAATGATGAACATTAGTGAAGTGGCCAAACGCACTGGATTGACAGCGAAATCGGTCCGTCTTTATGAAGAGAAGGGATTGATACAACCGCCGCTGCGTTCAGAGAATGGTTACCGCAACTATGGTCAGAGTCATGTCGATGATTTGTTATTGATTGCCCGCTGCAAGCGTGTCGGTTTTACGCTCGATGAGTGCAAAGCGATGTTGGCATTGGCCAATGATCCGGAGCGCAGTAGCTCGGCTGTCAAAGAGCGAGCGCAGGTGAAATTGAAGCAAGTGACACTCAAATTGCAGGAATTAACGCTGATTAAAGAGCAACTGGAAGCGTGGATTCGAGAATGCCCTGGTGATGAAAATAGTGAATGTCCGATCATTGATGATTTGAAAGGGCACTGTTGCCACCATTCATGACAAAAGGCCCAGTGGGCCTTTTGTTTTTTTGCGTGTTGACTCGTCTCTGTACAACGTCGAGCACTGGTGCTTCTATTTCGGTTTGACCTTAAGAATCGTGCCATCCACATCGACCACCACCACACGCTGGCCGGCTTCAAGGGCCTGTTCACATTCAGCAATCCACGTGGTATCGCCCAATGGCAGGCGAAATTGACCGGCTGGCACAGCATCGGAGACGGTTGCACTTTGACCGATCAGTTGCTTTTGCTTTTGATTTAGGTTTCGCTGCGCATCTCCTTGTGTATCACGGCTGAGTTGACGGCGCCACCAAAGCCAAGTGGTGACCAGCGAGAATGCGGCAAACGCCGACCATTGCAGCTGCCAACTGATCGGAATCCAAATTAAAAGTGCACTCACCAGCAGGGCGGAAAGCCCAAGCCATAAGCAGTAACCTGCCGTGCCCAGTAGCTCTGCGGCAAGCAGTGCGAGCCCAAGCGCGAGCCAATGCCAGTGGTTCAATGCCAATATCCAGTCGATCAATGGTCCACCTTCTTCGTGTTGGTTTGTTTAAACATTTCTGCAATCCCGGCCACCGATCCCATTAATCCGGTGGCTTCTAGCGGGAGCATGATGATTTTTCCATTTTCTGCCTGCCCGATGGACTTCAACGCATCGGTGTAACCTTGAGCAATAAAGTAATTCACGGCTTGCATGTCACCTTTGGCGATGGCATTGGACACCATCTCTGTCGCTTTTGCTTCCGCTTCGGCGGCACGTTCGCGCGCTTCAGCTTGCAAAATCGCGGCTTGTTTTTCACCTTCAGCACGCAGGATTTCTGACTGCTTTTGTCCCTCGGCACGGAGAATTTCTGCTTGGCGAACCCCTTCTGCGGCCAAAATTGAGGCGCGTTTTTCACGTTCGGCTTTCATTTGGGCATTCATGGCGGAGGTGAGGTCTGCGGGGGGCTGTACATCTTTGATTTCAATCCGAGTGACTTTGACCCCCCAAGGATTGGTCGCTTGGTCGACAATCGATAGAAGCTTGGTATTGATCATGTCACGTTGGCTGAGCATCTCATCAAGCTCCATGGACCCCAAAACGGTCCGCATGTTGGTCAAGGTCAGATTACGAATGGCGTTTTCCAAATCGTTCACTTCATATGCTGCTTTGGCGGCATCAATCACTTGCACAAAACAGACTGCATCGATGACCACATTGGCATTGTCTTTACTGATGACTTCTTGAGCGGGAATGTCGAGGACACGTTCCATCATGTTGATCTTTTTACCGACGCGATCGATAAACGGCATGATGACATTCAGGCCCGGCTTGAGTGAGTGGGTGTAGCGTCCAAATCGCTCCACGGTCCAGTTGTTCCCTTGGGGGACGGTCTTCACGGCGGAGGCGATGAACGCGATCACCACGAAGACAAAAATACCGATTGCGACGAATGAATCTACGGCCATGACGTTTCCTTTCTGAGTGTTGATGAATGGCTAAAGTGTGAATGATAACCGCAAGACTCACAACGTATTGTGATGAATGATTGGAGTTGTCGCAAAAATAAGGCAGGAAATACCTGCCTTAAGAATATGATGTTTAAGATAAAATTATCAGTAGAGGAGTGAATACAATTGGCGGCGGTAGCGGCTCGCGATGCTGTTGCCTTGGCCAAGCGCATTGAGAATATCCATGAAGATTTTTTTCATGTCGCCATCGAGTGTATTCAGGTCGCGTTTAAGGAACGACCACAGCAGCTCCAGTGCTTCTTCATCGCGCTGGACTTGATGATATTGTGTGGCGAGTTCCACTGCCACTTTCGCGTCACTGCCGTTTTGGGCAAATGCGGTTTCTAAGGCTTGAATTTCAGGGCTGTCCGCCGCTTGTTCATGCAGTTCCAGTTTCGCCATCAGGCTCTTGTAGTAGCCATCTTGGTATTCCATTGGAATGGCAGACAGTTCCACTTTGGCGGCATCAAACTGCTGCGTGGCAAGGAAGCAATCGGCCAGCGCCAGTTTGGCATCCCCTTTTCGTTTCCACTCCTCACTGAGCGATAACAGCAGCGGCAAGGCTTCTGCGTGTTGCTGGTTTTGAACCAGCATTAAGGCGTGTTGCAATGTGCGCTCATCTTGACTGGGCAAATGACGATCCAGCATGGCCTGAATGGCAGCAATGGGTTGTGGGCCGCCCAAACCGTCGACCGGCTGACCGTTGATGAACAGGGCGATGGTGGGCAGTGCTTGAATACCAAATTGACCCGCAATGGCTTGTTCTTCTTGGCAATTCAATTGTGCCAACTGAAACGCCCCCTCATATTGCTGAGTGAGTTGTTGCAGTGCTGGGATCATTTGAGCACTTTCTTCACTCATGGGAGCCCAGAAATAGAACAGGATCGGTGTGGATGCCGAACGTTCAAGAACTTCGCGAAAGTTGTGTTGGGTGACGTCAGTCATATGAGGTGATTGCATGATGATTCCTTTTACGCTTGCGCTTTTCCTCATAAATGGGGGCATGATTTCAAAACACAAGGCGTGGACGCCCGTCAAAGCCAGAAAACCCAAAAGCCGCCTAGTGGCGGCTTTTGGGTGCTCCGAAGAGCCAGCAAGCAAAGATGCTATAAAAGGATCAAGAGCGTCAGCGTTACGCTAACACTGAGCCAATTCCATTGGTTTAATGTCATAACGGTGGTACCCAATGCAATGCCAAAGTCGTTCGTCGTGAATGGTTTCACTGTGAGTTGAAGCATGACATCGAATTGTTACGCATTAATGACAAGATTATAAATTTATGCTGCTTTGTTGAGCAGTTTGTCCAAGGTTCGACCCGGAAGGAGCCGCTTGAGCACCGCAAACACTTTGGTCGGCGTTGTGACGCGATAGCGTAGTCGAGGCCGTGGTGATTCCAGTGCATGCAGCAGGGGAGCGAGGCAGGCTTCTGCCGGTAACACAAATGCGTTACCGGATTTCTCGTTGCCCAATCGCGCCAGTTGCGCGCGATACTGCGCACTATGCACGGAATGTTCAATGGGGATCCAGCGCTGAAATGCAGCCAGCGCATTGGCGCGAAATCGTGTTTCGATGGGGCCGGGTTCAATCAAACTGATGTGTATGCCGCTGTCTTTGAGTTCGAGGCGCACGGTGTCCGTCCAACCTTCAAGCGCGAACTTGGATGCATTATACGCACCGCGGTATTTCATGGCAGCAAATCCTAAGATGGAACTGTTTTGGATGATGCGACCATGACCTTGCTGGCGAAAATGCGGCAAGAGGGCGGTTGTTAAGGTGTGCCAGCCAAAGAAGTTGGTTTCAAACTGCGCTCGTAATGCATCGGTGGGTAAATCTTCCAAGGCGCCCGGTTGCCCATAAGCGCCATTATTGAATACGGCGTAGAGTTGATGATGAGAGAGTTCTAGCGCCTGTTGAACACCTTCACGAATGCTGTGTTCATCGTTTAAATCGAGTTGAATGCACGTCAGCCCTTGCGCTTGAAGGCGAGCAACGTCTTCTGCTTTGCGGCAAGAGGCGATGACCTGATAGCCGCGTTGGTGCAACTCGGTGGCCGCCATATAACCAATGCCGGAAGAGCAGCCGGTGATCAAAATTGAGTGCGTCATCATATATCCAAGTGAACAGCGTTAAGCCTGATGTTGTAGTAAGTGCCGGAGGGCGGGTTCGATGCGTGAATAAGAGAATTGAAAACCCAATTCGGTCAGCTTTTTGGGTTTGGCGCGCATGCTGTCAAACAGCAGTTCACTGGCTTCCCCCATCAATAGCGTGATGGCCCACTTCGGCGTGGTCAATAGGTGTGGTTTTTTGAGCGTTGCCGCCAAGCTGCGGCTGAAAACTTGATTGGTCACGGGGTGCGGCGCACACAGATTAAATGGCCCTTGCGCATGTTCCGTTTCCAACACATAGACAATGCCTTTCACCATGTCGTTCATGTGTATCCAAGGCATGTATTGATCGCCGGTTCCGATAGGCCCCCCCAAACCTAGGCGGTAGGGCGGTAACATCTTTTTCAATGCGCCACCTTCTGGCGCAAGTACCACCCCTGTGCGCAATAAGCACACGCGCGTGCGATCGGATTGGGCTCGCAGGGCGATTTGCTCCCAAGTTTCACAGACGTGATGAGAAAATCGGCTCGATTTCACCTGCAAGCTTTCATCAAATGGGTGGTCTTGCTGATCGCCGTAATAACCGACCGCGGAACCGCTGATCAACACGTGAGGCGGTTTAGTGCTGGCGTGAATCAGTTCTACCAGTCGTTCGGTGAGGATCCAGCGGCTATCACAGATGCGTTGCTTTTGACGTGACGTCCAGCGTTTGTCGGCAATGGGTTCGCCCGCCAAGTTAATCACCGCATCATAAGGGTTGAGATCATGCAGATCATCCAGCGTGTCGATAAACGCCAACTTCTCATTGTGCACATGTGCCAGCGTTGCCTTGGCTTGAGCGCGATTGCGAGTCAAGACGACCAAATCATGCGTCATCAGTAACTTGATCAGCTCACGCCCGATAAAGCCAGTTCCACCCGTGATCAATATTTTCATGCCGCCTCCTTACTTGGCTTAAGTATAGCCGCCGTGGTCTGCCGTTCAGCTTAAGGGAATCTACGACAACTGCCAACATTCTGTTTTTTAACCTTTGATGACTTTTTGCCCACCTCGTAAACCACGTCACATCACGCCTGATTATCCTTTGCCATGATAAGTGTAAGGAAATGTATCGGAGCGACTATGACCGGAGCGTTAGCGTTACTCAAAGCGATGTTGAACAGTTTGCGCGATTTGATGCCGATCGTGTTGGTCATTGCATTCTTTCAGTTGTGTGTTCTGCAAGAACCTTTGCCCCATCTGCTGAACGTGTTGAGCGGATTAGTACTGGTGGTCTTGGGGTTGACGTTTTTTATTTTTGGTTTGGAAATGGGGCTGTTCCCGATTGGGGAATCCATGGCGCAGGCGTTTGCTCGCAAAGGCAGCCTGTTTTGGTTGTTGGTGTTTGCGTTTTGCCTCGGCTTTGGAACCACCATTGCCGAGCCTGCACTCACTGCTGTGGCAGAGGAAGCGGCCAATGTGGCGGCACAAGGCGGCATGATTGCCGATTCCCTCAACGCTCGGCACGATTATGCGCAGGGGTTACGCCTGACGGTGGCGTTGTCGGTCGGGTTCGCGATTGTCATTGGCGTGCTGCGCATTCTGCGCGGCTGGCCAATGCATTACATGATCGCGTTTGGGTACGTGGGCGTTGTGATCCTGACGGCGTTTGCGCCAGCTTCGATTATTGGCATCGCTTACGATTCGGGGGGCGTCACAACGTCCACCATCACCGTGCCATTGGTCACGGCTTTGGGGGTGGGGTTGGCCTCGTCGATTAAAGGGCGCAATCCGATGTTGGATGGGTTTGGCTTGATCGCCTTTGCTTCGTTGTTACCGATGATGTTTGTCATGGTCTTTGGCATGGTGGTGGCATGATCAGCGGCGTTGATTTTTTCAATACCCTCGTGTCGACGGTTCTGGATGTGTTTCCGATCGCTGTCATCATCTTCGGTTTTCAGTTCGCGGTATTGCGAAAACCGCTGACGCATCCCGTCAAGATCGTGATGGGGTTCGGGTATGTGATTCTGGGTTTATCGCTATTTCTACTTGGGTTGGAATTGGCGCTGTTTCCGCTGGGGAAAACCATGGCGCGTCAATTGACGGATCCGCAATTTTTAGCGGAATTTCGTTTGAGCGTCGGCCAAAGCCTCGAATGGATAGATTATTACTGGGTCTACTTGTTCGCGTTTCTGATCGGATTTAGCACCACGGTGGCAGAACCCTCCTTGATTGCGGTGGCGATCAAAGCCAATCAGGTGTCCGGGGGAAGTATTAGCGTGCATGGTCTGCGCATTGCGGTCGCCTTGGGCGTGGCTTGTGGCATCGCGTTGGGCAGTTATCGCATTGTGGTGGGTGACCCGATTCATTACTACATCATTGTTGGGTACGTGGTGGTGGTGATTCAAACATTCTACACGCCCAAATTCATTGTGCCGCTGGCCTATGATTCCGGCGGCGTCACCACATCCACCGTGACGGTGCCCATCGTTGCAGCGCTGGGGCTGGGTTTGGCCTCGACGGTACCGGGTCGAAATCCGATGATCGATGGCTTTGGTTTAATTGCCTTTGCCAGCTTGTTTCCCATGATGTCGGTCATGGGGTATGCACAAATCACTCACTGGCTGACTCAAAAAGCCAATCTGAAGGAGCAAGATGATGAGGTTTAAACTGATACTCGCGTTTGTGGAAGACAGCAAAACCGATCTCGTACTCGATGCCGCGCGTGATGCCGGGGCAACGGGCGCGACCGTGATCAACAATGCTCGTGGGGAAGGGTTGAATAAAAAACGCACGTTTTTCGGCTTGACACTCGATGTGCAAAAAGACGTGGTGTTGCTGATGGTGGAAGAGCATTTGTCTCGGCATATTTTAGAAACCATTTGTGAGGTGGGTGAATTTGATCAGGAATCCGGGCAGGGGATTGCGATTCAGATTGATATTGAAGATGCGGTAGGCGTGGCTCATCAAGTGGCGACGTTAACCAAAGTGGTGGAGGACAATCTATGAACCGAGATGACAAAATCCACGTGCGCGATGTGATGGCCAACACTTACGTCATGGTTGATGGGTTAACCACGGTGCATGAAGGCATTTGCTTGGCGAAAAAACACGACGTCAAAGCATTGATTGTGAACAAACGGCACGAGGACGATGAATTTGGCATCGTCCTCATGAATGACATCGCCAAAAAAGTACTGGCCAAGAACCGGTCGCCCAAACGCACCAACATCTACGAGATCATGACCAAGCCTGCATTGACCGTGTCGCCGGAGATGAATGTCAAATACTGTGCCCGCCTGTTTGAGCGTTTTGGCATCAGCCGCGCTCCGGTCATTGAAGCGGGCAACGTGATTGGCATGGTGAGCTACAACAACATCGTGATTAACGGCATGGCAAGAGATGACGATTAACGGCAGAAACCGTACAATCTGAGGGTTTAATTCAAGAGGTGTGCAATGGAATTATTTTTTGCTTCAGATTTACACGGTTCACTGCCAGCCACCGAACGCGTTTTGCAGGCGTATCAGCAATCGGGTGCTGAGACGCTGGTGTTACTTGGTGACATCTTGAATCATGGGCCGAGAAACCCGATTCCTGAAGGGTACAATCCGCCGGCGGTTGCGGCGCGACTCAATGAATTCGCCGATCGCATCATTGCGGTGCGAGGCAACTGTGACAGTGAAGTGGATCAGATGTTGTTGTCATTTCCGATGATGGCTGATTACGCTTGGGTGTTACTGGAATCCGGCCAACGCATGTTTCTGACGCATGGGCATCTGTATCATCAAAATCAGCAACCACCGCTGCGTGAAGGGGATGTGTTGGTCCATGGGCATACGCATATTCCGGTGGCGGAAAAACACACGCACAATTATCTATTTAATCCGGGCTCAGTGACGTTCCCGCGCGATGGATTTGTTGCCAGTTTTGGTCGTTTTCATCAAGGGAAACTTGAAGTCTGCAGTTTTGCTGGGGATGTGATTGCTGGCGTGGCGATCCACGAGTAACGTCGTGTTCGAGCATCGAAAAGAGACGCAAAAGGGCACTTGACGGTGCCCTTTTGTTTGGTCGTGATTAACGGTCGACATGACCCAGATCGCGCTCAGGGTCAATCAGATCACGCACGCGCTGTTTGAGTTCTTTGGCCTCCGGAAAACCGCCATCGTGTTTGCGTTCCCAAATTTGTATGCCATTGCACCAGATCTCAAAGCGTCCACCGGTGTCCGGGTGCAACGTGACGGTCTCGATCTCTTCGCTGAACGTATGCAGTAGTTCTTGCGTCAGCCAAGTTGAACGCAGCATCCAATTGCATTGACGACAGTAGTAGATGTCAATTTGCGCTTTTTCCATGGATTCATTTCCCTATGTTACGGTTTGGCTAAAGAAAGAGGCTGTCAGTTCATCGCGAGAACCAGACCCCTTTATTTAGCCATTTCCAAACAGGACTGTTGAACCGTGATTCAAACTGGTCAGCAGCAATGTCTTGTCGTTGACGATGTCGACACGGCGGCTCTGCTCGGAGTCCATCTTAAACAGTTGTGTAATCAAATCGAGCTGCTCTTGCGTAAAATCTTTGCTCTGCGCAGAAGAGACATCTTTAAATTCGGTTGGCGAGACCAGCAGGTAATTCGCACTCACGTCCCAGTCTCCAGACTCGGAAATGTTGATGACATTTTCGGGGACGGTTTTATCCACCGCGTACAGCTTGACGACGGAAACACGCAGGTAAGTGCCGTTGGGCAAATACTTGACGTTTGACGCCACATCAACACGGCGCAATGGGCCGACCGATTGGTTCTGATGTTTGCTTTCAATCAGCGTGACCATCTTGGATTGCCATTCTCGTGACGAGAGAACTTGTTCCAGTTTGATGTCGCTGCCCCAGTAGAACCAAGCGCTGAAGGCAACAGAAATGAGCAACAAAATGCTGGCAAATTTACGGGTCATGGTTGAGTTCCTCATTGACAGATCTTAGCGATGTCTTCTTGGTTAGCAAAGATTCTCAATGTGATGTTTTCACCCGAGAATTGAGGAGCATGAATGTAATTCAGCACCAATTGGGCGTTGTGGCCACCGGTGGCGATGACTTCCTTGGGAGCCAGTTCGCCCGTGTGCATTTCGCCATATTTCTTCACGCAGCTTTCAATGAGCGGCAACCAAGACGTTAAGTCTGGGTGATTAATGGGGGTGCTGACCACCACATTGTCAAAGACCGCCAGACGACGAAATGTCGATTGCGATGGCGTGGTAAACAAAATGACACAAATGGGGAGTATAACCGCAACCAGTAAAATCAATTTGGTGTACAAATCGAACTTGGTTTTGGGAGCCTCCGGTGTTGCTTCTGGCGCTGCGACGGTCGCGGTCGGTTGAATGATGAAATCCGACATCATGGCGCTTTGGTCTCCTGACGGGGTAGTTACCGTGTTTGCGTCCGCCAGCTGTGGTTCGAGATCAGCGTCTTTGCTGATGTCCGGCTGTACAACTTCCACTTTGGCGATCAATTGATAGCCGCGTTTTGGCACCGTTTTCACGAACTGAGGCGACTTGGTGGAATCTTTTAGCATTTTACGCAGGGTGGAAATGGCTTGAGTGAGGCTGGAATCATCCACTTCAAAGCCTTGTTCACGCCACACGAAATCGTGAAGTTCATTGCGAGTAATGACTTCATTTGGACGTTGAGAAAGCATTAATAGAATGCGGCTTTCATTACTTCCAAGACGAACGTTCTCGTTATCAGCGTCTTTGTCTACTAGCGAATTGCTCGTTGGGTCGAAAGTAAATCTATCAGCAAGAATAAACTTTGTGCCTGTGTTACTCATCGATATCTTCTTTTTTAATTAGTATTAGCGCTTGGACTATCAACTACCCAGATTATCTTCCTTGTTGACAAATTAAAAAACGATTCGAACTGACGGGCTTTTATCTTCCTTGATAAAAATACGGATAGAGGATAATCAAAAAAAACACAAAAAACAGTGTTTTTATGGTTTTTGACCTTGAATTTACATTCATGAACCTCATGTTAATACCAAATCGATATTCCTCAAACCCCTTTTGTTGTTTGACATGGGGAACTGAATTGATGTTATGGAGCTAATATGAGCGAAACTGCAATGACAAACAAAGAAACGCGTGGTTTTCAATCTGAAGTTAAGCAACTACTTCATCTGATGATTCACTCGCTGTATTCCAACAAAGAAATCTTTCTGCGCGAGTTGATATCTAACGCCTCAGACGCGGCGGACAAGCTGCGTTTTCAAGCGTTGTCGGCCCCTGAATTGTATGACGGTGATGCCGATTTGGGCGTGAAACTGTCGTTTGATGCCGAAGCCAACACCCTCACCATTTCTGACAACGGTATCGGAATGAGCCGAGACGATGTTATTGAGCATCTGGGGACGATTGCGAAGTCGGGGACGGCTGAATTTTTCTCAAAATTGTCCGAAGAACAGTCTAAAGATTCGCAACTGATTGGTCAGTTCGGGGTGGGTTTCTACTCGGCATTCATCGTGGCGGATGCCGTCACCGTGCGCACGCGTGCCGCAGGTTTAGCAACCGATGAAGCCGTGCAATGGTTCTCTCAAGGTGAAGGGGAGTACACGATTGAGACCATTTCTAAGGCATCACGCGGGACCGATATCATTTTGCACCTGCGTGAAGAAGGCAAAGAATTCCTGTCCGAATGGCGTTTACGTGATGTGATTTCAAAGTACTCCGATCACATCGGGATCCCGGTTTACATTCAATCCAACGTATTGGATGACGAAGGGAAAGAGACCGGTGAGACCCGATGGGAGCAGATCAACAAAGCACAGGCATTGTGGACGCGTTCGAAATCTGACATCACCGATGAAGAGTACCAAGAGTTCTACAAACACGTGTCGCATGACTTTGCAGAGCCACTGGCGTGGAGCCACAACAAAGTTGAAGGTAAAAACGATTACACCAGCTTGTTGTACATTCCAGCCAAAGCGCCGTGGGACATGTACAACCGCGATCATAAACATGGTTTGAAACTGTATGTGCAACGTGTGTTCATCATGGATGACGCGGAACAGTTTATGCCGTCTTACCTGCGTTTCGTGCGTGGCTTGATCGATTCGAACGATTTGCCGCTCAACGTGTCACGTGAAATTCTGCAAGACAACAAGATCACGCAATCGCTGCGCAATGCGTGCACCAAGCGCGTATTGACCATGCTTGAACGCATGGCCTCGAACGATGCCGAGAAATATCTGGGCTTTTGGAAAGAGTTCGGCATGGTGCTAAAAGAAGGCCCGGCGGAAGATTTTGCCAATCGTGAGAAAGTCGCAGGTTTGCTGCGTTTTGCGTCAACCCACAACGATGCTGCCGAACAAAATGTGAGCTTGAGTGCGTATATTGAGCGCATGAAAGAAGACCAAGAGAAAATTTACTATCTCACTGCCGACAGCTACAACGCGGCGAAAAACAGCCCGCACTTGGAGCAGTTTAAAGCCAAAGGCATTGAAGTGATCCTGATGTACGATCGCATTGATGAGTGGTTGATGAACTACCTGACCGAGTTTGATGGCAAACAGTTCCAGTCCATCACCAAAGCGGGCTTGGATCTGAGCAAGTTTGAAGACGAAGCGGAAAAAGAGAAACACAAAGAAACCGAACAGGAATTTGAATCCGTTGTTGAACGCGTGAAAGAGTATCTCGGCGAGCGGGTTAAAGATGTGCGCACCACATTCAAGTTGGCTTCAACGCCGGCCGTTGTGGTCACCGATGATTTTGAAATGGGGACGCAAATGGCCAAACTGCTGGCGGCAGCGGGTCAGGCGGTACCGGAAGTGAAGTACATTCTGGAAATTAACCCAGAACACGCGATGGTCAAACACATGGCTGATGAGCCGGATCAAGCGGCGTTTGGTCGTTGGGTTGAAGTTTTACTCGGTCAGGCAATGTTGGCGGAACGCGGCTCGATGGAAGATCCATCGCAGTTTGTTACTGCCATCAACCAGCTTTTGACGAAGGTGGAATAACACGATGAAAAAGCTCGCATCATGCGAGCTTTTTTCTTGGGCTTTGTTTTGCACGATGTGAACTGACGCGTTCTTTCGTGCAAATGCTGAGAAATTTCGCTCAGGTGGGCATTCTTTAGTCTTAGTTTCGTCGGAACGGCGATTTTCTATGATAGAATCGCAAACTTGAATGTCACTACCAACCCGTGTATTTTTGCACGCCAGTTTGCCGGCGCAAACTGTATTGGTCTCCTTATACCGAAACTTACCGTCTCGAAGCAGAGGGAAACTGTGAGCTTCGGTATAAATATCATTTCTAAAGAGGATTAAACATGCGCATCATTCTTCTAGGTGCTCCAGGTGCAGGTAAAGGCACACAAGCTCAATTCATCATGGAGAAATACGGTATTCCGCAAATCTCTACTGGTGACATGCTGCGTGCGGCGATCAAAGCGGGTACAGAACTAGGCAAACAAGCTAAAGCTGTTATCGACGCGGGTCAGCTTGTTTCAGATGAAATCATTCTGGGCCTGATCAAAGAGCGTATTGCTGAAGAAGATTGCAAACAGGGTTTCCTATTGGATGGTTTCCCTCGCACAATCCCACAAGCGGATGGCCTGAAAGAAATGGGTGTCAACGTGGACTACGTGATCGAATTCGATGTGGCTGACGATGTGATCGTTGAGCGCATGGCTGGCCGTCGTGCTCACCTAGCTTCAGGTCGTACTTACCACGTGGTTTACAACCCGCCAAAAGTGGAAGGTAAAGACGATATCACGGGTGAAGACCTTGTGGTTCGTGATGACGACAAAGAAGAAACAGTTCGTGCTCGTCTGGACGTTTACCACACTCAAACTGCACCGCTGATCGAATACTACGGTAAAGAAGCGGCAGCAGGTCACACGACTTACCTGAAATTTGACGGCACCAAACAGGTGGCTGAAGTGAGTGCTGATATCGAGAAGGCATTAGCATAATAGACAATACCTATTATCAAAATTTTCAATAATTTTGTTATAGTGAAGCGACCGTAAGGTCGCTTTTTTTATGAACTTTTTTCGTGATGTTCGCGTAAAAGAACCATCCTTTGATGATGAGGTGACGCGCGGCCTGAGTCAGCCGCGCGCCTCTTTGCTGCATGCTCTCGCAGCCGATGACAACAATCCGACAGGAAACTATGCAAAAAAACAAAAAATACGGTGTCTTGTTAGCCAACCTCGGCACCCCAGACGCGCCGACGGCGCCAGCGGTTAAACGCTTTCTTGGTGAATTTCTTCACGACCCGCGTGTGGTCGACATGAGCCGTTGGTTATGGTGTCCAATTCTGCATGGCATCATTCTGCCCATTCGTTCGCCCAAAGTCGCCAAACTGTACCAAAGCATTTGGATGGATGAGGGATCGCCGTTGATGGTTTATTCCAAACGGCAACAGGCCGGATTGGCGCAACTGCTCAATCAGCCGGTTGAATTGGGGATGACTTATGGTGAGCCGAGCCTGCAACAGGGCATTGAACGGCTGCAACAACAGGGCGTGGAATCGATCATTGTATTACCGCTCTATCCGCAGTATTCCGGCACCACGACCGCGGCGGTGTTTGATGGTTTGGCCAAAGCAATGAAGCGCGTTGCTTTGGTGCCTGAATTGCATTTTGTGCGTGATTACCATAATCATCCACTGTACATCCAAGCGTTGGCAGAAAAAGTTCGTCATTCATGGCAGCAAAACGGGCAGGGCGACTTGTTAGTGTGTTCTTATCACGGCATTCCCCAACGTTACGCTGAGAATGGCGATGTGTATCCGCAGCACTGTGCAGAGACCACACGCCTGCTGGCCGCAGAGTTGGGGCTGAGTGACGAACAGTTGATGATGACCTATCAATCTCAATTTGGGAAAGAAGAGTGGTTACAGCCGTACACAGACAAAACCATGGCGGCCTTACCGGCGAAAGGGATCAAAAAACTCGATATTCTCTGCCCGGCATTCTCTGTCGATTGTTTAGAAACGCTCGAGGAAATTTCGGAACAAAATCAGGAGATCTTCCTGCATGCTGGGGGGGAAGCGTTTCATTACATCGAATGCCTGAACGACTCTGCAAGCCACATTCAGATGATGGCGGCGCTGGTGGAAGAGATGCTTTAGCATCGCATCACGCGGTTCTCGACCCATAAAAAAAGCCTCAGCGATTGCTGAGGCTTTTTCGTCATGTCTTATTGCCAATTACGCTTGCGCTGTTTCCAGTACCGCGTCACTGTTTTCACCGCGACAAATCTTGGTCAGTTTTGGCGCAATGATGAAGGTCAGCACGGTAATGATCGCTGTTGCGTAACCAATCTTACCAAACACGTCACTGTAAATGGCCAGTGACTCTGTTGATGAAGCAATGTGTGACGGTACGGACGTCAAACTTGCAACCCAGCCTGCGATAACCGCTGCAGTGGCTGAAGTCAGGAACCACATCCCCATCGCGAAGCCCATCATGCGTTGTGGAACCAGTTGAGCAACCATGGCTAGGCCCAAACCAGAAACCAGCAGCTCGCCGATAGATTGGAAAGCGTAGCACAGGATCAGCCAGTTTGAACTGATGATGCCTTCGGCATTGGCAAAGTTAGCGCCCCAAGACAGAATCAGGAATGACAGCGCACACAGGCCCATACCGATGGCGAACTTGAACGGCATTGCTAGGCGTTCGCCCAATCGGCCGTACACCATCGCCAATACTGGGCTGGCCAGCATGATCCAGAATGGGTTCAACGCTTGGAACTGCTCAGGTTCGACGTTGATGCTGAAAATGTCATGGCTCACGTTGTGAATCGCAAAGAAGTTCAGTGAGGTTGGCATTTGGAAGTACAGGACGAAGAACACAATCCCTTGCAGCATCAGGATAAAGGCCACCAACATCTTCTGACGTTCGATGCCGCTAATCGAGAACGCTTCTTTAAAGTAGAAGCTCACAATGATAAGACCTGCCACAACCAGAATGGCGTGTGCCAGCATCAAGTTTTGTAGTAGGTAGCTGCAGACAAAGCTTACAATCACGGAACCCACTGCAACCGCCAGCAGGTAACCTTTGTTGACTGGTTTCAGGTCAGCCGGTGAGCCGACATTTTTTAACATGCGTTGGCAGATCATGAAGTTCACCACAGTAATGGCGAGACCAATCGCACTGACGCCAAACGCCAAACCGTAACCCGCACGCTCAGCCACAATCGGGGTGATGATCATCGAGAAGAATGAGCCGAGGTTGACGGCCATGTAGTACATGGTGAAGGCACCATCAAGGCGAGGGTCGTTCTCAGGGTAAACTTTAGCCAGTAAGCTCGATGGGTTTGCTTTAAATAAGCCGTTACCCACGGTGATAAAGCCCATTGCGACATAAATCAGCGTTTTTCCGCCCAGATGCGCCCCAGAGGTGGAAATGCCCAGTAGCACGTAGCCAACCATCAGGATAATGGCGCCTAAGGTAATGGCACGCTTGGTCCCAATGACTTTGTCACCAATCCAGCCGCCTGCTGCAACGAAGCCATACACAAGCGCAGAAAAAGCACCAAACAGCACAAACGATGACGATTCATCCATTCCCAAGATTTTTACGAGGTAAACGGTCAGAATGGCTTGCATCCCGTAAAAACCGAAACGTTCCCAGAATTCGATAGAGAAAATCAGATAGAATGATTTAGGTTGCTTGAATATATTCAAGTCTGACATAAAGAGCTTCCTGTAATCTAACCCGTGTCGGCGTGACGTTCGGATCTGTTGACCGCGATTGAATACGATGTGCCTGACGAGGCCGGGTTGTATGTTATAAATTCTCGTTAAGAGTATTATTTTGGTTAATGCAATGCATTAAGGTTTTTTATTCGGCAGTTACGTATACATCCAAGGTGATAAGCCTGCAATAGGACGATTTGGTTGTTTATTAAACTTGTTGCTATAACTGATTGAAAAACAAGGCATTGACCAAGTGAAAGTGCGTTAATTGTTTGTGAAATCTAATTTTTCATAATTGGTTACAATTTGCATTATGCATGTTACAGATCTCAAAGTGGATTTTATGCAGCTCATTTTGCCCAAGAATGGCTGCTGGATTAGAAAAGAGTTGATGGAAAATGAAACGTTGGTATTTGCTGTATTGTAAACGAGGAGAACAACGCAGAGCGAAAGCACACCTTGAAAATCAAGGGGTTGAATGCTTTTATCCTGAAGTTGAGGTGGAAAAGATATTGCGCGGAAAACGCCAAATGGTCAAAGAACCGTTGTTTCCCTCTTATATGTTTGTGCGTTTTGATTTTAATCAGGGGCCGACTTTTACTACGGTGCGCTCGACACGAGGTGTGACCGACTTCATCCGTTTTGGTGCCGAGCCGAAGGAGTTGCAAGGGGATTTGATTTACGAGCTGAAACAGCTCAGTACACATCTTGATGACGTCTCTGATGCGAAAATGCCGGTTCGCGGCCAGGAAGTCGAAGTCAAGAGTGGTCAGTTTTGTGGTTTGAAGGCTATTTATCAACAGCCTGATGGCGAAACGCGTTCGATTATGCTGGTGAAAATGCTCAGCCAATCTGTTCCGATGAGTATTGAGAATAAGCACTTGGATCTCAATGATTGAAACGTAGGCTCAGTGAGCTTCCTGCGCACGATCATGGCAGATGAAAAATATGAAAAAAGGCGCTTGATGCGCCTTTTTCGTGATGGTTTTGTGTTCAGTTAGTAAGCTTCGTTGTGAACCGCTTTGACTGCGCGGCCTGATGGGTCGATGCAGTTTTTGAATGATTCATCCCACTCAATGGCTTTTGCGGACGAACAAGCCACTGAAGGGCCGCCAGGTACACAGCGCGCTGCAGATTCCAGCGGGAATAGTTCTTCAAAAATCTCACGGTACACGTAACCTTCTTTGGTGGTTGGCGTGTTGTAAGGGAAACGGAATTTCGCCGTTTCCATTTGTTGGTCAGTGACTTTCGCTTCTGCGGTTGCTTTTAGTGTGTCAATCCAGTTGTAGCCAACGCCGTCAGAGAACTGCTCTTTTTGACGCCATGCGATGGAGTCTGGCAGGTAGTGTTGGAAGCATTCACGCAGCACGTGTTTTTCCATCTTCCCGTTACCGCACATTTTGTCTGCTGGGTTGAGACGCATTGCGACATCAATGAACTCTTTGTCTAGGAATGGGACGCGGCCTTCAACGCCCCAAGCTGCGAGAGATTTGTTCGCACGAGCACAGTCGAACATGTTCAAAGCCAACAGTTTACGTACTGTCTCTTCGTGGAACTCTTTTGCGTTTGGTGCTTTGTGGAAGTACAGGTAACCCCCGAAGATTTCATCCGCGCCTTCGCCAGAGAGAACCATTTTGATCCCCATCGCTTTGATCTTACGCCCCATCAGGAACATCGGCGTCGATGCGCGAATCGTGGTCACGTCGTACGTTTCGATGTGGTAAATCACGTCGCGAATCGCATCCAGACCTTCTTGCACGGTGTAGGTCATCTCGTGGTGAACTGTGCCCAGTTTGTCTGCGACTTCACGTGCCGCTTTCAGATCGGGTGCGCCTTCTAAGCCAATGGCAAACGAGTGCAATTGTGGCCACCAGGCCGCTGATTTCTCGTCATCTTCAATACGCATCGCCGCAAAGCGTTTTGCAATCGCAGAGGTAATGGATGAGTCCAAGCCACCTGACAACAAAACACCGTAAGGTACGTCGGTCATCAATTGACGCTTCACCGCATCTTCCAATGCTTTGGTCAGTTCTTCTTTGCTGGTGACGTTGTCTTTCACCGCATCGAATTCGTACCAATCACGGGTGTAGTAACGCGTTGGTTCTGCATCTTTCGAACTGAATGAACAACCTGGAGGAAATTCGCTGATGGTTTTACAAACCGGAACCAGTGCTTTCATCTCGGATGCGACGTAGTAGTTGCCGTGCTCGTCGTGGCCTTGGTACAGCGGAATAATCCCAATGTGGTCGCGGCCGATCAGATACTCGTCTTTCTCTTCATCGTAGAGAACGAAAGCGAAAATACCGTTCAACTCTTCTAAAAGGTCAGCACCTTTATCTTGATACAGGGCCAGAATCACTTCACAGTCTGAATCGGTTTGGAACTCGTATTTGCCCGCGTAACGTGCACGAATCTCTTTGTGGTTGTAAATCTCGCCATTCACAGCAAGGATGAGTTTTCTATCTGGGCTGTACAGAGGCTGCGCGCCGCTATTCAGGCCTACGATAGCCAGACGTTCGTGAGCAAGAATCGCGCGGTCTGATGTGTAGATACCTGACCAGTCCGGGCCACGGTGACGAAGTTTTTTAGACATTTCCAAAGCCACAGGGCGAAGTGCGGCGGCGTCACTTTTAATGTCTAAAATGCCAAAGATAGAACACATACAACTTTCCTTAATTAGACGAGTTTTAATCAGATGACTCCAATTTGCCATTTTGATTAAAAAAGGCAACCCATAACTATTAAAAAATTTAAAGAAATCGTTATGTGTTAAATATTATTTAAAAATAACTACAAATGAGTGAATGTTTTCTAGTTTCTGGCGTAAATATAAGCGAAAGACAAAGAAGAACAGGGGCCGAAGCCCCTGTTTGTGTTTGATTAATAGCGAATAAAGGTGGGTTTGAGCTGTTCACAGACGTGGCGTGCAAAGCCCGTGCCCGCCTCACTATAAATGTTGAACGCGGCATGAGCGCCTTCTTCAATTAAGTTGTCCATTTGATCTGGATATTCAGCAATGGCTGCAATTTGGCCTTTAAACTGGCGCTTTTTCACCAAGGACAAGGCGATCTGGTTGGCTTGGTGGTGCGGCATGGCGAGCAGAATCATTTTGACCTGTCCGGTATCTAAAATGCGTTCCCAGAAATCTGGATCTGTGGCATCGCCGCTGATCACGTTGCGGCCTTCATCGCGATGGCCGCTGGCAGCCTCTTCTCGCAGTTCAATGCCAAGACAAATATGACCATAGCGATGACGTAGTTCTTCATAGGCGCCCGTCCCGATACGCCCCATGCCTAAAATCAACACTTGGGCGTTGCCTGGATTGATCAGTTTGTCGCGCTGATTGAGTTCTTCCGGCAGCTGTTCTTGGAACCATTGAGAGGAGTGCTGATAAATCGCGTGGCCTTTACGGCCCAGCGGGGCGGCCAAAATAAACGACAGGGGTACGGAAATCGCCAAAGCAACCAATATGTCTCCGGGGATCCAACCCATCTTAAATGCCAGCCCACCGACGATGAGGCCAAATTCGCTGAAGTTAAACAGTGACAGAGATGCAAGTAGCGAGGTGCGTACGCGAAAATGGAATTTGTTGATCACCCAGAAATAGATCGCGCCCTTGATGGGGAGCAAAATCAGCAGCAACAGCGCCAGCATGAACCCAGTTGCGGTCGGCTCTTCGGACAGGCCAATATTGAGGAAAAAGCACACCAGAAAGAGTTCTTTGAGATTGAAGAGTGCTTTTGATAGCTCAGAAGACTTGCGATGCTTCGCCAGCATCATGCCAAGGATCAAGGCGCCTAGATCTGGTTTCATTCCGACCAGTTCAAAGGAGCCTGCGCCGACGACCAACGCGAGGAAAATGCCAAACAGAATCAGCATTTCGCCATGGCCAACCCAATCAAGCAATTCAAACAACAGTGGGCGCAAAAATGGCAGGATAAACAAGCCAATCGCGTACCATTCAGGAAGCTTGCCAGTTGAAGCGGTTAAGAAAACCACCGCAAAGATGTCCTGCATCACCAAAATACCGATGGCCAACGTGCCGTAGGTGGAGTTCATTTCACCCTTTTCTTGCAATGACTTCACGGCAAACACGGTACTGGAGAAGGAGAGCGCAAACCCCAGGAGCAATAAACTGCTTAATGGTACGGATGCCAAGCTATCCAAGCCCAGGAACTTGAAGGCGAGTAACGCCAGCGTAAAGATAGCGGTTGAGACGATGTTGTGCAGGGTGGCGCCAGCCCAAATCTCTTTCTCAAGCAGAGTTTTTACATCCAATTTCAGGCCGATGGTAAACAGCATCAGGGTGACGCCGAGATCGGCCAGCAGGGCGATGGTCTCGTTGGATTCGAAGCCATACAGGTTTAGTCCAAAACCTGCGATGAGGAAACCGACGAGGGGTGGGAGGTGGCATTTCAGCGCCACAAAGCCGACGATGAACGCTGCAGAGATAAGAATCAAATCCATAATATTTCTTATAATTGATGTAATAAAAAAGGGCCGTATCATCAGTGAGATACGGCCCAATATTATAGAACATTCGCTTGGTTAATCTTCAAGCAATTTTTGCAACAGTACGCCATTTAGCATCGCCCGCTTGATCATCGCAAACGCACCAAGGGTCGGTTGCTTGTCGATTTGAGAGGTCACAATAGGCAATTGACGATGGAATGTTTTGAGCGATTGGTTTTCCACGTTACGCAAAATTGCCGGGAAAATGATGTCTGGTGATTCGGTGACTTCACCAGCAATCACGACTTTCTGTGGGTTAAACAGGTTAATGGTGATGGCAATGGCTTTACCGAGTTGGTTGCCCACACGCACTAAGGCTTGTTTCGCCAGCTCATCGCCGGCATTGGCGTGCTGGCAAATGTCGTCGATGGTGATGGTCTTTAAATCAGCAAGGCTGGATTCATATCCTTGGGCGATCAGCTTTTTGACGCGCGCAACGATGGCGGGGTTGGTAGCGACTGTTTCTAAACAGCCAAAGTTACCGCATTGACATTGTTCGCCCAGTGGATCGATTTGAATGTGGCCGATTTCACCAACGTTGCGGTTGGAGCCGAGAAACACTTGGCCATTGACGATGATCCCAGCCCCCGTCCCGCGGTGGACGCTGACCAAAATGGAGTCTTGGCAGTCTTGGCTAGCGCCAAAATAGTGTTCAGCGAGTGCCATGCCGCGCACGTCGTTGCCGACGAAACATTCTACATGGAAGTGATCGCGAATGATGTCACCCAGTGCCAAGGCATCGACGTCGACGTTTGGAATGTATTCCACCACGCCATTTTCTGGGTTGACCAGACCGGGCAGCGCAACACCAATGGCGATCAGTTGATCGATCAGTTGGCTTTGCTGCTCAATGAAATCTTTTAGGTGAGTGACCAGCCCTTCAATCAGTTGCGGCTGGTGGGTGTAATGAAATTCGTGTGACGCTGAAGCCAGCTCTTTGCCACCCAAATTGTAGAGGCTGAGCTGAATGTAATCGCGCCCTAAACGTACGGCGACGGAGTGAAAGGGTTCCACTTCCGTCGTCAGGGAGATCGCACGGCGTCCTCCCGTAGAAGCTTGTTGCGCGACCTCTTTAATGAGGCCGCGTTCCAGAAGTTGGCGGGTAATTTTGGTCACGCTGGCTGGCGCAAGCTGACTCACATCGGCAACTTGGATTCGAGAAATTGGCCCTTGTTGGTCAATTAATCGATAAACCGCTGCGCTATTTAGCTGTTTAACTAGATCTACGTTACCTATTTGTCCGCCATTCATTCTTACTTTTGCTCGTATTGTCCGTTAACCACAGTCGCTTTCACGTTGAAGTCACGGTCAAAAACAGTCAGGTTGGCGACCATGCCTTGTTTGACACGACCGAGTTTGTGATCAACCCCAATTGCTTTCGCTGGATACAGAGTAGCCATCCGTAGAGCTTCATCTAAAGCGATGCCGACATGCTCAACCGTGTTTTGAACTGCTTCAATCATGGTAAGGGCTGAGCCGCCAAGTGTGCCATTTTCGTCGACACATTTGCCATCTCGGTAATATACTTTCTTACCGACAAAAATAAAGTAATCCATTTCAGCACCTGCAGGAGCTGTGGCATCGGTCACTAATACGAGCTTTTCACCCTTAATTTTGTGCGCGATTCGAATGTTGGCGTAATCCACGTGGAAGCCATCAGCAATCACACCGGTGTAGACATCTTGTGTATCGTAAATAGCACCCACGACGCCCGGCTCACGGCCAACCATTGGGGTCATTGCGTTGAAGAGATGCGTTGCGAAGGTGATGCCCGCTTCGAAACCTTGACGCGCTTCGGCGTAGGTCGCATTAGTGTGGCCGATCGAGACAATGATGCCAGCCTTCGCCAATTTCGCGATGTGTTCTGCTTTGTTGTTCTCTGGTGCCAGTGTCACTTTGGTGACCACATCACTGTTGTCACAAATGAAATCGATCATGGCATCGTCAGAAGTGCGGATGAAGTCGACACAATGGATGCCCTTTTTCATCACGTTCAGATAAGGACCTTCCAGGTGCAGACCCAAGGATTGGTTGTTGTATTTTTGCTGATATTCACGTTGGGCAGCGATCGCTTGACGCATGTTTTCGTCAGATGAGGTGATCAGCGTTGGAAGGAAGCTGGTGCAGCCTGATTTAAGGTTCGCTTCATGCATGATTTGAATCGTGTCTGCGGTAATTTCATCATTAAACATGACGCCACCACAACCATTCAATTGCACGTCGATAAAACCTGGGCTCACGTTCGCGCCATTCAGGTCAACGGTTTTCACATTTTCCGGCAGTTGCTCGACGGGGCACACAGCTTGAATCAAGTCGCTATCCACAATGACAGCATGTCCACTTAACACGTCGTTACCTGTGTAGATTTTGCAGTTAGTTAGCGCGTACATATCAGCGAATCCTTATCTATCGAGATTTTATCAATTTACTTGGCGACGGTTTGGCAGCGAAGCAGTGATTGGGCAGAACTTACTTTGCTGACTTCAATTAGGTCGCGAATTATCTTTCGGGCCAACGTCCACAAATGTCGTGGCTAAAAATAAGTGTTAAACAGCATTATTACTCAATGGCTTTCAACTGCGAGCACGTTCAAAATGACAACTGAGCATCGATTGAGCGTTTCGATCTTTAGAGTAACAATGCTGAAGATAGTATCGTTAAATTTTCGTTTTTTTATATTGTAAAATAAGTTTTATGATCTCGCTAGCAAAATAGTCGTTTTTTGGCCGTTTCTGGTGATTATGATCACAATTGATAAGCTTTTAATTTGCGGAGCAAAATTAATATCATAAACTGAGCCTGACTAAATTGAGCGACTAAAATAAGTCGTCCAGTCCAATAATACCAAAATCCTATAGGGGGAACTTAAGGTGAATATTCTTGGATATTTTCAAAAAGTAGGTAAGGCCCTGATGGTGCCTGTTGCTACTTTGCCTGCCGCGGCCATTCTTATGGGTGTCGGCTACTGGATTGACCCGAATGGTTGGGGTGCAAACTCTGCATTAGCAGGCTTCCTGATTAAAGCGGGTGCAGCAATTATCGACAACATGTCATGGTTGTTTGCAGTGGGTGTCGCGTACGGTATGTCGAAAGACAAAGACGGCGCAGCGGCACTGGCTGGTCTCGTATGTATGTATGTTGTGACAACGCTACTGTCACCTGGCGCGGTTGCTCAGATTCAAGGTATCGCCGCCTCTGAAGTTCCAGCAGCATTTAGCAAAATTCAAAACCAGTTTGTTGGTATCCTTGTCGGTATCATCTCTGCTGAAATTTACAACCGTTACTCTGCCGTCGAACTGCACAAAGCGTTGGCGTTCTTCTCGGGTAAACGTTTGGTTCCGATTTTGACATCATTCGTCGGTATCGTGCTGTCTTTTGTACTGATGTACATCTGGCCAGCAATCTACGGTGGTCTGGTGCACTTTGGTGAATCAATTCAAGGCATGGGCGCAACCGGTGCAGGTATCTACGCATTCTTTAACCGCCTATTGATTCCTGTTGGCCTACACCACGCACTGAACTCAGTATTCTGGTTCGACGTTGCGGGCATTAACGATATTCCGAACTTCCTCGGTGGTGCTAAATCTATCGCAGAAGGTACTGGTATTGTCGGTGTGACGGGGATGTACCAAGCGGGCTTCTTCCCAATCATGATGTTTGGTCTGCCAGGCGCTGCGCTAGCGATGTACCACACATCAACAGCGAAGAACAAAGAGAAAGTTGCTGGTATCATGATCGCTGCTGCATTCGCTGCGTTCTTTACCGGTGTGACTGAACCGCTAGAATTCTCATTCATGTTCCTAGCACCAATGCTTTACGTTCTGCACGCATTGCTGACTGGTATCTCTGTATTCATCGCTGCATCAATGCACTGGATTGCAGGTTTCGGTTTCTCAGCTGGTCTTGTGGATATGGTACTGTCATCACGTAACCCACTGGCGGTGAACTGGTACATGCTGATTGTTCAAGGTCTGGTGTTCTTTACGCTGTACTACGTGATTTTCCGTACCGTTATCGTGAAATTCGGTCTGAAAACACCGGGTCGTGAAGATGATGAAGAAACAACGTCTGCGACAAAAGGTTCTACTGAGTCGTCTGAACTGGCTAAACAATACCTGCAAGTTCTGGGTGGTCACGACAACCTGTCTAACATCGACGCGTGTATCACTCGTCTTCGTCTGACCGTGAAAGACATGTCTATCATCGATGAGAAAGAGCTGAAAGCGCTGGGCGCAATGGGTGTTGTGAAACTGGGTTCAAACAACCTTCAAGTTATCCTTGGCCCACTAGCCGAAATCATCGCTGGGCAAATGAAGAACATTCGCACTGAAGAGCACGTGACAGAAGCAAAACAGTCATAAGCCGCTTTAAACGCGAGTCCTTACCAAAGCCTTCGCCTAGTGCGAAGGCTTTTTCGTCTGATCGGTTTGGCGATATATCCGCCGTACACCAGAAATAATCACAAGAAAACGGCAGTTTTTATTGTGAATTCGTTCAGAATTGTGGATCATGGCCGACAATAATTTCTGCTCTGCCGGGCTTTTGTAGCTTTTAAATGCAGAAAAACTTTTCTGACAATACTAAATAAACTTGAGGTGCTATAGATGAGTGAAGCTGAGGCTCGTCCATCGAACTTCATTCGCCAAATCATTGATAAAGATTTAGCGGATGGTAAACACACTAGCGTGCATACTCGTTTCCCACCAGAACCCAACGGTTATCTGCATATCGGGCACGCGAAGTCGATCTGTTTGAACTTTGGTATTGCTCAGGACTATCAGGGTCAGTGTAACTTACGTTTTGACGACACAAACCCAGAAAAAGAAGATCTCGAATACGTTGAGTCGATTAAGAAAGATGTGAACTGGTTAGGCTTCGAATGGTCTGGCGACGTATGTTACTCATCTGATTACTTCGACAAGCTTTATGAATATGCGGTGGAACTGATCAATAAAGGCTTAGCGTACGTTGAAGAGCTAAGTCCTGAGCAGATCCGCGAATACCGTGGTACGTTGACTGAGCCGGGCAAACACAGCCCGTACCGTGATCGTAGCGTAGAAGAGAACTTGGCGCTGTTTGAAAAAATGCGTGCTGGTGAGTTCAAAGAAGGCACTGCGTGCTTGCGCGCGAAGATCGACATGGCATCGTCGTTCATTGTGTTGCGCGATCCTGTGCTATACCGCGTGCGTTTTGCTGAGCACCATCAAACGGGTGACAAGTGGTGCATTTACCCAATGTACGACTTCACGCACTGCATTTCAGATGCGCTGGAAGGCATTACACACTCACTGTGTACACTGGAATTCCAAGACAACCGCCGTCTGTACGACTGGGTTCTGGACAACATCACCATTGCGTGTCACCCACGTCAGTACGAATTCAGTCGCCTGAATCTTGAATACACCGTGATGTCTAAGCGTAAGCTGAACCAACTGGTGACTGAAAAATTGGTAGAAGGCTGGGACGACCCACGCATGCCAACCATTTCGGGCCTGCGTCGCCGCGGCTTTACACCCGGTTCTATCCGCGAATTCTGCAAACGCATCGGTGTCACCAAGCAAGATAACTTGATCGAATTTGGTGTGCTGGAATCTTGTATTCGCGACGATTTGAACGAAAACGCACCGCGTGCGATGGCCGTTCTGGATCCTGTGAAAGTTGTGATCGAAAACTTTGCGGCAGACAGCGTGGAGCTGTTGAACGTGGCAAATCATCCGAACAAACCAGAAATGGGCGAACGCGAAGTGCCATTTACGCGTGAGCTATGGATTGAACGTGAAGACTTCCGTGAAGAAGGCAACAAAAAGTATAAGCGTCTTGTTTTGGGTAAAGAAGTGCGTCTGCGTGGCGCGTACGTGATCAAAGCCGAGCGCATCGAAAAAGATGAGCAAGGCAATATCACCACCATTTACTGTACTTACGATGCGGACACACTGGGCAAGAACCCTGCCGATGGCCGTAAAGTCAAAGGCGTGATTCACTGGGTTTCAGCAGACAAAGGCGTGCCTGCGGAATTCCGTTTGTACGATCGTCTGTTCACTGTGCCAAACCCAGCGGCGGCGGAAAATTTCGCTGCAACCATCAACCCAGATTCGCTGGTGAAGCTCAACGGCTTTATCGAACCAAGTTTGGTGTCTGCTGAGGCTGAATTTGGTTACCAGTTCGAGCGCATGGGCTACTTCTGTGCCGACGGTAAAGATTCTAAGCCTGAATCATTGGTATTCAACCGCACGGTTGGCCTACGTGATACTTGGGCAAAAATCGAAGCTGAATAAGCGTTTCGCCTTGTCGAACGAAGAAATAGAGCCAGCATTCAGCTGGCTTTATTTTTATCAATGATACCCAATGACATGAGCGGACTTGCGTTAGGTGGCAAATTTTGTGTGAGATTCCTGCGATTATTGTGGTCGAGACACATTTTTTGCCTTATAGCCTATAGTTTTGCTCATCTGATCCGATATATTTAACAGATCATCGTATTCCTTTAGATAAAGCATTCAGCTGAGCCTTTTATGCGTCAATTTTTCAAGCGATTGCTGTTGCCTCTGGCAGTGGCCGCCGTGTCTCAGACTTCTATCGTTCATGCAGAGGGCATTCGCCTTATCGGCCCTGGCGGAGAAGTACAATCATCACCGCAGTTTAGCAGTGAGGTTGTACGCAACACGCCAACCCCTTCTGTCAATAGCGAGCCTTCCACATTCTTCGGTCCGACAACCGAGCAAGATACCTTATGGTCGATTGCAACGCGCCTTAAGCCTTCCGCGAATGTCTCTGTTCAACAAACCTTGCTTGCCATTTATCGCCTGAATCCGCAGGCTTTTGAAAACCAAAATATTCACAGTTTGATGCCGGGTAGTACGCTGCGGGTGCCGTCACTGGCACAAGTGAGCCGTGTCTCTACTCAAGAAGCGGTGAATGTCATGGCAGCGCATCAAGCGCGCCTCAATCAAACCCCAGTCACAACCCCAAGTCAGCCCGCGAAGCCACAACCTGTTGTTGAGGTGAAAAAGCCAGCACCAAGCGTGGTCGAAGAAGCCGCTCCGCCCGCGCCTGTGGTTGTGCCAGTTCAAGCGGATGTGGCCAAAGTTGAGAAACAACTGACAGCATCCGATACCGAACTGGACGCGTTGGAAGAGAAAAACCACCGTTTGCGCCTGATGGTTGCGCAGATGCAGTCTGAAGTCGATAGCCTCAAGCACGAACTGGGTGATGAGAATCGTATTCGCTCAGAAGTTGAAAAGCTGCTGCAAGAAGAGCGCGTGAAACGCGAAGAAGCAGCGAAAATGGCGCCGGCTGACGATTGGCTATCCAACGGTTGGATGGTCGGATTGTTAGCGCTGATCCCGGGATTACTCATTGGTGCGCTGGTCTTGATGTTGCTCAACCGTCGTTCCAAAGCGTCTGATGCGCAGCAAGCTGAATCACAAACCCAGACGGCCACGCCAGAAACCACCGTGGCACCGATCACGGTGGGTGAGCCAGAAATTGATGGTCTGGACGATGAATTGCTGCTCGACGATGACTTGTTTGGCGATAGCGATGACAGTGAGAAACTGTTCAGCGATGAAATGGACAGTAAGGATGAAGCCGACATCTTCGCCGACTTGGACGAAAGCGATCTCGATTTCAACCTCGAAGGGGAAGATGGTCAAGATCCGTTTGCTGGCATTGATGACGACGGCGATCTCGATACTGACTTTGGCAGCAATAGTGGCATCAGCGTCAGCGGCGATGAAAAAGCGCTGGGTCTGGAAGAGATGGAACGCGCGTTGGACGAAGCAACGCATGACTCTGACGATGATGACGAAACGGCGTTTGATCTGTCTGATGATGGTGACATGTCGCAGGAAGAGATCGAGTCCCTGCTTGCTAGTGATGGTGAAGCGGAAGATCTGGAATCCGAGGCCATCGATCAATCCATGCTAGACGAGCTATTAGGCGGTTTGGATGACGACGAGACGGATGATCTCGACTTTGATACGTTGTTGGACGACAACCTCGATGAGTTGATGTCAAACACGGGAGAACAGGCAGCATCTGACGTTAAAATGACGTCCGACGAAGATCTTGAAAACCTGTTTAACTCGATTGAATCTCAAGCCGATTTGGACCAGCTTGAAGCGCAAGCCGACAATGACGAAGAAACCGCCTTGTTGGATGAATTGCTAGATGACGACGACGTGTCGTTTGACAGCGACAGCACGGATTTGCTCGATGAGTTACTTTCTGAAGCGGACGAGGACAGCATTCATCTGGATGACGACTTCGATGCGGAAAGTGACAAGTTCCTCAATGAGCTGTTGGAGGAATCTGCAACCACAGACGAGGACGCGTTTGATCACGACAGTGCGACCTTGCTGGATGAATGGGTTGAGCAAGAAAATCAACCGAGTGATACGGTGACCGACGAAGACGAGGTCGAGGCTTCATCGCTGGATGATGGGACTGGATTCCTTGACGAGTTGCTGGAGATCGAGCAACAAGCGCAGGAGCCTGCCGAAGAATTTAATAGTGCGAACTTTAAAGATGATCTGCTGAGTTCGGCGCCAGAACACGATCCTTTACTGGATGAGTTTAAACTCGATGACGATGATGCGTTGTCGTTTGACGACGATGAATTTGACTTTAATCCCGAAATCGAAGGTTTAGACACGACGCCAGAGCCAGAGCCGCAAAGCGAGCCCGACGTGACGTCGCAGCCGGAAGACAAGTCGACTGAAGTCGCCAATGAATTTGGCGTGCCTCAAGATGACGATTGGTTGCTCGACGACGCAATGGAACAGCCTGCCGAAAGCGAATTGCCTCCAGCATCCATGGCGGACGATGCGCCGCTTTCCTCAGCTGATTTTATGGCGGAACTGGATGAGACTCAGGAGCCGGTATCTCAGGATCGCGTTCAAGACACTGCGGGTGAACTGCCAGTGCCAGAAGAGAACGCCATCGATGACATGATCGCTGAAGCGCAGCTTGAATCGGAACCGTTAGCGGATGTTGAGGCGAGTGAAGACGCACTGGCGGCGGAATTCTTAGACGCTGAGGCCGAAGAAGCATTTGGGTTCAACGATATTGAACAGCCAAAAGAAACCGACGCAGCTGCTTTTGCTGACGCGATGGCCGAAGCCGAATTACCGGCTGAAACGGATGTGAGCGATGACGCACTGGCTGCTGAATTTTTAGATGCAGAGGCAGAAGATGAGTTTGGCTTCGATGACGCGGTGCTGCCGGAGTACAACGAAGCGAACGCGTTAGCCGATGCCATCGCTGAACCGGATGTGACGGGCAAGCCTGAAGCGCCGGAGCAAGACAATGCTGTTGAGCCGCAAGTTGCCGCTGATGACGAGTTTGAGTTCGATGATGTCGAGTTGCCGGAGTACAGCGAAGCTGATGCACTCGCGGATGCCATGGCCGAGCCTGATGTGTCGGGTGAACTCGAAGCGCCAGTTCAAGACGATTCAGAGATTGAACCACCACAAGCAGAAGCTGACGACGAGTTTGAGTTCGATGATCTCGAGCTGCCGGAGTACAGCGAATCGGACGCCTTAGCTGATGCGATTGCGGAACCGAATGTATCGGGTGAACCGGAAGCATTTGTTCAAGACGATGCAGAGATTGAGCCGCCACAAGCTAAAGCTGACGACGAGTTTGATTTCGATGATGTCGAATTGCCGGAGTACAGCGAAGCGGACGCCTTAGCCGATGCGATTGCTGAACCGGATATATTGGGTGAACTGGCAGAACCAGTTCAAGACGATGCAGAGATTGAGTCGCCACAAGCAGAAGCTGACGACGAGTTTGAGTTCGATGATCTCGAGCTACCGGAGTACAGCGAAGCGGACGCCTTAGCTGATGCGATTGCTGAACCGGATGTATCGGGAGAACCGGCAGAACCAGTTCAAGACGACGCAGTCATTGAGTCACCACAAGCTGAAGCTGACGACGAGTTTGAGTTCGATGATGTCGAGCTGCCGGAGTACAGCGAATCGGACGCCTTAGCTGATGCGATTGCGGAACCGGATGTATCGGGTGAACCGGAAGCATTCGTTCAAGACGATTCAGAGATTGAGTCGCCACAAGCTGAAACTGACGACGAGTTTGAGTTCGATGATCTCGAGCAGCCGGAGTACAACGAAGCGGACGCTCTAGCTGATGCCATTGCTGAACCGAATGTGTCGGGTGAACCGGAAGCATTCGTTCAAGACGATGCAGAGATTGAGTCGCCACAAGCTGAAGCTGACGACGAGTTTGAGTTTGATGATCTTGAGCTGCCGGAATACAGCGAAGCGGACGCCTTAGCCGATGCGATTGCGGAACCGGAGGCATCGGATGAACTCGAAGCGCCAGTTCAAGACGATGCAGAGATTGAGCCGCCACAAGCACAAGCTGACGACGAGTTTGAGTTCGATGATCTCGAGCTGCCGGAGTACAACGAAGCGGACGCCTTAGCTGATGCCATCGCCGAACCGGAGGTGTCAGAAGCCTCAACGGCTTCGTCGCAAGCGGACGAAGTGAGTGAAGCGATTGAGCCGAAAGCAGAGCAGGGCATTGATTTTGAATCGATGGCGCATCAAGAATTTGATGAGCAAGCCCTCGACTCACTGCTGAATGACAATGAATCCGCTGATGGATTCGCCTTTGACCAACCGATGGACGCGAAAACCATTGATAGCGCAGGCATGGACATTGATGCCATGTTGCAAATGGGTGGCGAAGATTGGAACGGCTTCAGTTTGACGCCGGATCAACAAGCGATCATTCCCGATGAAGTGCCGGAAGATGAGCAAGCGGTATGGCAACAGGACATTCAAAATCAGCAGCCGGAAGTGGAAACAGAAAATTGGGGAACGCAGGAAGATATCGCTGATTTCGATCCGACACAGAACCAGTTTATGACCATTGACGAGCTGATGGCGCAAGTGGAACGTGACGATCCGGCGTTTAACCCTGATGATGAAGCGTTGAAGCTGGATGTGGGGCTTAATGAGTTTCCTGATGTGATCGGTGATATCTCGGATGTGGACGTGGATAACAACTCCGAAGCCGCAGGCAAGTTGGATCTGGCCAAAATCTATATGGAAATGAACGATGAGAAAGGTGCGGTTAAGTTGCTGGAAGAAGCCATCGTGGATGGCAGCGACGACATTCGTCAACAAGCAAAACGCTTGATTGATGTGATTAACGGACGCGCATAAGCACATCGTGGTAACAAGAAGAGGTAACTGGGTTACCTCTTTTTTACCCCATTAGAAATTAACCCCGTTAGGGTTTATACTGCCCGACCCATTTTCAACGCCTTCGTTTTTAAGAGAAAGAGAACATGAGAATCGCTCTGGGTATCGAGTATGACGGCACTCAATATTATGGCTGGCAGCGCCAACGCGAAGTCAATAGTGTCCAGGAAGAACTGGAAAAAGCCTTGTCGGTTATCGCAAATCATCCGGTTGAAGTCCAATGTGCTGGTCGCACTGATGCGGGTGTGCACGGCACCGGACAAGTGGTTCATTTTGACACGACGGCAACGCGTAAAATGATCGCGTGGACAATGGGTGCCAATGCCAATTTGCCGAAAAATATTGCGGTGCGCTGGGCAAAAGAAGTGCCGGATGAGTTTCATGCTCGCTTTAGTGCCACGGCGCGCCGGTATCGCTACGTGATATACAATCACATGTTCCGTCCGGGAATTCTGGCAACCGGTGTCAGCCATTATCACGGTGAGCTTGATGTGGCACGCATGCATCAAGCGGGTCAATTCTTGCTGGGTGAGAATGACTTCACGTCATTTCGTGCCGTGCATTGTCAGTCACGTAGTCCTTGGCGTAACATAATGCACTTAAATGTAACTCGCCACGAGCGCTACGTTGTGATTGATATTAAAGCGAATGCGTTTGTCCACCATATGGTGCGTAATATTACCGGCAGTTTAATTGCCGTGGGTCGTGGTGAGCAGGAGCCCGAGTGGATTCAGTGGCTGCTGGAAGCCAAAGACCGCAAACTGGCGGGGGCGACAGCCAAGGCGGAAGGCTTATATCTGGTTGATGTGGACTACCCAGCAGTGTTTGATTTACCCAAAGCGCCGCTTGGTCCGCTATTCTTACCTGAGAATTTGAACTAATTGGCAGTAATCGGTTCAAAAATGAACAATATTGTGCGTGGGATGCCCGTACAAGAAATAGGTACAACCAGTTTTTTGTCCACAGTTGGCATTTTCTATGCTTTAATCCACACGCGTTAATGTCGAATTAGAATCTGTCGCAATACAGCGGCAGATGAGAGAGTAAAAGGTCTTGCATGAGCTGGCTTGAGAAGATTTTAGAAAAAAGCAACATCGGAAGTTCACGTAAAGCGTCTATCCCTGAAGGGGTTTGGACCAAATGTACATCGTGTGAACAGGTGCTTTATTACGCTGAACTAGAGCGCAATCTTGAAGTTTGTCCGAAGTGTAATCATCACATGCGTATGAAGGCGCGCCGTCGTCTTGAAACGTTCTTGGACGAAGCAAACCGTTACGAAATCGCGGACGAACTCGAACCGCAAGATAAACTGAAATTTAAAGACTCCAAACGTTACAAAGAGCGTCTTGCGACTGCGCAGAAGAGCAGTGGCGAAAAAGATGCGCTGATTGTGATGAAAGGCGAGTTGATGACGATTCCAGTCGTGGCGTGTGCGTTTGAATTCTCGTTCATGGGCGGTTCAATGGGGTCGGTTGTCGGTGCGCGTTTCGTGCGTGCAGTTGAAGCGGCGATTGAAGCGAACTGTGGTCTGGTCTGTTTCTCTGCCAGTGGTGGCGCACGTATGCAAGAAGCGCTGATGTCGCTGATGCAGATGGCCAAAACCAGTGCAGCGCTCGAGCGTCTGACGGCGAAAGGTCTCCCGTTTATCTCCGTGATGACAGACCCAACCATGGGTGGGGTGTCTGCGAGTCTGGCAATGCTGGGCGACATCAACATCGGTGAGCCGAAAGCACTGATCGGTTTCGCGGGTCGTCGCGTGATCGAGCAGACCGTGCGCGAAGAGCTGCCGGAAGGTTTCCAACGCAGCGAATTCCTGCTGGAGCACGGTGCGATTGATATGATCGTTGACCGTCGTGAAATGCGTCAGCGTGTGGCTGGCCTGCTGGCGAAAATGACACGTCAGGAGTCGCCGCTGGTGGTTTCTGTGAACGATGCGCCAAATGAAGCCGCATATTCTGTACCAGAAGCGAACAAAAAAGGGTAAAGTAGGCTCTAACTAAACCAAGCAAAATAATGGTTCTACGTTAGATGAGTCAAAACCCAATTCCTCAAGCCACATCGCCTCTTTCGGTGTGGCTTGATTATTTAACCCATATTCATTCCTCTGCCATCGACCTCGGTCTTGATCGCGTTCAAGCGGTCGCTCAAAAAGCCAACCTAACCAAACCCGCACCGACCGTGATTACGGTAGCCGGCACCAATGGTAAAGGCTCCACTTGCGCGCTCATGGAAGCCATTCTGCTCGAAGCAGGCTATTCGGTGGGTGTGTACAGTTCGCCTCATCTGATTCGCTACAATGAGCGAGTACGTATCAACGGCCAAGATGTACCGGATGAGCAACACACGCAAGCGTTTGATTTTGTCGAGCAGCAACGTGGCGATATCACACTGAGTCTCTTTGAGTTTGGCACCTTAGCGGCCCTGCGCATTTTCCAAACCGAGCAGGTCGATGTGGTGCTGCTGGAAGTCGGCCTTGGCGGTCGTCTCGATGCAACCAACGTGGTTGATCACGATGTTTCTGTGATTACCAGCTTAGCCATAGATCACGTCGACTGGTTGGGCAGTGACATCAATGTCATTGGCTTTGAGAAAGCCGGTATCTATCGTTCGGGGAAACCGGCTATCTGTGGTCAACCGAAACCGCCAGCCACTGTGGCAGCGCATGCCGATGACATCGGCGCGGAATTCCATCAAGTCGGTATTCAATTTACGTATGACAAAGTGAGCGAGACGCGCTGGCAATGGCGCAGCGGCTCGTTTGAACTGACGGATCTGCCGTTGCCCACCTTGCCGCTGCCAAACGCAGCGACGGCCTTGATGGCGCTGGGCTGCTCTGGGCTTGAAATCAGTGATGTCAATATTGTTGACGGGCTGAAAAAAGCGACGCTGGCAGGACGTATGCAGAAAATCAGCGATGCGCCCACCATTTTACTGGATGTTGCCCACAACCCACATTCGGCCGAATACCTGGTGTCTCAGCTCAAGCTGCGTTTCCCCGGCCAAAGCGTGCATTTGGTGGTCGGCATGTTGCATGACAAAGACGTGAAGTCGACCCTTGCGATTTTGAAGCCCGTGGTCAAACAATGGTATCCCGCCTCCTTGAGTGGCCCGCGTGCCGCCAGCGCCGAGGAGTTGTGCCAATACCTTGAGGTGTCGCAAACGCGCTACGCCAATCCGGTTGCGGCATTTGAAGCGGCGTTGACACAAGCGCAAGCGGACGATGTCATAGTCGTGGCCGGCTCTTTCCACACGGTGGGTGAAGTGTTGGAGCATTGGCAAAACAGCAATCCGTCTTAAATCCTAGGGAGTATCAATGGCGAGTAAATTTCAAAGCCGTTTGGTTGGTACCATCATTCTTGTTGCCATCGGGGTCATCGTGCTACCGGATGTGCTGGATGGTAAAAAACTACACTACAAAGAAGACATGGCCAGTATTCCGATCAAGCCTGAGCTTGAGAGCGAAGTGGAAAAATTTGAAGTGTTGGACCCGGTGGAAGATCAAGTCGCCTTGCCGGATTCGCCGGTGACTGCGGTGGATACCGCGCCAGCGAATCCTGCGTCGTCAACGACACCACAACCGAGCAAACCGCTGGCGACGGCGGTGCGAAATGTCCCTGAGAAAAATGATTATCAGGACAGCGCGTGGATTATTCAGCTCATGGCACTGAAAAATTCTGAGAATGCGAAGAATGTGGTGGCCGATCTGCAAAAGCGGGGCTATCAGGCTCATACCAAACAAGAAAATGGTTTTACTCGAGTGATTATCGGTCCGGACGTTTCGAAAAGTAAGCTGGAAAAACAGTTACTGGAATTAGAGAAAATTACCGGCGCGAAAGGTCAATTGCTCAAATTTAAACCACTAAACCCTTAAGAAAACGTTTGCGTCGCGTATTTTTCTGTTAAAATGCGCGCCAACTTAGAATGTAAGAACTCATGAATTGGTTAGATATTGTCATTTTAAGTGTGATTGGTTTGTCTGCACTGATCAGTCTGGTTCGTGGCTTTGCGAAAGAAGCCTTGTCCTTAGTGATATGGTTTGGAGCGTTTTACATCGCTTCGGAATACTACGCCAAGCTGGCGGTATACTTTACTAACATTAAGGATGACATGTTTCGCAACGGAACGGCGATTGCCGCACTGTTTGTCGCAACATTGATTGTGGGCGCGATCGTGAACTACGTGATTTCGCAGTTGGTGCAGAAAACCGGGCTATCAGGTACAGACAGAATTCTCGGCGTCGTCTTTGGCGCACTGCGTGGGGTTCTGATTGTGGCAGCGGCCTTATTTTTTATGGATGCGTTTACCGCATTCCCAAGCTCTGAGTGGTGGAAGAGTTCGCAATTGGTACCGGAATTTAGCCGAATCATTGCGCCATTCTTCGAGCACTTACAAGCAACATCAAGTTTTCTGTCTGGCGCGATTTAAGCGCCAGCTATTGTCGCAAATCGAGGATTAGGACATGTGTGGTATTGTTGGAATCGTGGGTACAACGCCTGTAAACCAGTCAATTTATGACGCGTTAACGGTATTGCAGCATCGTGGCCAAGATGCCGCTGGTATTTGTACCATAGAAAGCAATCGTTTCCGTCTGCGTAAAGCGAACGGTTTAGTGAAGGATGTCTTTGAAGCGAAACACATGCAGCGCCTTCAGGGCTCCGTCGGGATCGGACACGTTCGTTACCCAACCGCAGGCAGCTCAAGCGCCTCAGAAGCTCAACCTTTCTACGTCAACTCGCCATTTGGTATCACCCTCGCTCACAACGGCAACCTCACCAATGCCAACGAAGTTCGCCAGAAACTGTTTGAAAAAGACCGTCGCCACGTCAACACGACTTCTGACTCAGAAGTGCTGCTGAACGTCTTGGCGCACGAGATTGACACCGTGAAAGGCAACGTGACAGCAGAAGACGTCTTCCGCGCGGTGGCCAATGTACACCGTGCGATTCGTGGTGCTTACGCGGTGACTGCGATGATCATCGGCCACGGCATGATTGCATTTCGCGACCCACACGGTATTCGCCCGCTCTGCCTAGGTAAACGTGAAATCAACGGCCGTACGGAGTACATGGTTGCTTCTGAATCGGTAGCACTCGATGCCGTTGGTTTTGATTTCATGCGTGATGTTGCGCCGGGTGAAGCCGTGTATGCGACGTTTGACGGTGAACTGTTTACCAAGCAGTGTGCGGACCACCCCGTGCTGAATCCATGTATTTTTGAATTCGTTTACTTCGCGCGTCCTGATTCGTTCATTGACAAAATTTCCGTGTATAGCGCACGTGTTGAAATGGGTAAGAAGCTCGGCGATCGCATCAAAGCCAACTTCCCGGAACTCGACATCGATGTAGTGATTCCAATTCCAGAAACATCATGCGATATCGCGCTGCAAATCGCTCAGGCGCTGGATAAGCCCTACCGCCAAGGTTACGTGAAAAACCGTTACGTGGGTCGTACATTTATCATGCCGGGCCAACAACAGCGTAAGAAATCAGTGCGTCGTAAACTCAACACCATTCGTTCAGAGTTTAAAGACAAAAACGTTCTGCTGGTGGATGACTCGATTGTTCGCGGCACAACCTCAGAGCAGATCATTGAGATGGCGCGTGATGCCGGTGCGAAGAAAGTGTACATGGTGTCTGCGGCGCCTGAGATTCGCTTCCCGAACGTTTACGGCATCGACATGCCAAGTGCAAACGAACTGATTGCTCACGGCCGTGACAACGAAGCCATCTGTAAACAAATCGGTGCGGATGCACTGATCTTCCAAACGCTAGATGATTTGGTTGACGCTGTGCGCGCAGGCAATCAGGACATCGCCAAGTTTGAAACTTCGGTGTTTAACGGCGAGTACGTGACGGGCGACATCGATCAGCAATATCTGGACTTCCTCGAGTCAATGCGCAGCGATGACGCGAAGACGGAACGTGAAATTCAGCAAGAGCTGGCTAACCTCGAATTGCACAACGAAGGCGCGTAATTCGTTGTCTGCTTAACATTCGTTTTGAACATGAAAAAGGCTTCCCGAGGGAAGCCTTTTTTGTATCTCATGGTTCGCTGGAAACTACAGCACCATGGCGGCCAACCAGCCAAATGCGATTAATGGCAAGTTGTAGTGAATAAAGGTCGGAACCACGGTTTCCCATATGTGCTCGTGTTGCCCGTCGGCATTCAAGCCCGACGTTGGACCGAGGGTGGAATCCGATGCTGGCGAGCCCGCATCACCGAGTGCAGCGGCGGTACCAACCAAGGCGATGGTCGCCATCGGTGAGAAGCCAAATGCCAGACACAGCGGGACGTAAATAGTCGCGATAATTGGAATGGTCGAGAATGACGAACCAATCCCCATGGTCACCAACAGGCCAACAACCAGCATCAGCAGCGCCGCCAGTGGCTTGTTATCCCCAATGCTGGTGGACAGAGACGACACCAAGGTTTCCACGCCGCCAGTCTGTTTCATGACTGCGGCAAACCCTGCGGCTGAAATCATGATGAAGCCGATCATCGCCATCATGTGTACGCCTTTGGTAAAGACGTCGTGTGTTTCTTTCCAAGCAATCACGCCACCAAACGTAAATACCATGAAACCCGCCAGCGCGCCGATGATCATCGAGCCGGTGGTCAACTGCACGGCCAGTGCCGCCAAAATACCTAGGCCAGCAACGAGGATGTGCTTCTTGTTGATCGCCGTGGTTGATTCATTGACGACGGTCAACTCGGTTTCTTTGTATACGCGTGGTTTGCGGTAAGAGAAAAAGACCGCCACGAGCAGGCCAAATACCATGCCCAAGCCCGGCAGCAGCATCGCCATCGGGACTTGGCTCGCGGTGACGCTTTCTAAGCCATTGTCACGTAGGTTTTTCAGCAAAATGTTGTTTAAGAAAATGCCGCCGAAACCCACGGGTAACACCATGTATGGGGTGATCAAACCAAAGGTCAGTACACACGCGATCATACGACGGTCAATGCCCAGACGAGCAAACACGCTCAGCAGTGGCGGGATCAGAATCGGAATGAAGGCAATGTGGACCGGAATAATGTTTTGGGAAGACATCGCCATCAGCAGCAAAGCCACGATCACAACGTATTTCATTCCGGTTGAGGCTGCCGCACTGTGTCGGCCATGAATGCGTTTGATGACGCTTTGAGCCAGCAAATCGGTGACACCCGATTTCGAGATGGCCACAGCAAAAGTACCTAGCATTGCGTAGCTTAGTGCGATGGTGGCGCCACCACCTAAACCACTTTCAAATGCGGCAACGGTGTCGTTAAGGCTCATACCAGCAACCAGACCCCCAACGATGGCACTAAACGTCAGTGCAACGACGACGTTTACGCGCATCAGGGCTAGGACCAGCATGACACAGACAGAAATGACTACAGGGTTCATATACTTCTCGGTCAGTTGTGTTTACTTATTATTAAGGTTATGGTCGTCGGCCAATGGCCAGCCGCCAAGAGCTTTCCATTGATTGACGATGCCGCAGAACAGCTCTGCGGTTTGCTGAGTATCGTAAAGTGCAGAATGGGCTTCACGATTGTCGAACGCCATCCCTGCTGCTTTGCAGGCTTTAGCCAGTACGGTCTGACCATAAGCAAGGCCGCTCAAAGTTGCGGTATCAAAAGTAGCAAATGGATGGAAAGGGACTCGTTTGAGTTTACAACGTTCGCTGGCGGCCATCACAAACCCATGGTCGAACGCTGCGTTGTGCGCCACAATAATGGCACGGCTGCAATCGGCGGCTTTCTGTTCTTTACGAACTTGTTTATAGATCTCTTTCAGGGCGTGTTCTTCGCTGACGGCGCCGCGTAGCGGGCTGAAAGGGTCATAAATGCCGTTGAATTCCAGCGCCGCTTTTTCAAGGTTGGCGCCTTCAAAAGGTTCGACATGAAAGTGAATTGTCGAAGCAGGGTGTAAATCGCCGTTTTCATCCATGGCCAATGTCACTGCGCAAATCTCAAGCAGAGCATCAGTTTGAGGGTTGAATCCTGCGGTTTCTACATCGATTACGACTGGAAAATAGCCGCGAAAGCGCTTTTTCAGAGTCAGAGCTTCATTAATGTCTGTCATGTGATCCCTAGCTTATGTGATAGGGGCAGCATTATTGCAGATTCTCATCGTGAGCAAAACCAAATAGGTGGATTAAAGCGCAATTAAATTTGTGCTTTGGCGGGTGATATTCAAGCCGATTCATTCATATTTCGTGCGGATTTATGCGTTGAATGAGAAAAGGCGGGAAACGCAGGGGGCACGTCTCTGATTTGACAGAAAATCAGCGTACTATCGAGTGGAAATGCACGAAGTATGCCTCGATGGATGTCGCCTTGGCGAGGTTTTTGCATCTTCGAGTTAGAAATCAATAAGGCGGCAAAATATCGTCATTGCCGCTGAACGCGTGAAGAGAAGTAAATCCTTATGAATAAATGGGTTGTAAGCAGTTTTGTTGTACTGAGTGCCTGTTCCTCATTTGCCGCTTCGGCACTGGAAAAGCGCTACGTGGCAACACCACAACAGTCAAGTTGGCAAATGGCGACCAATACGCCGCTCGAATGCCGACTGGTGCATCCCATTCCAAATTATGGTGAGGCGGTGTTTACCTCGCACGCCAGCAAAAAAATTAACCTCGATTTCGAACTCAAAATGCGTCGCCCGATGGGGGAAACCCGCAATGTGAGTTTGGTGTCGATGCCGCCTGTATGGCGACCGGGTGAAAGCGCCGATCGAATCACCAACATCCAGTTCTTTAAACAGTTTGATGGTTATGTCGGTGGTCAAACGGCGTGGGCCTTGCTGAGTGAGTTGGAGCAAGGGCGTTACCCGACGTTCAGTTATCAGGATTGGCAAAGCCGTGATCAGCGTATTGAAGTGGCGCTGTCTGCGGTGCTGTTTCAGCCGCAATACAATGCGTTCAGCGATTGTGTGGCGAGCCTGCTGCCCTACAGCTTTGAAGATATTTCATTCACCATTTTACATTACGATCGCGGCGACAGCGTGGAGCTCAACAAAGCATCACAAAAACGTTTAGCGCAGATTGCTGAATACATTCGTTATAACCCAGATATCGATTTGGTTTTGGTATCAACCTATACCGATTCGACGGATGGCAGAAATGAGAGTCAGAGTCTATCTGACAAACGTGCAGAGTCATTGCAGAAGTATTTTGAATCGCTCGGATTGCCGTCTGATCGCATTCAAGTGCAAGGGTATGGCAAGCGCCGCCCGATTGCCGACAACGCATCGCCTATCGGTAAAGACAAGAACCGCCGCGTGGTGATTTCGCTCGGTCGCACACAAGTCTAAACCGTGTGGTACATCCCCCGAGAATCGGGGGATGACGCTGCCTTAGTGCAAGCGAAACTTGGCAATCAAGTTGCAGGTCGAGGCGGAGTCGATGTCTTTCACCAGCCTGGCCAGCTCAGGATTCGGGTGACGCTTCATAAATTCAACCAGCGCTTTCTTGCAGCAGCCAAGTGAATCCACAAACGCTTCACAGCTCGGGTTACCACATTGCGGGATCAACGTCAGGATACGTTCCGACGCCAGTTCGAGGTATTTTAACTCGTATTGGTCATCGCCGATCGTGCGCCAGAATCCGGCCATGTTATGGCACGAAATCACCGAGATCATCAGTCGGTCTTCCAGCTCAATCTCTTCTGCCACGCCAATGCGATCGCTCAGTGTCAGGGCTTGTTGGTAATGGAGAATGCTACGCAGATGATCCGCTTGTTGCATCGCGATATCTGCTAGTAAGGTGTGTTTTTCCCACTCTTTGATGGTCATCGGTCAATCCTCATGCGCCTGAATAGGTTTAATTTAAATGATAATTATTATCATGTAAACCATGTGAATTGCGGGGAAATACAACAAAACCGCCAGAGCGGCGGTTTTGAAAGGCGTGCGCGTAGGGAGAATTAACCCTCTAGGCCCGCGTTGGCTTGTTTGTTTTGGATCAGCTCAACCATGTAACCGTCAGGATCTTTTACAAACGCGATGTGTGTCGAACCGCCTTTGACTGGGCCCGGTTCACGAGTCACATTACCACCGGCGGCTTTGATGGCGTCGCAAGTGGCGTAAATGTCGTCTGCACCGATGGCGATATGGCCATACGCATTGCCGAGGTCGTAGCTTTCAACGCCCCAGTTATACGTCAGCTCGATCACGGCTGCTTCAGATTCGTCACCGTAGCCCAAAAATGCCAGTGTGTATTTGTATTCGGCATTTTCGTTTTGACGTAGCAATTTCATGCCCATCACTTGTGTGTAGAACGCGATCGAACGGTCAAGGTCGCCAACGCGCAGCATGGTATGAAGAATACGATTGTTTGACATAATGGACTCCTAGCTTTCCGGGTAAACTTTCTCTTTAAATTCGCACAGGTCTTCAATAATGCAGCTGCCACAACGAGGCTTACGTGCCACGCAGGTATAACGGCCATGCAGAATTAACCAGTGATGGACATCGAGTTTGAACTCTTTCGGAACCACTTTCAGCAGCTTCGCTTCCACTTCATCGACGTTTTTGCCGACCGCAAACTTGGTGCGATTGGACACGCGAAAAATATGTGTATCAACGGCAATGGTTGGCCAGCCAAAGGCGGTGTTGAGCACCACGTTGGCGGTTTTGCGTCCCACACCGGGCAGGGCTTCTAGCGCTTCGCGGTTCTCCGGCACTTCGCCTTGGTGTTGGTCGAGCAGAATGCGGCAGGTTTTGATGACGTTCTCTGCTTTGGAGTTAAACAAACCGATGGTTTTGATGTATTCCTTGACGCCATCAACGCCCAAATCCCACATCGCTTGGGGGGTGTTGGCGACGGCATAGAGTTTGTCGGTGGCTTTATTGACGCTGACATCGGTGGCCTGCGCTGACAGCAACACCGCAATCAGCAGTTCAAACGGTGTGTTCCAGTTGAGCTCGGTCTGCGGATGGGGATTGTTTTCCCTTAATCGCTGCAGTATTTCGACACGCTTGCTGTTATTCATGGTGATTCATTACTTCCTTGAAACCGCAGCCGCAGGGGACGCTGCGGCTGTTGGCTTTTTTATACGTTGGTCACGCGCACCCGTTCGATCGCGGGCTTTTCTTGTTTTGGCTGGCGAGATGCCAGCTGTTTATCAATGATGTTTTTGGCGGCAATCAAAAAGCCGACACCGATGAAGGCGCCTGGTGGTAGCAGTGCCAGCAGGAAGCTGTTATCAAAGTGAAAAATTTCGATTCGCAACACTTTCGCCCAATCTCCGAGAAGCAAATCTGCGCCGTCAAACAGGGTACCATTACCGATCACTTCACGGAGTGATCCTAAAACGACCAACACGGAAGTCATGCCAAGGCCCATCCAGAAGCCATCTTGCGCAGAGGGCAGGACGTCGTTTTTCGACGCATACGCTTCAGCACGGCCAATGATGATGCAGTTGGTCACAATCAGTGGAATGAAGATACCCAGGGACAAGTACAAACCGTAGGCGTAAGCGTTCATCAACAATTGTACGCAGGTCACCAGTGCCGCAATGATCATCACAAAGACTGGAATACGCACCTCTTTGGGGACGTAGTCGCGCACCAGAGAAACGGTCACGTTGGAGCTGACCAAAACCAGCAGGGTCGCGATTCCTAAACCGAGTGCGTTGGTCACGGTAGAGGAGACGGCGAGCAGCGGACACAAGCCCAACAGCTGTACCAACGCCGGGTTGTTATTCCACATGCCATTTTTAATCAGCGTTTTATGATCACTCATTGTGTTCACCTCCGCAGTTTAATGGTTGCTTGAAGATGTCGTCACGGTGCTGGTTCACGTACTGCGTGGTCTGCTTCACAGCTTTCACCACGGCACGCGGGGTGATCGTCGCCCCAGTGAATTGGTCGAATTGGCCGCCGTCTTTGCGTACACGCCATTGACCTTCATTATCTTCTGTCACTTGTTTGCCAGTAAAACCAAGAATCCAGTTGGTAATTCGCAAGTCGATTTTGTCACCCAACCCCGGTGTTTCCTGATGCGCGAGCACGCGCGTTCCCGTAATCGTGCCGTCGTTGCGAATCCCGACGATGATCTTAATCGCGCCGTTGTAGCCATCCGGTGCGATGGATTCAATGGCTAATACGTTGGGTTCACCGCCCAGCGTGCCGAGATACACTGGCATGGGTTTGTTGCTGCCGAGCAGCGGATCACTCACCAGTGTACACGTTTGAGACAGGGCATTGTCATGCAGCTTCGGCGGGACGACCTGATTGAGCACCGACAATAGCTGTTTATTTTCTTGCACTTTGATCTGACTTTCGGTCAGGTAGTGCGTGAGCGCAACCACGCCGGTGGACGCACAGGCAAACACAGCAAGGACCAGACCGTTTTTTCGAATAGCGGCTAACATAATGCTCCTTAGTGTCCGTAAGTACGAGGTTTGGTGTAGTAGTCGATCAGTGGAACGCACATGTTCGCGAGCAGCACCGCAAACGCGACGCCATCAGGGAAGCCGCCCCAACTGCGAATAATAAACACCATGGCACCAATAAATGCGCCGTAAATCAGGCGTCCTTTGGTGGTGGTCGATGCGGTGACCGGGTCGGTGGCAATGAAGAATGCGCCTAACATGGTTGCGCCTGACAACAGGTGCATGAGTGGCGAAGCGGTGGTGCCGGGCGCAAACAACGCCATGAGCAGGCTGGTCACCACCAAGCCGCCCAAAAATGCGGCAGGAATGTGCCAGTTGATCACGCGCAGTTTAACCAGAATTAGACCACCGACTAAATACGCCAAGTTCACCCATTCCCAACCTAGACCGGCAATGCCGCTAAATTGTGGTTTCGCCATGGCTTCAGACATCGTGTGTCCGGCACGTAGTGACGTTTTAATCGAATCCAATGGCGTTGCCATGGTCATGCCATCGATGCCAGTCCGAATTTGTTGCAAGGACAAACCATCAACATTAAACCCAGTGAAGATCAGTGAAAATGAGTCCACCAATGAAATGGGCTCCGGTGCCAATTCCGACGGCGCAATCCAGCTGGTCATCTGCACTGGGAAGGAGATCAGCAACACCACATAAGCAATCATCGCTGGGTTAAACGGGTTTTGTCCCAAACCGCCGTAGAGGTGTTTGGCGATTAAAATTGCAAAAATCAACCCAATCACCACGACCCACCACGGTGAAAGCGGTGGAATCGCGACAGCCAATAGCCAGGCCGTCACAATCGCGCTGTAATCACGCAGCGCAAAACGCACCGGTCGGCGGCGCAAGAGCATGACGCCTGCTTCGAACGCCATGGCGACCACAATCGCCAAGAGTAATTGAATCAAGGTACCAAAACCAAAGAAATAACTTTGGGCCAACAGACCGGGCAGGGCGCAGATTGCGACCCATTTCATCATATCGGCAGTACTGCGTTTCGTCCGCGCATGTGGGGAGCTGGCAATGAAAAACGCCACTAGTCGTTCTCCTCAACGTTATTTGGGGTTTGATTCTCGGCTTGCTGCGCGGCTTTGCGCGCTTTGGCACGAGCAATGGCGGCAGCCACGGCGGCTTTCTTTGGATCGCCAGTAGGTTCTTCAGCCGCTGGCGCTTCAACGGGCGCGTTGTCAACCTCAGGCTTGTCGCTGGTCTCTTGCTGGGCAGCTTTGCGCGCTTTGGCGCGAGCAATGGCAGCGGCCACGGCGGCTTTCTTTGGATCGCCGGTAGGTTCTTCAACCGCTGGCGCTTCAGCGGGCGCGTTGTCAACCTCAGGCTTGTCGTTGGCCTCTTGCTGCGCGGCTTTGCGCGCTTTGGCGCGAGCAATGGCAGCGGCTACGGCGGCTTTCTTTGGATCGCCGGTAGGTTCTTCAACCGCTGGCGCTTCAACGGGCGCGTTGTCAACCGCAGGCGTCTCATTGGTCTCTTGCTGCGCGGCTTTGCGCGCTTTGGCGCGAGCAATGGCGGCGGCTACGGCGGCTTTCTTTGGATCGCCGGTAGGTTCTTCAGTCGCTGGCGCTTCAACGGGCGCGTTGTCAACCGCAGGCTTGTCGCTGGTCTTTTGCTGGGCAGCTTTGCGCGCTTTGGCGCGAGCAATGGCAGCGGCCACGGCGGCTTTCTTTGGATCGCCGGTAGGTTCGTCAGTCGCTGGGTCTTGCGTCACCGAAGTCTCACTGGACTCAGGCTGCGCAGCTTTACGCGCTTTGGCGCGAGCAATGGCAGCGGCCACGGCAGCTTTCTTTGGATCGTCCGCAGGTTCGTGAGTCGCTGGGTCTTGCGTCACCGGCGTCTCATTGGACTCAGGCTGCGCGGCTTTACGCGCTTTGGCGCGAGCAATCGCAGCGGCTACGGCAGCTTTTTTCTCGTCGCCCGAGCTTGCCACATCACCGGTGTCGGCTTTTTCTGCTTTCCGTTCGCGCGCCTGACGTTTGCGTTCTGCACGCAGCTTCGCCATGTCGCTATTGTCGGGTTCAGTTGCGCCAGCCTTCGCCGCTTCAGCCTGTTTGGCTTTGGCTTTGGCAATCGCTGCGGCTACCGCAGGTTTGACGGGTGCATCGCTGGTTTCGTTTTGTGCTTTTTGCGCTTTGACGCGGGCGATGGCGGCGGCAATTGCGTCTTCGCCACCACTTTGTTGCATCTCTTTGCGGCGATCGTCTGCGGCTTTCTTAAAGCGGTTTTCACGTTCGGCTTTTTCACGTTCCATGCGCGCTTTTTTCTCTTCAAAGCGCAGTTTGGCCCGTTCAGCGGCTTCCGCTTCCCATTGACGGTTTTTGATTTCTGCTTTGGATTGACGGTAGTACTGAACCAGTGGAATTTCACTTGGACACACGTAAGCGCAAGCGCCACACTCAATGCAATCTTTGAGGTTGAGCTCTTCGCACTTGTCATATTCTTCGGCCTTTGAATGCCAGTACAACTGCTGCGGCAGCAGAGACGCCGGACAAGCGTCCGCGCATTGGCCACAGCGAATGCAGGCCATCTCGTAATCGTGCTGCGGAATTTCGTTGCGGCTTGGCGCCAGAATGCAGTTGGCAATCTTCACGATCGGCACGTTGGCGTGGGGCAGCGTAAAGCCCATCATCGAACCGCCAAGGATCAAACGCGGTAACTTTTTGTCCGCTTGATAACCAAATTCATCGAGCAGCGATTGCACGGGCGTGCCGAGGCGAACCCAAACGTTCCGTGGTTGAGTGAAGGTCTTTCCTGTCAGCGTCACCACGCGGCGAATCAACGGTTCACCGTCGACCACAGCACGTTTGATGGCCTGAATGGAGCCGACGTTTTGCACGATGACCCCAATGTCGGCGGAGTGCTTACCGGCGGGTACTTCCAGATCGGTCAGCAGTTTAATCAGTTGTTTCGCACCGCCGGACGGATACTTGGTCGGAATGGCGCGAATCACAATGTCTTTGCCTTCCGCGGCCAGTTGCAATGCTCGAATGGCTTCCGGTTTGTTGTCCTCAACGCCAATGACGGTCAGCTTCGGTTGCAGAATATGTTCGACAATCCCGATGCCATCGATAATCTCTTGCGCGTGTTCGCGCATCAGCGCGTCATCGGCGGTAATGTACGGTTCACACTCTGCGGCGTTGACGATAAAAATCTCAACGCGGGAGAGGCCAGACTGAATCTTCTTTGCCGTGGGGAAACCCGCTCCGCCGAGGCCCGCGATCCCCGCATTGCGGATGATGTCGATCAGCTCTTCGGGTTGGGTTTGGGTGTAGTCGGCAACCGGATGGCGTTCACACCATTGGTCTTTGCCATCTGGGGTGATCACCACGCACAGCTCGCTTAACCCTGAAGGATGCGCGACGGTGCGAGGTTCAATCGCGCTGACGACGCCAGACGTGGGCGCATGCACCGGCAGCATGGATGTGGTTGAGAATGAGGTCAGGGGCTGACCTTTCAGTACGTTGTCGCCGACCTGCACCAACAAATCACCCGATTTACCGATGTGTTGTTTCAGTGGCAGTACATACTCATGCGCTAAGCGGGCTTCGACGAGCGGCGTTTGAGTCGACTGAACTTTATTTTCCGGCGGATGAATGCCTCCCGGGAAGTCCCAGAGATAGCCGGTTCGAATTTTATCGATTAATGACAACATACCAGTCCTTAACTCGCACTCTTCTGAGAATTCTCGGCATTGGCCGATGAAGAATGGGTAACATCAACAACAGGAATCGCGTTCATTTGCCACTTCCAGGTATCCGTCGTGGTTTTTACGGGAATCATTTCAATACAGTCGGTCGGGCACGGTGCCACACACAAATCGCAACCGGTACATTCATCCTTAATGACGGTATGCAGTGCTTTGTTGCCGCCGACAATGGCGTCGACCGGACAGGCCTGAATACATTTGGTGCAGCCGATGCACATGTCTTCATGAATAAAGGCCACGGTTTTGACGTTGTCGTCCAGATCGTGCGCCGATTCTTGAACCTCAACGCCCATCAAATCCGCCAGTTTTTCGATGGTCGCTTGGCCACCGGGCGGACATTTGTTGATGGCGTCGCCATTGGCAATCGCTTCGGCGTATGGGCGACAACCTGGGTAACCACACTGACCGCATTGGGTTTGTGGCAAAATGGAATCAATTTGATCGACGATGGGATCCGCTTCCACTTTAAAGCGAATGGACGCGAAACCGAGTATGGCACCAAAGACGGCAGCCAGTGCAGCCAACACGAGGACGGCGATTAAAATCGTACTCATTACAGTTTCACCAGACCGGTAAAGCCCATAAAGGCCAGCGACATCAGACCTGCGGTGATCATCGCAATCGAAGCACCTTTGAACGGCGCAGGCACATCGGCAACGTGAATGCGTTCACGCATCGATGCGAAGAGAATCAGAACCAGAGAGAAGCCCACGGCGGCGCCGAAACCATAGATGATCGACTGAATAAAGTTGTGGTTTTCGTTGATGTTCAGCAGCGCCACACCCAACACGGCACAGTTGGTGGTGATGAGGGGCAAGAAGATACCGAGTAAGCGATACAGCGTTGGGCTGGTTTTGTGTACCACCATTTCGGTGAATTGAACGACCACTGCGATCACGAGGATGAAACTCATGGTACGCAAGTATTCAATGCCGAGAGGGCGAAGGATATAGCTTTCAACCAGATACGCGCACACAGACGCGAGCGTTAGAACGAAAGTCGTTGCTAACCCCATGCCAATTGCAGTTTCCAGCTTCTTTGAGACGCCCATGAAAGGACACAAGCCCAGAAACTTTACCAGTACAAAGTTGTTGACTAGCACGGTGCCGACCAACAACAAAAGATATTCGGTCATAGTTATTACGTTCTTAAAATCCGATCCCGATATTATCGTGTTTTGTGACACCAATAACAACCAGTGAACGGTGTGGTTTTAGCTTCACCGACGAAAAACATCGGTTTTGGCGCGTATCGTCGTCGAATGTCGACCCGTTGATATTGTGATTTGAGCGGGGCTGAGGGAAGCGCTGGAGGGCTGTTTGTGGCGATGAGGTTATGTGGCAATGCAAAAAAGCTCGCATCCGCCAGGTAGGACAGGGATGCGAGCAAAGCGTTTGACGATCGGCCTTGTTATCCGTGATGTGTGTGGCCGATCGCGAACAGGCGGTTAAAGCTTGTTCGTGAACGTTCGAGTGATGACGTCTTGTTGTTGTTCACGGGTTAGTGAGTTGAAACGCACGGCATACCCTGACACGCGGATAGTTAACTGCGGGTATTTGTCTGGATGTTCAACCGCATCCAACAGCATCTCGCGATTCATGACGTTGACATTCAGGTGTTGTCCGCCTTCCACCATCGCAGCGTCACCATGGGCTTCGTGGTGGAAGTAACCATCCATCAATGCTGCCAAGTTCTGCTTCTGCGCGGCTTCATGTTTGCCAAGCGCATTGGGCACAATGGAGAAGGTGTAGGAAATACCATCTTTTGCGTAAGCAAATGGCAGTTTTGCCACTGAGCTCAATGATGCGACCGCGCCTTTTTCATCTCGACCATGCATTGGGTTAGCACCGGGGCCAAACGGCATGCCTGCACGGCGGCCATCCGGTGTGTTGCCGGTTTTTTTACCGTAGACGACGTTGGACGTGATAGTCAGGATAGATTGGGTCGGAACGGCTTCGCGATAGGTGTGCATCCGCTGAATTTTCTTCATAAAGCGTTCCACCAAGTCGCATGCGATGTCATCGACACGTGCGTCGTTGTTGCCAAATTTTGGATAGTCGCCTTGGATGTCGAAATCGACCGCAATACCTTCTTCATCACGAATCGGCGTCACGGTGGCGTACTTGATGGCCGCGAGAGAGTCTGCCACAACTGAGAGTCCGGCAATGCCACAGGCCATGGTGCGATACACATCGCGATCCATCAGTGCCATGAGAGATGCTTCGTAGCTGTAGCGGTCGTGGGAATAGTGAATGATGTTTAAGGCGGTGACGTATTGGGTGGCGAGCCAATCCAATGTGCTGTCAAAGCGGGTCATCACTGCATCAAAATCTAACGTGGCGTCTAGCATTTTCTCGGTGGCTGGCGCGACTTGCGCTTTGGATTTTTCATCCACACCGCCGTTGATGGTGTACAGCAACGCTTTGGCAAGGTTTGCACGAGCGCCAAAGAATTGCATGTGCTTGCCCACGATTTGCGGGCTGACGCAACAGGCGATGGCGTAATCATCGTTGTTAAAATCAGGTCGCATTAAATCGTCGTTTTCGTATTGAACAGAAGAGGTCTCAATCGAAATCTTGGCCGCGTAATGTTTGAATGCCGCTGGCAGTTGCTCTGACCACAAAATCGTCATGTTGGGTTCAGGTGCAGGCCCCATGGTGTGCAGCGTATGCAGGTAACGGAATGTCGTTTTTGTCACCAGTGTACGGCCATCAACGCCCATTCCCGCCATGGCTTCTGTTGCCCAAATCGGATCGCCTGAGAAAAGGGAATCATATTCTGGCGTCCGTAAGAAACGCACCATGCGCAACTTCATAATAAAGTGGTCAATCAGTTCTTGCGCTTGTGCTTCTGTGATCACCCCTGACGCCAAATCGCGTTCCAAATAGACATCTAAGAATGTGGATGTCCGTCCCAGAGACATCGCCGCACCATTTTGTGATTTCACGGCGGCGAGGTAACCAAAATAGGTAAACTGAATGGCTTGTTGCGCATTTTTGGCTGGCAAAGACATGTCGATGCCGTATTTCAGCCCCATCTGGCGAATGTCTTCCAACGCTTGAATTTGGTCGGCAAGTTCTTCGCGCAAACGCAACATTTTTTCTAAATCAGCACTGTGTTCAAGAAACGTTTGTGTGGAATCGAACTGCGCTTTCTTGTCGGCTTTTAGGAAGTCGATACCGTACAAAGCAAGGCGGCGGTAGTCACCAATGATGCGGCCACGACCATAGGCATCGGGCAGGCCTGTGATGATGCCGGATTTACGGCAAGCGAGAATGTCTTTGGTATAGAGATCGAAACACGCGGTGTTGTGCGTTTTGCGATAGTCGGTAAAGATTTTCTCAACGGTCGGATCCAGTTCACGGCCATACACTTCGCACGATTTTTTCACCATACGAATACCACCATTGGCAATGATGGCGCGTTTGAGCGGTTGATCGGTTTGCAAGCCGACAATTTTTTCGAGCGCTTTATTGATATAACCGGCGTCGTGAGAGGTGATGGTTGACGGTAGATCCGTATCGAAATCGATTGGCGCGTGCGTTCGGCTCTCTTCTTTGATGCCTTCGAGGACTTGGTTCCAGAGTGTTGAGGTTGAGTGGCTCACATCAGCCAAGAAGGACTCGTCTCCTTCGTACGGGGTGTAGTTGCTCTGAATGAAATCACGGGTATTGACCGAGTGCTGCCATTCACCGGCAGTAAACCCAGCCCATGCGTCGAGCATATCAGTGGTCGGAATAGTCATAAATAAATCCCTAAGTTATTGATAAATAGAATGGAGGCGACGAGTGGACGGAACCATTCTTAACCACTGAAATCGTATGGGTTTAATATATATGAGTAAAATGAATGCTTTTCATTCTTTAAATGATTTTTGTGCATTAATTTTAAAAACAGATGGTTACAGTCGTTTTTATGCAAAAAATGATGGCTGGGTGACAAGACAAGACAAGACAAGACAAGACAAGACAAGACGAGATGGGTGAGGGTAGGGCACGCGGCCGTATGGGGTAGTGTCAGCGGGATTTAGACGGGATTGACTCGGAGGCGGAAAATGTCATCGAGATATGCTCTCTATTTTCGACGAGATAAAACGAAGAAAGCCCAGCGATTGATTCGCTGGGCTTTCGAATTTGGCTCCCCCTGCAAGACTTGAACTTGCGACATACGGATTAACAGTCCGCCGTTCTACCGACTGAACTAAGGGGGAATTGCTGAATGCGGGGCGGATGGTAGCGAGCTGAGATTGGTGTGTCAACCTTTGCGGCTGAAAAATCGGCGAAAAAAATTTCTTCGAAACGCTTTACTTTTCTGTACCCCTTACAGGGTATGCGCTTGATTTACTTATCCACTAAATTTGTGGATAAGTGTGTTAATGAATCTTGAGCAATTATATTTTCTAGACCACGTGTGACTAAATTGCACGATGCAATCGATTTCCATTTATGGCTATTGGGTTGGTTTTATTGGTTTTTTCTTAATTATCCACAGAGGATCTAACTGAGTAATTGAATGGTAATGGATGTTAAATTGAGGTTAAATTTAGAAAAACTGGGGAAAACCCGTGGATTATTTTTTAGGAGAAAAGGTGCCGGACGGCAGATAGGGCTGAGAATAATACCAAAGTCATTTTTTAGAATCCAATACTATTTCAATTTTTTACGCGATCGAAAGCACAAGCTGACCGTATGTTGATGAAGGCATTGAGGATTGGTCGATTCGTCGCCACAAGCGGAATATTTGCTTGCCTTTGGTGGGGACGTAAAGCGACAATAAACTGTATAGATACCCAGGCATAATGAGGACGACATGAGCAAAGCATTTGAATTGGTCTCCGAGTATCAACCTTCTGGTGATCAGCCCGAAGCCATTCGACAACTGTTAGACGGTGTCGATGCGGGTTTGGCTCACCAGACGCTACTTGGGGTAACGGGTTCAGGGAAAACATTTACCTTAGCGAATGTGATCGCGAAAGCGCAGCGTCCGACGATTTTGCTGGCACCGAATAAAACCTTGGCTGCCCAGTTGTATGGCGAGATGAAAAGCTTCTTTCCGAACAATGCGGTGGAGTATTTCGTCTCTTATTACGACTATTACCAGCCTGAAGCGTATGTGCCCACCACCGATACCTTTATCGAGAAAGATGCGGCGGTCAACGCCCACATTGAGCAGATGCGTTTGTCGGCCACCAAAGCACTGTTAGAACGGAAAGATGCGATTATCGTGGCGTCAGTGTCGGCGATTTATGGTCTGGGTGATCCGGATTCTTATCTGAAAATGATGTTGCATTTGCGCCGTGGTGATGTGATTAACCAGCGTGACATGCTGCGTCGGCTGGCGGAGTTGCAGTATTCACGCAACGATGTGGCATTTGAACGCGGTCAGTTCCGTGTACGCGGTGAAGTGATTGACATCTTCCCGGCAGAGTCAGACCAAGATGCCGTGCGCGTGGAGATGTTTGATGATGAAGTGGAGTGCATCAGTATTTTTGACCCGCTGACGGGGGCGATTAAGCAGCGCGATTTGCCTCGTTTTACGGTTTATCCTAAAACCCACTATGTCACCCCGCGCGAGCGTATTCTGGAGGCGATCGAGCACATCAAAGTGGAGCTGGCATCACGTCGCCAATACTTGCTCGACAATAATAAGCTGTTGGAAGAGCAACGCATTTCGCAGCGCACTCAGTTTGATATCGAAATGATGAACGAGCTGGGTTTCTGCTCGGGGATTGAAAACTACTCGCGATATCTCAGTGGCCGTTCGGAAGGCGAGCCGCCTCCGACTCTATTTGATTACCTGCCTCACGATGGGTTATTGGTGATCGATGAATCCCACGTGACGGTGCCACAAATTGGCGCGATGTATAAAGGTGACCGTTCCCGGAAAGAGACGTTGGTGGAATATGGTTTTCGTCTGCCATCGGCACTGGACAACCGCCCCCTGAAATTTGAAGAGTTCGAGGCATTGGCGCCGCAAACCATTTTTGTCTCGGCGACGCCAGGCAATTACGAGTTGGAAAAATCGGGCAACGACATCGCCGATCAAGTGGTGCGTCCGACTGGTTTGCTTGACCCTGAATTGGAAGTTCGCCCAGTGGCGACTCAGGTTGATGATCTGTTGTCTGAGATTCGTATTCGTGCCGCGAAAGATGAGCGAGTGCTGGTGACGACGCTGACCAAACGCATGGCGGAAGATTTAACCGAATACCTGCATGAACACGATGTGAAAGTACGTTACCTGCACTCAGACATCGATACTGTGGAGCGGGTGGAAATTATTCGTGACCTGCGTTTAGGGCTGTTTGACGTGTTAGTGGGCATTAACTTACTGCGTGAAGGTCTGGATATGCCAGAAGTGTCGCTGGTGGCGATTCTGGATGCCGATAAAGAGGGTTTCTTGCGTTCAGAACGGTCATTGATTCAGACCATCGGCCGAGCAGCACGTAACTTAGAAGGTCGAGCGATTTTGTACGCGGACAACATCACCAAGTCGATGAAAAAAGCGATGGATGAGACGAACCGCCGTCGTGAAAAACAACAAGCGTACAATGAATCCATGGGCATTCAACCCCAAGCATTGAAACGTAATGTGAAAGATATCATGGAGTTGGGGGATATCACGAAATCGCGTAAACAGCGCACCAGCAAAGTTGTGCCATTGGCGAAAGTTGCGGAAACGTCAGCCAGCTACGATACTATGACACCACAGCAGTTGGAAAAAGAGATCAACAAACTCGAAGCTCAGATGTACAAACATGCACAGGATTTGGAGTTTGAATTGGCAGCGGAAAAACGCGACCAACTTGAGGCATTGCGCCAGCAGTTCATTGTCAACAGCTAAAAAAATAGCCAATAGAAACGGTTCTATTGGCTGTTATATCGTGAATATCATATTCACTAACAACGTCAGTTGGCTAGGTGACCCTCTCGGGTCAATTCAATAAAAGCATATTCTGTGCCAGTTTGTATCTGTGTGATTCTAAGAAAATTCTGACATTATTTTTACGGTAATATGGCTTTGAATTTGCAAAATGCAACTTCAAATGCGACTATTAAGCAAAATGCAAACGATAAATGGCTAGGCTATGCAATTAAATGATATTCATCATAAAGCGAAATATTTGCTGATGGTCGAAGACACGGCGTCGGTTGCGGCGTTGTATCGTTCGTACCTGACACCGCTCGAGATCGATATCAACATTGTCGGAACGGGACGTGAAGCGATCGAGAGTATCGCCCATCGCGAGCCGGATCTGATCCTCCTCGATCTGCGCCTGCCAGACATGACGGGTATGGACGTCTTGCACGCGGTGAAACAGCGTTCACCGGATGTGCCGGTGATTTTTATGACGGCTCACGGCTCCATTGATACCGCCGTCGAAGCCATGCGCCACGGCGCGCAAGATTTCCTCATCAAACCGTGCGAAGCCGACCGTTTGCGTGTGACGGTCAACAACGCCATTCGCAAGGCAAACAAACTCAAAAACGAGACCGACAATCCAGGTAATCAGAATTACCAAGGGTTCATTGGCAGCAGCCAGACCATGTTGGCGGTGTATCGCACCATCGACTCTGCGGCCACCAGTAAAGCGAGTATTTTCATTACCGGCGAAAGTGGTACCGGCAAAGAGGTGTGTGCCGAAGCCATCCATGCGGCCAGCAAGCGCGGCGACAAGCCGTTCATTGCCATTAACTGTGCGGCGATTCCCAAAGATTTGATTGAAAGTGAGCTGTTTGGTCACGTCAAAGGCGCGTTTACTGGCGCGGCGACGGATCGTCAGGGCGCGGCAGAACTGGCCGATGGTGGCACCTTGTTCTTGGACGAGCTGTGTGAAATGGATTTGGATCTGCAAACCAAGCTGCTGCGCTTTATTCAGACCGGGACCTTCCAGAAAGTCGGATCGTCTAAAATGAAGAGTGTGGACGTGCGTTTTGTGTGTGCGACCAACCGTGACCCTTGGAAAGAAGTGCAAGAAGGGCGTTTTCGTGAAGACTTGTATTACCGTCTGTACGTGATTCCGTTGCATTTGCCCCCTTTGCGTGAGCGCGGCGATGATGTGATTGAAATCGCGTATTCACTACTAGGGTACATGTCGAAAGAAGAAGGTAAAGGCTTTGTACGTTTGGCGCCAGATGTCGTGGAGCGCTTCAAACAGTACGAATGGCCGGGGAACGTGCGCCAGCTGCAGAACGTGCTGCGCAACGTGGTGGTGCTTAATGAAGGGCGTGAAATTGCGCTGACAATGCTGCCGCCACCGCTGAACCAATTGAGTGACTCACGCATCAATGTCCCGAAAGCCAGCCCGGCACCGGTGTCGGTGCATGAAATTTTCCCGTTATGGATGACAGAAAAGCAGGCGATCGAAAAAGCAATCGAGGCCTGTGATGGCAATATTCCGCGTGCTGCGGGCTATTTGGATGTCAGTCCATCCACCATCTACCGCAAGCTGCAAACCTGGAATGAAAAGGTGCAGGAAAAGGAAAAGTAAGCGCACATGGAACTGATGAATCTCAGCAAGATTGATAATCTGGCCCAAGAAATTGGTGAAGAAAACGTCCCGGTATTGGTGGAGATTTTCTTAGGTGAACTCGATACTTATCGCAACAATCTCAGTGATGTCACCTTTGGCGATAAGCTGGAATATCTCAAAGAAATTAGCCACGCACTGAAAAGCAGTGCCGCTAGTTTTGGTGCGGATCAATTGTGTGCGAAAGCGATTGATATTGACAGTCGCGCGAAGCTGGGAAGTACCATTGATGCAACGCTGGATACGGCCATGATGATTGACCTTATCCAGCATACACGTCAGAGCTATGCGCAGTTAATTGCTTAACTGCTCTTCAATGGCTTTACGCAGTTTCACCCGGTCGTGACGCCAGTCGCGGTTGGGTGATGCTAAATCACGGGTGACGCAATTCCAGTCACTGTCTAAATCCGCATGCGCTTCATCCCCCAGAACCACATCAATTTTTCGACCATGACAGGCGCGCTCGCACCACTCGAGCTTTTGGCGCAGCGTCATGCGACCTGCGGGGCCATATTCAGGCGATAAGTTTTCCACGAAAATCAGTTTCGCGTGGCGATTGTTTTCGATGGCCTGACCGAGTTCAGGGAGCAGCAGCGGCGGCATAATACTGGTGAGAAAACTACCAGGGCCCAGAATGATCGCATCAGCTTCAGACAGCGCGACGACCCCTTCACGCGTGGCCGGAACTTCAGGTTCAAGATCCAGACGACGTAAATCCTGCTGCATTTCATCCACGCTGGTTTCGCCGGTCACCCATTTGCCATCCATCGACAGCGCTTTGAGATCAGACGGGTGCTCGGACATCGGGACGATATTCACATCCACTTTCAGCATGCTGCGGATCAAATTGATCGCTTCCAGCGGGCGAACGGACAGATGATCCAACGCCGTGAGCATCAAGTTGCCCAAATTATGGCCATCCAGCTCGCCGGCGCCTTTGAAGCGATATTCGAACATCATCGAACTGATCGACGGTTCGGTGATGAGCTGATTAATGCAGTTACGGGTGTCGCCCCACGCAATACCGCCTTGGCAATGACGAATGCGCCCGGTGGATCCGCCGTTGTCGGTGGTGGTGACGATGCCTGTGGCATTGGCACCAAACACTTTTAACGCAGCCAACATGCGTCCTAAACCGTGGCCACCGCCAATTGCGACCACTTTTTTGTTTTGATACAGAGTCATCTCTCTTCTTCTTATATTTTTACAATCCGCTACAATTTAGAGGATACGATTTATATCTCATAATGATTTCGGGGTAATTTGAGTAACACGCAAGTTTTTTTCGCGTTTACACTGGAATCCCGCACTCTTTTTAAGTATTTTACCAAGCAGCTGCTAATGAGTAACCCATAACGTGGGCGCATTAGTTGCCATTACTCCGAGCTTATTCAGCTAAGTCCTGCGGTAGGATATGGTGAATAAGCCAGTGGTCTCGAGCCACAAGGGCATAGTTGGAAATGGTTATGCCTCCCGTGTTTGGAAAGGTGTGACGTGGCGCAACAATTTGAAGATAGTTTTCAGCGTAAGTTCTACTACTTACGCTTATCGGTTACAGATGTCTGTAACTTTAAATGCACTTATTGCTTACCTGATGGGTATCACCCGTCGGGGAATAAGAATTCCTCTTTTTTAACCCTGCCGGAGATCAAACGTGTTGTGAATGCGTTTGCCACGTGTGGGACCTCCAAAGTGCGCATTACGGGCGGTGAGCCCTCTCTACGCAAAGACTTTACTGACATTATTCATACGGTGGCATCGACCCCGGGCATTCAAAAAGTGGCGACGACCACCAACGGTTATCGCATGGCGAAAGGTGTTGAAGAGTGGCAAGCGGCGGGCTTAACCCATATCAATGTCAGTGTCGACAGCTTAGACCCGCGCATGTTTCACCAAATTACTGGCGAAAACCGTTTTCATCAGGTGATGCAAGGCATCGACCGTGCATTTGAAGTCGGCTATGAGCAGGTCAAAGTCAACGTGGTGTTGATGAAGGACCTGAACGCGCTGGAACTGCCTCAATTTCTCAACTGGATTAAACATCGTCCGATTCAACTGCGTTTTATCGAATTAATGCAGACCGGCGAAATGGACGATCTGTTCAACCGCCATCACGTGTCAGGCACGGCGATTCGCAATCAACTGATTGCTGATGGCTGGATCCTCAAAGCGCGCGCCAACAACGATGGTCCGGCGCAAGTGTTTGTGCATGCCGATTATCAAGGTGAAATTGGCCTCATCATGCCGTACGAGAAAAACTTCTGTACCAGTTGCAATCGCCTGCGCATCTCTGCGCTCGGCAAGCTGCACCTGTGTCTGTTTGGCGAGCACGGTGTTGAGCTGCGCGATCTCATGCAAGATGACGGACAAAACCAAGCTTTGATTGAGCGCATTCAAGCCCAACTGCAAACCAAATCGGTCAGCCACTTCCTGCATGATGGCAATACCGGAATGACGCCGCATCTGGCGTCAATTGGCGGTTAACTCTCTTTTTCTGCTGGGCTTACGGGCCTGGCCGACAACACATTCAACGATTATTGATAAAGGTGGACTCATGGGTCACGCAGAAAGCAAATTTCAGCCTGCTAATATTGCCGTTCTGACGGTATCTGACACGCGCACAGAAGAGAACGACACATCCGGTCGCTACCTCGCCGAACAACTTCAGGAAGCCGGTCATCGCTTGATCGACAAACAAATCGTGATCGATGACATGTACAAAATTCGCGCGGTGGTTTCTCAATGGATCGCCGATGAAAACGTACAAGCGATTATGATCACAGGCGGTACTGGCTTTACATCACGTGACAGCACGCCAGAAGCGCTGAAACCGCTGTTTGATAAAGAAGTAGAAGGCTTTGGCGAATTGTTCCGCATGGTGTCTTATGAAGAAATTGGCACCTCGACTATTCAGTCTCGCGCGGTTGCCGGTTTTGCCAACCACACCGTGATTTTCGCGATGCCGGGTTCAACCGGCGCCTGTCGCACTGGTTGGACGAAGATCATTCGCCAACAAATGGATGCCAGCCATCGCCCATGTAACTTTATGCCGCACCTGTCGGTGTAAGGGGGCGTCATGAGTCAACTGACCCACATCAACGCGTCCGGTGAAGCGAACATGGTGGATGTTTCCGCGAAAAGCGACACCGTTCGTGAAGCGCGTGCTGAAGCTTTTGTGCAGATGGCACCGGAAACGTTGCAACTGATCCTCTCGGGACAACATCACAAAGGGGACGTCTTTGCGACGGCTCGTATCGCGGGGATTCAAGCGGCGAAACGCACCTGGGAGTTGATTCCACTGTGCCATCCACTGCTGCTGTCGAAAGTCGAAGTGCAATTGGAAGCAATTGAAGCGGAAAACCGCGTGCGTATTGAATCCGTGTGCAAATTGGCGGGAAAAACCGGCGTGGAAATGGAGGCGCTGACCGCTGCTTCCGTTGCTGCATTGACCATTTACGACATGTGTAAAGCCGTGCAAAAAGACATGGTGATTGAACAGGTTCGTCTGTTGGAAAAAACCGGCGGCAAATCCGGTCACTTTAAGGTGGATGCATGATCAAAGTACTGTTTTTCGCGCAAACCCGCGAGTTGGTCGGCTGCGACGCGCTGACGTTGGACGCGTCATTTGCCACCGTTGAAGCCTTGCGTGCGCATTTGGCTGCGCAGCCAGGGAAGTGGTCGCTGGCACTGGAACCCGGCAAGCTGTTGGCGGCTGTGAATCAGGCGATCGTGCCGATGGACTTCGCGCTGAATGATGGCGATGAAGTGGCGTTCTTCCCCCCTGTGACCGGAGGTTAATATGGACAATCGAGTTTCTGTTCAAACACAGGATTTTTCCGTTGCCGATGAGTACGCGCAACTTTCTGCGGGCACACAAGCCGGTGCAGTGGTGACCTTTGTCGGAAAAGTGCGCGACATGAACCTTGGCGACAATGTGACGGGATTGCATTTGGAGCACTACCCGGGCATGACCGAAAAAGCCTTGCTTGAGATTTGTGATGAAGCGGCGCGCCGCTGGCCATTGCAAAATGTGCGTGTTATTCATCGTGTTGGTGACATGGACATTGGCGATCAAATTGTGTTTGTGGGCGTGAGCAGTGCGCATCGCAGTGCTTCGTTTGAAGCGTGCGAGTTTGTGATGGATTACCTCAAAACCAAAGCGCCGTTCTGGAAGAAAGAACGCACGACCGAAGCCACGCGTTGGGTCGATTCCCGTGAGTCGGACGCCAAAGCAGCAGAACGTTGGCAGCAATAAGCCACTGATGAACCCAAAAGCAGAGTCGAATGGCTCTGCTTTTTTGATTCTGCCTGCGTCAGTAAATGTGCAGTGTGCCGCGCTGCTGGTGTTTGGCGTGAAACAGTGCTTTGTCGGCAATCGCGACCAGTTTTTCAGCAGTCATGTTCGGTTCGAGCCGCAGGCAGTGCTGAATGCCGATGGTCACCGACAGCACGTCACCGACTCGCGAGGCGTGGTGGGGAATATGTAAGGCTTGAATGTCTTGCAACAGTTGACGTGCTTTGTGTTCGCACTGTTCGATGCTGATGTCAGGAATAAACAACAAAAATTCGTCCCCGCCATAGCGAAAACAGAGATCGCCTTTTCGCTTCCAATGATTCAACGCCTGGCTCACTTGCTTGAGGGCTTCATCGCCTTGCAGGTGTCCGTAGCGATCGTTGAACTCCTTAAAACAGTCAATATCAATCATAAACAGCGCGCTGGACACCTGTTCGAGCTTGGCGACATCGAGCGCCTGTGGCAACAGCGAATCCATGGCGTAACGGTTGTACACCTGCGTTAAATGGTCGATGTGCGTCAGGTGTTCCAACTCCAGCTGGTGACGCGCCAGCTTATCGACCGTTCGCTTGTATTCCGTGATGTTGCGAACAATCCAAAGTACGTATTCGGTGTTTGGCAACGGCACCACAAGTGCGGTAAAAAACTGCACGTCTGTCGGGCCTTCTAACCCCTCAAAGCACGGCATCTGTTTGGGATCTAAATCGTATTCCAGCTCGGTCGCTTCACCGCTGTGAATGGCGTGTGCGATCACCTGCGTAAACCAAGCGGCTTTATCCGGCGGGAGCACTTGGTGCTGGTTCATGCCAATAATGCTGGTGGGGTCATGGTGGCGTTGGGTGTCGGTACCGCCCCATGCTTCGACATACACGCCGTCATGGTTTATCAAAAATGTGGGCTCGGGCAAGGCTTCAAACACCACATGCAGTAGATCCGGGTTGGCCGTAATCACTGAGTAGAAGACAGAATTCACCATAGCTGGCTCTATTGATGGTTGAGTCAATAATTAACATATAGATGAAAACGCAGGGAAAAGCTTGCTTCGTCACGCAGGAACAAAAAATAAGACGGATTTTATCGTGTTGACGTTAAAACGTGAGGCGAGTGGTGTGCAAGGGACGGGGATTCATCGAAAAAAACTATCAACAAAATTGGGGTTTTCCATTTAGTAAAATCAAGAAATTAGTCAACACTTACTAAATACGCAACATGAGTTTGCGAGCGATTAAGGAGAAGCGCGATGGATTCGTTGAAAGTAAGAGACTACATGACCGTGAAAGCCGTGACCTTCAAACCCGATATGTCGATGTCGGCAGCGTTGGAACGGGTGATGAATTCTAACCACTTGGGCGGCCCGGTGATTGATGATCAAGAACGCGTGATTGGCTTTTTGTCTGAACAGGACTTGTTGGAAAAGCTGATCAAAGTGAGTTACCACTGTCAGGACACCCATATTGTCAGCGATTGCATGCATCAAGAGGTGCTGTCGGTCTCGCCGGAAATGTCGATCATCGAGTTGGCCGAAATGATGAAAGTGGGCAAACCGAAGGTGTACCCCGTGGTGGATGAAGGCAAGCTGGTGGGCATCATTACGCGACGTGAAGTGCTTCAGGCGATTGGGAAATACCTCTCCGCGTGTTTTCAGCATCCGGTTTAAGCGACGGCGACAATGTGGGACAAAGGGCACTGCGGTGCCTTTTGTTGTTTCTGCGGTTGTTTCAGCGTCCTAGCGCGAGAATGCGAAATAACGCTTGACCTTGGAGTAGACTCCAAGGTGTAGCATTGAGCCAAGCCTGATAAAAGGAGATCGGTTATGTGTACCAAACATGAAGGTTGTCGCTCAGAAAAATCAGCAGCGCCAGCGATCCAATCTGTGTCTTGCTGCGCGGCAAGTCCAAAAATCCAATCTATTCATCCTGCGGGCGTGCGCGCCCCCGAAGGAAGCTGTTGCTCGTCTGATACAGGCAGCGGCCCCGATGGCCCTGACGAAGACGACCCCGCCAAGGGCACGTCAACATTCAAACAGAGCTGGCGCGTGGCCGGCATGGATTGCCCATCGTGCGCGCGTAAAATCGAAACCGCAGTGAATCAATTGAGCGATATCGTTGATGCGCGGGTGTTGTTTGCGACCGAGAAGTTGGTGGTGCAGTTTAACAGCGCGGCCACAGCAACCGCGATCGAGCAGGCCGTGACCAATACGGGCTTTAAGATTTACAGCGATCAAGCGGCATCAACTGCCGAGCAAACCTCGCCGCGTCATCCACTGCTTGAAACCGAAACGCTACGCATCATCGTGCTGGCCGCCCTGATGGCAGTAGGCGCCTTGGTGAGCTTATGGTCTGCAGAAAGTGGGCATTGGATATTCGTCGTGAGTTGTCTGGCTGGTTTGATCCCCATTGCCAGTAAAGCGTGGAAATTGGCTCAATCGGGCACGCCGTTTGCCATTGAAACCCTGATGACGGTGGCCGCATTGGGCGCATTGTACTTGGGTGAAACCGTTGAAGCGGCGATGGTCTTGCTGCTGTTTTTGATCGGTGAACGTTTGGAAGCCTTTGCCGCCTCAAAAGCGCGCAGCGGCGTGCAATCGTTGATGGAACTGGTACCGGAAACGGCCGTTCGTTTGGTCTCAGGCCAGCGAGTGGAAGTCCCGGTCAGCACGTTGAACCCGGGCGATATTGTGGAAGTGGCTCCCGGTGGTCGTTTGCCCGCTGATGGCGTGCTGCTCGAGCGTGCAGCCAGTCTGGATGAAAGTGCGCTGACCGGTGAATCTCTGCCGGTTGACCATCATCGAGGCGATCAGTTGGTCGCGGGTGCCGTGGTGGTTGACCGAGTCATTCAACTGAAAATTACCTCCCGTCAGGGCGAGAATGCGATTGACCGCATTCTGCATCTGATCGAAGAGGCGGATGCCCGCAAAGCCCCGATGGAGCGTTTCTTAGACCAATTCAGCCGTTGGTACACGCCGCTGATGATGGTTGTGGCGCTGTTGGTGGTCACGGTGCCGCCACTGTTATTTGCCCAGCCTTGGGAAACGTGGGTCTACCGCGGCTTAGCGATGCTGCTGATTGCCTGTCCGTGTGCGCTGGTCATTTCCACACCGGCAGCGATAACATCGGGTCTGGCTGCAGGGGCGCGTCGTGGCGCGCTGATTAAAGGCGGCGCGGCGCTGGAGCAACTCGGCCGTATTCAAACCGTGGCGTTTGATAAAACCGGCACGTTGACCCAAGGCAAACCACAGGTGACCGACCTTGTTGCATTTTCCGGTTGGTCGGAAGCGCGATTGTTGACGGTGACTGCGGCCATCGAGCAGGGCTCTCGTCATCCGTTGGCGATGTCGCTGGTGGACACCGCGCAGCAACGCGGCGTTGTGTTACCGCCTGCGGAGGATAAACAAGCCTTGGTTGGCCGCGGTGTGAGCGGGCGTATTGGTGAGCAGCAGTATCGTGTGTTGGCGCCAAGCAAGGTCGATATCACGCTGGAAGCTTCGGTGACCCAATCCATTGCCACGCTCGAAGCGCAGGGAAAAACCGTGGTCGTTGCGTTTGAGGACGAGCGCGTGATTGGCTTGGTGGCTTGGCAAGATACGTTGCGAGACGACGCGCAGCAAGCCATCGCGGATCTGCATCGCATGGGCATTTCGACCACCATGTTGACCGGGGATAACCCGCGCAGTGCCGCAGCGATCGCCAGCCAGCTCAATATGGATTTTGAGGCCAGTTTAATGCCGGAAGACAAAGTGGAGTTTGTGCGCCAACTGGCGCAGCAGCATCACGTCGCGATGGTGGGCGATGGCATTAACGACGCGCCCGCAATGAAAGAAGCGAATATTGGCATCGCGATGGGCGGCGGAACGGATGTTGCGCTGGAAACCGCAGATGCAGCGATTACGCACAACCGACTCACCGAACTGGCCAGTATGATTGCGCTCTCCCGAGCGACCTTGAGCAACATTCGCCAAAACGTCACCATTGCATTGGGACTAAAGGGCATTTTCTTAGTCACCAGTTTACTGGGCGTGACGGGATTGTGGGTGGCGGTCCTTGCTGACAGTGGCGCGACAGCGCTGGTGACATTAAATGCGCTGCGGTTGTTAAAGTTCAAGAAGTAGCGATGTTTGTGTCTATACTGACTCATGGCAAGGGTGGGCCTTGCCATGTCACGGTATTCAGCGTTGGTAGTGATATTGCGCATAGTTGCATCAGAATCATGATTTTATGTGATTAAGATCTATTTTTATTGAAATGTAACTATTTATTGCGTTAAATCTTGTGATTGCTATCACTTACTGTTTGGGTCGGCTCCGTTAAAGTAGCACGGTACCCAAACATATTTATGAGCTGAATAAGCCACAATGAAGGAGTAACTTATGTCTCAAGCCGTATTCCACCTTGGTGTTACTGAAGCCGATCTGAATGGTGCAACATTGGCGATCATTCCGGGTGACCCTGCACGCGTGCAAAAGATCGCGGAACTGATGGAAAACCCTGTGTTCCTGGCAAGCCATCGTGAATACACGCTGTACCGCGCTGAGCTAGATGGTCAATCCGTTGTGGTGTGTTCAACAGGTATCGGTGGCCCATCAACTTCGATTGCGGTTGAAGAACTGGCGCAATTGGGTGTTCGTACATTCCTTCGTGTGGGCACCACTGGTGCGATTCAGCCTCACGTGAACGTGGGTGACATGATTGTGACTACGGGCTCTGTACGTCTTGACGGTGCAAGCCTGCACTTTGCGCCAATGGAGTTCCCTGCAGTGCCTGACTTTGAAGTGGCAACTGCGATGAAACAGGCGTCAGAAGAGAGCGGTGCGACCGTTCACATGGGCGTGACTGCATCCAGCGATACGTTCTACCCAGGCCAAGAGCGTTACGACACGTTCACAGGTCGTGTGGTACGTCGTTTCCAAGGCTCGATGAAAGAGTGGCAAGAAATGGGTGTGCTGAACTTTGAAATGGAATCAGCCACGCTGCTGACCATGTGTGCAAGTTCAGGCCTGAAAGCGGGCTGTGTGGCAGGTGTGATCATCAACCGCACGCAGAAAGAGATCCCAGACCATTCAACGCTGAAAGAAACCGAAGCGCGCTCTATCAAAGTTGTGGTTGAAGCTGCACGTAAAATGCTGAAATAAGCTTCATCAAATTTCATCAAAAACGCCACCTCCGGGTGGCGTTTTTTTATGTCTGGCGTTTGGCCTTTACGCAATCACCAGCTTGGGGAGCGGTAGATACAGGCTTTCAGTTAAATCAGCCAGCATCTGGTCATACACATGGGCAATGCTCAGCGATACATCGGACGTCAATTGGTAGAGCTGTTCGGCATCGATGTCATACATCGGATTGTCATGCAATTCGGCCAGTGTGTGCATGGCTTTGGAGCACGCTGGTGAGGCGATCGACAGCGGGCTGATCAGCGCCAATTGGTTCAGTTTGCGGCGGACCAAATCACAGTAGTGTTGCATGCGTGAACGGCCGTCGTGCGTGTGCATGTCTTCAATGCAGATGCGCAGCTGCGTCAGGGCGTCCATGGTGTCGATGACTTGCTGCCAGTTCATGTGGTACTCATCGCTCAAATCTTCACGGCTAGATTCCACTAGCCACGCCAGCATGACTTCATCCATCAAGAACATGCAGTGACGAATTGCTTTGCCGTGGATCATTTGGTTGCGCGCAATGGTGCGATCAGACCATTCTTTCATCAATGCTTTGAGCTTCAACTGTAAAATGCGATACATGGGTTTGTTGTCAAAGTGAGCCGTGGCGATCAAATGGTTGGATTTTTCGTGCATCAAGTCGTGCAGGTGACTCAGCTCCGTCTCGCGGTGTTCACCAAACATCAGTGCATGATGCGTTGCACTGCGGTGTTGGCGACATAGATAGAGCAATTGGCGCAGGTCGACGAGCAGTTCGTATTTGCGTTGAAGGGTCGATTCTCTTTGTTTGGCAAAGAAGAACATCAGGCACAGTATGCCGATTGAAATAAGCATCGAAATAAAGACAAACATAACCAACTCCTTGTTAGTGTTTATACTACGAATGAGTTAGCAGTCTTGATGCCAAGTTTTTTATTTTTATAAATCAATTAGTTAACAAAAATAAAACAAATGTTTTGCACTCGAATTGTGCAATGTGAACTAAAAGTGTGAGCTGGTTCAATAAAAAAGCCCTCGGGCAGGTGAGCGCCGAGAGCTTTTGATGGTCAGATGGTGTTCGCGGATGGGGTGATTACATCACACGCATACCCGGCTGTGCACCGTCGTGGGGTTCAAGGATCCACAGCTCGCTGCCACCGGGGCCTGCGGCGAGGATCATGCCTTCAGACATGCCGAACTTCATCTTACGTGGTTTCAAGTTGGCAACGACTACGGTGTATTTACCCACCAGATCTTCTGGGTTGTACGCCGCTTTGATGCCTGAGAACACTTGACGCATTTCGCCACCGATATCCAATTGGAATTTCAGCAGTTTGTCTGCTTTCGGTACCGATTCACACGACACGATCTTGGCAATACGCAGATCCACTTTCGCGAAATCATCAAACTCGATTTCTGCTGCGATCGGGTCTTTGCTCAGTTCAGTTTCTTGTGCTTTTGGCGCTGCTGCTTCCGCGGCGGCTTTCTCGGCAGCCGCTTCTTCGCGTGACGCTTCAATCATCGCTTCGATGTGTTTTGGATCGATACGATTGAACAGGGCTTTGAACGCGCTGATGGTGTGGCCAGTGAGCGGTTGAGCCACGCCGTCCCAAGTCAGTTCTTGGTTCAGGAAAGCTTCTGTGCGCGCGGCAAGGCCCGGCATCACCGGTTTCAGGTAAGTCAGCAGCACGCGGAACAGGTTGATGCCCACGGTACAGATATCCTGCAGCGCTTGATCTTGTCCTTCCTGCTTTGCGACCACCCAAGGTGCTTTTTCATCAACGTATTGGTTGGCTTTGTCTGCCAGCGCTGTGATTTCACGAATGGCGCGGCCAAATTCACGCGCTTCATACAGCTCAGCGATGCGATCGGCTGCTGCGACAAATTCGTTGTACAGCTCAGGCTCGGCGAAGCTGTCAGACAGTTTGCCGTCGAAACGTTTGGTGATGAAGCCTGCGTTACGTGATGCCAGGTTGACAATCTTGTTCACGACGTCTGCGTTGACACGTTGCGTGAAGTCTTCCAAGTTCAGATCCAAGTCATCAATGCGACTGTTTAGTTTTGCTGCGTAGTAGTAACGCAGACACTCTGGATCCAAATGGTTTAGGTAAGTGCTCGCTTTCACGAACGTCCCTTTCGACTTCGACATCTTCGCGCCGTTTACCGTCACGTAGCCATGCACAAACACGTTGTTAGGTTTGCGGAAGCCGCTGCCTTCCAACATCGCTGGCCAGAACAAGCTGTGGAAGTAAACGATGTCTTTACCGATGAAGTGATACAGCTCTGCGGTACTCTCTTTCTTCCAGTACTCATCGAAGTCTAGACCGTCTGTCTTATTACATAGGTTTTTGAACGACGCCATGTAGCCGACAGGCGCATCCAGCCACACGTAGAAGAATTTGTTCTTCTCGCCCGGGATTTCAAAACCGAAGTAAGGCGCATCGCGGGAAATGTCCCACTGTTGCAGGCCAGATTCAAACCACTCCTGCATTTTGTTAGCCGTTTCAGATTGCAGTGAGCCAGAACGTGTCCACTCTTTCAGCATGCTTTCAAACTGAGGCAGATCGAAGAAGAAGTGCTCAGAATCTTTCATGATTGGTGTCGCGCCAGAAACCGCTGATTTTGGATTGATCAGTTCAGTCGGGCTGTACGTCTCGCCACAGGCATCACAGTTGTCGCCGTATTGGTTTTCTGATTTACATTTCGGGCAGGTGCCTTTCACAAAACGGTCTGGCAGGAACATCTCTTTCTCAGGGTCAAACAGCTGAGAAATGGTGCGGCTGGAAATAAAGCCGTTCTTTTTTAGTTCCAGATAAATGTGCGAAGCCAGTTCACGGTTTTCTTCGCTGTGTGTGCTGTGGTAGTTATCAAAGCTGATATCAAAACCTGCGAAGTCTTTTTGGTGCTCTTCACTGACCGCAGCAATCATCTCTTCCGGAGTCATACCCATCTGTTGCGCTTTAAGCATGATTGGCGTGCCGTGAGCATCGTCAGCACAGATGAAGTTTACAATATTGCCGCGTAGGCGCTGGTAACGAACCCAAATATCCGCTTGGATATGCTCAAGCATATGACCTAAGTGGATCGAACCGTTAGCGTACGGAAGGGCACAAGTTACCAAAAGTTTTCTTGGTTCAGTTGCCATACTTAATTATTCGCTTTGTTTGATAGGTATTTAATGTGATAGATAATACTACCTGATGACGCTGTTAACGCCAAGGCGTGAGTAGGGGCAAAGCCTTAACTTTTTAAGGGTTCTGTCTGATGCATGAGAGTGATAGCATGACCTCAAAAGGAGGACTTATGCTTACGTTTACGTCCAAACAGGATTTCTGTTCCTGGTTAAGTCAATTTACCCATCCGAATTTGGTGGCCGATTGGGCATCAACCGCTGGTATTGTGTCTGTGGCCCCGACGGGCGCGTTTGTGATTGAGCTGCCATTTGCCTGCCGCGGTGTTGTTGCAGCGCTCGACGCGTGGCTGACCACGCAACAAGCGTCACACGCGGTTGCGCCGTTTGAATACGCGATTCAAGTCAAACCCAAAGCGCTGGAAACGCAGGTCACTCATCCACTGAAAGGGGTGAAGAACATCATCGCGGTCACCTCAGCTAAAGGCGGGGTGGGTAAATCAACCACCGCCGGGAACTTAGCCTTGGCGATTGCCGCTTGCGGAGCCAAAGTCGGGATTTTGGATGCCGACATTTATGGGCCATCGGTGCCCATGATGTTTGGTCAGCCGGATGCCAAACCAACGGTGCGCGACAACAAATGGATGCAGCCGGTAATGGCTCATGGCATTGCCACTCAATCGATTGGGTATCTGGTGGATAAATCCGATGCAACGATTTGGCGTGGCCCGATGGCATCCAAAGCGTTAGCCCAGTTACTCAATGAAACCGAATGGCCCGATCTGGATTATCTGGTGCTCGACATGCCACCGGGCACGGGTGACATTCAATTGACGTTGGCGCAGCAAATTCCGGTGACGGGCGCGGTGATTGTGACCACACCGCAAGACTTGGCGCTGGCGGATGCTCGTAAAGGCGCGGCGATGTTCGAAAAAGTCGATGTGCCGGTGGTGGGGCTGGTTGAGAACATGAGCTACCACATTTGCAGCCATTGTGGCGAAAAAGAGCACATCTTTGGTGTCGGTGGCGCGCAGACGCTGGCGGCGGAATATGGTTTGTCGCTACTGTCGCAAATTCCACTGCACATTCAGATGCGTGAAGATATTGATGCGGGCAATCCAACTGTCGTGGCACATCCAGACAGTGAACATACCGCGTTGTATTTGGATTTGGCGGAGCGAATTTGCGCCCAGTTATATTGGCAAGGCAAAGCGAAACCGGACCCGATCAGCTTCACTTTGGTGGAGTAATCTAGATCACAAATATTTGCAGAGTGAATGTAATCGTTTGCTCTGTTTTAATGTTGTTCGATCAGGGAAATTATTGATACTTTGCTCCACTGCAAACTGGTATCTACCTTGTGAACTCCCTATAATCAGGCGGTTTATCTTAGTTTCCTCATCTTCACGTATCGGGTGCACATACATGTCTGATAATAATCAATGCGTCATCGTCGGTATCGCTGGCGCTTCTGCTTCTGGGAAAAGCCTCATCGCCAGTACCATTTACAATGAACTGCGTGCGAAAGTAGGCGACCATCAAATTGGTGTGATCACGGAAGATTGCTATTACAAAGACCAAAGCCATCTGAGCATGGAAGAACGTGTCAAAACCAATTATGACCACCCGAGTGCGCTAGACCACGATCTGCTTTGTGAACACCTGCAAAAGCTGACCCGTGGTGAAGCGGTTGACGTCCCTGAATACAGCTACACCGAACATACTCGCACCTCAAATACGGCCACGATGACACCAAAGAAGGTGATCATTTTAGAAGGCATTCTGCTGCTGACGGATCCACGTCTGCGTGATTTGATGCACGCAAGCATCTTTATGGACACCCCACTGGACATCTGCCTGCTGCGCCGCGTGAAACGCGATGTAGAAGAACGGGGTCGTACCATGGAATCGGTGTTGGCTCAGTACCAAAAGACGGTACGCCCTATGTTCATGCAGTTTATTGAACCGTCTAAACAGTACGCAGACATCATCGTGCCGCGTGGCGGTAAAAACCGCATCGCGATTGACGTGTTAAAAGCGCATATTGCGAAGTTGCTAAAATCGTAAATTTAACCAATGCTTAGCATTAGCTGACTTTATTTTTCTTCGTATAAGTGGCACTTTAGGTGCCACTTTCTTTATCCGTCAAGCAAGGAAAAAAGCAGATGAAAAAACTGTTCCTGTTCGTTGCTGCATTGTTGATCGTCGTGCTAGGCGCGATCGCAGCCCTCGTTATTTTGGTCAATCCCAACCAATTTAAGCCCTTGTTGGTTGAGCAAACCAAGAAGCAAACTGGCCTTGATCTGGTGATCGAAGGCGATATCGGTTGGCAATTCTTTCCCTCCATTGGGTTTGAGTTGGGCAAAACCGAACTGAAAAACCCATCAGGCTTTAGTAGCCCGAATCTATTTAAAGTCGACAGCGTCGGGATTGATGTGTCGGTGATGCCGCTGTTTGATAAACAGTTGCAGATCGGCAACATCCGCCTAGACGGTGCCGAAGTGCATCTGGAAACGCTCAAAGATGGCCGCTCGAACTTAGACAGCCTGACCAAAGCGCAGGCCTCGACCCCATCGAACGATGCGAAAGAGACCGCTCCGGCAGCAGAAACACCGACCGCCAATGACTCGGCTTCTGCGGCGCAGGATTGGTCCATCAACCTCGCTGGTGTTTCCATCAACAATGCGTTGCTCGAAATACAGGATCGCAAAGCGGGCACACAAACCAAGTTGTACGATGTGCAGTTGCAAGTGTCTGAATTTGCTGCTGACGCTTGGACTCGTGTGGATTTTGCAGCCAAGGGCAGCAACAACCAACAGCAGTTTGGTGCCAGTGGTAACGCGGAAATCAAGCTGTCGAAAGATTTCAAACAATATGCGCTGCGCAATATCACGCTTGATGCGAATTTCAGCGATCCAAGCACGCGTATTGATTCAGCCAAACTGGCCTTGGCAACCTTTGAGTTTGATAAAGCCAACGCGCTGACATTCTCTGCCAAAGGCACCGCCTCGCAGATGAAACTGGACGCCAACGGCAGTGCCTCGGTGACCGTTGATCAGGCAATCAGTCACGTGAGCGTTGAGAAGTTGGATTTAACCGCCAACCTTGATGGTGCGGCGTTGCCACAATCGCCGATGAAGGTGACCATGCAATCTTCAGTCGCGTTTGATATGACCAAAAATGCGCTGAGTGTGGTTTTAGATAAACTCACCGCCAACGCATTGCAGTTCGATGGAAAAGCCAACGTGGTGTTGGGGGATATTCCCAAAGTTCGCTTTAATCTGCACAGCCCAGATATCGATTTGGATGAATTCCTCGGGCTCAATCAGTCAACAGCAACCGCTGAAAGCAAGCCAGCCGCTGGTGGTTCTGCAGGCAAGAGTTCTTCAGACAAAGCTGAGGTTGAACCGGATTTGTCGGCACTGAAAACGTTGGATGTCGCGGGTGATATCGCCATCGATAAATTTAAAGCCAGCAACGCAAAAATGCAGAACGTGAAAACCAGCTTTACGGTGAACCGGGGCGTGATCGATCTTAAATCGTTTACTGCCAACCTGTATGACGGCAGTGTGAAAGCAACCGCGCAAATTGACGCGCGCAAAACACCAGCCACATACACCGTGAAGAAAACTGCTATTGGTATCAAGGTTCAGCCGCTGCTGAAAGATGTGTTGGATAACGACAAACTGGAAGGCACCGGGAACATCGATGTCAACGTGCAAGGGAAAAGCCTGACGCCAACGGGGATCAAACAGAATCTCGCGGGTACGGTGGCGATTAATTTTGCCGATGGGGCCGTCAACGGGATCAACGTGGCGCAGCTCATTCGTACCAATTACGCCAAGATCAAAGGCCAGACCGTGACGGAAGTCGATTCTGTGCAGAAAACCGATTTCAGCGCGATGACCGCGACCCTGAAGCTGAACAAAGGCGAAATGACCACCGATAACCTCAACATGCAATCGCCTTTGCTGCGCATTCATGGTGAAGGCAAAGCGAACTATCTGCAGGAAACTGTCGATTTTCTGGTGCGCACCTCAATCGTCGGAACCTTGGAAGGGCAGGGAGGCAAGAACATTGATGAACTTCGCGACGTGACCATTCCAATCAGCATCTCTGGTCAGTGGGCAGATCCGAAATTCAAGTTGGTATTTGATGATGTGCTGAAACAGAAAGCACAAAAAGAGATAGATCGTGGCCTTGAGAAACTCAACGACAAGATCAAAGACGAGAATACCAAGAAAGCGGTGGATGGCTTACTCAAAGGACTATTCAAATAAGCGTTCGACACCTCAATCAGTTGACGTACTGAACCAATCTAGGGCTGGCATATCCAGCCCTTTTTTATGGTGGTAATGAGATGCGTAGGGTCTTCCTCACGCAATGGGGAAGAAGGGAAGCAACGGCGCAGTGCGAGTTTACCAATCCACGCCTTGTAACGCTTTCACGCCGGACTCGAACGCGTGCTTCACGTTTTTCACTTCAGACACGGTATCGGCCATGTCAATCAGCGTACGATGGGCGCCACGGCCCGTGATGATGACGGATTGCATGTACGGGCGATTCTTGAGCGCCTCAACCACTTCATCAAGGTCGATGTAGCCGTAACTCACCATGTAAGTCAGTTCGTCAAACAGCACCACATCCAGTGACTCATCTTGCAGCATGCGTTTGCACTCTTGCCACACCAGTTGTGCAGCTGCCGTGTCGCTCTCTTTATTTTGCGTTTCCCAAGTAAAGCCCGTTGCCATGACCTGAAATTCAACGCCGAGTTTTTCCAGCAGGTTGCGTTCACCGTTGTCCCAAGTGCCTTTAATAAATTGTGCCACGGCACACTGTTTACCGTGGCCCACCGCACGTGCAATGGTGCCAAAACCTGAAGTGGATTTCCCTTTGCCGTTGCCGGTGATGATCAGCAATAAGCCTTTCACTTCCTGTGCGGCCGCAACGCGCGCATCAACTTGTTCTTTGACTTTCTGTTGTCGTGCTTGATGGCGTTCTTGTTTGATCTCTTCGCTGGACATGCGCAATCCTTGTTGTCGTGATACTCCCGCTATGATAGCCCAACTCGTGAATGGCAAACACCAACGAAAAGCATGGAGATACCGGCAAAATACGCGTGTTGACGCGGGCGAAGGCTGCCAACCGGTGGCAGCGTTGCCTGCCGTGCGCTAAATGGAGAGCTTTTGCACGGTTTCCGACACCAGATCTGCGTCGTAGATGATCTCTTCAATCACACGTGAGACGGTGTTGGCTTGATTCTCACCGTGTGAGGCTTTATCAAACACGACTTTGATGGTGTGATCGATATTGCCAATGATTTGCGAGTTTTTGTCGATCACGGATGCGATTTCAGATGTGGATGCTGAGGTGCGAGAGGCCAGTTTACGGACTTCATCGGCGACCACGGCAAATCCACGTCCTTGATCGCCAGCTCGCGCCGCTTCAATCGCCGCGTTGAGTGCCAACAAGTTGGTCTGTTCGGCGATGTCGCTGATGGTGGAGACGATGGCCTCGACGTTCTTCGATTGGCGATTGAGTTCTTCAATCAACCCACTGACGACATCGACCGCGGCATTGATCTCTTTGGAATTCGACAACATCGATGCAATAGAGCCTTGCCCCTGACGTGCAATGGAGACGGTGTCTTCGGCAATTTGACAGGACTTTTTCGCGGCATCGCGTACGACCATGGCTTGCTCAACCCGTTCGGTGATGTCGCTTGCTAGCTTGATGATCTTCACCACCTTGTTTTCGTGATTGAAAATGGGGTTGTAGGTGGCTTCCAACCAGATCACGCGCCCGTGCTTGTCCCGGCGTTTAAAAAGACCAGATTGAATTTTTCCGCTGGCGAGATCGGCCCAGAAATTGGGATTGTTTTGGTAAAAATCATCTTCGCAAAATAGGCGATGATGCTGACCGACAATGTCGTTGAGCTGATAATCCAAACAGGCGAGAAAGTTTCGGTTGGCGCTGAGAACCGTGCCATCGGGCGTAAAATCAATCACTGCCAGTGACTTGTCCATTGCTTTGAGCAGTGCCTGATTTCGCTCTAATTCCACTTGCTCTTGAGTGACGTTCGACGCCACTTTGGCCACGTAGGCGACGTGGCCATGCTCAAGTACCGGAAAGTACGTCGCAGCCACCCAAACGGCGTTGTCGTGGCGGTCTTTGCGAATGAATCGACCTCGAACGGGGTGGCCGCTTTTTAAGTCGTGCCATAACTGTTGATAGTCCGCTTTGGCGGTGTCTTCAGGAAAGCAAAGTATGCTGTGATGTTTGCCTTGAACCTCCTCTAGGGTATATCCGACCACACTCAGAAAGAGTGCGTTGGCAAAGCGGATGTGGCCGTCAGGCGTAAATTCGATGTACGGTACTTGGTCTCTGATGGCGTTTTTAAAGCATTCGAACTGAAACCGTTCTTGTTGCAATGCTTCCATGGTGTGGCGAGTTTTCTTGGACCCAAACATGTCATTCCCTCAACAAATAAAACTAGGTCAAACCATCAGTTATTTAGTCGTAATAGCGGATGATTACAAGCCGCATTGACCGCTTTTTGGCGGAAGTGTGTGAGCCGATGTATTCAACATGCGTTTCAACAACATCAACTGCAACTCGAATGTATGATGGCATGGATTCTGTGATCTTATTCTTTTGATATGCAATGAGTTTAGTTCAAATTCGGAGGGATGCGATCTCAACGACAGATTGAGTCACCTGTCATGTGTTGTATGAATCGCATTTACTCAACGTGATAAGTCTGTCAATTACACAAATTTATTTGAAGTTGCTGGCAATATTGCGCGTTTTTTACTCAATTGGTCACTCATTTGCCACGGGCCATCTATAGTCAGTCATGAAACCAATGACAATATCTCCACGATACACTTCGCTTGCTTAAAGGGCTGAGCTGCTGCTTAGCCCTTTCTTTTTGTGTGATGCATCTACCCATCCATCAAGTCGTGTGATTCGTTCATAGCATCAGCATGTGAATTTATACTGTAATTATATACAGGTATCTTTTATACTGCGGATTCATCTACACCGATGGAGAACGAGAATGGAATGTGCAGTGCAGACAAACCCACGCTTTCCCCGCGCCGACACGGATGGCGTGATGATGGAGTGTGAAGCGCGGACACAACGCACCCACTTGGCGGTTGAGCGCGTGGCACGAGAATCGCAATGCTTGGCAGATTGGCTCAGCTACGTTTATCTTGACCATACCGCGACGCAAGACGTATGCCGTCGCCGTCTGTTTAATGCCATTGATGCCCAGTGGCAACAGCAACACTTGGATCGTGTCCTTGCTCCTTCTTTCCGATCGCTGATCCCTGTTCTTGTTGATGGTTTTGCGCTGACACGAGGCGGCCATGCCGAATTGATGTCACGCGTGGGGCGTCGACAGGCATTCCCGACGTTTACGCGTGTCTATTTGATCAATGCGCTGGTGGAGGCGGACAGCTTGGCTTCTGGAGAACGTTGTGAGGCGTATAAACAGGAGCGCCGAGCCTACTACCGCCACCAGTGGCCGACTTGGCAAAGCAAAGTGAATGAGTTAATGCACCTTTTACTGCAATACGATCAGATGGCGCGTACACTTTTTAAAAACAAACTGGAATGAGTGGATGAAACGTAAAACTGCCATATTGGTTGTGTGTATGGGAAATATTTGTCGTTCTCCAACGGGAGAAGCGGTGCTGAAACACAAAGCGCAGCAATTGGGGCTTGAGATCGAGGTCGATTCTGCGGGCACCATTGGCTATCACCAAGGGAACCTGCCCGATGCACGCGCAAGAGCGGCGGGAGAAAAACGTGGTTATTCATTTTCTGGAATGCACGCTCGTCAAGTGACGAATGATGACTTCGCTCATTTTGACCTTATTTTGGCTGCAGATCGCGACAACTTATCGGATTTAAAACAGCGCTGCCCATCTGAATATCAACATAAATTGGCGCTATTTTTGAGTTTTGGCCATTCAGAATATGATGAAATTCCCGACCCTTATTACGGCGGAGAGCACGGTTTTGAAATGGTGTTGGATCTGATTGAAGAAGCGTCCGAGCAATTGCTTTTTCAACTCAAACAAAAAGGCCAGTGTTGAACACTGGCCTTTTGGGTATCAAGGATAATTAGAAACGGTAGCTGGCTTGGATACCGGCAATCCATACGTTGCCGCTCATTTGACCGTCAAATTGGCCACCCACCGCCTCGGCTTTGTCATCGGAAGCATAGCCACGAGATTCCAAAATGTCGGCATCTTTAGCGAAAATGTAGGTAAATGCAGCGTCTAGAGTGAGCTGTTCGGTGATGTCGTAACCTGCACCGATACTTAGCCAAATACGATCAGTTTCTGGAATCGTGATTGTACGGTTTTTAGTGCTCACCGCGGCGGTATCGTAGGCGACACCCGTGCGTAGCGCCAGTTTCGGATCGAGTTGATAGGTCGCACCAACGGCAAAGCGGTAGTTGTCTTTCCAGTTTTCTTCTTTCACCATCACCGAACCCATGGTATCGAGTTCTGCTTGCAGCTTTTCAAAGCTGCTCCAGTCCGTCCAGTTGATGCTGGTATGCAGCGCAAACTGATCGGTGATTTGGTGGTAGGTTGACAGCTCAGCCGTTGCAGGTAGTGTCAGCATCATATGGCCGGTATCAGACAGCACGGCATTGTATGCTTGAACATACATGTTTGCTGAGCCTGTCAGTTTCAAATCGACTTCAGATTTATACGCAAAGCCAATGCGGTTGCTCGGCGTCACTTGCCATGCAGCGCCGGCTTGCCAGCCCCAGCTGGTGTCATCGCCTTCCATGTATTTCAACGTTGTGCCTTGAGCAAGGCCAAGCGCTGCAGTTTGTGCGGGTGATTTGGCGCCAAAGTGGCCTTCACCTTTCACAAAACGAACACCACCACCCACGCTAACGGTTTCTGTCAGTTTGTAGGCGATGTTGGCGTTGGCTTCCATGGTTTTCACCATGGCTTCATTACCAAAATGGCTCGCGGCGAACCCAGAATCTAATTCGGTTTCCATGCCGTAGTTGGTGCCAAATGCCAGGCCAACAGCCAGTGTGTCACTCAGTTGGTGAGACAGATAAAAGTTTGGAATGACAGCATCATTGGCGTAATCAGAAGAGCTGGCGCTTGAGGTCTTGCCGTAAAAGTTCACATCGCCTTCGACGTCCACATTGGGGTTCACGTACAGTGCGCCTGCTGAAAATTGGGTGCCTTTCAGATAAGTAAGCATGGCAGGGTTACGCCATTGTGCGCCTGCGTTGTCAGCCATGGCAGCTTCACCAGCGTACGCTCGGCCAAGGCCGGTTGCAGAGTATTCTGCTAACTGGAAACCAGCTGCTTGAGAGAGAGTTGAGACACTTGCTAGACCACATGCTACTGCAATAGAAAGAAATTTCTTATTGGTTTTCATTATATTGTTCGCTGAATTTATCTGAATGGATGACCGTAAAGTCTAAAACTAGAGCTTTTGCTTTAACAATAAAAAACACTGTATTGGACTTGTTTGGATATAAAATCTGCTAATTGATGGATAAATAGCGAAAGTAACTGATTTAAACCGTACGGTTATTCTTCTTTCGGCGTACAACTGTAGGGCGGGGGGCGCCTTTGGGGACACAAGTGTTCGCCAAAATTCAATCGGGTGAAAGCATTCCAGAAATAAAAAGGGCTGGAAATCCAGCCCTTAAAGTGAGTTGTCTATCGACTATTTTGCTTAGAATGTACGGCTGTATTGTAAGCCCAATAGGATCGCATCAGCGTGCGTTGTTGCTGTGAGGCTTGAACCTGCATCCGTTTCTTCTACGTCAACATCTTTGCCCATTAGGTAAGTAAAACCGAAGTCAAAGTTAGACTGTTCGTCGATTTGATAGGTGAAACCAGCAGAGAACCATTGGCGGTCTGAATCTGGTACAGAGATTGATGTTTTCTTGTCCTGAGCGCTGGTGTCGTACATGTAACCGGCACGTAGAGTCCAATCTCTGTTCAAGTAATACGTACCACCTAAAGCATAGTGCCAGCCATCTTGCCAGTTATAGATCTTGTCATAGCTTCCGTTTGATGTTGCACCAACGGCGGAACGAGAAGAGTCGAGGTTTCTGAATTCAATTTTGTCGAAGTCGCTCCAACCGATCCACTGAACGCTATAGTGAACAGCGAATTTAGTATCTTCAATTTTGTGGAAACCTGAGAATTCTGCGATATCTGGAAGTGGCAGCGTGATTTTCTGGCCGTAATCATCTTTTGCTTCAAAGTCTGGGCTGTAGCGATATGACAGACCGAATCGGTTGTTCTTGTTTACTTCGTAAACGGTACCTACGTTAAAGCCATAAGCCCAGCCGTCAGCTTTATCGACGTTTAGCAGAGAAGTACCTTGTCCAGGAATGACCGTTGAGCCAATCACTAAAGGACTTGATGGGAATCCTTCACCTGTTGTTCTTTTCATGGTGCCTTGACCATAGATAATGTCAAAGCCAGCACCAAAGCTTAACTGTTCATTTAAACGATATGAACCAGCAAGGCCTAAGTTGAAGCTTTTTACGTCAGTTAGACCACCGTATTCAGCGGCAGCGTAGCTGTCAGAGAATTCTGTTTTTGTGCCAAAGTTGGAGTAAGCGCTTACACCAACAGCAAATTTTTCGTTGATTGGGACAATCAAATGTAAGTTTGGCGCAACAGAAGTGCTGCCTACGTCGTCGGTATCTTCTACATCAACAGAATTACCTAAAACGCCTGTGTACTCGACATTTTTTACATCGATCATTGTGGTAATGGTTTCAAAACCTAAGGAGAGAGAGGTTTTGTCAAACAGAGCCATTGCTGCTGGGTTACGAGACATCACCGCTGCGTTATCTGCGATAACGGCATCACCGGCGAATGCTCGGCCAAGGCCTGTGGCAGATTGAGCGTTGAGCTGGAAGCCCGCAGCCATTGCTTGCTGCGTAGCGAGAGAGACGGTCACTGCTAAGAGTGACTGTTTAAACAGACGCGTCTTGTTCATTTGGACTTTTCCTTATTATTCGCCTCTTTGGGCGTTTGTTTTGAGCAATTGCTCAGTTGGTGGCTGATACTAGACGCAAGTATAGAGTATAGAAATCCGACCATTGTCTAATTGGATGATAAAGTTATAGAAATGATGACCATTTGGCATGAAAATGCTCGGATATGTGATTTTTTAGAGTTTTAACTCTATTTTAACAATTAAAAAACCCGCTCAAGGAGCGGGTTGGGGTTATTTTGCTGGTTTTATCATCGGCATCAGATGTTCGGCTATTTTCGCAACATTTTCGCCTTGATTACCGACGAGTATCAAACTCATGTGGCCGATGGGCTCAATGATACCGGACATGCCAGCCTTATCGAACTGGACATTTTGCTCACTGGTCATGGCGGTCAAAAACAGCGTGACTTTGCCTTTTTCGCCTTGAAAAACCATGTGAACAGCATTGGCATGCCCAAATCCGCAATGGTTGAGGTAGTACACGTGATACGGGAAGGTCCCGTTGAGGTGATAGGCGAAAGGTTGCATCTTCGCATTAATTTGGCGGGAGCTAACCGCTTCATCTAATACAGAAACAAACACTTCTTCGTCTAAAACGTGCTTGACGGCGATATCTGCAAGACTCGCTTGTGCTGGCGTCACGAGCAGGTTGCCCCAATTGACTTGTCCTACCGCTAAACCGACGACAAACGCCACGGATGCAGCCATCGCCATGGCACGGCGTACAAAGCGCGGACGCACAACGTTATCGGCAGCCGAACTGTGGCTGAACAAGATACGATCTGCCAAACCATCGGGCACCTCGACTCGCATTGCTTCAGCAATTCTTGCATCCAGGTTCAACACGTCGTCGGCAAATTTGCTGTTTGCTTCATGCGCAGCAATAGCCTCTTGCATCGCTTTGTCGCGATGCTTTGGATCCGACAACATGCGGCGGCGAAATTCTAAATCATCCATTTTGCTGCCCCCTGTAATTCTCTGAAGAATCTAACATCTCTTTGAGTTGGTTGCGTGCCCGAAATAGTCGGGTCATCACGGTGTTTTTATTCAGCTCCAGTATCTCAGCAATCTCCTCGCCACTAAAGCCCCCAATCACTTGCAAAAACAGCGGCTCTCGGTAATCCACATCCAGTTTCATGATTTGTGCGTGCAGCCATTCCTGTTGATGATGTGCATCATCTGAAACGTTGGCTTCGTTGCTGTGGTCATCGATGTCCACCAAGTCAAACTGTTTGCGTTCAAACCGCCGTGCGTTTTCGCGCCGCAATATGGTAATCAGCCACGACTTTGCGGCTTTCTCATCTTGTAAACTGTCGAGCGATTTCCACGCCCGTAAGCAGGTTTCTTGCACCAGATCTTGCGCCACGCTTTGGTCTTTACACAGCCAGTAAGCGTAGCGATAGAGATCGCGATGGTAAGCACGAACCAGTGCTTCATATTTTCTTTGTCTGTCCATACCGCTATTGACCGGACGGTTGGAACTTTTCTTTCCAAATATTTTGAGTAGCGACACAAAAGTCTCCAGTTGATCACGCCAGATCCGTTCAGAAGGAGGAATGCACAAATACTATTCAGTTTCGAAATGTGCTCAGAGATTGTTTTGAATCAAGTTTAGGCGGCGTTGGGGTTACAAAACCACGATAAAATTGATCTAAGCCAAAATCTCATGCCTTGATACGGTTATAGTAGCTCCTGTCATCTAGTTAGTCTTTGCGGCTAACGTGTTGAGCAAGATGACACTTCCTTTTGAAGGCTGACTTTACTTTCTCCTAATCAGGAAACTGATTATTTTCAATTGGCGCAAGTTAATTGCTTTAAAAACATTCCGACCACACAACTTTGTGTGGTTTTTTTTTGCCTCCGATTTTTGTTTCCCACACCCTCGACCTACTTTGACAAAAGCCAAACCCATAAACTCTTTGATTCTTCTACACTTAACAAGTGATTCGCTGCAAATATCACGTTTATTTAAACAGTTGTTTGATTGTCTTAACAATCTCGTTACAATGCATCAGGTCAGACCTCTTATTCTAAGGAGAAACAATGGGCAAACAGGAAGTGAGAACACGCTCCGGTGAACGTGTGGCGATCGTAGCGGGTCTACGAACTCCCTTTGCGCGTCAAAGTACAGAATTTGGCCAGGTGCCAGCTGTTGATTTGGGCAAAATGGTCGTGAGCGAAATGCTGGCGAGAACGGATATCGATCCCGCGTTGATTGAACAAGTGGTGTTTGGTCAGGTGGTACAGATGCCCGAAGCGCCGAACATTGCGCGTGAAATTGTACTGGGTACTGGGATGAGCATTCATACCGATGCGTACAGTGTCACTCGTGCTTGTGCCACCAGTTTTCAGTCGGCGGTGAACGTCGCAGAAAGCATTATGGCCGGTACCATTGATATCGGCATCGCAGGTGGTGCGGATTCTTCCTCTGTTTTACCCATTGGTGTGTCTAAGAAACTGGCGTCGAGCTTGCTGGCGTTGAGCAAAACCAAAACCTTGGGCCAGAAATTGAGTGTGCTGAAATCCTTGTCACTCAAAGACTTGATGCCAGTGCCGCCTGCGGTGGCCGAGTATTCCACCGGTTTGTCCATGGGGCAAACGGCTGAACAAATGGCGAAATCGCATGGTATTTCGCGTCAGGATCAAGATGCCTTGGCGCATCGGTCGCATACACTGGCGGCGCAAGCTTGGAAAGACGGTAAGATTCGCGATGAAGTGATGACCGCTTTCCCAGAACCGTACAAAAAATGGATCGATACCGACAACAACATTCGTCAGGATTCCACGCTGGAAGGCTACGCCAAATTGCGTCCGGCGTTTGATCGCCAATACGGTAGCGTGACGGCTGCAAACAGTACGCCACTGACCGATGGTGCTGCGGCCATCATGTTGATGCGCGAAGGCCGTGCGAAAGAGCTAGGGCTTGAGATCCTTGGGTACATTCGCTCCTATGCATTCTCTGCCATCGGTGTGGAAAAAGACATGCTGATGGGGCCGTCTTACGCCACGCCTCTGGCGCTGGATCGCGCTGGCATTACGCTTGCCGACCTGACGCTGATTGACATGCATGAAGCGTTTGCCGCGCAGACGTTGGCCAACCTGAAAATGTTTGCCAGCGACAAATTTGCGCAGGAGTATTTGGGTCGCAGCCAAGCGATTGGCGAAGTGGATATGGATAAATTTAATGTGTTGGGCGGGTCGCTGGCGTATGGCCATCCCTTTGCGGCAACGGGCGCGCGCATGATCACGCAAACATTGCGTGAATTGAAACGTCGTGGTGGCGGTTTGGCCTTGAATACCGCGTGTGCCGCGGGTGGATTGGGCGCAGCAATGATTCTGGAGGTGGAGTAATGAGCCAATCGAAAGCATTTCATCTGAGTGTTGATGAGCAGAACATTGCGTGGCTGGCCATTGATGTGCCGGGAGAAAAAATGAATACCTTGCAGGCGGCATTTGCCGACGACATGCAGGCCGTGTTCAAACAGCTCGACGCGCAAAAAAGTCAGCTCAAAGGGTTGATTGTGCATTCGCTCAAACCGGACAACTTCATTGCGGGCGCTGACGTGCGCATGCTGGAAGCGTGTACGTCTGCACCGGAAGCTCAAGCGTTGGCCACGCAAGGCCAAGCGATGTTCCAGCAGTTGTCCGATCTACCATTCCCCGTGGTGGCCGCGATTCATGGCCCTTGTTTGGGCGGCGGTCTGGAATTGGCATTGGCCTGTGATTATCGTGTGTGTACCGATGACGATAAAACGCGTCTCGGTTTGCCGGAAGTGATGTTGGGTCTACTGCCAGGCTCTGGTGGGACGCAACGTCTGCCGCGCCTGATTGGTTTGTTGCCTTCACTGGATTTGATTTTGACGGGCAAGCAATTGCGCGCCAAAAAGGCCAAGAAACTGGGCGTGGTGGATGCGTGTGTACCACATACCGTGTTGCTTGATGTGGCCAAACGTTTCATCGACGAAAACGGCAAGAAGAAAGGCAAAGTCAAACTGACGACCAAAGAAAAGCTGATGTCTCAGACCGGGTTTGGCCGCAAAGTGATCTTTGATCAGGCGAGTAAGAAAACGGAACAAAAGACGCGCGGAAATTACCCAGCGGCAAAAGCGATTTTGGAAGTGATTCAACATGGTCTTGAGAAGGGCATGAACGCCGGGCTAGAGCTGGAAGCCAAACGTTTTGGCGAACTAGTGATGACACCGGAATCGAAAGCACTGCGGTCGATTTTCTTTGCGACCACCGAGATGAAGAAAGAGAACGGCACCGATGCGACCCCGCTGACCGTCAATCGTATTGGCGTGCTGGGCGGCGGATTGATGGGCGCGGGGATTAGCCATGTCAGCGTAGCAAAAGCCAAAGTGCCGGTACGTATTAAAGATGTGTCCAACGATGGCATTCTCAATGCACTGAATTACAACTACAAACTGTTTGATAAGCAGCGCAAGCGTCGCATTCTTAGCAAAGCGCAATTGCAGGCACAAATGAGCCAGCTGTCTGGCGGTATCGATTTCACCAGCTTCAATCACACCGATGTGGTCATCGAAGCGGTGTTTGAAGATCTGGCTCTGAAACAGAGCATGGTGGCGGATATTGAAGCCAACGCGAAAGCGAGCACCATTTTTGCGACGAACACGTCGTCGCTGCCGATTCATCACATTGCCGCGAAAGCCGCGCGTCCTGAGAATATCGTCGGTCTGCATTACTTCAGCCCGGTGGAAAAAATGCCGCTGGTGGAAGTGATTCCGCACGATACCACGTCGGATGAAACCATCTCGACCGTGGTGGCTTTGGCGCGCAAACAAGGGAAAACGCCCATCGTGGTCAAAGACTGCGCGGGTTTTTACGTCAACCGCATTCTGGCACCCTACATGAATGAATCGGCGCAGATCCTGATGGCAGGTGAACCGATTGAAAACCTAGACCGTGCGCTGCTTGACTTCGGCTTCCCGGTCGGGCCGATTACGCTGCTCGATGAAGTGGGCGTTGATATTGGCGCGAAGATCATGCCGATTTTGGTCAACGAACTGGGGCCACGTTTCCAAGGGCCAGATGTGTTTGATACGTTGCTCAACGATGGCCGCAAAGGGCGCAAATCAGGCAAAGGCTTCTACAGTTACAAAGGCAGTAAGAAGAAGGAAGTCGATAAGTCCGTGTATAAATTGCTGAAATTGACGCCGGAATCGAAGTTCAGCGACCAAGACATTGCGCTGCGCTGCATTTTGCCGATGCTCAATGAAGCGGTGCGCTGCTTGGACGAAGGCATTATTCGCAGCCCGCGTGATGGCGATATTGGGGCGATTTTCGGCATCGGTTTCCCGCCGTTTCTCGGTGGCCCGTTCCGTTACATGGACCACATTGGCATGAAAAAGCTGGTCGAGCTGATGAACCAACATGCCGAGAAATATGGTGATCGTTTTGCGCCGTGCGATGGCTTGTTGACCCGTGCAGGCTTGGATGAGCGTTTCTATCCAGCCTAAACCACGCAGTGAGCGCATCGACAAATAACGGGGCATTGGCCCCGTTTTTTTATCGCCGTCTTGCACATTGGTCTTGCGTGTCTTGCCGCGGAGTGTGCTAGCATAATTTGCAATATCAAGAAGTAAGAAGGATTCAACATGGATGCGCTTGAACTGCTGTTACACCGTCGCTCAGTTGCCAAACTTGAGGCGCCTGCGCCGGAAGGAAAGGCTTTGGAAAACATCATTCGTGCGGGGCTGCGTGCGCCTGACCACGCCAACTTAATGCCTTGGCGATTTGTGATCGCTCAAGGAAGCGGTTTGCAGAAGCTGTCGAATATTTTGGTCAATGCGGCCTTAAGCGATCACAGCGATGATGCGGTGGTGACCAAAGTGAAGAATGCGCCGTTTCGCGCGCCCATGGTCATTACTGTGATTGCGAAAGTCACGCCGCATGAGAAGGTGCCCGCGTTTGAGCAGCATTTATCGGCTGGTTGTGCGGTGCAGGCGATGCAGATGGCTGCGATTGCGCAAGGGTATCAAGGCATCTGGCGCTCTGGAAACTGGATGTTCCATCCACAAGTGCATCAGGCATTTGGGCTGGAAGGTGACGATCAAATCGTCGGTTTTCTCTATTTAGGCACGCCAGCGATGACGCCGATGAAAGTGCCAGAGCGCGAACTGAGCCAGTTTGTGGAGTTTCTCTAATCGCAGCACTGCAATACTACGCGCGTTCTAACAGGCGGTCTCACTAACTGCAGTCGATCTTAAACAGAGAGGGCCTTGTGGCCCTCTTTTCTATCGGTTTGTTTTCTTCGTGACTCTCTGCTGAGTCACCATGACTTAGTGAATGTGGTAAGCAATCACGAAGTCGATAAACAGGCGCACTTTCTCAGGCAGATGATCTTTGTGGTTGTAGAGCATGTAAATGTCGCGCGGGTTGGCGCTCCAATCACTCAGGACTCTGACCAAACTGCCATCTGCGATGAATTCACGCAGCATCACATCCGGCATCAGCGTAATGCCTAAACCTTCCGAACAAGCACTTCGAACCACGTTCAGCGCATTGGCTTGAAAACGGCCTTTGTCACCGTTGATGACTGTTTCCCCTTTGGAATTGCTCAATTGCCATTTCAGCAATGGATAGCCCTTTAACAGGGAATGTTTACTCAGTTCTTCAGCGTGCGTTGGGGCTGGGTGTTTGGTGAGGTAGTCAGGGCTTGCGACAAGGATGTCTTTGACTTCACTGATTTTTCTCGCAATCAGACTGGAATCGCGTTGTGGGCCGACGCGAAAAATGACATCCCATTCGGTTGGGTCCAGTTGATCCGCGTGGTTGCTGGTGGTGAGTTCAATGTTGATTTCTGGGTATTGCTTCATAAACTCATTGAACATCGGCATCATCATGCGCTTCGTCAAATTATACGGTGACGAGATTTTGATTTTGCCAGATGCACCGCGACATTCGTCGGTAATTTCTTCGGCCATTGAAGCCAGACGTTGCAATAACGGTGAACAGTCACTAAAAAAACGTTCTCCGGCTTCAGTCAGTGATAGCTTGCGAGCGTGGCGATTCAAAAGTCGTAGATTCAGTGAATCTTCAAGCGCTTGAATGCGTCGGGTGATGGTCGCTACAGGAATCATCGTCTTGCGGGAAGTGGCGGTGTAGCTTCCATTTTCGACAACCAGTCGAAAGAGGTTTAGGTCATCTAATTTCATTGTTCCTGACACATTATTTTACGAATTTGAGTAATTTATACGGATATCAGCTGTCAAAGATTGAGTCACGTCAACTTGTTGGCCGATTCGTGATATTCCATACATATAGTATGCAACTGCGGTGCAAAGTGGAATATTTGTATAAATCTTATTTCATGACTACTTTTTAAGTAACGTATGAAACCATCTTATAACAATAAAATAGATTGTGAACAGGAAGAGCATAGTGAGGTAGAAGCTATGTATAAAACTCACATCAGGGCTAAAGAATTCTCGGCTCCAGAATCCCTGCCTGAAAAGCTGATTATGTTGGTGGATGATGATCCGATCTTCAGGCGGATCACCAGCGGCTACTTGTCAGCGCAAGGCTACAAGGTGATGGAGGCGGAAGACGGTCTGGATGGGCTGAGAAAGTTGAGACACGCAGCGCCCGATTTGGTGTTGTGCGATCTGTCGATGCCGGTGCTCGATGGCATTGAATTCGTAGAAGAAGTGAGTTTGGAGTACCCCTCTTTACCCATGATTGTGGTGTCTGGCACCGACGAAATGTCGGATGTCGCCAAGGCGCTGCGCTACGGCATCAAAGATTTTCTCGCCAAACCGATTGGAAATCACGAACACTTAGGTTGCGCAATTGAAAGCACGTTGGAAGATGCTTCGCATCACATCACGGATCAGCGTGACTTCTCAAGCCAATGGTTCCGAGTCGACGGGGGGGGAGACATTCCCGAAGAGCAGGAGCTGCATTGGCACTTAGAATATCTGCGGGATAATCCTAGCGCGGCGCGAGATTTGCTGCACGCATTGTTGCCGGAGAAAGACACGACACAGGGCGCGTGGAAATGCAGCTACCGTTTGCTGCAATCGACCGATGTCATGCCCTTGGTGTTTGATTATGCGTGGCTCATGAATGGGCAATTTGCATTCTACATTGTTGATTCTGCCAGTGACGACGACAAAGGCGTCGCGAGCACTCTGTTGGTGCGCGCACTGTTTCACGATTACCTGCGCAACTTGCGCAGCTTCAACGCTGATTTAAAAGATCTGGCGGAGATCGTTGAACGGGCGATTGAGTGTTCCGATTGCGCGGAGCCGGTAGCTGCGGTGTTTGGCCTCGCTAATTTGAGTGACGGGACGTTGTCGATTTTGCCGGCAGGGCTCGATAGCCAATGGTCGAATGGTTACATGACGCAGCACATCGCCGCAGGCGTAAAACTGGGTGAGAACTGCATGAAAAACTTCATCACCAAAGACTTGCTGATTCACAATGCTTGCCAGTTGTCGGTTAGCTGTTTGGGAGCAAGTAGCTTTATCCTCGATATCTATCAAGGTGCTTCCACGTAGCGCCGTATCGCTCACACTTGCCTACAGAGTGTGAGCGGTTTAACTCCCCTCGAATAACCTCATTCTTTGTCCGTATTTGTGGCAAATTGTTTAAGGTATCATCAGCGCCTCAAAACAATAATGAATCCGCGTCTCTGTATTCAGAGCCGGACTGAAAGTAAGCCTCACCTACACGAGAGAAGCGAATCATGGCAGACAAAGAGTTTAAAGAACCTTACAATGCGCTGTACTTTTTAGGTTTTATTGCAGCCCTGTTGATCCCAACCCTTCCAGCGACCCTAACGTGGATTCGCGTTGTGAATGGTTACGCAGGTTTTTAATCAAGTCACAAACCCAAGTGTCGACACGTATGCGACGTTGGGTTTGGCTTAAGTGAGGTTCACCATCAATATTCGTCACCTGTTGTTAAATATTGTTGGTGGTCTCAGTGTTGGCTTAGGCATTCTAGGCATCGTCCTTCCTCTTCTTCCCACCACCCCATTTCTGTTATTGGCCAGTGCGTGCTTTATGCGCAGCAGCCCTAAATTTCATCGTTGGCTGCATCAGCATCGCGTGTTTGGGCCCATATTAACCAACTGGCAGCAACACAAAGCCGTCTCCAAACGGGTGAAGCAACGTGGTTGCATCGTGATTTTGTTCAGTTTCGCATTTTCCATTAGTGTGGTTCCTCATTTGTGGTTGAAAGCTCTGCTGTTTGTCGGCCTTGTGGTGTTGATCACCTGCTTTCTGCGACTTCCAACTCACGAGCTGGTTGCTAACCAACAAGAAAATCACTAGCATTATGTGGAAGTGTGCCCGCTCTTCGAGTGGGCGTTTGTTTTTTCTGCAGGGTAAAAATTGACCGGCGGAACCCTTAATACCGGATTCGGTCTTAGACCGCATCGGGCCAATCGAAGTTAAATTAGTATGACAACCGAAACTCTTTCACTGATCAAATCAAGCATCAAAAGCATTCAAGACTATCCAAAACCAGGCATCCTGTTCCGTGACGTGACCAGTCTGCTTGAAGATGCCAAAGCCTATCAGGCGACGATTCAACTCTTTTTGGATCGTTACAAAGAGATGGGTTTCACGAAAGTTGTGGGGACCGAAGCTCGTGGTTTCCTATTTGGTGCACCACTGGCGCTGGAAATGGGTGTGGGTTTTGTCCCTGTGCGTAAGCCAGGCAAACTGCCACGTAAAACTATTGCGCAAACCTACGACCTAGAATACGGCACGGATACGCTAGAAATTCACGTTGATGCTATTCAACCGGGCGACAAAGTTCTCGTGGTTGATGATCTGCTGGCAACGGGTGGCACGATTGAAGCCACAACTAAACTGATCCGTCAGTTGGGCGGTGAAGTGGAGCACGCGGCATTTGTGATTAACCTGCCAGAAATTGGTGGTGACAAGCGTCTTGAAGGGTTAGGCTTGAACGTTTACAGCATCTGTGAATTTGAAGGTCACTAAGCACCCATATCGGAAGGTTTCATGAGTTATCTTGCCTTAGCGCGAAAATGGCGACCCACCAAATTTAATGAAGTGGTGGGTCAGGCACATGTATTAACGGCTTTAGAAAATGCTCTGGCGCAAAACCGATTGCACCATGCGTACCTGTTTAGCGGGACGCGCGGTGTCGGTAAAACGACCATTGGTCGCTTGTTTGCCAAAGGGCTGAACTGTGAGACCGGCATCACCGCCACACCGTGTGGTGAATGTGCGACGTGTAAAGAGATCGATCAGGGACGCTTTGTCGACCTGCTGGAGATCGATGCGGCCTCACGAACCAAAGTTGAAGATACGCGTGAACTGCTGGATAACGTTCAGTACAAACCGGCACGCGGCCGCTTCAAGGTTTATCTGATAGATGAAGTGCACATGCTGTCTCGTCACAGCTTCAATGCGCTGCTCAAAACCTTGGAAGAGCCACCGGAGTACGTGAAATTCCTGCTGGCAACGACGGATCCACAGAAACTGCCTGTGACGATTTTGTCGCGCTGTCTGCAATTCCATCTCAAACCGATTAGTGTTGAAAACATTCAGCATCAATTGGCACACATTCTGGCTGTCGAACAGGTCAACAGCGATAACAAAGCACTGGCGATGATTGCGCATGCGGCCGACGGCAGTATGCGAGATGCGCTGAGCTTAACCGACCAAGCGATTGCGCTGGGGAATGGTCAAGTGCAGCCGGATGTGGTGTCTCACATGTTGGGGACACTCGACACCGATCAGGCGCTGCACCTGCTGAAAGCGATGAGCAATAAGCAACCGCAAGCGGTGATGGATTGCATCGAAGCCTTGGCGCAAAACGGAGTGGAATGGGATGGATTGCTACAGCAATTGGCCACTCAGTTGCACCGCATTGCTATGTATCAAGCATTGCCCTCGAGCATTGATAAAGCGCAGCCTGATGCCGAAACCATTGAGTGGTTGGCCAAGGCGTTGACGCCGCAAGATGTTCAGCTTTACTACCAAATCGCATTGAAAGGGCGCGATGATCTGTCGTTGTCGCCAACGCCGCGCATCGGGATCGAAATGATTACCTTGCGAATGATGGCGTTTCGACCGTCTCAAGCATCGATCACGCATGTGATTTCGACTCAGTCGGCAGCAGTGGCACCAAGCCAGCCTCAAGTGAGTCAGCCCGTGGCGACGCCTGCTGCGCAAGCATCGCAACCCATGCCAAGCAAACCACAGCCTTCGGCGCCGGTTCATCCTGCCGCGAGTGCGCCAGAGCCGATGCAGCAGCCTGCGTCAATGCAACAGCCAGAGCCGCAGTCGCAACCAGTCAGAGCAGCGTCACACGCTGATACTCCCATGCAACCGACGCCGCAAGCAACGTCACAACCAACGCCGCAACAAACGGCGGAGCGTGACAATAAGCCATCACCGATGGTGGGATTGCGTCATCAACTGCGCTCTCAACGTCAAGGCTTGGCTCAGAAAGGTACGGATCCAAAAAAGCCTGAAGCGGCATCTGCTAAACCGGTTTCGGTTCTTGAGCGTGTAGCCCAGCGTGGTCAACATGCCGCGCAGATGTCGCCTTATTCTGCGCCGTCTGTTGACGACACACCGGATGATGAAGCGTATCAGTGGCGACCAACGCAAAACTTGCCGACTCCCACGCAGGAAAAAAGCGAGTTAACCCCAACGCAGATCAAACGCGCGTTAGAACACGAAAAAACGCCGGAAATGACCGCGAAACTGATTCATGAAGCGATTGAATTGGATGAGTGGGCGAACATTGTCCAGCGTTTGCATACGGCGAAGCTGGTGGAACAGCTCGCATTGAACTCAACGTATAAGAAGAGTGGCGCGTCGATTGAGCTGACATTGCGCCCATCGCACGCGCACCTCAATACGGATAAAGCGCAGAGTGAACTTCTGCAAGCGTTGAATGACCAATTACAAGAGGATTGCCATTTGTCCGTCACGATTGGTGACGACGGTGAAACGCCTCTTGAGCTGCGAGAGCGCCTGTACCAAGGCAAACTCTCACAAGCCATCGACCATTTGGTGGCTGATCCTACGGTACAATTTATTGAGCGACGTTTTAGCGCTGAACTTGATAAAGACAGCGTTAGACCGATTTAACGGCAACGGTGGGCTTGAGATTTACACCAATCAACCCCACAGTATGTAAAACAATCAAGACAAACCAGAGAGACAAAGATGTTTGGTAAAGGCGGTATGGGCAACCTAATGAAGCAAGCCCAACAAATGCAAGAACGCATGCAAAAGCTTCAAGAAGAAATCGCAAACATGGAAATCACCGGTGAATCTGGTGCTGGTCTGGTCAAAGTGACAATCACTGGTAGCCACAGCGTACGCCGTGTTGACATCGACGAGAGTCTGATGGAAGACGACAAAGAGATGCTGGAAGACCTGATTGCTGCTGCGTTTAACGACGCTGCGCGCCGTGTTGAAGAAGCTCAGAAAGAAAAAATGGCGGGCGTGACTGGCGGTATGCAACTACCACCAGGCATGAAAATGCCGTTCTAACGACGAGTTAATTTAATGCGTACCAGTCATATGCTGGAGCATTTGATGGAGGCCTTACGTTGTCTGCCGGGGGTAGGTCCCAAGTCAGCGCAGCGTATGGCCTTTCATTTGTTGCAACGAGACCGCAAAGGTGGCTTGCAACTGGCAGATGCTCTGAGTCAGGCGATGGTGGAAATCGGCCATTGCAGCGAATGTCGCACCTTCACTGAAGAAGAGGTGTGTCACATCTGTCAAAACCCGAAACGTCAGGAAAACGGCCAACTTTGTGTGGTGGAAAGCCCAGCGGATATCGCTGCGGTGGAAGCGACCGGCCAGTACTCCGGACGTTACTTTGTGTTGATGGGGCACCTGTCACCACTGGATGGGATTGGACCGAGTGACATTGGCTTGGATGTGCTGGATTTTCGTCTTCAACGCGGCGGAATTTCCGAAGTGATTCTGGCCACAAACCCGACGGTGGAAGGCGAAGCAACCGCACATTACATTGCAGAGTTGTGCCGCGAACATGACGTGTCAGCCAGCCGAATCGCTCACGGCGTCCCGGTTGGCGGCGAGCTGGAATTGGTGGATGGCACCACGCTGTCCCACTCATTACTCGGCCGACAAAAGTTGTAAAAAAACCGCGCTTTCAAGCGCGGTTTTTTATAAAGCAGAGTGTCATTCAATCACTTAAGCAGTGACTTTTTCTGCCAGCAGTGAACGATAAATCAATGCACCCAGAGCACCACCAACAATTGGTGCCAACCAGAATAGCCACAATTGAGAAATCGCCCAGTCACCCACAAACAATGCAACCGCAGTACTACGCGCTGGGTTCACAGATGTGTTGGTTACAGGAATGCTGATGAGGTGGATCAGTGTCAAGCACAGGCCGATTGCGATAGGCGCAAAACCTTGTGGTGCACGGCGGTCGGTAGCGCCCATGATGACCAACAGGAACATGGCTGTCATGACGACTTCACAAACCCAAGCGGCGGTCAAAGAGTAACCGCCAGGTGAGTGTTCACCAAAACCATTCGCAGCAAAACCTGACGCAGCGACATCAAAACCAGCTTGACCTGATGCAATGACATATAGAATCGCTGCCGCAATCACACCACCAATCACTTGGAATACGATGTAAGGGATCACGTCTTTTGTTGAGAAACGGCCGCCAACCCACAGGCCAACAGTCACGGCTGGGTTGAGGTGACAACCTGAGATGTGACCAATAGCGAATGCCATTGTCAAAACGGTTAAACCAAATGCGAGTGCCACACCGAGCAAGCCAATGCCGACATCCGGAAATCCTGCAGCCAATACAGCGCTACCACAACCACCGAGAACCAACCAAAAGGTGCCGAACATTTCGGCAATATACTTATTCATGAGTTTTAACCTTACAAAGTGTATGGGAAGTCCCAAAATTCGGTAGGAAAATACTGCGAATTGAATAAGCCAAAGTCAGGATATTGCAAATACTAAGGTCGTTTAGCAAAAACAAAGATTGTGAAACTGGTTGTTTATGTCAGTTGTTCCAATTCCGTGAGATTAGCCAATGCTTCTTGGTTGGTTTTGCCGCAAACCACTGGGCAGGGTTTGAAATGGTGGCACACAGCGGGGCGCTCTGGTTTGCCGAATAACTGACACAGATTATTCTCGTTGAGCTGAATACAACGTGTTCCGGCCGGTTTGCCATTGGGCATGCCCGGGATCGGGGAAGAGATGCTTGGAGCAATGCAGCAGGCGCCGCAACCTAATCGACAATCCATCATGACCTCGTATTTGTGTATCCGCTCGATAAGGCCGCCGATCCTAACAGAAATATCGGATCATCACAGCGAAATCGCAGAATATTTATCCTTGAACTTTGTGGGGGAGGAAGGTATAAATCGTCCCCCTGAAACAAGACAGGAAAACAGAAGTGATGAGTACTCCATTTTGGCAAAGTAAAACGCTGGATCAGATGACAGAAGCAGAGTGGGAATCTCTGTGTGACGGCTGTGGCAAATGCTGCCTGCACAAGCTAATGGATGAAGACTCCGACGAGGTGTATTACACCAACGTTGCCTGTAGCTGGCTGAACAGCGAAACCTGCGCTTGTAAAGATTACCCAAATCGTTTCACTTCTGGTGAAGAGTGCCTGAAACTGACTCGCGATAAAATTGATGAGTTCAACTGGTTGCCGGATACTTGCGCCTACCGCTTGTTGGCGGCAGGCGATACGTTGCCACCATGGCACCCGTTGATCACCGGTTCAAAAGAAGCGATGCACGCAGCTCAAGAAAGCGTGCGTAATAAAGTGGTGTATGAAATTGATGTTATCGACTGGGAAGACCACATTTTGAACCATCCCGGACGAGATAGCCTGTAAGCTGCTCGGATCAAAAAAGCCAACCGTCTGATGCGATACGCATGCCCGGTTGGCTTTTTGCTATGTGAGCCACGGAAAGACCATCAACGGTTAAAGCAGTAACAAAATACTGCCGACGGTTGCCGCAGCGGAAAGATATTGCCCCGCCGAATACGACGAATCATCTTCTTTCTTCACATCATCTGGATGGCCCATGCCCAAGGCGCCATAGGTAAAGGCTTCGACCTTATCCCCTAAGCTTTTATCTTGAATATTGGGGGTTTTTCCCTCTTCAATTTCCTTGAGTGCGGCCAGCAATGCTTTGCCTTCTTCAGAGAGGGTGACCTTATTTTGCTCAACCTTGAGTGGCGCCGATTCTGACTTGGCGTCATTGTTTGCCGTCGCCTGAGATCTCACCGTTTGGGGGGAATACAGCTGTGCTGATCCTACGCCTACTGGGTTCATACATCTCTCCTAAATTGTCTCTCAGTCACTATATCGACAGGGGGGTGAAAAACTTGTGCGATTTTTACACATTTTGTGTGCTAATTCGTCAAGCAAACATTGTGCCTGTTTTTAGATTTTCTGAGAGATAACCTCATTCCTGATGTGCGGTGGTGTCGCAGGTGAGATCGGCGTTGCGATGTTTCAATTGGCGAAACGCTGCCATCTGGTGCTCAGGTTGCACGTAGCGAACCGGTGGCGGCAGGACACGCAGTTGGTAATCTTGGCTTTGGGATTGCCACTCTGCCATTGGGGTGACGACCACAACGTTAAGCGCTGGGTTACGGCGCAAAATGGCGGCGGCCGTCCCGAGCCCATTTTGCGTATGGAACAAACCTGCAATGTGCATCACGCGTGCCTCAGGGTGCTTTGTGAGGTAGTTGACGATGCTTTCAGCCATGGTTTCATCCCAAGTCACTTGTGCGGCAAATTGGTTTTCCGTTTGCTCTGGTGTGCCGTGATGCATGGAGGCCATAAACTGTTGTTTGTATGGAGAGTCGTTGGTGTTGATCTGTTGGGCGACGAACGAACGGTTGGCTGCATCCAACTGAGAAAGATAACTGAGTCCTTGTCGGCCAATACAGCGCACAATCGGTTTGGGTGCGTTGGCGGCAATCACATCCAGTTGTTGTTGCTTTGCCAATTCCACCAAGGGGCGGTAGTCACTCTCGTAATTTGGCCATGCGTTTGCTTGCTGAATCAGGTACTGTTCGCCAATCGTGCCCTGTAGATAGTCATTGAGCAACGCTTGCTTGTCGCGAGAAAACTGCTCCATAGAGAGTGCAACCGGGCGCTCTTCTTGGCTGAGCGTTTGCAATAAATCGGTTTGAAAGCGATGAATACCAGTGTGAGTGTGCCATTCCCCAACCAGAATGACATCAGCATGGCGAATCGCATGACGAAATTGCGTAAGTGAGCGCACTTCGCCCGTCGGCGTCGCGAGTTGATAGTCGTAATAGGTCGAGACTGGGGGTGTTGCAGCGCAGCCCATAAGGGCAGCGGAAAGCAGTAGGGGTAGGGCAAATCGCATAAAGGCCTCCATTGAAAACCGGCTCATGGTAATGGAGTGCCTTTTGAGTTGCAAATAAAATGAGAATTATTATCGTTTATTCGTTGGCACTCAGCTTGCGATAAACACGCAACATAAAGTCAGCTTCACATTCAAACTGTTCGGATGCGCGAATCTGCGCTTTAAATGCGTCGCTGGCTCGCCATGCGAACGGAGTCATTTGTAACAGATCAAAGGCCACTTCACCGGGTAATGTCATCATATAGTTGATTTTTTGCTCGGTTTCCAGCGCAAAGCCCTCAATGTGTTCAGGCTGCTCTTCGTGCAGACGAACGTCTTGATAAATGCCTTGTTTAAACTGATAGAGGTGGCGTGCCGCAGGCGTGACCGTGATCACCACGCCATGGTCACGAACACACCGTTGCAGCTCTTCTGCTTTGCATGGTGCGTAAATCCGTAAAATGCCATCTAACGCGTGATCAGCAAACGGCAGACGATGACTTGAGGCCACAGTGAATTCGCAATTGGTGTAGCGTTTGGCCGCGTAGCGCACGGCAACCTTTGAGATGTCTAAACCGTACGTTTGGGCCTGGGTGTGTTGCGCTTGCAGTGCTTTCGCCACATAAGTGGTGTAGTAGCCTTCGCCGCAGCCAATGTCGAGTAGCTGATGTTCTGTGCCTTCTAGCGCCTCGGCGCACAGAGTGGCTACTTGATCGCGCATGGGGTCATAGTGCCCGCCTTCGAGAAAACGGCGACGCGCCTGCATCATCTCTTTATTGTCACCGGGATCTTTGGAGCGCTTGTGATGCGCAGGCATCAGGTTGACGTAGCCTTCTTTGGCGACATCAAACTGATGACGGTTTTCGCAGGCGTAAGTCTGACCGGTTAACGTTAAGGGATGCTGACATAAAGGGCACTGATAAGACATGGTGATCTCGCGTAAAAAATTAAGGCGTCAGTTTAGCGGCAAGCTCACAAAATAAAAAGGACAGCCGAAGCTGTCCTGCGCATTATTTCACGGACAAGGTGGTCGCCAGAACATGCTGTTCGCCGGGTTGTAGCGTTTTACCCGCGGCTAGACATGGGGCATGCAGGGTGGATTCCACACACAGCATGGTTTTGTAACCCTCGTCAGTCATGTCACTCAAGGATGCGGCACCTTGCGCCCAAGGGTTCCACAATACCGCAGCGTTATGGCCGCTGTTTTCAACGATGAGCGTACGTTGTAGCACGGGATCTTGCACGTGCACTTGTGCTTCGGGTTGTGTGTAAACGCGATCAATGGTGTCGGTCAGTACCAACGTCTCGCCACCGTGGCAGACTTTGGCGTCTTGCAAGCTGTCGATGTATTCGGAGCCCATCCCGGTGGTGGTCACTTGGGTGATGTCGGCCACGTTGAGGTAGGTGTGTAAGGCGCCTGAGAAGACCCAAGCTTTCTCATCGGTATTGGTGATTTCCAACGAAACGGTCAATTGCTCGGAAACCTCAACATGCAAACGCACAGAGAAGTGATAAGGCCAGATCGCCATCGTTGCATCGTTGTGCATTAAACCGAGTGTCACGATGACGCCATGCTCGTTTTCACGATGTTCAATCAATTGCCATTCGCTGGTGCGGGCAAAGCCATGCCCTGGATTGGCCAAGCGTCCGAACCAAGGCCAGCACACGGGAATACCGCCGCGTAGTGCTGCTTTGCCGTCAAACACTGCAGCGTCGCTCATCCAGATCAGGTCGGGTTGACCTGCAGGTTGAAACGACACCACATGACCGCCGTGCAGCGCGATACCCGCTGTGGCTTTGTCATGTATCACGCGAACAATTTTGACTTGGTCGTGTTCAACGACGGTCACGCAATCTGACAATACAGTCAGTGCAGGAAGAGAGTGTAAATCCATATCTAACGCTCCTGAGTAATGCGCTCCGGACCAGCATACCGAGTGGCTACCGTCTCCAAGACCTTGTCGGGCATGCCTTTCAAGGCTTCGTCCAGTCAGTGGACGAGTGGCTCAACCTATTCGCCGTGGGTAAGCGGGGAACGCTTGGGTCAATCGACGGTATCGAATCCGCCGATCAAAATTCAGATACTAAAAAGGCGACTCGAGAGCCGCCTTTTTCATTCTGCGCTTTATCTAAATGATAAGCTTCGCTGAATGCTTACATTATTTAGAGATGTGAGCGATCAGGTCTAGAACTTTGTTTGAGTAACCGATTTCGTTGTCGTACCAAGATACAACTTTAACGAATTTGTCAGTCAGTGCGATACCTGCTGCAGCATCAAAGATTGAAGTGCGAGTGTCGCCGTTGAAGTCAGTAGATACTACTGCATCTTCAGTGTAGCCTAGTACGCCAGCAAGTTCGCCTTCAGAAGCTGCTTTCATTGCTGCTTTGATGTCATCGTAAGATGCTGCTTTTTCTAGGTTAACAGTTAGGTCAACTACAGATACGTTTGCAGTTGGTACGCGGAAAGCCATACCAGTCAGTTTGCCGTTTAGTTCTGGAAGAACAACGCCTACTGCTTTAGCTGCACCAGTTGAAGATGGGATGATGTTTTGAGAAGCACCACGACCACCGCGCCAGTCTTTCGCAGAAGGACCGTCAACAGTTTTTTGAGTTGCAGTAGTTGCGTGAACTGTAGTCATCAGACCAGACTCGATGCCGAAGTTGTCGTTAAGAACTTTAGCGATAGGAGCCAGACAGTTAGTAGTACAAGAAGCGTTAGAAACGATGTCTTGACCTGCGTAAGTAGTGTGGTTAACACCCATTACGAACATTGGAGTTTTGTCTTTTGAAGGACCAGTCAGAACAACTTTTTTCGCGCCAGCTTCGATGTGTTTACGAGCAGTTTCGTCAGTCAGGAATAGACCAGTTGCTTCTGCTACAACGTCAACACCGATTTCGTTCCATTTCAGGTCCGCTGGGTTGCGTTCTGCAGTTACACGTACAGTTTTGCCGTTAACGATCAGGTTACCGCCTTCAACTTCAACAGTACCGTTGAAACGGCCGTGAGTTGAGTCGTATTTCAGCATGTATGCCATGTAATCTACGTCGATCAGGTCGTTGATACCTACAACTTCGATGTCATTGCGCTCTTGCGCTGCACGGAATACGAAACGACCGATACGGCCAAAACCGTTAATACCTACTTTGATAGTCATTATAGTTGCTCCACAACTTAATTTCTGATTAAAGATAACTGGTAGTAAAATTACAGATTCCAGTAAAAGTCTGCAACAGATAATCGGACTTAACTTGTTTAAAGTCAAAAAAAAGCGTCGCTTTTTTTAACATTCAGTTGCAAACGGTTAGTTTTTAAACTCGAGCCTGCTTATTATCTCTACCAATTGACGTAAAATACCCGAGTTATCTTAGGTAAATTAGAAAGCGAAAGTCCACCGCATCATGGTGAGAAAGTATGTGCTACAAAGCGCAAAACGCGCAAGTTTTTATACAAAAAAAGCGCATCAATACGCTGTAAAAAAGGAAATGAAGTACCGTGGTTCAGAAAGTAGATAAAGTAACGAAGCCTGATGAATACTGGCGTGGGCGACTCAGTGATGAAGCATTTCGTGTGTGTCGCGAGCAAGGTACAGAGGCACCATTCAGTGGCAAACTGCTGCACAACAAAGCGGACGGGATTTACTACTGCACTTGCTGTGAAGCGCCCCTTTTCCGTTCAGAAAACAAGTATGATTCGGGCTGTGGTTGGCCAAGTTTTGATGCCCCTGTGAGCCCAGAGGCGATTCGCTATTTAGATGATCGCAGTCACGGAATGGTGCGTACGGAGATTCGCTGCGCGGCGTGTGATTGCCACTTAGGGCACGTTTTTCCCGATGGTCCTGTGACAACCGGGGAACGCTATTGTGTCAATTCAGTGTCGTTAATTTTCAACAAAAATAACAATAAGCGCTGAAATTTTCATCGCTTATTGTTTAATCTTTACATCATTCGATAACGGTAGGCACTAAACGGCGGGAATACTGCCCTGATTTGATCGCTTTGGTGACGTCATCGGCCAAGGATTGTAAACGAGCGAACTTTTCTTGGCTGAAGCCGTAAAGGCGTTCCAGTTCGGCAGGTGTGGCTAAGGGCACGCCAAACGCTTTGCCGACCATGGCCCATACATAGGCATGTTCTTTGTCGTTGAGGACTTGATACGTACTCGCCAGCGATTTGAAAATCTCGATATTGACCGATTGAGCGTCACTCAGCTCTAACGCACGGTTCAGCAACTGAATGGTTTTTTCACGGTTGCGCGAGGTATAAAAGGTGGCGAGTGCGAATTGCATCTCGGCGGTGTCCAGTTCTGGTGTCCCTTCCATCTGCAAAAATTCACGTCGTGCTTGGTTATCGCCGGTTTGGCTCCACAGGAAATAGAGCGATTGCGGCGTGCGCATCTGATGCAGCTCTTTCACCAATCGTTCTTGTTCTTTGCCTGAGTTGATCAGCGCATCAAAGCGTTTTTGTTTGAGCGCCGTTTGATCAATCGGTTGAATTTGCGAAGCCAATTCAAGGCATTTTCGGTAGGCACTCACCAAGGTGTATTCTTGAATCTTGTTATCGACCGTCGGATTTTTGAGTACCGCATAGCGGTGCCAGATCAGATCGGTGCGTGGAATACGGCATTGGCCGTCGTCCATATTGAGCTGCTCACAGCGCAAATTTGGATTGTCTGCGCACAGCTTCTCCGTATTCTTGCGATTCTCAAAACAGCCACTGAGCAGCAGTGGCAGAGACAAAATTAGTAAAGTTTTTACGCTGTTCATCATGTTAGCTTGTGATCCGATACACTTATTTATTTAGCTGGTCTTGACTCGAAATGCCAGCCAGTTAAGGTGACGCGAACTGTTTTTATAAGCGTTTATTAGGAAACAATCATGGATGCAAATCAATTAATCGATGCTATTACACCGGAAGCGTATGATCGTTTGGTGTTCGCGGTAGAAACGGGTAAGTGGCCTGAGGGTACACTACTTTCTCAGGAGCAGCGAGATTACTGTATGCAAGCTGTGATGTTGTATCAATCCAAGCACAATCTGAACGCTGACCACATGACGGTGGGCGTTGGGGGCGATGTGGTGTTTAAGTCGAAAGCGGAGCTGAAAAAGCGTTTTCAGGCAGGGCAAGACGACATCATGCGAGTGAATCCGAACCAAGAGTAAGTGGTCGGTTTATCCTGGTCTCACATGGCATAAAAAACCCCGCATCGGCGGGGTTTTGTGTGTCTACAGAATGCGTTACAGGCTCATTTCGCCACGCAGTACTTGCTGCATGCGCACTTTCACTTCTTCGTAAGACAAATTCTGGCTCAGTAAATAGTGCAATTTTGCTAGCGCCGCTTCCGGCGTCATGTCGTAACCACTGATCACGCCAGCATCCGCCAGCGCGCAGCCTGTGGCGTAGCCACCCATGTTCACTTTACCGGCCAAACATTGCGTCAGGTTCATCACGATCACGCCACGTTCAGAGGCATCATGCAATTGGGCCAACAGTTCTGGGTTTTGCGGTGCATTGCCGACACCGAAGGTCAGCAAAATCATAGCGTTGACGGGCTGCAATAAGGTGTTACGAATTACTTCGTGTGAAATGCCCGGGTACATGGTGATCACCCCGATTGGCTGCGGTGTGATGTTTTGAACGCGGAATTCGCCTTCCGGTTGTACACCAAGCTTGACGTTGCCACTCACTTGAATGTTGATGCCCGCTTCCAGCAGAGGAGGCAGGTTGGGGGAGGTGAACGCGTTAAAGCCGTCCGCATGTGATTTGGTACTGCGGTTGCCGCGCATCAACTGATTGTTGAAGAACAAAGTCACTTCGTTGATCGGGTAATTGGCCGCAATGTGCAGGGCGTTTAACAGGTTCGCCTGACCGTCTGAACGCAGTTCAGCCAGTGGAATTTGTGAACCGGTCACAATCACAGGTTTGCCGAGATTTTCCAGCATGAAAGACAACGCCGAGGCGGTGTAGGCCATGGTGTCAGTACCATGCAGGATCACAAAGCCATCGTATTTGTCGTAATTATCGCGAATGTCATCGGCAATCTTCTGCCAATCTTCAGGCGTCATGTCTGACGAGTCGATCAGCGGCTCGTATTCGTGAATGGTGAACTGTGGCATTTCTGCACGGTGGAATTCCGGCATACTGGCCAACTGCTTTTCCATAAAGCCTTCGACAGGTACATAACCATGATCGGATTTTTTCATACCGATGGTGCCGCCGGTGTAGGCGATATAGATATGCTTTCTTGTCATGGGATAAATCACTTATTGTAGGGGAACAGAACGCGGATTATAGCGAAAACCACTGCAATAAAAAGAGGCGCTTCTAACAAAGCGCCGCTTAGGAACCTGCTGGTAAGAGCAGTGGTGATAAGGCTTGCCGCTGTTATTCCACCTGACAGGTGAGACAAAACGCGTAATACCCTTTCGGATCGTTGAAGCTGCTCAACAGGTTGGCATCAGAAACCAGCTGCTTTGTCGCCGGTTTAAGTGCGTCTGGCATCAAGCTGGAGACATCAAGTCCAAGTCCCACGCGCACCTGACCAAACAGATCTTGCAAGAATTGCTGCGCTGGGCTCAAGGGTTCCTCTACCCAATACAGGTTGTATGTGTCCAGTTTCGCGAGGCTGGCTGCCAGTGCGACGGCATCATCGAAGTCGCCGAGCTTATCGACCAACCCCAATTTTTGCGCATCTTGCGCGGTCCACACACGGCCTTGCGCCACTTTATCGACCTCTTGTTCTGACATGTGACGGTGTTCCGCCACCAGAGAAATGAAGCGGTGGTAGCCGTGTTCAATGCCCATTTGCAGCGCATCTTTGATGCCATCGCTCAGGCCGGTGGTGACCCCCACGCCGGAGAACGGTGACGTGCCCACGCCGTCGGTGTAGATCCCCAGTTTATTCAACCCTTTTTCAAACGTGGTAATGACGCTGAAGATGCCAATGGAGCCAGTCAGCGTGGTGGGCTGCGCAACGATTTGATCGCCGCTCATCGAGATCCAGTACCCGCCAGAGGCGGCTAAGCTCGACATAGAAATCACCACCGGTTTACCGGCCGCTTTGATCGCCTCGATTTCATTACGAATCACTTCAGAGGCAAACGCGCTGCCCCCTGGGCTGTCGACACGCAGCACGACGGCTTTCACTTTGTCATCGTTTCGCGCCTGACGCAGCAAGGACGCCAATGTATCGCCGCCTACGGTACCTCGAGGTTGAACTCCGTCCATGATGGCGCCGCTGGCAACCACCACCGCGATGTCGTCTGCGGCCATGTCAAAGATTGGTGACACGGTCGCGCGGTAATCGTAATAGCTCATGGCGTTGTAGCTGTCGTCGCCGTCACTGCCAAACACGTCGGTCAGCTCGGCACGCACTTGTTGTCGTGTGGCGAGTTCATCGACTAAACCGGCTTTGAGTGACAAATCCGCCAGGTTGCCTGATGACTGTTTCAGCAGTGCCAAAAATTCATCCATACTCGGTGTGAGCGTTTTCGCATCGATCTGACGGTTGGTTGCCACGTCATCCACATACGCTCCCCACAGTTGGGTCAACCAGCGAGACGCGGATTCGCGCGCGGCATCGGACATGTCGTCACGGATGAACGGCTCAATGGCTGATTTGTAAGTGCCGACACGGAACACGTGCGTGTTGACGTCAAGTTTTTCCAACAGCGTTTTGTAATACAGATTGTAGGCACTGTAGCCGCGTAGCATCACCGCACCATCAGGCGAAAGAAAAATTTTGTCGGCGTAGCTGGCAAGGTAATACTGACTTTGATTGTAGAAATCACCCACCGCATAGACCGGTTTCCCGGACGCTTTAAACTCGTTGATCGCTTTGGCGATATAACGCAGTTTGGTCAAATTGGTTTCAGGCAGATCGCGCAGCGCCAACACCAACCCCGTCACTTGCTGATCATCTTTGGCATAACGCAGCGTATCGACGATATCAAACAAGACGTTTTCTTTAGGTAAATCCTGCCCCAGGACCGAGCTGGCAAACGAGTCCATGGGGTTCACGTAGGTTCGTTGTTCGACAATCGGACCAGATAAATTCAGCACCAATGCCGAGGCTTTATCGACGGTGGGGGTAGGCGACTCAGCATGAATATAGATGAAGTAAATGATGGCGATGCTGAGCAGGAATATCAGGTTGGTGAGGGCAAGACGAATAAAAGTAATGACCTTCCAAATACCTTTAAAAATCAGCCCAATAAATCGGAATAGTTGTTTCATTGTGTCTCCAATGCAACAAGTGAGTGACTTGTTGAGGATAGCTCGGATAAGTTCCCGAGAGATATGAATGAGTTACATCCTACGTTATTCATTATACCCAAACAACTGCAAGATTGATCGGTGTTACAAAAATGTAAACGCTTGTTTGATTTTTCGTTGGGCTGAGAATATTCTGGTCAGACCAATAAGGATAACGATAAAAGTGATGTCGCCATGTACCCACATCTGCTAAAGCCTTTAGACTTAGGATTCACTCAACTGCGCAACCGCGTCTTGATGGGATCGATGCATACCGGTCTTGAAGAACACAAGGAAGGACTCCACAAACTCGCTGCCTTTTACGAAGAGCGCGCCAAAGGTGGCGTTGGGCTTATCGTGACCGGTGGTTTCTCGCCCAATTTGCGTGGGCGTCTGCACCCATTCAGTGCCGAATTTAGTAAAACCAAACATGCCAAAGCGCATAAGGTGGTGACGGAAGCGGTTCATCGTCACGGCGGTAAAATTGCGCTGCAATTGCTGCATGCAGGGCGTTACGCCATGCACCCATTTTCTCAAAGTGCGTCGTCCATCAAAGCGCCGATCGCCAAGTTTGCACCAAGTGAAATGAGCCCACGTCAGATTCGTAAAACCATCGACGCGTTTGCCAACAGCGCGGAACTGGCCCAATTGGCGGGCTACGATGGGGTCGAAGTGATGGGCTCGGAAGGGTATTTGCTCAACCAATTTATCTGTAAGCGCACCAACATGCGCTACGACGACTGGGGCGGTAGCTACGAAAACCGCATTCGATTCCCCCTCGAAGTGGTGCGCGCGATTCGCGAAGCCGTCGGCAAAGAATTCATCATTATCTTCCGCTTGTCGATGCTCGATTTGGTCGAAGAAGGCAGTACGTTTGAAGAAGTACTGATGCTGGCGAAAGCGCTGGAAGCGGCTGGCGTCACCATCATCAACACGGGCATTGGCTGGCATGAAGCGCGCATTCCGACCATCGCGACGCAAGTGCCGCGCGCCGCATTCACGTGGGTGACGGAGAAAATCAAACCGCACCTGAACGTGCCCGTCGTGACGTGTAACCGCATCAATACGCCGGAAGAAGCAGAGAAAATTGTCGCCAGCGGGCAGGCGGATCTGGTGTCGATGGCGCGTCCGTTCTTGGCAGACCCAGAATTTGTTGCGAAAGCGGAGCAGGGCAAATCGGCGCTGATCAACACGTGTATTGGCTGTAACCAAGCGTGTCTCGACAACATTTTCCGTGGTAAACGGGCAAGCTGCATGGTCAACCCGCGTGCCTGTTATGAAACTGAAATTGTGGTGCAACCGGCGAGCGTGAAGAAGAAAGTTGCGGTGATTGGCGCCGGCCCTGCCGGTCTTGCCAGTGCAACGACGCTTGCAGAGCGGGGGCATGAGGTTGATTTGTTTGAGCGCAATGACCGCATTGGCGGCCAATTCCGCTTGGCGATGCAGATCCCGGGCAAGGAAGAATTTCGTGAAACCATTCGCTATTTCGCCAACCGTTTGGATGAAACGGGTGTGCGTTTGCACCTCGACACCGAAGTGACGTATGACATGCTGGCGGGGTACGACGAGGTCGTGATGGCGTCTGGCGTGGCGCCGCGCAAAGTGAATATTGAGGGCGTGGATAACCCCGAGAAAGTGGTCGATTATCAAACGCTGATTCGCGAAAAAACACCGGTTGGCGAAAAAGTCGCTATCGTTGGTGCTGGTGGCATTGGCGTGGATGTGGCGACCATGATCACCGAACCTCAAGGGCACCATCTAGACGACTGGTTGCATGAATGGGGCATTGATACCGACATTGCGCACCCCGGCGGTTTGTATCCTCATCCGGATTCGGTCAGCGACAAAGAAGTGTGGCTGCTGCAACGCCGCAAAGGTCGCGTGGGTCGTGGCCCGGGCAAAACCACCGGTTGGATTCACAAACGGACGTTGGAAAAACGCGGCGTGCATTTAGTCGGTGGCGTGCGTTATGACAAGATTGACCCGCACGGGTTGCACATAACCATTGATGAGCAGCAACGCTTATTGGAAGTCGATACCGTGGTGATCTGTGCCGGTCAAGAGTCGGTTCGTCCATTTGAAGACCAATGGGCGCAACTGGGCGATAAACTGCATGTGATTGGGGGGGCCGAGCATGCCGGTGAGTTGGATGCGGTGCGTGCGATTCGCCAAGGGGTGACGTTAGCCATCAAACTGTAAGCTGACGAGCATAGAGCACGACTGAGCATGACAAAAAGGCGCCTTGAGCGCCTTTTTTACACCTCAACCTTGTAGTTACAGGATGACGGTCTTGTTGCCGTAGACAATCACATGGTCGTTGAGCACTTTGCCCAGCGCTTTGCTCAGTACGCTCTTTTCTACATCGCGGCCTGCTTGCGCCATGTCTTGTGCACTGAACGTGTGATCGACGGGAATCACATCTTGTTTGATGATCGGCCCTTCATCGAGATCGTTGGTCACGAAGTGGGCTGTCGCGCCGATGATCTTCACGCCGCGTTCATACGCTTGTTGGTATGGTTTCGCCCCAATAAATGCCGGCAGGAAGCTGTGGTGAATGTTGATGATTTTGTGGTGGTATTTTTCCACAAAGCCCGGCGTTAACACGCGCATGTACTTCGCCAGCACCACGTAATCCGGTTGGTACTGGTCAATCACTTCCAGCATGTTTTGCTCATGCTCTTGGCGGTTGAGCCCTTCGTGAGACACGCAGTGATACGGAATATCAAACTTCTCCGTCAGCCCTTGCAGGGTGTCGTAGTTCCCCGCGACCGCGGCGATGTCCACATCTAGACTGCCGTCAAAGTTCTTCATCAGAATGTCGCCTAGGCAATGTGCTTCTTTGGTCACCAGAATCACGATACGTTTGCGGCTAGAGTCGATAAGTTTACGCTTCGCACCTTGCGGCAGCGCTTGGTCTAAATCGGCCAGCAGCGTTTCATCGTTGAAGTAACCTTCCAGCTCAGTGCGCATGAAAAAATGGCCGCTGGTGTTATCCACATACTCGCTGTTGTGAATGATGTTGAGTTGGTGCTTGTAACAAATATTGGTGATTTTTGCGATCAAACCTGGGGCATCTGTACAATGCGTGAGGAGCGTTTTCTTTTCCATTAATACAACTTCCGTGCATTTCTTTTATTCTGAAATCCCTCGTCAACCGGACACGCTACTTCTCGTGCACTTGGGTTGGTGCGCTGAGCGCAGTAACCCCAAGTTGTCGGCGTTTATTTGTCCAGTGCGCTGGGATGCATAACAAGATGGGCGACTCAGAACGGTCGGGCAGCCCAAAATATAGCGTCTATAATTAATCTATTCTCACATCGGTTTCAACAACTATCAGGGGTGCTGCGGGTTGACGGTGGTTTAACCCCCGGCTTTTTGTGTGCTTTCAAGGTGGTGTTTATGGATAAAGAACTGCTTGCGCGTAAGTTGTATGTTGAACGCGTTTCTGAACTGATGGGCGACCAACCCATCAATCAAGCGTTGCTCGATACGTTATGGGACAACAAGGCCTCGCCCGCGGAAGCGGCACGCGTGATGTCAGAGATGGGCACCGGCTACGATGCCCCGCCGTGGATGGCGCGTTATCTGAACCGGCGTTAACTTGTCTTTGTGAACCTAGCTTTGTGAACCTAGCTCTTCATGAACCTAGCTTCGTGAATCTGGCTTCATTAACCGGGTGACGTTATCTTGGCTTCGTTCACTAGATTGGTTTTTCTTCGATGTATTCCTGCATATCGGCGCGTGCGTAATCCGATTCGCGCCTTGTGCAGAAACCTGCCATAATCGCGTCATTCTATTCTTCGTCAGCTCTTTCGATGATCGCAAAAACGTTCTCTCAGCAAGGTGCGCTTGGTAAAGCCATACCGGGCTTTCAAGCTCGTCAGGCACAAATTGACATGGCCGAAGCCGTCGCCAACGCCATCAAGCAAAGCTCTCAACTGGTGGTGGAAGCCGGAACCGGAACGGGTAAAACCTTTGCCTATCTGGTGCCTGCGCTGTTGAGCGGTAAAAAAGTGATCATCAGTACGGGTTCCAAGAACCTGCAAGAGCAGCTATTTCATCGCGATTTACCCTTGATGGTTGGTGCGCTGGGGTTTCATGGCAACGTGGCCCTACTCAAAGGGCGAGCCAACTACTTGTGCTTGGATCGCCTCAGTCGCCAAATGGTGGAAAGCCATACCAACGAAGCGGACCCGACGCTGTTGACGCAATTGGTCAAAGTGCGCAGTTGGGCGTCGGAAACCAAAACCGGCGATTTGGGTGAATGCGATGACTTGCCCGAAGACAGCTTGGTCATTCCGACCATTACCTCAACCAACGACAACTGCTTGGGCAAAGAGTGTCCGAGTTATCAGGATTGTTTCGTCTCGAAAGCGCGCCGCAAAGCGATGGATGCTGACGTCGTGGTGGTCAACCATCACCTGTTTTTGGCCGATTTAGCCATCAAAGAAACCGGTTTTGGCGAGTTAATTCCGGAAGCGGATGTGTTCATTTTCGATGAAGCGCACCAGTTGCCGGATATTGCCAGCCAATATTTTGGCCAGTCGGTGTCCAGCCGCCAGATCCAAGAACTGGCGAAAGACATCGAGATTGGTTACCGCACCGAAGCCAAAGACATGCGCCAATTGCAGAAAGTCGGCGACAAACTGGTGCAGTCGGCCATGGATCTGCGTATTGTGCTGGGGGAGCCGGGGTATCGCGGAAACTGGCGCGAAGCGCTGCAATCGCCCTCGATTTCACGCGAGATTGAACGCGTGCTGGATAGCCTCAATTTTGCCATCGAGGTGCTCAAGCTGGCGCTGGGGCGCAGCCAACTGCTCGACACTGCGTTTGAACGAGCCAATCTTATTAAAGGGCGCATCGAGCGCGTGTGCGATGTGTCGATCACCGGTTATTCCTACTGGTATGACACCACGCCGCGACATTTCAGCTTGCACATCACGCCGCTCACCGTGGCGGATAAATTCCATGAACAGATGGAAATGAAGCAGGGGGCGTGGATCTTCACCTCGGCCACGTTGGCGGTGAATGATGACTTTGGTCACTTTACCCATCGCTTGGGGCTCAAGCCCGTCGCGCAGTTTTCTCTGCCGAGCCCGTTCGATTATGAGCAGCAGGCCAAATTGTGTGTGCCGCGGTATCTTCCAGAGCCCAATAGCCCGGGGTTGGCGGACAAACTGGTGCGTATGCTGGCGCCGGTGATTGAACAAAACCAAGGGCGCTGTTTTTTTCTCTGCACCTCGCACAGCATGATGCGTGAGCTTGGCGAACGCTTTCGCGAGCAATTGACGCTGCCAGTGCTGATGCAAGGGGAAACCAGCAAACAGAAGACCTTGGCTGAGTTTATGGAGCTGGGCAACGCGCTGCTGGTGGCCACGGGCGCCTTCTGGGAAGGCATCGATGTTAGAGGCGATACGTTAAGCTGTGTTATCATCGACAAACTTCCGTTTACTGCCCCCGACGATCCGCTGCTTAAAGCACGCATCGAAGACTGTAAGTTGCGAGGTGGCGATCCGTTTGCTCAGGTGCAACTGCCTGAAGCGGTGATCACCTTGAAACAGGGTGTGGGACGACTTATTCGAGATCAGAAAGACAAAGGGGCGTTGATCATCTGCGATAACCGCTTGGTGACACGTGACTATGGCGGCATTTTCCTCGCCAGTCTACCGCCGATTCCGCGCACGCGGGATCTGACGGTGGTGAAAGACTTTCTGCAACATTTATCAGAAACTGCAATAAATTAGAGATATTCATGAGCGCAAAAATTCTTGCCTTAGATACCGCAACAGAAGTCTGTTCGGTTGCTTTAATGGTGGGCGACACACTATACAGCCGCAGTGAAGTGGCGCCACGCGACCACACCAAGAAAATTCTGCCGATGGTGGATGAGGTGTTGAAAGAAGCGGGTGTTACGCTGCAAGAATTGGATGCGTTGGCCTTTGGTCGCGGACCGGGCAGCTTCACCGGTGTGCGCATTGGCATCGGAATTGCACAAGGTTTAGCGTTTGGTGCCGATTTACCCATGATTGGTGTCTCGACATTGGCGGCAATGGCGCAAGGCGCCTACCGTGAACACGGCATGACGCGCGTCGCAACCGCAATTGATGCACGCATGAGCGAAGTGTACTGGGGCCGATTCGAGCGTCAGGCGGATGGCACTTGGTTGACCATTGATGACGAGTGTGTGATTGCGCCAGATGCGCTATGTGAAAAAATCGATGCCGACAGCACCCCGTGGGGCACGGCAGGGACTGGCTGGGATGCATACAGCGATGCGCTGGCAGCGCTGCCTTTGACGCGTCAAGACAGCGGCGTGTTGTATCCGCAAGCGCAGGATATGGTTGTCCTTGCGGCGCAAGCGTTGGCCAATGGCGAGACTTTGGCGGCGGAAAATGCCAGCCCGGTGTATTTGCGTGACACCGTGGCATGGAAAAAACTGCCGGGCCGCGAATAATCCCGGCGATCTTAGGCAAAGGCAGGCGTTAAGGTCTGCCTTCAATGAGCAGGAACAGCATGGTTTCAATTAACGGACTGCCTCCTTCGCGGATCCCCAATACCCATCGGGCTTCCAAAGCGAAGAAGAAAAATGAGGTAAGCAAGGGATCGAGTGAGGTGGCGCAAACCACCAAAGTCGCGACCGCTGTTTCCAATTCGATTCGTCACGTCGATCCGGCGGACATCAATCGAGCGCAATTGCAGTACGACCTGCCGGAAGGCCGGTCACGCAAAGCACTCGAAGAGTACATGGACGTGATGAACCGAGCGCGAAAAGAGGAACTTGCTCAGATGCTTGGGGTCGATATTTATATCTGATCGAATGGGACGTAACGATGAACACTTCTCCAATCCAACTGGTTTTTGTCGCGCTCACAGCCTTACTGCTGTCGGCCTGTGCGTCCCTGCCTGAGGAATTAACCGCCACCAGTGACGCCGTGGTGACCGACTATGCCGCCTGGACTCAACTCGACCCAGCGCAACACCATGAAGTACGTTTGGGCGGGGTGATCGCTAAGGTGACTAATCTGGCCCATCAAACCCGTGTGGAAGTGGTGAATTTACCCGTCGATAACGCAGGTCGTCCCAGCTTAAGCAGTGAGCCTCAAGGCCGCTTTGTCGCTTATGTGAAGGGCTTTCTCGATCCGGTCACTTACGGTGAAGGACGTCTGATCACGCTGGTGGGCATCACCGGCGAGCCTGAACGGGGCAAAGTGGGCGATTTCGAACAGTTATTTCCGGTGATGAATGCGCACGGCCATTATTTGTGGCGCGTGACGGAACGCGTCGTCATTGATGACACTGGCCCTTATCTTTTCCCATGCCGTAATTTCTATTGTCGCCATTTTGATGATTACCCTCGCAATGGCCGAGTGATCCAAGAAGTCAACTAATGCTTCAAGCTCGTAGTTATCGTATCGCGGAAGGCCGTCTCGCCGCCTTGGAGATGGGCAGCGCCGAAACCGCCGAGACGTCATTAATTTTTGTCCATGGTTGGCTTGATAATGCCGCGAGTTTTCAAACGGTGATGCGCGAGCTTCATCGCCTGAATCCCGATTGGCATCTGTGCGCAATCGATTTACCAGGTCATGGTCACTCCGACCACAAATCTGGCCACAGTTTTTACCCATTTCATGACTATATTGACGATATTTACCAGCTTTTGGTTAACTTTTCGTCAAACAGACGGGTGTTAGTCGGCCACTCTCTTGGTGCTTTGATCGCAAGTTGCTATAGTGCCGCCTTTCCTGACCAAGTCGCAGGATTAGTTCAGATCGAAGGCTTCGGCCCACTCGCGGAATCTCCAGCCCTCAGCGTTCAACGATTACGTCACGGCGTGATGAGTCGTCAACGCATTCGACGCAAACCCGAACGGGGTTACGCCAGCTTGGAACAAGCGCTTGAGCGCCGTGTCGCGGCCAATCAAATTGCGGCCGAACTGCTTGCTCCCATCGTCGAGCGCGGCATCGCGTTGGTGGGGGATCAATGGCGCTGGCGACACGACAGCAAACTCAAGAGTGACTCGTTATATCGCATGTCGTGGGAACACGCCCAAGCCGTGTTGGCAGAAATACGTTGCCCGCAGCGGATTATCTTGGGGGATCAAGGTTTTCAACATTTGCAGCACGATCGCCGCATTTCGCCGAACGATCGTCTAGAGATGTTTACCATTCCGGGTGGCCATCACTGCCACCTAGAACAACCTTCATGCGTCGCAGAACTAATTTTTGGCTTAGTTAACAAAATTTAAACAAGTGTTTGAGTCTTTCGTGCTCAAGCACGTCGGCTGTGCTGTAATAGCGTTCATACTCATAACGATAAAAAATACGCCAGCCAATTACGAGGAGTATTACCGTGGATAAACCTTGGCTCTCACGTTATCCAAGCGATGTACCGGAAACTATTAATCCTGACCAATACCTGTCATTGGTTGAAATGTTCGAACAGTCTGTACACAAATTTGCCGACCAACCGGCCTTCATCAATATGGGCTCGGTGATGACGTTTCGTAAACTGGAGGAGCGGAGCCGAGCGTTTGCGGCTTACCTGCAGAATGAACTGAAACTGAAAAAAGGCGATCGCGTCGCACTGATGATGCCAAACCTGCTGCAATACCCTGTGGCGCTGTTTGGTATCCTGCGTGCGGGCATGATCGCGGTCAACGTGAACCCGCTCTACACGCCTCGCGAATTGGAGCATCAGCTTAATGATGCCGACGTGCGTGCCATCGTGATTGTGTCCAACTTCGCCAACACCTTGGAACAGATTGTGGCCAATACTCAAGTGAAGCACGTGGTGCTCACCAGTTTGGGCCAAATGTTGCCACGTGCGAAAGGCACGCTGGTGGATTTCGTGGTGAAATACGTCAAAGGCATGGTGCCGAAATATGACCTGCCGGGCGCGATTTCCATGCGTAAAGCGCTACACAAAGGCCGCCGCCTGCAATACGTGAAACCGTTTATGTCGGGTGAAGACATCGCCTTCCTGCAATACACCGGCGGAACGACAGGTGTCGCGAAAGGGGCCATCCTCACGCACCGCAATATGGTTTCGAACGTACTGCAAGCCAAAGGGGCGTACGGCGCAGTTTTGCGTGAAGGCCGCGAATTGGTGGTGACTGCGTTACCGCTGTATCACGTGTTTGCACTGACCGTGAACTGCTTGCTGTTTATCGAAATGGGCGGCAGCAACCTGTTGATTACCAACCCGCGCGATATTCCAGGCTTTATCAAAGAGCTGCAAAAACATCAGTTTACCGCCATCACGGGGGTGAATACGTTGTTTAACGCGCTGGTGAACAACGAAGATTTCCACGAACTGGACTTCTCCAAAATGACATTGTCCGTGGGCGGTGGTATGGCGGTGCAGCGCGCAGTCGCGGAGAAATGGAAAAAGATCACTGGTATCCATTTGCTCGAAGGCTACGGTTTGACCGAATGTTCGCCGCTGGTGACGGGTAACCCATACGATTTGGCCGACTACTCTGGCGCGATTGGTTTGCCAGTACCATCGACTGAAGTGCGTATCGTCGATGATGAAGGCCATGTGCTGAATTTCGACCAAACGGGCGAATTGCAAGTGCGCGGTCCGCAGGTGATGCAAGGCTACTGGCAACGTCCGGAAGCGACGAAAGAAGTGATCAACGAAGACGGTTGGTTGTCGACAGGGGACATCGTGCGCTTTGACGAAGACGGTATGATCTACATCGTCGACCGTAAGAAAGACATGATTCTGGTGTCGGGCTTTAACGTGTACCCGAATGAGATTGAAGACGTGGTGGCGCTGCACGGCAAAGTGCTGGAAGTGGCCGCGATTGGTCAGTCGCATGAAGTGTCGGGCGAAGTGGTGAAAATCTACATCGTGAAACGCGACCCGAGCCTGACGAAAGAAGAAGTGATCACGCATTGTCGTAAACATCTGACCGGTTACAAAGTACCGAAACTGATTGAGTTCCGCGAAGATCTGCCAAAAACCAACGTCGGTAAAATTCTGCGTCGCGTGCTGCGCGAAGAGAATGATGCGGCTTTGGCTGAGCAGAAGAAAAGCGCGTAACGCACTTCCCTAAAAAATGATGCTACAATGCCGACCTTAACCGTCGGCATTTTTTATTCCCCCGGGCTGTTAATGCCCATCAGGGAGATACAAAGCGAGCCTTTTGTGAATTATCAGATAATTGATCAACTCAACGATTTAGAACGTGTGTGTAGCCTAGCGCGAGACGCAGACGTAGTTATGCTGGACACTGAATTTGTCCGCACCCGAACGTTTTACCCGCAGCTTGGCTTGATCCAGTTGTTTGATGGTGAAAACCTGTCCCTGATTGACCCGCTCGCCATGGACGAGATGACGCCGTTTGTCGAGCTGCTGCAAGACACCTCGGTGCTGAAAGTGTTGCACGCGTGTGGGGAAGACATTGAAGTGTTCAAAACCAGTTTTGGTTGTGTGCCATTTCCAATGGTTGACACCCAGATCATGGCGGCATTTCTGGGCTACGGCCTGTCGACTGGCTTTGCGGCATTGGCGCACGATCTGCTCAATGTAGAGCTGGACAAGAGCGAGTCGCGCACCGATTGGTTAGCGCGTCCACTATCGCAAAAGCAGCTTGAATACGCTGCCGCTGACGTGTTCTATCTGATGCCCATGTATGAGCAACTGCTGGAAAAAGTCACGCAAGCGGGCTGGTGGGAGGCGGCGCAGCAGGAATCGGAGCTGCAAGTCGAGAAACGCACGCGCACCACCGATCCGGAGATGGTTTATCTCGACATCAAAGGTGCGTGGCAACTGAAACCGAAAGAGCTTGCGATCCTCAAACCGCTGGCGACGTGGCGTTATCAAGAAGCCATGAACCGCGATTTGGCCCTCAACTTTGTGATTCGTGAAAACGATCTGCTGACCATTGCCCGTTTGGCGCTACGCAGCCCGAAACGCATGGAAGAAGAAGGCATCGACCCACATGCGATTCGCCGCCACAGCACCAAGATGATCAACATCGTCAAAGCCGCGCTGCAAACTCCGGCTGAACACTACCCCGAAAAAATTGTGCCACTGATGGATTACCCAGGGTACAAACAGCTGTTCAAAAAGCTCAAAGACGAAGTGAAGAATGTCTCGCAATCGTCAGGTTTGGCGACCGAGTTTTTGGCTTCGAAAAAGCAGCTGAACCAACTGCTGAGCTGGGTGTGGAATAAAGACAAAGACCCGGAAAAACTACCCGATGTGATGCAAAACTGGCGTTTGCCTCTGCTCGGTGAAAAGCTCGAAAAATTAGTGTAATTGCGAAACCGGCCTTGGGCCGGTTTTGTCTTTTTTCCCGCCGAAACATCACAGTACATGTGAGTTTACATCCGTGTTGAATCGGACTCGGGTTGAATATTTTTGGCCGCAAACAAGGCATGCCATACTCGTGACGGGTATGGACAACGTCACATAAGGAATCCCATGACAGCGACGCAATATCTCAACGATTTGAACCATCGTTATCTTCATCTCCATCGCGTGAAAGAAGACTTTTTCTGGGACACGTACATGGGCATCAGCGATGACCATGACGGCTCGACTCAGGCACAGACGGCGTGGACACAATTTCTCAGTGCCGGTGAACAGATTCAGGCTATTCGTGACCAAATCGATGCCGCGCAGGCCATTCCGGACGCGCAGGAAAAGCGCAGCACTCTGGCCGGATTGGAAGGTTGGCTGGCGATGTTTGAGTCGCATGCGCTGGAATCGGAAGCCGCGCAGCAACTGAAAGCCAAGCTGATTCAGTTTGAAGCGGATCTGTTTGAGAAAAAACAGAAGCACCCGTTGTATTACACCAATGAGCAAGGTGAACCGGTCGAAGCTTCGCTGGTGACGCTGGCGGCGACCATCCGCACCAGTGATGTGGAAGCGGTGCGTCAAAGCGCGCATCAAGCGCTGCTTGAACTCGAGCAATGGCTGCTGCAAAACGGCTTTATCGAATTGGTGAAAATGCGCAACGAATTTGCGCGGACGCTGGGCTACCACACATTCTTTGACTATTCAGTGGCGAAGAAAGAGAAAATGACCAGCGATGCGCTGTTTGCCATTTTGGATGACTTTGAAGTGCGCACTCGCGACAGTCATCAGCGCAGCTTGAGCGCATTGGCAGCAGAAAAAGGCGAAAGCGCGCTGACCGGATACAATTTCATCTTCTCGTTTGCGGGCGATGTGATGCGCGATTTGGACCCGTATGTGCCATTTTCTCGTTCGCTACGCCGTTGGGTCGAGTCGTTTGGCCGCTTGAATATCGACTATTCTGGCGCAGAGCTCACCTTGGATCTGCTTGATCGCAAAGGCAAATATCCGAATGGTTTCTGCCACGGCCCGATCCCGTCGTTTTACGACCAAGGTCAATGGGTGGCGGCGAAAGTCAACTTCACCAGCAACGCCAAACCGGACCAAGTCGGCAGCGGCTATGACGGCATCAATACGCTGTTTCACGAAGGGGGCCACGCGGCGCACTTTGCCAACGTGAAACTGAATGCACCGTGTTTTTCGCAGGAGTTTGCGCCGACGTCAATGGCGTATGCGGAAACGCAGTCGATGTTCTGCGACAGCTTGCTCACCGATGCGGATTGGCTGAAAACCTACGCCTTCAATGCCAAAGGCGATGTGGTGCCGGATGAGGTCATTCAAGCCATGGTTTACAGCCGTCAGCCATTTAAGGCGTACGAAGAGCGTAGCATTTTGCTGGTGCCGTACTTTGAACGCGCGCTGTATCAATTGCCGGATGAGGCGCTGACGCCAGCGCGCATTACGGCGCTGATGCGCGAGACGGAGCAACGCATTATTGGTTTAGCGTGCAGTCCGCGTCCGCTGCTGGCGATTCCCCACTTGTTGTCGGACGAATCGGCGTGTGCGTATCACGGTTACTTGTTGGCGCATATGGCGGTTTACCAGACTCGCGCGTATTTCTTGGAGCAGTTCGGTTACTTGACCGACAACCCGCATATCGGGCCGCTATTGGCGCAGCACTATTGGCATGATGGTAACCAAGTGTCGCACAACGAGACGATCATTCGTCTTACTGGGGAAGGCTTTAACGCCAAGTATCTGGCCGACATGTGTAACCAATCTGCCGAGCAAGCGTGGCAAAATCAGCTCAAGAAAATTGAAGGGTTGTCTGCGCGCCAACAGGCCCCTGTCGCGTCACTCAATGCGACAATTCGCGTCGTGGATGGCGCGCAAGAGCTGGCGAGCAACGTGGTGTCCGACGAACAGATGTGCGCGCAGTTTGAGTCATATATTGCTGAGCACTACGGCTGTTAACGAAATGACGCCGTCTCACAATGAAAAAGAGCCGACTCAGTCGGCTCTTTTTTTACTTTTCGTCATCCGGTAGCTTGACGTTCAGCTCCAGCACAGAGATGTCGTCATCTTTGTGTTCAAAGGAGAGCTCAACCATGCTCGGATCAATCGCGACATATTTGGCGATCACTTTCAGAATGTCTTCTTTCAACTGAGGCAGATACGTCGGCGCTGGATCGTTCTGGCTGCGACGTTCAGCAACAATGATTTGCAAACGCTCTTTGGCAAGACTGGCTGAAGTTTTCTTTTGTGGTCGGAAAAATTCAAGTAATGACATTGTGCTTTAGCCCCCAAAAAGTCGTTTAAAGATGCCTTTCTTCACTTCGGTCAGGAAACGAAACTCAACAGTTTGACCCAGCAAACGCTCGACCGTGTCGTCGTATGCTTGGCCTGCATCGGATTGGTCGTCAAAGATCACCGGTACGCCTTTGTTCGACGCATTCAGCACTGCTTGGCTTTCTGGAATCACACCCAGCAGCGGCACGTGCAGAATCTCTTCGACGTCTTCCACGCTCAGCATGTCACCTTGTGTCACACGCGCTGGGCTGTAACGTGTCAGCAGCAGGTGCTGTTTGACGGGCTCTAACCCTTGTTCCGCACGCAATGATTTCGAATCCAGAATGCCCAGAATGCGGTCAGAGTCACGCACAGACGAGACTTCAGGGTTGGTGGTCACAATCGCTTCATCGGCGTAGTACAGCGCCATCAGTGCACCTTGCTCGATGCCTGCGGGTGAATCGCAGATGATGAATTCAAAGTCCATCGCTTTGAGTTCATTGAGCACACGCTGCACGCCATCTTTGGTCAGCGCGTCTTTGTCGCGGGTCTGAGAGGCGGGAAGAATGAACAGGTTTTCGTTGCGTTTATCTTTGATCAGCGCTTGGTTTAAGGTGGCTTCACCGTTGATAACGTTGACGAAGTCATACACCACGCGGCGTTCACAGCCCATGATGAGATCCAAGTTACGCAGACCGATATCGAAATCGATCACCGCAGTTTTCTTGCCCTTGAGTGCTAAGCCTGACGCAATGGCTGCGCTGGAGGTCGTTTTACCGACGCCGCCTTTTCCTGACGTAACGACAATGATGCGTGTCATTTAATAATTTCCTTTCGAATTTTAAATGGTGAGTAGTTCAAAATGGAGTGACTCTTCAGTCATGCTGAGCATCACTTTCTTCTGCCAGAACTCACTTTCAATCTGTTCACTCAGCCAGTAGTTACCCGCGATGGACACCAGCTCAGCTTGTAAATCATGACAGATAATTCTTGCTTCTTTTTGACCACTGGCGCCGGCAATTGCTCGGCCGCGCAGTGTGCCATGAATATGAATCGAGCCATCGGCAATCACTTCAGCACCAGGGCTCACGTGATTGAGGATCACTAAATCGCCATCTTTGGCGTACACCTGTTGTCCGGAGCGAATGGGCGTACGGACGATGGTGGTCGGCGCCATTTTTGCCGGCGCTTTCGCTGGGTTGTTGCTGGCGGTCATCACGGCAAAACCGGCTTCCGACGCCAACGACTGACAGCGTTTATCTTTGCAGCCCGTGACACCGACCGGGATCAAACCCGCGTCGCTAATGCCATGTTTGAGGGCGAGAAAGTCGATGTCGCCATCCACTTTCGAAATATTGATCACCACCGGTGCGTTGGCGAAGAACGCCGGGGCTTGCGCCACTTTCTGTTTCAGAAATTCGACCGTGTTGGCGATTTGGTTGTCAGAAAGGTGCAAAACTGACAAAGTAAAGCTACTACCTTTTAGGTCAGGTGTATTAGACATCGTAACGTTGACCTCAATAAACTCTTGGCTACATAGGAAAGAGCGTTGCCCGAGACTAGGGAAGTCATGTTATATTCAGCGCCTAGACGCAGCAAGTCATCTTGCGGTCAAATGAGTGATTTAGACTCAATTTTATCAAAAGTTGATCATTTATAGACAAATTCAGCCGCGACGCGGGTTCAAGACAACAAAAGGCTTCTCATGCTTTGTTCTATCTACAAAAGTTCTAAGAAAGACGGTACCTATCTCTACATCCCGAAACGCGACGATTTTTCACAGGTCCCTGACACTCTGATGCAGATGTTCGGTAAACCTGTGTTCGTGATGCTGGTGAACCTCGAAAAACGTCAGCTCGCTCAGGTGAATGTGGATAAAGTGAAAGCGTCGCTGCAAGAGCAAGGCTTCTTCTTGCAACTGCCACCACCACCAGAGAATTTGTTAGAAAAATACAAAGAAGAAAAGGCTCAGCGCAAATCCTGAGCAAGGATGACTCGGGGAGGGCATCTTGAAAAAATTATTGTCAGTGATTCTGGGACTCACACTTTCCGCACCGGTATTGGCGAACGATTTAAGCTTCGAACAATACGTCGAAGGCCTCAAACAGCAAGCGCGTCAGGAAGGCATTTCTGAGCAAATATTGAGTGACGCGTTTCACGATGTGCAATTTAAACCTCGTGCGGTGGTGGCTGACCGCAATCAGCCAGAGAAAAAGCTGACCTTGGATGAATATATTCCACGTGCTGTGCCTGCGTGGAAAGTGAACCAAGCGCAAGCACTGTACGAAAAGCATTACGATGAACTGCAACGCATTGGCAAGGCGTACGGCGTGCAGCCGCGCTTTATTGTCGCGCTGTGGGGGGTAGAAAGTAACTTTGGTGCGCACATGGGGCGTTACAAGGTGATTGATGCCTTGTCGACCATGGCGTATGAAGGTCGCCGTGAAGAGTTCTTCCGCAAAGAAACCATGGCCGCTTTGCAGATCCTGCAACAAGGCCACATCAATGCCGAGGACATGAAAGGCTCATGGGCTGGCGCGATGGGGCAATGTCAATTCATGCCGAGCTCGTTTTTGGCGTTCGCCGCCGATGGTGATGGCGATGGCAAGAAAGACATCTGGGGCAGCAAAGAAGACGTTTTTGCGTCAACCGCGAACTACCTCAGCCAATCCGGCTGGGATGATAAGTACACGTGGGGGCGCCAAGTGAAGATTCCCAAAGGGTTTGATCACGCACTGGAAGGCCGTCAGGCTGAAAAAGGCAAGTACTTGCAAGAGTGGAGCAAACTGGGCATCACACGTTATGACGGTCAGCCGCTGCCGAAACTCGATGAAGACGTGAAAGCGTGGCTGATCATGCCGGATGATGAAAGTGGTCGTATTTATCTGGTGTACAACAACTACAATGTTCTGATGAAGTGGAACCGCTCGTATTACTTTGCGCTCGCGGTGAGCCATTTAGCGGACCGCATCAAATTTTAACCTCAAAGGGCTCGCAAGAGCCCTTATTGCTGATTACCGATTGCTGATTACCGATTGCTTATCGCTGATTAGTTATGACTGATTACTTATGACTGAATGCGTCTCGCTTTCAGCCCATCCCCAACATCGCGCTGTTCGATGTTGCAAGCCACAACAGGAGTTGCCGTGTTAGCCGACCGAGCCAGTCAGATGGTGATGTTCGCCGCGTTAATCAAACATCAGAGCTTTACGGCAGCGGCGCGCAATTTGGGCGTGTCGGTGTCGCACGTCAGTAAGCAACTGGCGCAACTGGAAGCGTCGGTGGGGATTAAACTGGTGCAGCGTACCACGCGCAGTTTTACCGTCACCGAAGCGGGGGAGTCTTTCTACCGCCATTGTGAGCAGTTGGTAGCGCTGGTGAGCGATGCGGACAACGAACTGGTGAACCAGCGCGAAGAAGTTTCGGGGCTGCTGCGACTGGGCTTGTCTCAATCATTTGGCTCGTTGCATGTGCTGCCTGCACTGGAAGAGCTGCGTCAGCAGTATCCGAATTTGCAGGTTGAAGTGCACCTGTTCGACTACAAGATTGACATGTTGAGCGAAGGGCTCGATTTGTGGATCACCAGCAATGAACACCTGCCGGAAGGTTATATTGCTCAGCGGCTTGCGGAGTGCAAATTTGTCGTGGCGGCGTCGCCAGATTACCTACTGCATCATTCGACGCCGCAATTACCCAACGATCTGTTGGATCACAATTGCTTGATCTATCGCAGTTGGGATCGAGACTACACACGCTGGGCATTTCGTAACCGTGAGCAGCAGTTGAGCATCAAAGTTTCCGGCAACTATTCGGTCGATTTGGCTGAAGCGGTGCGCGATGCGGCGGTGTCTGGGTGGGGGATTGCGTATTTGGCGACTTACCTCATCCGCGATGAATTTCGCACGGGTAAACTGATTCAACTGTTGCCGGACTGGCAAGCGAGTCAAAACATGCCATTTTATGCGGTGTATCCAAGTCGGCAGCATCTTCCGAAGAAAACCTCAGCGGTGATTGAATTCCTCAAGCAGAAAATTGGCGAACCGTGTTATTGGGATACGAAACTGGAACCGTATGTTCGCTTGCCGATGTTGTGAGCGATTATTTCTCGGTCTCAAAACATTTTTTCTATATGGAAAAACAAGGCAAAAGCAAACGTTTAATAAACGTAAAATCAATGAGTTAATCTTCACGCTCATTTCTCCTCTTTTCTGAACACACGCAATTAACAAACTCGAGTTGCGCACACGTTTTCCTGCTATACAATCCCACGCCTTTCCGGTTTCCCTTTTATTTGGATGGCGTTATGTCTTCTCTTATTGGTGTTGTGGCAATCTTGGTGATTGCTTGGCTACTTTCTACAGATAGAAAAAATATTAATCTGCGTACGGTTGCGGGGGCATTTGCGCTGCAAGTGATTTTTGCGCTGTTGGTGCTGTACGTGCCAGCGGGCAAAGAAGTACTGCATACCGTGACGGAAAGTGTGTCGAATCTGATCAACTACGGCCAGGAAGGCATTGCGTTTATTTTTGGTGGCCTTGCGACCGGCAGCGTCGGTTTTGTGTTCGCCGTGAACGTGCTGGGTATCATCGTGTTCTTCTCCGCCCTGATCTCGGGCTTGTACCACATTGGCTTGATGCCGAAAGTGATCAACCTGATCGGCGGTGGCATTCAAAAGCTGCTGGGCACTGGCCGTGCGGAGTCGTTGTCTGCAACTGCTAACATCTTTGTGGGCATGGTCGAAGCGCCGCTGGTGGTTAAACCGTACCTGAAGCAGATGAGTGATTCACAATTCTTCGCAGTGATGACCTGTGGTTTGGCATCGGTTGCGGGCGGTACGTTGGTGGGCTATGCCTCACTGGGTGTGGATTTGAGCTACCTGATCGCGGCGGCGTTTATGTCTGCGCCTGCGGGTTTATTGATGGCCAAGTTGCTGGTACCAGAGCAAGGCACTGTTGATGTGCACGTGGATACCAACGAGCTGGATCTGCCAAAAGCGACTAACGTGGTGGAAGCGGTGGCTGATGGCGCGATGTCGGGGGTTCGTATCGCGGTTGCCGTAGGCGGAACGCTGCTGGCGTTTGTCAGTGTGATTGCGCTGCTCAACGGTATGCTGGGTTGGGTCGGTGGCCTGTTTGGCATCGAACTGAGCTTCCAACTGATTTTAGGTTACCTGTTCGCCCCACTGGCGTGGCTGATTGGTATTCCATGGAACGAAGCCATTACCGCAGGGTCACTGATTGGCAATAAGATCGTGGTCAACGAGTTTGTGGCCTTCATCCAACTGATGGACGTGCAATCGCAATTGAGCGCTCACTCGCAAGCGATCGTCACTTTTGCCTTGTGTGGCTTTGCCAACATTTCCAGCATGGCGATTCTGATTGGTGGTCTGGGCAGCTTGGTGCCTGAGCGCCGCAGCTTTATCTCAAAATACGGTTTTCGTGCCATTGCTGCTGGCGTTTTGGCCAACCTGATGAGTGCGTCGATTGCTGGTGTGATTTTGTCGCTGTAATCGCAAGCGTTATTCGACGTCCGATAAAAAAGAACCCCAGCCTTAGCTGGGGTTTTGTGCATTTACCGCTGAAGAAACGACATCATTTTTGGGTGTGGTATTGTTCACAGGCCAACATGGTGTTTTCAATCAGGCTGGCAACGGTCATTGGGCCAACTCCGCCCGGAACTGGGGTGATGAAGCTGGCGCGCGTGCGCGCTACATCGTATTCCACGTCACCAATCAGTTTACCGGTGTCGAGGCGGTTGATGCCGACATCGATCACCACGGCGCCTTCTTTAATCCACGCGCCAGGAATGAAGTTCGGTTTACCCACTGCAACCACCAGCACATCGGCTTGACGAACGTGGTGTTCGAGATCTTTGGTGAAACGGTGACAGGTGGTGGTGGTGCAACCGGCCAGTAACAGTTCCAGTGTCATCGGGCGACCGACAATGTTGGATGCACCCACGATGACCGCGTGTTTACCGCGCAGCGGAATGTTGTAACGATCCAGCAGCGTGATGATGCCTTTCGGTGTGCAAGAGCGCAGTTTGGGAATGCGCTGCGCCAAACGACCCACGTTGTATGGGTGGAAACCGTCGACGTCTTTTTCGGGAATGATGCGCTCTAACACGTGCGTTGAATCGATACCCGCAGGTAGCGGCAACTGAACCAGAATGCCGTCGATTTCAGGATCATTGTTCAACTGTTCGACCAGCGTTAACAGTTCTTCTTCAGTTGCAGTGGCGGGTAAGTCAAACGACTTCGACACAAATCCGACTTCTTCACAAGCGCGGCGTTTGCTGCCTACATACACTTGAGACGCGGGGTCTTCACCCACTAAAACCACAGCCAGACCAGGCGCACGCAGCCCTGCTTGAGTGCGCGCCTTAACACGGGCCGCAACTTCGGAACGTACTGTCTGTGAAATGAGTGTTCCATCAATATTTTGAGCAGTCATGACTTTCCTTACACATTCGTAGTGAAAATTTTTGCGCGCATTGTCGCAGATATTTTGAAGAACATCTATAAGCAAACGTTTGCTTTGTTCTGTTTTTCAGCACATATTGATTGAGTGACAAAATTTTGCTCATTTGAAACATAATGTTAGACAAAGCCGTTGATTTCACCTTTCTAACTCGTATAATCCTGTCCCTGTAGCGCGCCCTTAGCTCAGCTGGATAGAGCACGTCCCTTCTAAGGATGTGGTCATTGGTTCGAATCCAATAGGGCGTGCCATATTCTATAAGGCCTGACAGCTTATTAAGTTGTCAGGCCTTTGTCGTTTTGGGTGTTTATAGTCGGCTAAGTAGTCGGTTAAGCTTGTAGCTTAATGTAATCATCTGTAATGAATACATAAGTTCGCTTTCTTCTCGCGGCTAGGTATTTGAGACTAAAAATGCAAATCAGCCCCACTGTGAGGCTGATTGATCTATTTAATTAGAGTTTTTCCTATAAAACACAACCATCTCACTGATTGAATTAAATTGGCTACCAACCTCTTTCCAAACACACTCTTCACAAAGAAGCCCTCGTCCATATCTTGCTGTTTTCTCACCACAGCATAGGCAGATAGGATCATTGGTCTTTATACTGTTTTCTTCAACCTCTGTATCTTCACATGGTTGTTCTATGGTTGACTGAGGCCAGCGAAGCATTTCAACTAAGTCTTCCCAATGATTTAAGAGATAGTTGAATACTTCTTCTGAGCTTAATAATTTAACTGGGCTTTTAGATGGATAAAGCTGCCGAGCCATCTTGTGTGTATCCACACTTAGGATTATGTCTATATCTTCGGGGACAGCTTCAGGTAATAAATTACGACTGCTCTCGAAAGGGATATCCATTACTACCGATATGTTAGAGGTTAAGTCTTTAGTGTATGCATCAACTTGAACCCCATATTTGGTACATTCAACCTCCCATTGCACATTATTAAAATCCCACTCATCTAAATCAAAGTTAACTAGAGTTGGGAGCTGTTGCCTTATAATCAGTGCCAATGCAGTAACGGGGGAGAATTCACACTCAGAACTTGTTGTATTTTTATCGGTACGGTGTGCAAAGTGCCATTGGTTGATATTTCCCAACCTCGCAGTAACTGGGGTTCCACATGATAAACAATGACAGTTGCAATCATCGCCACGCTCTACTTGCTCAATCCCCACTATTCGGTTTGAACTGTTACTGCGAGCGAAAGGCATAAGAACTTGAAATGAAGACATATAAAGACCTCTTATACGGCTTGCTCTAAGTCATCATTAAACTCGGTCAGTCTAATAGATGGCTCTGCGTGGGGTAAGTTAGTAATTGATACTCCCCATGGGTAAGGGATTTTGTTATCTTTTTCGTATTGGTAAATCGTAATGTGAGGAAGGTTCCGTCTGTCGTACGCTTGACCAAATTTGAATGCTACGCTGTTTTGAGAAGCTAATACGAGGTGTATATCGTTATAGCCTTCTTCCATGAGATTTTTAACTTCTTCGATCAAATCATAAGCTAAACGACTTTGCTTTTTACTTGACCAGTGATTATCAAAACGCTTTTCCCTCAGTTTCAAATGTATCTGTGGCATCTTTGGAAAACAGAGGTCAATAGCTTTCTCATCAACAGGGTAAGAGAAAGATACAGCAAGAACGATAGATTCTTTGCTATCAGCATGCTTTATTGTCTTTTCAAACTTCTCATTGTCGTCACTAATAGGATCGAGTTCTTTCCAGCTTGATAGTTGTCGATCCCAGTCGAGCACTTCAATATGAGACTCATCATCCAACAAATATCCTGATAGGAAAGCAAAAGGGACAGGAACTAAACCACCATAAACAATGTGAAAATCTTCAGCAGCAATACTATTTCTTCGCTCTTCTATAGAGTGCTCTAGATTGAGGAATTTCTTAAGAGCTAATTTGGGTTGGCTTACTGTGCCGTTAGCAAGACTGTCTCGGATATCTATTACTGTATTGGAAATATTTCGGCCTTTATATTTTTGCTGAACGTGCTCTGATAGTGGGGAGTCAGATGTGTTTACGAGTCCTCTTTGCTCAATAGAGAATACAATTTGTTTAGCCAATTGTCGGTGTTCTATAACTGAGCGGACTATCTCCCAAGCTAGCCCAATTGCCATTAGGAGTATACTGAAATAAAAACCGATAGAAACGAGTAGAGCAGGGACATCAGAACCAGCAACGTCAAGGCTAATGAGTTGGCTAGCTGTTACGTATTGAACATTGAATGCTACGCCTCCCATCAATGTTATCGGGAAGAAATAGGCTCCTGTCCTGAAAATTAACAAGGCAGGAGAGCGTTTTCTGAATAGCCAGTTGATGGTCTGAACAACGATATAAGTCAAAAGATTCATTACTTTCCCTTGTTTGCTGGTTGATGGTGAGAGTTATTGATTTGATCCATATATTGCTCAATAGTTAGTTCACCAGGGTGAACACCACCACCACGCCACTCTCCATCTGATAACCAAAGCTCCCAGTACCACAGCCATTCTTGCGTCCATGGGATGATTGATTCAGCGATTAACATACTAGGCACCCAGTCTTTGGAGCTACCGCTGTTAAACATTAGGCAGGGTTTAGTATTCTCTTTGGAGAAGAACTCATGAGGTGAGCGCTTCCCTCCTGCTAGATCTCTTAGATTCGGGGACAATACCTCGACCTCAGGAATACAACCTAACCCAGCCCATTTAACAAGAATTAGGTATTCTCGGCTAAGTCGAGAAGGTTGTAGTACTTGTCTCCATTCCAGTTTTAGACCTGTTTTACCTTTGAGTATTCTACCTTTACCACCATGGTAACGTTTTTGTAGCGCGTTAAGCTGCCTTTGAAGGTGATGGCACATCTATACATCACCGTAGAAGTTGTGTTTAGGAACGGGAGTGGCTGTGGCTGCATTGGATACTCCTAAGCCAATAGAAGAAACTACCGCACGATTTTTAGCTCGTCGTTCAGTCAGAGTGTTCGCAAGTTTGGCTTGGATGCCTCTTGCTGCTTGAGAACCAAACATTTCTCTTGAGCGCTCAATGGTTTTATCAAGCCCTTGATCTAATTCAAGTAGTTTTGCTAGATCTTCAGTAACCTGCGTATACCACGCTTTAAATGCTTGGGGTAACATCGGTTTCTCATGCCATTTATCTGCAAAATTCTCCGTAGGAAGTGCTGGGTTGCGAATAGTGTACTTTACAGTACCGTTAGACTGATATTGATGGGAAATGAAGTTTGGCATTTCTTCAAGTACATCTAACATCAGATCAAATGGGTTTTGGTACTCCTTGTTAGAGTTTGAGCACTTTTCATAAGCTAGACCTGCTAGAGTCGTAATAATTATGCTTATTGGAGCGCAATCGCCATAAACGTTCTGCTTATTTTGTTTCCACATGTCTCTATGTCGCTTGAGAAGCTGAACTACAATCTGAAGTACAGTCTTTCGACCCTGACCAGGTAACGGTTCTACTGTCCCCGCATATATATCACTATTAGATCTGTAGTTGCTTTTTCTATTCCAGCGAATCTCTTTACTACACGCGCTTCGGAACCACTTCCTATATCCGTATGGATGAGAAGGACTATTGGCATCCTTGATGTCTGCAACTCTTACTTTGCTCTTATGGTTTGGCGAGTCCATATCTTCAGGCATGCTAGGGGTTATGTCCATGTGGAACCCCTGGCCTTCGATACCTCCATATTGCAGAGTGACACATCTGCGTTTTGGCACATTCTCTATTTTGTCACCGTATCGTTGAGAGTCTTTCAGCACTCGTATCAAATTGAAGAGTAGCTCGTTGGCTTCATCAGTAGTTGTTGGATAGTGCTGACTTGGTAAGTGCAGCACGAGATCTATATCCATGTCTGAGTCTTCATCAATCGGTTTTACGGATGTGCCAATACCAACACTACCTTGAGCATAAATGTGGCATTCCGCTAGCTCGCCCCCTTGGTTTGCCAAATAGGATCCGATTGCTCGGTAAGCCGTCTTCAATTGAGACAACTGTGTTTCGGTCAAGTCTAGGTTCGATGTGATATGAGAGATCATCTCGAAACAAAATTCTTTATCGCTTGCACTTAGTTGTCTTAGTGATTTGAAACCTTGAACTTGCACAGCTATCTCCTAGTGGTTTTGGTTGGCTAATAACCGATTATGCCGATTGGGATTATTATGATAGATCGAAATGATACGTGTCAATGATCTTTTTGTGCATTTGTTGTGTATTGTAATTACACGTAATGATTTTTTTGCTACGATTTGGCTAGATTGAACAATGGATAGGCATCATGGAAAACAGTTCTCAAGCAGACATCACATCAGAGACAACCTCTATTAACGCTCGTTTAGCTTATATTGACTTTAAGTTGTTTTTTACAGGGCGTGTTAGTCGGGCTGATCTTAAAGATGCGTTTGGTATTGCAGAAGCAGCCGCTTCCCGAGTTCTTACTGAATACTCCAAACGTAGGCCAAACAACAAAACTCAAAAAACGAATACGATTATCAGGAAATCCTTCGAGCCATTGACAGATATAGATGGTGAATTGGCGCTTGGTATGCTCGCCAATGGATTTAATAGCAACAAGATCTTCGGCGTTACTGAGCTTGCCTATGAAAAGATTGGCAAGTTTCCCAACCAAATGAACACTGATGAAGTCGCTATGATTACTAGGGCGATATCGGGTAAGTATGCGATTTCCTGCAACTATCTTTCTGAAAACAGCTCTAATCATCAAATTAGAACCTTGGTTCCGTTGGCAATTATGTATGATGGAACCAGTTGGATGTTCAGAGCATTTGATCGTTCAGAAGTCAAAAAGAATAAATTTAAAAACTTCCATTTTGCTCGTGTTAGGAATGTGGTTGAAGAGCATGATTCTAAGGAGTCTAGGCAGCATGATCATGAGGCTTTAGCTCAAGATAAGCTGTGGAACTTAAGGTTACCTTTGATCTTAAAACTCCACCCCTCGTTGTCAGAGGTGGATAAGCAAAAAGTAAGAACTGATTTCGGTATACCTGAAGATAAAGATGAGGTTTATGTTACAGAGAGAGCTGCATTTAGATGGATTGTTGAGAAAAAGTGGTATATCGATGCTCGGTCAAATGAAGAAAAGCGAGAGGATAAGCAAAGTCGTTTTTATAAGTTCGAGCTAAGCAACTTGGAAATGATAAAACAAATGGAACAGGCCTAAACCACACTAATAAATCTGAATCCGATAACTTGAGATTGTTCGGTTAAAAACAACTTTTCGACCTGTTGATTGAATTTCTTTTTACTTCAATGGCTTTGGACTGGTTTGAATCTGTAAAAGCGTGATGCTGACTACTTTGTATCGGGGAATAGAGACGGTGGTATTGTTGCTAGATAGAAGTCTCTTGCAGCCGAGGGCTGCAAGAGTTGTCGATGTTAGCGTGAGAGGTTTTTATTGGCGATATTGTAAAGACTCAACTCATGGTTATACCGCTTGTTCGACAATGGTATCCGTAAGGTGGAGTTGGCTCTGATATTTTTTTCTTATACCTTGTTTTAGTTGTTCACAGATATCCATTATTTGCTCAAGCATCATATTGATCTTTTTTTGCTCATTCAGAGGCGGGATCGCTAAGGTGACGTTCCAGAGTTTCTCTGAGATAAGTTTACAAGTACCGTGCGAGCTTCTATCTACCAAGTCGGTAAACGTTGTTTTCGTTGCTTTCATAACCGTGAGAAGGTAATGAGGGTCAATATTGCTAAAAACTAAAGCTTTCATATCTTGATTAATCACGACATCTTTATTAGTTAATGCAACAGGGAAAGAGTGCGCAAGAATCATCCCTCGAACAACCATTAGCAAACTGTTTTTAGGGATTAATTTTATAGTAGTTTCTTTGATTGCTTTTTCTGTCACGGTATCGATAGCAGACTCAATAAAATCCACTTTCATATCTTTAGGAGAAACCCAAGGTATTTCACCATCCCAATATTTGCTGTTAGATTTTGATGGTGTGCCTCCACCTAAATCGTAGCCTATTTGTCCCAAGCGACACCACTCCCAGCCACTAGGAAGTTCAAACGGCTTTTCATCTTCACTAATCGGCGGTAGCACTTTTTCCTTTTTGATTTTCTTCTCTTTGACTATTTGTGCTTTTTCTTCCGTAATTCTTTTCAGTAACTCAGCCGCAGGTTCATCACTTGGATCTTGTGGAACCAACTTACCCATCACCGCCAGTTGTAGAATGGTTTGCTTGAGCTGGTCGATGCTTTCTTCAGTAGTGAATAAGGTATCGAAATGCTCACTGATTCGCGCCCAGTTTTGCATCAACTCGTCAGCATCGGCAGAGTTGGTGAGTGTGTCCAACAGCGTTGTTACCAGCACTTGATGCGCTTCGATACTGGCTTCGGTTTGTTGCTCAAGCTGATCGCAGAGTGCCATTAACTCATCGACTTTGGCGACGATGCGATGTTGCTCTTCTAGGGAAGGAATTACGAACAAATTTTCATTAAGTATTTTGAAATGTCGTCCATAACCACGGCTTTCTATATCGTAGCTTCTCAGTTGTAGATAGAAAAACTCTGGCGCGATTCCTATGGGACAGAGTATCTTTGTCCCATCAGCTCCAGGAACAAAGCTAAAGTCTACATATTTAATGTTTCGCGTGTGATCGCCAAAAATAATAATTGGTGATTCAATGTCGATTACACGTTCCTCATCATTGGAGTAGCCTGCAATAGCCTCTTGACCTTGATCTATTACAGGGTAGGTGCCATGTTCAAGTACATCTGATGATTTCAGTTTTTTCCCGCTTGGAGATATTGTGTAGTACACATCAGGGAGCCTACGAATATCCCAATTGGAGGGTAATTCAAACGAAAATTCATCATCACAAACTTCAGCTAACTTTTTTGGCTTAGTGATTTTCTTCTCTTTCACCAACTGTGCTTTTTCAGCCGAAATTCGCTCAAGCAACACTGAAGCAGGCTCATCATTAGGGTCTTGAGGCACAAGCTTTCCTCGCACAGCTAACTCTAGAATTAGCTCACGTAGCTTCTTAACGCCATACAGTTCTAGCTTCTTGCTGCTACCTCGACCAGAGGTTGATCTGGTCTTAACTGCTGAAGTCCAGATATCAATATGCTCGGTGATTAGCTTATTCATAGTTGATTGGTCGACTGCCATTATTGTTCTCCACCTTGCTTCTTACCTTGAATGGTAGAGCTAAGCGCATCACCGAGAACGCCTTTCAGTTGGTCTCGTAGTGCCTTAATTTCTTGCTGTTGTTGCTGATAGTTCGCCAGTAACTCTTCAGGGTCATGGCTGACGACTTCGTCCTGATACGGGTTTTTAATATCAAGGTTAAAGTTGCGCTCGATAATATCTTCAATCGACACTTTCCAAGCTTGCTTGGTCTCGATACGGGTAGCGAACCCATCGGCCTCGTCACCCCACCAATCGATCTCTTGCTGGAATTCCTCAAACTTCATCGGTTTGGTTTTACTGTAGTTCTTCACACCTTCTGGGTAAGGGTGCTCATAGAACCACACTTCTTTAGTAGGCTGGCCTTTGGTAAAGAACAGAATGTTGGTCTTAATGCCTGTGTATGGGTTGAATACGCCATTAGGTAAGCGAACAATCGTGTGCAGGTTACACTCTTCCGTCAGCATCTTTTTGATTTTGGTTTTTACACCTTCACCGAACAAGGTGCCATCAGGTAGCACCACACCAGCGCGACCATCTTTATCTAATACTTCGACAATAAGCTGCAAGAACAGATCGGCGGTTTCACGAGTTTGCATTTCGGCAGGGAAGTTCTTTTCAATCCCGTCCTCTTCTGTGCCGCCAAACGGTGGGTTAGTCGCAATCACATTGATATTGCTGTCCCAGTTTGAAAGCGGCTTGTTGAGTGTGTTGCCATGCTTAATCTGCACAGGGACTTCGATGCCGTGCAACATCATATTGGTGATACACAGCAAGTGTGGTAGTTGTTTCTTTTCTACACCATGGATTTGCTTTTGCAGTGTTTGGTGGTCGGCTGCGCTGGTCACGTAGTTCTCTTTGACGTGATCGAACGCGCAAGCCAGGAATCCACCCGTGCCGCAGGCGGGATCCATAATTTGATCACCCAGTTTAGGGTCAAGACGATTGACGATAAAACGAGTCACCGCGCGAGGTGTATAGAACTCACCCGCATTACCTGCACTTTGTAGGTCGCGTAGGATTTGTTCATAGATATCACCAAACAGGTGGCGTTCTTTAGAGTCAGTAAAGTCGATTTCGTTGAGCTTGTTAATTACTTGACGAAGCAGCGTGCCATTTTTCATGTAGTTGAAGGCATCACTAAAAGCTTCTTTCACCACAAAACCGCGTGGGTTGGTGTCTTTCGGTGCGGTTAGGTTTTTTAACGTCGGGAATAGGTCATCATTGATGAATTCCAGCAGTTCATCACCCGTAATGCCTTGGTTATCTGCTGCCCAGTTGCGCCATAGGTACTTGGCTGGGATGGGTTCGCGGTAATCATCTAACTCGAACTCTAGCTCTTCTTCTTGAGCATCAAACACTTTAAGGAATAAAAGCCACGACATTTGGCCTAGACGCTGCGCGTCACCATCAACACCCGCATCTTTACGCATGATGTCTTGAATAGACTTGATAACTGAACTGATTGACATGAAGTTCTACTACTAACTGACTGAAAAAATTAGGGCGGATTATAGCAGAAATGGGTCGAAGAAAATGAACTTATCGCTATGAAACTATGTTTGTAATTGTGGTTTAATAATGAATCAGTGATATAAATGAAACAATAAAAAATATAACCAGGTTGTCTAGAAAATGAAGGTTGAGTGTCCCCATTGTCACACTGACAATGTCATTGAATATGCAGAGAATATCTCGTGTGAGAAGTGTGAAAAAAGCTTCAAAGGCTTTAAATTTAGTAAACGGAAACTGGTGTCTGCCAGTACGGCATTGGTCGTGGGCGTGGTTGGTGGTTATAAGGTGAATGGTGCTTTTGATGAAGAGCGTTACCCATTAGAAGTAGAGTATGCCATCGTTGATACCTGCATAAACTCGTCAAAAAATATGGTGTCGGTGAGTTGGTATGAGAGTAAGCGAGAAACGTGTTTATGCGCTCTTTCACAAACGGAAAAGTCTGTGCCGTATTCCGATTACAAATCTGATCAAAACTTGTTTTTGAGTAACTTCAAGCTGAATGCGAGAAGTTGTTCATAATAGAAAAATGAGGCAGCTAGACTGCCTCATTTATATCTAATGTGCTTAGCGTTTAGGTGTGTTGCCTCGACCTTTGCCTGAAGGCTTGCCAGTTGTGCTTGGGTAGTTTGGATTACCTTTCGGCGCAGTCTTTGGTGCAGAACTTGGTTTTGCCATGATGGTTACTCCTATTTACCTTGTTTTTGGTTGTTGGCGGCAGCGCGTTGAGCGCGAGCCGCGAATGAATCTTTAGAGACTTGTCCGCCATTTTGTTTTGCTTGATTCGCTTGAATACGAGCAGCGGCTTTAGGAGTCATTGGTGCTTTGTTTTTAGACATAGTATTTTCCTTTTCATTAATTGAATGCTTGTCTCCGCTGAGACCATTGCATAGTAACTAGTAGGGTAGGGACAAATGGGGACAACCCAAAAACAAAAGCAAATTCGAACTATGTTGGATGCGTTAGGCTGGAGCCATAAGCAACTGGCCGATGTATTATATGAAGAGCTTTATTGCTCTGATTATGAGGAGCTTCATGATGTAGATCCCGAGGCTGTGAGCAAATTTCAACAGACGTTAAAAAAGCAACTTCAACGTCCTTCTACACCAGAAGATAGGCTACAACAGTACGTAAAAATCGTATCAGAACACCCAGAGTTTATTGCTTTGGGATTGGGAGTTGTTGTGCCTAAATACGTAGGACACACATGTTTAAATCAATGCCTTATAGATGGGCTTTCCGAGATCTCCAACACACTAGATAATGAAAATGAATGCATAGATGTTTAATATGTTAAATAATGTGCAAGTTATGAAATTGTTTTAGGTGGGGAATATTAGGGGGACGCTGTGTACAAGGGGCATTGGTACGATGTTGTGGGAAAAGAGAGAACGGATCTTAGAGCTATGAGCCTTGATTTCGACTCATTAAAGTTGGCTATAGATGAAGCAATGAGCGTTTTGCCTGATACAAAATTGATCGTAATTAATGAGAATTTAGGCTGGGGTCTTATCTCTATCGAGGAAACCAAGCGGATGCTAATTTGTAAGGACTAGAAAGTTACCTTGCTATGCAGCTAAAACGAACTTTGTTGCTTTCCTCACTGTTTGATTTATAAGCATCCCGTATCATAAAGCGTCTATGATACTTAAAGAGGTGCTTTGCATGACTTGCAGTTGTTGTAACAAACGTTTGAACGTAGGAATGATACACAAGAGAGATCCCCACACGGGCCAAAAATTTAAGTCCTGCCCCCATTGTTCTGATGCAAATGGAGGAGAGCATGTTTTTCATCCCTATCCATCGTCCTTTGGCAAAACTCCTGCTAGAGTGACGGCTAGGAACCCCGAAGGCTACCAGAGCTACTGTATCGATTGTCGCCGCCTAAATAAAGGTGAGCTATCTCATACATATATGAATGGAAAAACGTGCAGTAGTCTTGTTTAGGAATCGAATGAATTTATCCCAAGATGATGCAGTAAACTGGCTATCAATGCTCGATTCTGCGAGCGTTGATTTGCTAATAACAGATCCTCCTTATGAATCTCTAGAGAAACACCGAAAGATCGGTACGACAACAAGACTTAAAGTCAGTAAGTCCTCAAGCAATCAATGGTTTGAGATATTCCCAAATGCAAGATTTGAAGAGCTACTGCGCGAAGTTTATCGTGTGCTCAAGAAGAATGCGCATTTCTATCTTTTCTGCGATCAAGAAACGATGTTCGTCATTAAACCGATTGCGGAAAAAGTCGGTTTTAGATTCTGGAAACCAATTATTTGGGATAAGGTTAGTATTGGTATGGGTTACCATTACCGTGCTCGACACGAATACATACTGTTTTTTGAAAAGGGCAAGAGAAAGCTTAATGATTTGAGCATACCTGACATACTGACTCATAAACGGGTCTATAGAGGGTATCCAACTGAAAAGCCAGTAAGTCTCTTGGAAGTTCTGGTCGCTCAAAGTAGCAGAGAAGGCGAGCTAGTTGTTGATCCGTTTTTTGGCTCTGGCTCGACCTTGGTTGCAGCTAAGAACTTGAATCGTCAGTGCAAAGGAAACGATATTTCCTCGTCTGCCCATGAACATATTCGTCAGCGTATGAAGTTTCATAAGAGATCGCTAAGCTAAGCCATTGAAAGGTTGTATTTTGGTGTGCTCTATCTGTGTTAATAAGTGTCATAAAAGTTTCTTTTACCAATCTTCTTGAATATATCTTTGTATATTTTTTTGAAAGAAGGCTGATTGCACAGATGGCTACTACTGAAACTCTTATTGATAGCTATAACTTCAGAGTCACTTCTTTTAGATAACCATTTTATAATTTTCAATTTTTTACGGCGTAATACAAGTGTGCGTACGAGGAGTAAAGAAATGATCGCATACAGCAAAGGTAGGAAAATTATGTGGATGAATAAATCGCTAGGGTTTGTAAAATTTGAGGGGCTTAGACCACTTATATACTCTTCAATGGTCACATTTTGTTTAGTAGCTCTGGCGTATAATGTGTAAGTAATTACAGGTACAGACACTAGTGTGACGTTTCGCAAAGTTAACATTGAAGCGAAAGTCTTGAGGACAGTGTTAAGTCGTAAGTTCTCACTTGTCTGCCAAAAACTATGGAACATCTCAGAAAAGTCTTCAACAGCCCATTGTCCTCCATCAGGACTATCAATTTGCTGCTTCCATTCACCAAGATTTCGGCTGTCTTTGCTTAACATTTTCCCGCTAACAGCGCTTAAACATAAAAGTGATTCTTTACAGTAATTAAAAAGAACATTTAAGTGTTCAACTAAATCATGTTTGTATTGAGTTGATGCTATTCTCTTCTGCTCGTCAGATAACATAAAACTTAGCTTGGCATTAAGCTTGATGTCGTTATTCGTATCAAACTTTACATGTTTGCTCTCATCGATGTGAGCTTTTACGATTTCTGCAATTTTAATTAGAGGCTGGATGCAGCTAGTGTAGTCATCAAGGTTTTTTGAGTCTACTGATTGCTCAAGGGAAATCAGTATCTCACGTGAATCACTCATTGAAAGTAAAACAGGCCGAATAAAGTACAATCGATATATCATTTTCTTTCGAAACTCTTGGTATGCAGATTGTAATTTTTGCTCTTTATCTACCATTTCACTCAATGTGTTAATTAACAATTCTATTTCAATTGAGTTCATTTCGAAGATAGGCTTGTCAATGATGTTATCGACACTTTTTCTTAGAGAAGTGCTTGCTGTTGCGCAATCTACATAAAATGGCTCCAACTCCTTTATACTTTCATTAATAGTCATCAATGCGCTAGAGCGTACTTTCTCATCAACATCGCGCTTTATATTATCTTTATCTTCCTGCCGCTTTGTGTAAACCCAAGTTAGGGCAGTAGCGATGATTGTTATACTAGTTGCAACATCAAAACCAAATTGTATGCTGTCAGATATGTTTATCATAGATGTTGTTCCTTCCAGGCACTTTTCGCCAAGCAATGTAGTTAGTGTGCGTACAGCATGTCGATACTCCATCAACGTTATCAAAATGGCCTTTCGTACTCATTTGGATCAGACCGATAGTTGCACAAGTATTTCGTCTTGGATTGGATAAACACTGGATATAGAAAAATGCCTCAAACTGTATCTCATCTCGGGTCTTGGAGATTTTTTCTTCACATGCACGCTTTTTGTCTAATGTGCTGTAATTTAATGGAATTGACGTAACTTGCAAGGTGTAGATAAGCTTTAAAATTTGCACTGATTATAAATTGCTGCTCTATAACAATCGCCTGTTAATATTATGGTTTATGCCACGGAAATGTTATCTGGTATTGATAGGCTAACTGACTAACCCCAAAAGTTGGGATACCAATATCACTGCATTGTCTGTAAAGTCGTTAGGACTGGTGGTCTTATTGTGGCGGGAATGTTGATCTATCCAGTCCAATGTAGAGGTGTTAGGAGGCTTGTGAACTATAGGAATCACGTCTTTAAACATATTGTGTAGCTCTCTACAGTAGTATGTTGAAGACAGACAACTCCAACCATATGGAACCAGGTAACATCTAAAACATCTCTTGTGTATTTTTGTATTTAGCTGTGGTTCACGAGCTATGCCGATTGATAGATTTCCGACTCTAGTTCACTGATAGCTTCTAAGTACTGCTCTTTACCACCAAAGCACTTTTTGACGATTTCAGCAGGGCGTCCCATCTCGTCAAAAGGCTTAACTTTGAGTACATGAATATTCTCAATCTCTTGAACGCCTTCGTCTGCGTACTTGTCCAGTAGGTTGTTCAACACCTGCTGAGCCGTTTCACCGTACTTAGTGAAGTAGTTGCGCTTTTTGACGTTGTCTGCACGTTCTTTTCTGGTGAGTGCTGGTTGGTCATACACGACATGACAAATCATGTCGAATGGGTCGAGATCTTTGCCGACTTCCAGCTCTAATGCTTCCCAGATGATGCCTTCCTCTGCCAGTTCATCAATGATTGCTTGCTTTTTATCGGCATCTTGCCAGCGCTTAACAAAGTCATCCATTGAGGTGAACTGTTTTGCCATCGTCTTGCGGGTATAGTCTTTGAACGACTCGGTTACGAGTTTACCGTCGGAATCGTAGTATTGAACACGTTCGGCAATGGCTTTCACCGTTACACCGTTGACATGGAACTTTCTAACTCGGTTTTCATCCTGCCAATCATCATCGGAATTGCTACCGTCAGAAGGAGATGAACCTGAGTCGTATAAAGCCTCTGGTTCATGGATGCTTTCAGGGTCGATATCTTCCCCTTCAAATGGATCATCTTGTTCAAGTTCATCCTCACCATCGATGATCTCATCGAGTCCATCATCGGTATCGAAGTCTTCTGGTTTTGTCTCTTTAACTCGCTCAGGGACACCATCAAAGCGCTCATCAGCGAACAGTTCAGTCGCCTTTTTGAAGTCGAGAATGGTAAACCATAGCTTTCCGTAACGATCATCGATACGAGTACCGCGACCGATAATCTGCTTAAACTTGGTCATCGACTGAATGCCCTGGTCAAGAACAACCAGTTTGCAAGTTTTTGCATCGACACCTGTAGTCATAAGTTCTGAGGTGGTTGCGATAACAGGGTAAGCCTTTTTGGGGCTGATGAAGTTATCAAGCTGAGCTTTGCCGATTTCATCATCACCAGTGATTTTCATTACGTATTTTTCATTTTTAGCAACTTGCTCAGGGTTGCAGTTGATCAGCGCTCGTCGCATACGTTCTGCATGGTCAATGTCATTGCAGAACACAATGGTCTTCGCCATCGGGTCGGTGCGCTTGAGGTAGCTGGTGATGGTCTGTGCAACCAGTTCTGTTCGCTCATCAATGACCATAGTTCTGTCGAAGTCTTTCTGGTTATAGATCCTGTCTTCGATGACTTCACCATGTTTATCGACTTGTCCTTTGGTTGGTCGCCAACCTTGTAAATCTACATCGATATCTACACGCACAACTTTGTAAGGGGCTAAGAAACCGTCTTCAATACCTTGCTTTAGAGAGTAGGTATAAATGGCATCGCCAAAGTACTCGGTGTTAGACACGATATCGGTTTCTTTCGGTGTCGCGGTTAGCCCTATTTGAGTCGCTGAACCGAAATACTCAAGAATCTCGCGCCATGCGCTGTCCTCAGCGGCACTGCCACGATGGCACTCGTCAACGACAATAAGATCAAAGAAATCAGGATCGACCTGTTTGTATGCTTTTTGGTGATCTTCTGGGCCAGTCAGAGCTTGATACAGAGCTAAGTGGATTTCGTAAGCGGGATCGACTGTTCGACCAGTGACTTTAGTCATAGCGGGGCCAAACGGCTGGAAATCGTTCCTCTTAGTTTGATCGACCAGAACGTTTCTGTCTGCTAGAAATAGGATGCGTTTTTTGGCTCGGGACTTCCACAGTCGCCAAATAATCTGGAATGCAGTGTAAGTTTTGCCCGTACCTGTTGCCATAACCAAGAGTACACGGTTTTGTCCTGCTGCGACCGCCTCCACAGTTTTGTTTATCGCCTGTAGCTGATAGTAGCGCGGAGACTTACCGCTACCATCATCATGGTAATCTTGAGTAATAACTGGAAGGTGCTCGGTTTTGTAGCCTTTCCAAACGCAGTACTTGTCCCATAGTTGCTGAGGTGTCGGGAAGTCTTCAAGTCGAATTTCAGTTTCGAGTTGAGCTGGGTTGGTTTTGTCGTGGAAGATAAAACCGTCGCCATTTGAGGCAAAGACAAAAGGGACTTCAAGTAAGCTGGCGTAATCTAGACCTTGTTGCATACCTTTGCCGATTTCATGCTTATTCGCTTTTGCTTCGACAACGGCTAGAGGCATGCTCGGTTTATGGTAAAGGACGATGTCCGCAGACTTAACCTTTTTCCTCGCCGCTGCCTGACCACGAACAATGACCTTACCGTCACGCAGTTTAACTTCTTGACGGATTTGAGACATATCATCCCATCCTGCATCTTTGATAGCAGGAAGAATGAATTTCGTGATGATGTCGGTTTCAGATAGCTTTGATTTATTGATTGTCGATCCCATGCTACTAGCCAGCTCAGTACAAATGCATTTCATGACTATACCAAAGGATGCATAAAAGCAGAAAAGATACTGACTTATCAGTGAAGTGGATGGTGTTTTTCTAAAATAGGCAAAGGAACTACACAGGTAGAAATCTACACTGCGAGAGCAGTGTAGTTGTTCGTGAAAGCTTAAGGCTTTAAGCTTCATCTATTCTAACAAGTCTGGACGGTCTACTGGTAAAAGATCAGTTACCTCACAATCGAGAATTCGAGCTAGCTGATAAAGCTTTTCAATTGTGATTCTGACACCATCTTTCTCAACTTTACTTAGGTAGCTTCTGCTAAATCCCGCTTTTAAGCTTGCTTCAGTGCTTGATAAACCACATCTCTGTCTCTGAGCTGCAATGTTTTTTGATATTTCTTTTGCCAGATTGTTCATTTCTTATTCTTTTTCATTACTACTTTATCAAGTGTACATAACTCCATATTTATACGCTATCTAACAACTGATTGACCAAATAATCCTAGCATAATATATTATACCAATATTTAAGTGACAGCAGGTGTTTATGTATGAGAGTTGGGACAATGCAGTTATACAAAATCGGCCTCAAAAGCCTTAAGTCTTTTGAGACTGACGAATATTTTGACCTGTATAGCTACCAAGCACTGCTTAAACCGATGCTTGATGAGTATTACTGTACTGATGAACAAATTGAGAGATTTAATAATCAGTCTTATCGAATTTTGAAAATACTCGAACAAGAAGGAAAGGTTGTGCGATTAAGCCCTCCTCGAATAAATAACGCTCAATTTGTTGCCGTCGGGGGCAAAAAAGTCACACAAGAAAAGCATAGAGTCGGCCAAGGGTATTTAGAGCCAGAGCCTGTTAGCGAAGAGCGACAATACCAAGATCAGTTAAACACCAAAATCGTTGAAATTAATGTTCAAATAGTCGCACATAAAGAACTGTTGGATCTGTTTCCAGTTCATGGTGAACATTTGAACAACGAAATAGAAAAGCTAGAGAGTGAAGCATTACTTACTGAATATAAAAAAGAAATTTTGGAGAAGATTATTAGTCAAGATAGGCGCTAAGCTTGTAAAAAGGGTGGTTCTTAACTCGCGGTCTGCACTTTAGGAACCAGTTCGTAGTTGGACTCTCTTTGTCGTCATTCCCATGCGTGGGAATGAGTCAGCGGTTCGATAGTGATTTGTGAGGTGCTATGGGATCTTGCTTTAATTTGTGGGGGAATTTTCTCTGCTTTCAATGACTAAGCTTTGTTCGGCTGCAAACGCTTCGAGAATTGAGTCGACGATTTCGATGTAATGGGAATAGCGACAGAAAAACGAAACATGAGTCTTCTCGCTTTTAATGTGTGATAGCGCGAACATTGTTCATTCCAATATCCACATAAAGTTGACCTTTGCGATCGCACTGAACAGCATTCTGTTGTTTTCGCACAATATAGTTTGTACACAGCTAGGACAGTAGATCAGGCACTTACAGCAATCGGTACAATAAAGTTTGTTACTATCGCGTATTGTCTGCTTGCTGCTGCGTCTGGACCTAGCTCTGCCCTACAAAACTCATGGTCTCTAAGGTTCTGATTTAGCGAAGGTTAGAAATTAGTGTACAAACTTTATTATTCCAAACCTGCCTTTATGTACAAACTTTCTGGTCACTGTACAAACTTTATTGTTCCAGAACATCTGTGCATTAAATTTCGATTTTAGGTAGTATTTTATAGCCATTCCCACGAGTGGGAATGGTTCATCGTGATTCAGAATTAGCTTGAGGTCGCGTTTTCGTTGGTAGTGTTAGAAAACTCGCCGCGTTCTTCTAAGCGACCTTCTAAGTTAGCTTTCTTGATAAGCGTTTCTTGCAAGAGGGCGGCAGTTCGCTCAAGTTCTTTTCTCATATTCTGATTTTCAGATTTAAGCTTCGCATTGTTGTCTTCCAATACAGCATTGTCGCGTTGAAAGGCAAATGAAGAGTCTGAACTAGCTTGTAAAGTTGAGGCTTTGTTTTCAAGTCTGCTCACTTCGGTTTTTAAGCGCTCATTGTCGATCTTTAGTTCACTCAGTTGTCCTGGTAGTTCTTTCAGCTCATCAAGTTTGTCTTGAAGCTCTTCGACCAGCTCACTGGATTGTAATGCTTGTAGGCGTTTCTGTTCAGAACAGTGTTCAGCTATCTTTACTCGACTTTCTACAATACTAGCAATGTCACTTTCTACAGCTTGCCACAAAGCCGCTATGTCGAGTTTTAGTGCAGTTTCTAGCGGGCTGGAAAACCACTGGGGAACTTCTCGATTATATCGATTCGTATTAGGTTGAGCAGAAGCGAGTACTTGAAATGCTATTTGAGCTTTTACATACCTCCCACCAACCGCGGCTTGTAATTGGGCTGGGTTCTCAAAACATTTTCCTTCCGCTTTTGCAGCTTCGTAAGCGTCAAACATCACGTCGAAGGTAATGCCCTTATCTGGATCTTTATTCGCGTTATGCATTTCTTGAATAAATTGCTGCTTAAGCTTGGTACGTAAGTCTGTAATGTAAGTGCGTTCGTTAGTTTGTATGTTCATTCACTTACGCCTCTAGTACGGTAGCTCTGTTGTTTGTTCTTCGAGCCATGACTCAATAGTTTCACGCTTCCATCCGACCACTCTTGGACTGATTGCACAAGCCGCAGGGAGACGACCTTCTTTCCTCCATCTCCAGACTGTTACTTTGCTTATGTTCAA